>NZ_CP019893.1:3275455-3930546 GCF_002156705.1 Natrarchaeobaculum aegyptiacum
TAGGCGGCGTCCTCGCCCGTCGCGTCGTGGTACTCCCTGAGGTCTTCCCGGTCGAGTTCCGCGAGAAGTTGCTCCCAGAACTGCTCTTCGAGGGCGGCGACGGTGACGTACTTTCCATCGGCAGTCTCGTAGACGCCGTAGCTCGGTCCGGCGAAGGCTCCATCCTCGCCGGGATCACCCGTCTCGAGGAGACTCTCCCACGCGAGACCGGTCCCGAGGGCGGTCGCCACGTCGGTCATCGAGAGGTCGATGTACTCGCCGCCGCCGCCGAGTTCGCGGCTCGCCAGTGCAGCGACGACGCTGAATGCGGTGAAGAGGCCGCCGGTCATGTCGGCGATCGGAAAGCCGGGGACAGCCGGGATCGACCCGTCGCGCGACCGGGTCCGGTGGAGAAACCCGCTGAGTCCGAGGTAGTTCAGGTCGTGGCCCGCACGGTCACTGTACGGGCCGTCCTGCCCGTACCCGGTGAGCGAGCAGTAGACGATCTCCTCGTTTCGGTCCCGGACCGTCTCGTAGTCGACCCCGAGCCGTGAGACCACGCCCGGCCGGAACTGTTCGACGATGGCATCGGCGTCTTCGGCCAGTTCGAGGAAGGCTGCTTGCCCCTCGTCGGTCTTCAGGTCGATCGTCACGCTCCGTTTGTTCCGATTGACGGCGTGAAAGAGCGCCCCCGTCCCGGTCGATTTGACTGTCGGCGGTGCCCACCGGGCGTAGTCGCCGCGGTTCGGGTCCTCGACCTTGATCACGTCGGCACCGAGATCTGCGAGCAACATCGTCCCGTACGGGCCCGGGAGCAACCACGAGAGGTCGAGAACGGTGTAATCGCTGAGGTCCATCTAGCTCCCTCCGGTTCGATTGGACGGGAAGTCGAGCGACCGGTCGCCGAGACGTCGCCACTCGAGCCGTTCGCCTGACTGCCGATCGTCGTGTGCTCTGCCCATCCCGATTCGTGTTGTCATGCAACACGGTCGGTCGGCGAAGACGAAAAAGCTCCCGGACCGATTCACGCCGAGAACGGTTCGGAACCGTGCCCGCCGGAACAGACACTCGAGGGTGCCGGCCTGCAGGCCATCCCAGCAGATCGACCGCCAGGAGCGAGAAATCGTCGTCTTCGACGTCGCGAAATACGACCGTGCCAGTCGAAACGACCTCTGCGGTGGACCGACGAACCGGGTAACTTACCACGAATCCTGACGATAGGTACCAGTTATGACGATTACCGACACCCGCACGGTCGACCTCGGCTACTCGATCACCTCGGGACGGCCGGCCGATCGGACGGCCGATCAACACGTCGAAGACGTCCTCGACACCACCCGGGCGGCGACCGACGCGGGGTTCGAGTACGTCCAGGCCGGTGACCACCACGTCGTCGGACGCGGTTACCTGCAGAACGTTCCGATTTCGGCTCGCCTCTCGAGCGTGACCGATCGCGTCGCGACGCTGTTTCTGTTACCGCTGTACCATCCCGTTCACCTGGCCGAGCAGGCAGGAACGATCGCGGCGATGACCGACGAGTTCGACCTCTGGTGTGCGCTTGGCTACCGGGACGCCTCCTTCGAGGCCTTCGGGATTCCGAAAGCCGAGCGCGTTCCCCGGTTCGAGGAATCACTCGAAATCGTCCGCCGACTGTGGGACGACGACGCCGTCACCTACGACGGCGAGTTCTACCAGCTCGAGGAGGTCTCCGTTGCACCGACGGCCAGCCCCCGGATCTGCATCGGCGGCAGTGCAAAGCCCGCAGTCGAGCGTGCGGCGCGCCTCGGCGATACCTGGGTCGCGACCCCATCGGAAACCGAGGACGACCTCCGCCGAAAAATCGAGTGGTACCGGAACGCCGGCGGTGACACCGTCATCGCCCGTCGCGACGCACTCGTCCTCGAGAACGGTGAGGCGGCCCGGGAGCAGGCGAGAGCGCTTCTGGAGTCGAATTACCGGGGCTGGCCGGACGACGCGGAGTGGCCGCTCGTCGGAGATCCCGAATCCGTGGCCAAGGACATCGAGACTCTCACAGCCCTCGGCGTCGACGAGATCGTCGTCCGGCCGATGGATCGGCGCTACGCCACCGAGACCGTCGAGGGCGTCGCCGGTGCACGCGACTCGCTGGACTGATCGCCCGTTCTCGAATCTGGCAGGTCGTCGGTGTCACCGCTGCCAGCGTCCCAGGTTCCAACCTGGGCTGCAGCCACTCACCACGAGCGACGCCTGAACGTCGACGCTCGTCCAGAATTGGCACGCGTCCAGTTACTATATGAAGAAGAACATTTCTACACTTCAGTCAAATAGATGATTATATGCCGATTCTTCGAGACGACCGTCGACTCGAGTCCGAGGGTTGCACCTGCTCCGGCTGAACCGTCCAGTAGGCCAGCAACGACAGCCTGTGGGTTGGGAACTGATCCGGTCACCCCTAGTCGAGAAGCCGTTGCAGAACGGATACGTCGCCGGTCGGAAAACGGCCGTTCGGTGGCGAGAGGTCGAGAGATGGTCGAATGACTGGGAACGAACGCTGGTCCCCGATCACGAACTGAAAGAAACATATATGATTTCAGACTATAATATTGATGCGTCATTTCCGGTAGCATCGGCCCCATAGGATATCGAACGACGCCCGGGGCCACCGAACGATCGATGCCGCAACGGGACAGTCACTCGAACGAACGCGATGCAGAACCGTCAGAATCCGGGTAGTAACGGTGCAATTGTGCCCAATTTTCTTCAGCAAAACGACCTTCGAGTGACCGACACTGGAAACGTGGGCCCACGCGCCGTGTGAACCAGTATCGAGTCGTCCAGTCTATACAGGTGTACTAGCGTAAATTACGATTTCGGTGATGGGAAACGAGCCCCCATTCGTTTCACCTCGATCGTTTACGGAGGTACCTGTGTAAACGTCGCAACCCGGCCCAGTATACCGTGGAACCAGATGCGTTTTCACGATCAAAACAAAATGCGTGGGGGCCGCGTCTGGATACGATCTTCGCTACGACGCCGAACCCCGCACCTATTTGATGGTCGACCGACCTCGCGTACGTATGTCACTCGAGGACGACACCCGAGATCGACTCGCTGATTCACTGTACGACGCGTTGCAGACGGGCGAGCCGATCGACCGACTCTCGGACGCTCACGACCTGACCATCGAGGATGCCTACGCGGTACAGTCTGCGTTCGTCGACCGCCGTATCGCCGACGGCGCGACCGTCGAGGGACACAAGATCGGGCTCACGAGCGATGGTATCCAGGAGCAACTGGGCGTCTCAGAACCCGACTTCGGCCGCCTCCTCGACACGATGTACGTCGACGGACGTTCGATCCCCGCCGCCGACCTCATCGCCCCGCGCGTCGAACCCGAGATCGGGTTCGTCCTCGCGGACGACCTCGAGCCGCCGGTCACCGCCTTCGACGTGCTGTCGGCGACCGAATTCGTGCTGCCCGTGCTCGAGATCATCGACAGCCGGATCCGCGACTGGGACATCGGAATCGAGGATACGATCGCCGACAACGCCTCCTCGGCACTGTACCTCACCGGCGAGACGCGCTGTGACCCCGACGGACTCGACCTCTCGCTCGAGGGCGTGAAACTGTACCGCAACGGCGACCTGGCGGCCTCTGGCGTCGGAGCGGCAGTACTCGAGAATCCTGCCAACGCCGTTGCCTGGCTCGCGAACACGCTCGAGGAGGTCGGTGGCTCGCTCGAGGCCGGTCACCTCGTCCTGAGCGGGTCGCTGACACCAGCGGTCGACGTCGAATCGGGCGATTCGATCACGGTGGAGTTTACGTCGATCGGATCGCTCGTCGGGCACGTCGGCTGAACCGGGGGAGCGCGGTCTTCCGTCACATCGCCGTACCTGTTTTCCAATTGAAAACCATTATGTGGGGCTATACCATGCTGATTCGTATGACAAAAGAAGCGAATCACCCGGTGCGCACGACCGAAAAGTCGTTGCTGATCGTCGAGAAACTCAGGGAACTCGACGGTGCCCGGATCTACCAGCTCGAGGAGGATCTCGAGATGACCAAGGGGGCGATCCACAACCACCTGAGTACGCTTCGCAAGCACGGATACGTCGTCAAAAACGGCAACGAGTACGCCCTCAGTTTGCAATTTCTGACCCTCGGCGGCTACGTTCGAAGCAACTACCTCATCTACGAACACGGTCGTCCGAAGGCGAACACGCTCGCCGACGACACGGGGATGCTGGTGAACCTCGCGACCGAAGAGAACGGCCAGAGCGTCTACCTCTACCAGGCTCGAGGCGAGTATGCCGTCAATTTGGATACCCAGCTCGGTCATCGACTCCGTCTGCATAACATCGGGATCGGGAAGGCGATCATGGCGTATCTCTCCGACGAACGAGTCGACGAGATCTTAGACCAGTGGGGACTCCCAGCAGAGACCGAAAACACGATCACCGACCGCGACCGCCTCTTCGAGGAACTCGAGACCGTTCGCGAACAGGAGTACGCGACAGACCTCGAAGAACGGACCGAGGGGCTGTGCTGTATCGCAGCGCCGATCCGGCCGGACAACGAGATTCTCGGCGCGATCAGCGTCTCGACGCCGACCAGTAGACTCGGTGACCGGGGGTTCGACGACGACCTGATCGGCCAGGTCAAGAGTACGGCCAACCAGATCGCACTCGACATCAAGTACCGCTAACCGGGCTCGAGAATCGATTCGGTGGCGCCTGTAGAACGTTTTCAGATTCAACACACAGAGCGGCCGAAACGAGACGGTCGTGGTGGCCGCTCTTCACTCGGCGCGCAGTTCGATATCGCCGATCGAACCGAATTTGGCGTGGTAGACGTCACCCGGTTCGATGTCGATGGCCGCGTTGATGCCGCCGGTCATGACCAGTTCGCCGGCCTCGAGCCGGTCGTCACGGTCCTCGAGTCGGTTCGCCAGCCAGGCGACGGCCCGTGCGGGGTGGCCCATGATGTCGGCCCCGGTGCCTGTCTCTTCGACCTCGCCGTTGACCGAGATGACGACGCTCTCCATCGCGAGGTCGACGTCGGTCACGTCGCGCAGGGATTCACCGACGAAGACGCGACCGGCTGAGGTCTGGTCGGCGATGACGTCCTGTGCGGAGGGAATCGTCCAGCCCTGAAACCGACTCTCGAGGATTTCGATCACCGGGACGACAGCGCGAGTCGCCACGAGGACGTCCGTCGGTGAGACCGGCGGCTCGAGGTCTTCGCCGAGGATGAGACCGATTTCGGCCTCGAGTCGGGGGGCGATCAGCTCCTCGGTCGGAATCATCGGCCCCTCGAGAATGGTGTCGTCGGGGACGTAGCCGAAGATCGGTTCGTCGATGCCGAGCTGTTCTTGCTTGGCCTCGCTGACGAGACCGAGTTTGTGGCCGGCGATCGCGCCGTCGTCGCCGAGGAGTCGATCGACGACGCCGGCCTGTACGTCGTAGGCATCGGCGGTGGTCAGTTCCTCCTCGTCAGATATCGGCGGCACGGGATCGGAGTTGACCTGTGCGTTGTACAGCGTTTCGGCGAATTCGTCAAGTGTGTCCTCGGGGAGGCTCATCCGTGTCCCGTGATTGGTGAGCACTCATTTAATGGTACCGTCTTTCACGGATCGGCGAGCACCCGTCGCGGGGCACCCCGGGGACAGCACGGGCTCACGACGAGGCGTCACGCAGAACGGGTGTGGTTCGAGTGAGACGACGCGTAGAAGCGGGTGTCGTCCGCAGGTGTGGGGTCTGGGGGACGTGTCCGGGTTACTCGCTGGCGTATCCGATCCCGTCCCAGGAGGGACCTTCGCCGACCCACTGGTGGTTAGTTTCGCCGCCGATCTCGTCTGCGCTCCACTCGATGGGGTCCCAGTCAGGTTCGAAGTTGAGGTAGCCCGGCCCCGCGAAGAACTCGATCCGAAAGTCGCTGGCCGGGTCGGAGACGTAGAGGAAGTCGGCACGCGTGATCGCGTGACGTCCCGGTCCACCGTCGGGTTCGATCCCGTGTTCGCTCAGGATGTCGGCGGCGGTCCAGAGGTCCTGCAGGCTGTCGAGGTGGTACGAGAGGTGGTGGAACCCGGAGGGTTCGCCCGCGGGCTCGCGGTGGATGGCGATGTCGTGGGGAAGGGCCGTGACCGCGAACCACCAGCCCCAGAGTTCGCCGTCGTCGCCACGGTAGCGCTCGTTGAGGCGAAAGCCCAGTTCCTCCTCGAGCCAGGCGGCGTGGGCCCTGGCGGTCTCGTTTTCGTCCTGGACGTGGACGTGGTCGATTCGGCGCGGGGCGATCCGGTTCGCGACGGACTCGCTGTAGATGCGGTTCTTGAGCCCGGATCGCTGGCCCTCCGGCGCGTCGGGCTGGTCGACATCGTAGTAGAATTCGTAGGGATGGCCGAATTTCTCGACGCGAATGGCGTCGCCGTGGCCGACCTCCTCGTCACCGTCGACGTAGGTGACGTCGGTTCCCTCCGATTCGAACTGCTCGGTCAGCTCCGAGAGTGCCTCGGCGCTTCGCGTGCGGAAAGCGATGTGGTCGACGCCTTTCTGGCCGGATTCGATCACCTTCAGGGTGTGATGGTCCCAGTCGCGCTGGCCGCGCAGATAGGCCGTCGAACCGTCTCGTTCGACGAGGTGCAACCCGAGTACCTCCTCGAAGAACCAGAGCGATTCCTCGAGGTCGGGCGTGTGCGTCGCAACGTGTCCGAGTTTGGCGAGTGGTGAGTTCGTGATCATGGCTTCGTCGGTGGTCGCAGTGAGTTCGTCAGGGTCCCCTTACGGCGACTCGAGCGAAAATTTGCAAGTATCGTATATAATTGTTTTCGTGGGTCGCGACATCGCTGGAGTTACTCGAGCAGGTCGAGCAGGTTTCCGGCGTAGATTGCCTCGCGATCATCGTCGTCGACATCCATTGCCTCCACTGCGGCGATGCCGTTTTCGATGCCGGCGCGACCGCGGCCGGGGCCGAAGGGGTAGTCGGTGCCGTAGAGGAGCGTGTCACCGAAGAAGTCGTAGGCGACCTCGTGGGCGGCGACAGAGGCACCGAGGCAGGCGTCGGTGTAGAACTCCGCGAAGTAGTCGCTGACCGGCTGCTCGAGGTCGGGGAGGTCGGTGTCGGCGTAGTTTTCGGGGTACTGCTGGCGAGTCTCGTAGAACCCGTTGATACGGCCCTCGTAGTACGGAATCATCCCACCGCCGTGGTGGGCGACGAGGTCGAAGTCGTGTTTCTGGGTGACGCCGCCGAAGACGAGTCGCGAGAGCGCGAGGGTTGTATCGAACGGCCAGCCAAAGAGCCGGTGGTCCATGTACTCACTGGCCCAGTCGTACCACTCGTGGAGCTGTGGGTGGAGCCACAGCGGCGTGTCGGTCTCGTCGGCTTTCGCGAACAGCGGGTCGAACTGCGGTCGGTCGAGCGGCTCCCCGTCGATGTTCGAGAAGATCTGGATGCCGACCATGTCGAGGTCGTCGACGCAGCGGTCGAACTCGGCCATGAACTCCTCGCTAACCTTCGGGATGGTTCCGACGGGGATGAATCGGTCCGGATGCTCGTCGGTGATCGCCCGGATCTCGTCGTTGGCGAGTTTCGTCAACTCGAGTGCGGTCTCGTCGTCCATCCCCTGCCACAGCGGCGGGAGAGCGATCGTCAGCACCTGCTTGTCGATGCCGAACTCGTCCATGTCGGCCAGTCGCTGTTCGATGTCCCAGAGAAACGACGGCGACCCGCTCAGCCCCTGGAATTCGTACTCCTCGAGTAATGTCTCGTAGAACGATTCGGTCAGTACGTGGGTGAAGGCGTCGATTTTCATGTGTCGGCTGATAACTATCAGCCACAACGGACACCCCTCACATAAACTTCACGTCCCGCTGGATTGGGCTCGGCGGTTGTTTTATGCACTCCGCGTTGCATCGTGAACACATGGCAATCATCGCCGCAGTCGACGGAGGCAACGGATCGACGCGCGTCGCGTCGACAGCCCACGAACTGGCCGCCGGCCTCGGGACGGGTCTCGTGGTCGTCCACGTCGTCACGGAAGCGGAGGCCGAAGATCGGATGGACCGACAGACGGACTACTACCTCGACGACGCAGTCGCGGATGCAGAGCGCGTCGCCGAGCGGATCGCAGGAGACGTCGTCGAGGGCGGGTTCTCCGTGGAAGCGGTCGGGAAACTGGGCGAACCAACCGAGAAGATCCTCGAGGTCGCCGAGGCCCACGACGCAGACTACGTCGTGATCGGCGGGCGAAAGCGGACGCCGATCGGCAAGGCGCTGCTCGGGAGCGTCACCCAGTCGGTGCACCTCTCGTCGGATCGGCCGGTCGTGACGGTGATGGAACCCGAGCCGGAAGACTGACCGCGTTCACAGCACTGGATCCGGGCGATTTATTGTATCGTGCGAAAACTTCCCAGTATGGACGTACTCCACACCGCCATCTGGGTTTCGGACATCGAAGAAACGCTCGAGTTCTACGTCGACACGCTCGGCCTCGAGAAGACCAACGAGTTCGTGAGTGGCGACGGCGCGACCAACGTTTACGTCGCCGGCGACGACGACGTCGAGTTACAGTTCAAGTGCGACCCCGACCGCGAGGTCCCGGAACCGGCCGGCATCGACCACATCGCCCTCACGGTCGAGGACACCGACGCGATGGTCGACCGTCTCGTCGAAGAGACCGACTGCAGCCTCGAGCGTGGCCCCCTCGACTCGGAGGGAGCCAGCGCCCGCGTCGCGTTCCTCGAGGGCCCCGACGGGTACGGGCTCGAACTCGTCGAACCGTTCGAGTGAGCACACACCGAGTTCTTCGTCTCCAGTGCCCGGCTCGAGTCCCGTCTCTCGAGCTGGTCGACTGGGCCCTGTAGACGCGGCTGAAATCACTCACCAGCGAGCTGATTCGTGAGAAGGCGTGAGCAGGGCGACCGAGCAGGGGAACGCGAGGTCGGGTGAGCCGAACCGAGCGGTGACTCGACACGAGTGGGGCACGCGAGAGAAGTGCGAGTGGAATCCGGCGTCGGGATTCCGTGAGTGGTCCGGGGTGGTGGTGACCGGGGTGGTGTCAGGGGTGCTGTGATCCGATTGTCGTCGATCAGTCGTCGGCTTCCGAGTCGGCGGTCGCGGCCTTGTCGTCGCCGGCCATCCGGGCGGCGACGTCGGTGATCATGTCCTCTTGTCCGCCGACGACGCCCATATCGCCGAGTTCGACCAGGATCTCGCGCGGATCGAGGTCGAACTGCTCGCCGACCCGGCGGGTGTGGCGCAGGAACGACGAGTAGACGCCGGCGTAGCCGAGCACGAGCGAATCGTTGTCGAGTTCGGGCATCGTGTCATCAGTCAGCATCGGCAGGAGGACGTCCTCGGCGGCGTCCATCACGCCGAAGAAGTCGGGCGAGACGTCGTAGCCGGCCTTCTCGAGGACGCCGACGAGCACTTCCATCTGGGCGTTGCCGGAGCCGGCACCCAGTCCGCGCAGACAGCCGTCGACGGTCGTCGCGCCGGCCTCGATGCCCGCGAGGGTGTTGCCGATGCCCAGTCCGAGGTTGTTGTGAGCGTGGAAGCCGACGTCGATCGAGAGCTCTTCCGACAGGAGGCCCACGCGCTCGCGAACGTCCTGTGGGAGCATCGCACCCGCCGAGTCCATCACGTAGACGGCCTCTGCGCCGTACTCTTCCATGAGCTTCGCCTGCTCTAAGACGGTCTCTGGCGAGGCCATGTGTGAGAGCATCAGGAGGCCGTTGGCCTCGAGGCCGCGTTCTTCGACGAACTCGAAGTGTTCGGCTGAGACGTCGGCTTCGGTGACGTGGGTGGCGATGCGGCACATGTCCGCACCCTTCTCGACGGCGAGGTCGAGTTCCTCGACGGTGCCGATGCCGGGTAACAGGAGTACGGAGAGTCTGGTGTCGGTGAGTTCCGGAACGACGGCGTCGAGGTACGCCTCGGTGTCGGCGGCGGCGAAGCCGTAGTTGATCGAGGAACCGCCCATGCCGTCGCCGTGGGAGACTTCGACGACGTCCATGTTCGCCTCGTCGAGCGCGCTGGCGACGTCGGCCATCTGTTCGGGGGTGAACTGGTGGTCGACGGCATGCATGCCGTCGCGCAGGGTCATGTCGATCAGGCGCACATCGCTGTCAGTCATCGCGCTCACCTCCGACGGGTGTGGCGGTGAGCCCGTGGGCCTCGACGCGCTCTGCGGCGCCCAGTGCGGCGCTGGTCATGATATCGAGGTTGCCGGCGTACGGCGGGAGGTGCTGGCCTTCACCTTCGACCTCGAGCATGGTCGTGATGACGATGGAGTCGCCCAGCTCGAACCCCACGTCGGATTCGTCCTTGACGACCGGCTCGAGGGTGACGTCGTAGCCGGGGACGTAGGTCTGGATCTCGGCTTCCATCTCGGCGACGGAGTCGCGAACCTCATCGACGTCCGTGGTGTCGGGTACTGTGGTGTAGACGGTGTTACGCATCAGGATCGGTGGTTCGGCAGGGTTGAGGATGATGATCGCCTTGGCCTCGTCAGCGCCGCCGACCTGCTCGAGGCCGGCGGCGGTGGTCTGGGTGAACTCGTCGATGTTCTGGCGGGTTCCCGGACCGGCGCTTTCGGAAGAGATGGTCGAGATCATCTCGGCGTACTCGACATCGGCAACGCGGTCGACCGCGTGGACGAGCGGGATCGTCGCCTGGCCGCCGCAGGTGACCATGTTGATGTTGTCTTCGGTGCCGATCACGTCCTCGGCGTTGACCGCCGGGACGGTGTAGGGGCCGACCGCGGCGGGCGTGAGATCGATCGCGAACAGTCCGAGGTCCTCGTAGACCGGTGCCTGCTGTGCGTGGACACCTGCGGTCGTCGCCTCGAAGACGACGTCGAACTCGTCTGCGTGTTCACGGACGCTGTCGATACCCTCCGTGCCGACGTCGATACCTTCGTCGACGGCCGCCTGCAGGCCGTCTGATTCCTCGACGGGGAAGATGCCGATCATCCGCTGCAGGGTGATCGTCTCACTTCTATCGAGGATCTTATACATGAGGTCGGTCCCGATGTTCCCAGGACCCACTATCGCTGCATCAAGCGGCATACGGCCGACCAATCGGCTCACCGCTATTTAACAGTGTTGGAGATGAATACTTTGGTGGTGCGAACGCGGTAGAGGCGGTCGAATTCGAGGCAGCGAACGAATTATGCCGGCGGGGCGACAACCGACGGGTATGTCCGTGACCTG
Organism: Natrarchaeobaculum aegyptiacum; assembly: GCF_002156705.1. NCBI lineage: Archaea > Methanobacteriati > Methanobacteriota > Halobacteria > Halobacteriales > Natrialbaceae > Natrarchaeobaculum > Natrarchaeobaculum aegyptiacum. Next base: position 3,286,621 of record NZ_CP019893.1, read on the forward strand.
TGACTTCTACGGGCCGCTGCGGGAGGCGGTCGACCAGAAGACGCTCACCCGTGATCCGCCAACCGACGGAACCGTCGGGACGTTCCTCGAGTCCCTCGCTGCCGACTACCCCGAACTGGACGACCTCCTCTTCGAGGACGGCGACCTCCAGTCGACGGCGAACGTCTCGGTGAACGCGAGACACCTGCGGCTCGAGGAGGGTCTCGAGACGCCGCTCGAAGCCGGAGACAGGGTTCGGCTGTACCCGCCGATCGAGGGCGGGCGGCTGTAATCGTCGGGAAAACCGCGAGAAGTGCGTGGAGTGTGGTCCGGGTGGTGGGTGTTTGTACGGCTGGTGAGGGTATGACCCGTCAGTCCCGATCAGTCCGCACTCGCTGACGCGTCGACGCGATCCGATGGGACCGTGCCGTCGTCGTTCCAGCCGCGGGCGTCGTAGTATTCCTGAATCGACGATTCGAGGTCCGGCAGGTCGTAGGGCACCCAGTCGTCGGCTGCGTCCATGCCACGCTGGTTGTTGAAGTGGCGCTCGAGTTCGACGACGCGGGCACCGACGGCCTGCAGGTCGTCGTAGTCGGCGTCCAGAACGAGTTCGAAGTGTTCGGCCTCGACGGCGCGGCCGATCCCGAACTGGCAGACGATTCCGCAGTCCCGGAGGGCGTTGCGGTTCTCGTTTTCGACGACGTCGTTGGCCTTACCGGCGGTCCCCTCGGGGTCGATCCGGCCGTGGTACTCGTCGATCATCGTCGTCGAGTACATGTGGTCACCGCCGCGGTTCGCGACGGCGTACGAGAGGCCCTGCCCGTTGACCGCGCGGCCGTCGTGGGCGGCGAGCTCCAGGCCCTTGATCGCCCAGTTGTCGACGCCGAGGTCCTCGTGGACGCGTGCGACGCCTTCGGCGAGGAGGTCGCCGTCGCCCTCGCGGTAGGCGATTTTCTCGACGAGGTCGTGAACGAGGTCGGCGTTGCCGAACTCGTCTTCGCTCGCGAGGTAGGCGGCGACGGTCACTCCGGCGGAGATAGTGTCCATCCCGAGCCGATCACAGAGTTCGTTGGACTTCATCACGTCGACGATGTCGTCGACGCCACAGTTCGAGCCGAACGAGAACACCGTCTCGAACTCCGGCCCTTCGGTCTCGAGGCCCGTCTCCTCGTCACGCGTGGGAAGCTTGCAGGCAAAGGCACAGACCGAACACGATGCCTTCTCGTATTTTTTCTCCTCGACGGCGTTGCCACCGATATCCGCCGCAGCGTCGAACGACATGTCGGCGTAGTACCGCGTCGGCAGGGAGAACTCGTCGTTCAGGAACTCGGTGAGACTCGTGGTCCCCTGACGACGCATGATGTCGTCGCTCGTGGCGGCCTGCTGGTGGAGTTCCATCTGGACGTCCTCGGCGGGAATCTCGACCTCCGGTGCGGAGTCCCCGGTGAAGGACATGGTCTTGACGTTCTTCGCACCCATGACGGCACCGAGGCCGCCGCGACCGAACGCCCGTTCGTCGTAGGTCATCACGGACGCGAACCGAACTTCGTTCTCACCGGCGGGACCGATGGTGACGAGGTTTTCGGCCTCGAGCCCGTGACGGTCGTTCAGTACCTCGGTCACGTCGGGAACTTCCGCGCCCTCGAGTTCCGGGACCTCCTCGAACTCCACACCGTCGTCGGTGACGTGGATGGCGAGCAGATCGTCGCTCTCGCCGACGATTTCGACGACGCTGTGGCCGGTGTCGACGAAGTTTCGCGAGAGGTAGCCGCCAGCGTTCGAGGAGAGCAGGCCGTCGGTTAGCGGCGAGAGACCGGTCAGGCTCATCCGACCGGTAAAGCTCATTCGGGACTGCTGGAGCGGGCCGGTCGCGAGGTAGAGTCGGTTTTCGGGGCCGAGCGGATCCGCGTCGAAGGGGATTCGGTCGTGGGCGAGTTTCGTCGCGACGCCGCGGCCGCCGATGAACGACTCGAGGACGTCGTCGATTCGCGACGTCGTCGCGGTCCGTTCACCGACGTCGATGGTCAGTAACGTGCCGTTCGCGTGTAACATCACCTGCACGGTACAGAGCGAACCCCCAAAATCTCTCCGAAATCTATCAGTATGTGTATGTGAAAACGGAGAACGAACCGCATCGGCACAGAACCGATACCAGAAGATGGGTAGAACAGGCACTCCCGGGACTCGTGCTGGACCGAGGTCCACGTCACCTCGACGAAATCGCGATGATTCGGTCGCCTCGCACCAGCCGAGGCCGAAAGCCTTCGTCCTGCCGGCGGGAGCCGCCGGTTCGGGGTTGGCTGGCTGGTCGCTGACGGTCGTCATCCCGACGCCGATCTGGTCTGTCCCGATGTCGATCTGGTCAGAGACGACTCGAGCGCGCCCGCGGTCAGCCGGGTGGACCGATCGTGCGAGCCTGTACTCGGTGTCATCGTCGATCACGTGCACCGCAAGGTGATCACCGGCGACGACTGCCGCAACCCGGAGTCATTTTGACCACCTCTATAGATTTCGAGTAGATGAACTCAGTCGGTGTCGTCGAGCGGCTCACCGGGTCACCGAAAGCAGCGTTTTTCCTCGCGATCGTGCTCGCCGCAGCCGTCGGCGTCGGGCTGGCCGGCTGGGGCGACGCGTCGGTCATGCTCGCGATCACGGTCTTCTGTATCGTCCTGTGGGTGCTGACGCCGATCTCGCCTGCATACACTGGATTGCTCGGGATCGCACTCATCGGACTCGCGTTCTCGACCGACCTCGCACTCACCGGCTTCGAGTCGCCAGCGACGTGGCTAATCGGTTTCGGCCTCCTGATGGGGGAAGCGACTCGCCGGAGCGGTCTCGCGAGCTGGATCGGGCAGTGGCTCCTGAAACGGAGCGTTCCGGCATCACTCACCGACGGCCTTCGAGCCTACAGGCGGGCGTTGCTGGCGCTCTCTCTCGCCGCACACCTGCTCGCTTTCTTCATCCCCTCGGCGCTCATCCGCGTCCTCGTGCTGGCCCCGATCCTGATCGAGGTCGGCGAGAACTTCGAGTCCCGGAAAGCGAAAGTCGGCCTCTTCCTGGGGCCGATCTTCGCGAGCTGGTATGGGTCGTCAGGCATTCTGACGGCGGATCTCCCGAACATCATCATCTCGGGGATGGGCCGGTCGATCGGCGACCACACGATCACCTGGTCGGAGTGGCTCTTCCACATGTATCCGATCATGGGACTGACGCGGGTCTTCCTCGTGGTAGCGGTCGTCTACGTGCTCTTTCGTCCACCGGCAGGAAGCGGCGTCGACATCACTACCGGCTCGCTGCCCGACCCCACCGGGACCGAACGACGCATGCTCGTCTTCCTCCTGCTCGGCGTCGGCATCTGGGTCACCGACTTCGTCCACGGTTTCCACCCGGTCACCGGCGCCGTCGTCGTCGTCGCGCTCGCGTTCCTGCCCGGCATCGGCGTCGCGGACTTCGAATCCGCTGGCTCCGACGTCGACTTCACCCTGTTGTTCTTCTACGCCGCCGTCTTCGCCATCGGCGACGGCCTCGCGCACACCGGTTTCACCGACGACGCCGCCACCTCAATCCTCGATGTTATCCCCTCTGACGCTCACCTCGCGGTGATCCTCTCGATCGTCTTCCTCACGGCCATCGGCCTCTCCTTTTTCATGGAGGGGCTGGCGGTCGCGAGCGTCCTGACGCCGGTGGTGATCTCCTACGCCGAGGCCGCCGGGCTCCCGATGACGCCCGTGTTGATGGCCGAAGCGATCGCTCTAAGTGCGTACTTCTTCCCCTACCAGTCGGCCGTCCTCATCGTCATCCTCGCTCAGGACGTCGTCGACACCCGCGAGTTGATCCGAACCACTGCCGCGTGTTCGCTGGCGACGATCGTTTTCCTCGTCCCGCTCCAGTTCTTGCTGTTCTCGGTGCTGTACTGACCGTCACTCTCGAGTGAGGGCCGACCGGGCTATCGGATTGCGAGTCGTCCCGGTGGTTCGACGAACCGTGTTCAGGTCGGGCTGGTAAGACTCGATCAGCCCGTGTTCTTCATCCCCGCAGCGATTCCCTTGACCGTCAGCCGGAGGGTGCGTTCCTCAACGTCGGTCCGATGGGTCTGACGGAGCAGATACGTCTGCAACAGGTTCAACGGGTCGACGTACGGGTTCCGACGCTCGAGATTCTCGCCGAGCCAGTCACGGGTGTGTAGCTGGTCGCGCTGGCCGATCTCGGTGACCAGTTCGACTGCGCGTTCGTACTCCTCGGACAGGCGTGGGAAGAACTTCTCACGACGCTGTTCGTCGGCGAGGTCGGCGTAGTGGGCAGCGATCTCGAGTTCGGTCCGCGAGAGCGAGAGGGCCGCGTTGTCGAGCGTCGACCGGAAGAACGGCCACTCGTCGTACATCTCCTGAAGCGTAGCCACGGAGCCTCCATCGTCGAGGTAGGCGTCGATCCCCGAGGCGACGGCGTACCAGCCGGGGAGGATACACCGCGACTGGGTCCAGGAGAACACCCACGGGATCGCCCGCAGGTCCTCGACGGTTCGCTCGCCGCTTCGAGAGGCCGGTCGGGAGCCGAGGTTCAGGTCCTCGATCACCGTGATCGGCGTCGCCTCCTCGAAGTAGCGGACGAAGCCGTCGCTCTCGAGCAGGTCGCGGTACTCCCGGCGGGCGGCGTCGGCCATCGTCTCCATGGCCTCGATCCACTCGTCCTCGACGGCCTCTTCGGGCTGGTCGAGCGCGTACAGTCGCGCCCGTAGCTGGGCGTTGAGCATCTGCTCGATGTTGCGCTCGGCGATCCGCGGGTTGCCGTACTTCTCGGCGATGGCCTCGCCCTGTTCAGTGAACTTCACCTGTCCCGTCACAGTGGAGTTCGGCAGCGCGAGCAGGGCCTCGCTCATCGGTCCACCGCCGCGAGAGATCGAGCCGCCACGGCCGTGGAACAGCCGCATGGTGACGTCGTACTCGTCACAGATCTCGCCGAGGCGGCGCTGGTTCCTGTACAGCGACCAGTTGGCCGCCAGAAACCCATTCTCCTTGTTCGAGTCGGAGTAGCCGAGCATGATCTCCTGGGTCTGGCCACGTGCGGCGAGTGCCTGCGCGTAGGCCTCGTTCTCGAACAGCGTCCCCATGATGCGCTTGGCCCCCGAGAGTGCAGACTCGGTCTCGAGCAGCGGCACCACGTCCAGCCCGCAGTGTTCGGGCAGGGAAACGACGCCGGCCTGATCGGCCAGGAAGAGCACCTCGAGGACGTGACTCGGCTCTTCAGTCATCGAGATGCAGTAGGTGTCGATCGCCTCGACGCCGTACTCGGCCTGCCAGTCGGCCAGCCGGTCGAACAGCTCGAGAACGCGAGCCGCGTCGTCCGACAGATCACCGACCTGCGCGAGATCGATCACCGACTCGTCCTGGCAAATTGCATCCGTGAGGAACTCGACGCGCTCGTCCTCGCTCAGGCGCTTGTACTCGATGCCCTCGCGCTCGAGCGCCTCGGCGATGGCGTCGGTGTGTTTCTGGCGGTGATCCCGGAGGTCGAGGCTGGCGAGTGAGAAACCGAACGTCGTGACCTGCCGGCGAAGCGGATCGACGTGGGCCTCGACGACGCTCGCTGCACCGTTATCACGGAGGCTCCTCGCGATGAGTTCGAGGTCCGCCCGCAGTTCGGCAGCGTCGTCGTAGCCCCCGGGGCGGACGTCACCGACGCGGTCGAGCCGTTCGCGCATCAGTTTGAGTTTCTGGCGGTAGGGTTCGTCCGGATACCGCTCGGTCGCCGTCCGCGCACTTCCCGGCAGACGCTCGAGGTCCGCTTCGAGTGAGGCCTCGAGTTCCGGCCCGACGTCGACCCGGTGGCCGTCCTGGCTCACCACGCCGGAGAGGCGCTTGAGTTCGTCCCGGTAGTTCTCGAGAACGACCTCGCGCTGGCGCGCGAGGGTGGTCTCGGTCACCTCGGGCGTGACGAAGGGGTTCCCGTCGCGGTCGCTACCGGCCCACGAACGGAACTCGAACAGTTTGGGGATCTCGAGGTCGGCGTCGATCGCCTCGTCGATGGCGTCGGCCAGTTCGTCGTAGACCTCTCCGACGACGTCGAACAGCGTGTTCTCGAGGTACCACTGGACGTTTCGGGCCTCGTCTTCGGGTTCGGGCTGTCGGTTCCGTACCTGTGGCGTTTGCCAGAGACTCGTCACTTCCGCATCGACGTCGCGCCAGACCTGCGATCCTTCTTTCTCGGTCAACAGCCGCTCGTCGAGCGTCTCGAGTGCCGTGGAGATCTCCCTGAGCTTCGATTTGACGGTCTTTCGACGTGCCTCCGTCGGGTGGGCGGTGAACGTCGGCTCGATGAGGACGTCGTCGAGGATCTGCTGGACGGCCTCGACGTCTGTCTCGGCGAGTTCGTCCGCAACGGCCTCGAGACTGTTCTCGAGGGTTCCCTCGTGTGACTCGGTGCGAATCGTCCGCACGCGTTCGCGCTCTTCGGCGAGGTTGATCAACTCGAAGTAGGTCGTGAACGCGCGAGCGACGATTCGCTGTTTGTGTGGTGACAGGTTCCGAAGTTCCGTCACCAGCGGCTCACGGGATTCGAGGTTCCCTGATCGGTAGTCGATGGCGGACCGCCGACATGATTCGACGGTGTCAAATGCATCGCGTGAGGTCTGGTCCTCGATGACGTCCCCGAGAAGTGCCCCGAGTTCGCGGACGTCCTGTCGGACCTCCCTGTTGTGCAATTGCATACTACACCAGCACCGCTCACCCCTAAAAAACCCAGTGAATTTCGCCGGTACTATACACATTTGCCATGTGAGATTCTGACGAGTCCCACGTGAGTCGAACACACCGACCGTGGTGGTTGAACGATCAGGTGGCCAGTTACGACCGGTTGGCTGGTGGAGACTTCTGCTGTGGCACACGACACTGGCCAATAGCTATGGGAAAATATAATACAATTCAGATGACCTGTTGAGACGTCATACGAAACTGGGATCTGATCACCAGCGAGCGTGTATCAGTCACTGTATCGGCTTTCTACGAGCAGTATTGGCTCACCTGTGGACTACGTAACGAGTCGACTACCGGTCAGCACGTGTCCTCCAGAAACCACAGACGTTGGCCGAGATTCGTGCGTACAGTCCAGGAAACTCGCTCCCCCGCCTCCGCTCCTAGATTAATGAAGGAAATTATATAGGATCAGCCAATGATTTTTCCTTCATCATATTGTCCGGCCCGCACGACCGGTGCTATTTTCCACGCCGCCAGATACTGTTCGGCCACTCCCTTAGCGACGGAAATTAGAGTCCGTCGACGCGAATTACAGCCGCTTCGACGTCTTCGAGGATCGCACCTCAGCCACCCACGGTGGAGGATCGATCGGATGTGTCGGCCGCGAGTGCCCCGTATCTCGACAGATCGGTCGTGGTCGGCTGTTCCGATACCGATTCGCCCGCGTCAATGTGGTGACTTCGGTGTAACCACACGCATATGTAGGTGGACAAAATATGGATAGCTGGCTATGCCAGAAACGGTCTCACACACAGCTGACTGGAACGCACTGTACATCGACGGTCAGTGGGTCACGGGCGGCGGCGAGAGCATTTCCGTCGAAGATCCATCGACTCGAGAGGTGTTCGCGGAGGTACCGGCCGGCACGGAAGCCGACGTCGACGCGGCCTACGAAGCGGCGGCGACCGCACAGGAGGAGTGGGCTCAGTCGCCACCAGCCGTTCGACAGGAGGTCATCGAGCAGTTCCTGCACAACTTAGAGGAGCACGAAGCGGAACTGGTCGAACTGATGAGCCACGAGTGTGGGGGGATGGCCGGCTACGGCCACACGGCACACGAACTCGCGGCCGACCAGGCGATGGAGGCGGCGACGCTGCCCCGTCGGATGAAAGGCGAGCACGCGGCGTCGAACATTCCGGGGAAAGAGCACGTCGTCAAGCGCGAGCCAAAGGGCGTCGTCACGGTCATCTCGCCGTGGAACTTCCCGCTGAACCTCTCGGCGCGAGCCGTGCTGCCGGCGATCGCCGCCGGGAACACGGTCGTCCTCAAACCGTCGACTAACACCCCGATCGTCGGCGGGTTGTTGTTCGCGAAGCTCTTCGAGGATACGGACCTGCCAGACGGCGTCATCAACGTCGTCACCGGCCGCGGCTCCGACATCGGCGACCACGTCGCTTCCCACCCCGAAAGCAACGTCGTCGCGTTCACCGGTTCGACCGAAGTCGGCCGACACGTCGCCGGACTCGCCGGCGAGAACCTCGCGACGCCCGCGATGGAACTCGGCGGAAACAACGTCCACATCGTCACCGAGGATGCGGACCTCGACCGTGCGATCGACGGCGCGGTCTTCGGTAGCTTCATCCACCAGGGACAGGTCTGCATCTCGATCAACCGCCACCTCGTTCACGAGAACGTCTACGAGGAGTACGTCAACCGACTCACAGAGCGCGCAGAGTCACTCGTCGCCGGGAACGCTCACGAGCAGGTCCACCTCGGCCCCGTGATCGACGAGGTCCAGCGTGACGAGATGCTCGAGTACGTCGAGGAGACGATCGAGGCCGGCGCGACCCTCGAGACCGGCGGCGAGGTCGTCGACCTCGAGGGCGTCGAAGACTCGCTGGTCGTCGCGCCGACGGTCATCTCCGACGCGACCAACGACATGGCCGCCGCGTGCAACGAGCACTTCGGCCCGATCGCACCGGTGATCCCGTACTCCGACGTCGACGAGGCCGTCGAGATGGCCAACGCGACGGAGTTCGGTCTCTCCGGGTCCGTCCACGCTGGCGACCTCGGCACCGCGATGGAGATCGCCGACCGACTCGAGACCGGAATGGTCCACATCGGCGACCAGCCGATCAACGACGAAGCTCACGTCCCGTTCAGCGGGACCGGGGCGTCCGGCATGGGTGGGTACAACACCGAGGACTTCCTCGACGAGATCACCGAGAAGAAGTGGATCTCGATCCAGCACGACCCTCGTGAGTACCCCTTCTGATCGGACCTCGCCGGCCGGGTTTGCCGTGTAATCCACCCTCGCCGAACTGCATCCACCACCGACGCTCCCTCCACCGTTCTGAGTCGACACCCCACGCTCGAATTGACCGGGAAAACGAATATACAGAACGAGGCGGGCGTAGCGAACCAATTCGTCTCGGACTCGCGATGGCGAGTGCTAGCCGAAGAACTCCGCGAACACGTCTTCGCGCTGGATCGTCCCGGTGTCCGTTCGCGGTAACTCCTCGTCGGTAAGGACGTACTCCCGCGGTCGCTTGAAGTTCGCGAGTTGGTCGTGGTCCTTGCAGTACCGGTCGAGGTCGTCGACGTCGACGTCGCTCGAGTCGGACAACCGTGCCACGCAGGCGACTTTGTGCCCCCACTGCTCGTCCTCGAGGCCGACGACGACGGCTTCCTCGACTGCGTCGTGAGTTTCGACGACCTCCTCGACCTCCTCGGGATAGACGTTCTCGCCGCCGCTGATGAGCATGTTGTCGACGCGGCCGATGATGTAGAGGAAGCCGTCCTCGTCGAGTTCCGCACAGTCACCCGTTCGGAGCCAGCCGTCGGCGAAGAGGGCTTCGGTTTCCGACGGGTTGTCCACGTAGCCGTCGGACATCCCCGGACAGCGACCGATGACCTCGCCGCTCTCGCCTGGCTCGACGGTCGCCTCCGGATCCGGCTCTTCGTCCGGGTCGACTGCCTCGACGACTCGTACTTCCCACATGAACGACTCCTTGCCGATGGTTCCGGTGTGCCCGTCCTGGTGGGAGGGGTGGGCAAACGTCAGGTTTGGACCACCCTCGGTCAGTCCGTAGGTGTTGTAGAGGTTGGGAGTGAGATACTCCGTCGTCTTCTCGACGAGACTTTCGGTTACGATCGAGCCACCCGTCCGGAGGTACGCGAGACTCTCGAGGTTGAAGCCTTCGTCTGCCTGGACGTCCGCGAGCGTGTGAAGTTGCGTCGGAACCGCGAGCAGCCCGGTTACGTCGTGTTCGTCGACCATCCGGAGCGTTTCGACCGGTTCGAAGTCCGACTGGACGACCAGGGTCGCGCCGGCGTGCAGGTGAGGGAGGATCCAGGCGTCCGTCGTGACCATGTGATACCACGGCGTACAGACGAGTGCAGTATCGGTCTCGTCGATGCCGTGCTCCATGACGACCTGCGTGCTCCCGTACCACATCCCTTCCTGATCGAACAGCACGGCCTTCGGCGTGGTCGTCGTACCACTGGTGTAGAAGACGCCATGTTCGTATCCGGGCGCGGGCTCGACGGGCGTCGTCGCTCCCGAGGTGACGACCGCATCGTAGGACTCGACGTCGTCGTGGTCGACGTCACGTTCTCCAGCGTGAATCGCCGCCTCGAACTCCCGCCGCGCGAGGACGGCAAGCGCGGTCTCGACGTTGGCGTCGTCGAACAGCAAGACGTCCGGATCGGGCCCCTCGAGCATCGATGCGAGGGTATCCGCCGGGTCGCGAAACGGAAGCTGGACGTTGGCGAGACCGCGTTTTTGACTCGCGAGCATCGTTTCGATGGCGAGTGGCCCGTTGAGCGCGAGCGTCGCGACGCGACTGCCAGGTGCCCGTTCCTCGAGCGCGTTCGCAAGTTGCGTCGTCCGCTCGTCGAGTTCACCGTAGGTAAACGACCGACCATCCTCGGTGAGAAGAGCCGTTTTCCACGGATGGCGTGCCACCGTCCGTTCGAATGCGGTAATGAAATTCATCTGGTTCGTATACGTTCCACCGGTTTGCGAGGGTATTAATTATTGTGGTGTACGCCACCATACGACGGCCGTATATGGGGTTTCGGCTTCGAACACGAGGGGCGAGATCGAATCACATAATGGGGGCGAGAACCGACACGCAGGTCGTGATAGGACGGCCAGTCCGTTGGCGGTGGCGGCGACGGATCGACGGGCTCTGGCGGCACGTTCAGCCGGTCTTCTTTCTTCCCGGGGTCGCCGTCTCCATCGTCGGTGCGGTTCTCGCACCCGACCCGTCGATCTCGACGGCCGCCGTTCACGCGACTGCCGTCGCACTCGCGGTGTACGTCGCTCACCTCACCGACGGGTACGTCGACTACTACGTCCGGGGCGAGGACGAACGAAACCGTCTCTCACCGGCGGAACTCCGGGCGGCGACGATACTCACCGCGACCGCGTTCGGGCCCTGTCTCGTCGCGCTGGGGTTCACGAGCGGGGCCCTCGCCGTCGGCGTAACCGCCCCCTTGCTCGCGCTCGGGTACCTGCACGCACCGTACCTCGATACGAACCCGATCACGACTACCGTCGACTATCCCACAGGGATCGCACTCGCGGTCGTCGGTGGCTACGCAACCCAGACGGGGACCGTTTCCGGGGCCGTCGGTACCACTGCGCTCGCTCTCTTCGTTTTCCTCTCCGGAATCGGGATCCTCATGGATCTCCTCGATTACGAGCACGACCGCGAAATCGGGAAACGAACCGTTCCCGTCGTTCTCGGCCCAGAACGGGCACGATCCGTGTCGAGTTGGCTCGTCGTCTCCTCGAGCGTCGTCGTTCTTTCCGCGAGTGCGATGAGCGTCGTTCCGGTGACTGCGACGGTGATCGGTCCCGTCCCGTCGGTCACCGTATTCGCGTGGACCCGTAGTGACTGGGCGGTCGAGGTCGCCGTGAGACGGCGCATCGCGACGACGTACGTATTCACCGCGCTGTTGGTGCTGGCGGTACTCCTCGAGTCTGGCTGGTGAGTCTGACAGGTGAGTACCGGTCGCAAACACCCTGGAGATGACGAGGGCCGGATCCCGGTCTCGAGTGTCGCTGCGTTCGCACCCTCGGTCAGTGGTGCTCGCGTCCGTTCGAGCCACCATCATTTACTATTAGCGAATACGGGAACCGAGTTTCTCTCCAGTTGGCCTATTCCCGCACAGACCCTGTGAATGTCGGGTAATTTTCCCCCGATATTGAAAAAGACAAACGGAGTGGTAACTCTTTACCCGTTTCCCTGCTAGCCCGTTCTCTATCAGAGAATGTGCGAGTACTAGTACCGGAATGGAATACTCTCAGGAAAACGTCGATAATGAAAATTATGTAGAGACGATACGGGCCCGGAATTACAATCGTACTACCGTCACGAACGCTTTTACACCCATACTTTTGTAATAGTCTGCGAGGAATCCAACCCAGCCATTTAATCATGTTTCACCACGGCGAACGGGGGCTGTGACGAACGAACATGACACACCGGGGAAATTTCGACGAATCGAAACGGAAAGATGGCCCAGCCTCACCGCGAGCGGCCAGTTCGTTCATCATTTGGCAGGATGGTTGCCCGAAACGGACCGAAACCGCGAACGACAGCTACGGCAGACCGACGTTGTACGTCCGCACAGATCGATAACTGTTTGAGCGTGAGAACGCTCTGTCTCCCGCCCGGTCGGTGCCCGATGGGTGAAATCTCCTCGAGCAGGGGGCAACAGCACCACACCGCATCTCGAGATCGGTCGAAGATTTTCTATGTGAAAACGAAGTGCAACGTTCGCTCGGGGTGCACGCGCCGGTTGGTCTCCTGCTCGAGTTCGTGGTCGAGACAGTAAACAATCACCCGGTAGACGTGGTTACTGGGACTGTGGGAGAACGATACGGACGCCGGAACACCACCGCACGTGTCGACAGAGCTATATCCGAGATTCCCATCGGTCTGACCCGTGCCACGAAGTGACGAACACGCCCGACGCCGGCCCACGGTCGATCGCGTCGACGAACTGGCCTCATCGCTCGGATTGTCGCTTTCGGAACGAGAGTGCGTCGAGTACCACCAGCTCACCGACGAGGTCGTCGGCGGACTCGAGGATCTCGATCACGCGCCGCGGTTCGATCCCGGCCTCCGTCCGGAGACGCTCGACGGCCGTGAACGGGGCTATCGACCGGACCCGGACGAAGATCCACTGAACGCATGGATCACGAGGTGCACCGTCGAGGGCGAAGCGGACGGTCCACTCTCGGACGTCACCGTCGGTGTGAAAGACTCCATCGCGGTCGCTGGCTACGAGATGACCGCCGGGTCGACCGTCCTCGAGGGATTCGTCCCGCAGATCGACGCCACGGTCGTCTCGCGGCTGCTCGAGAACGGGGCGACGATCGTCGGCAAACTCAACATGGAGAGTTTCGCGTGGTCGGGGCGTGGTGACGTTTCCGATTTCGGGGAGGTAACGAACCCACACGACGAGCAGAGGCTCCCCGGTGGATCGTCCAGCGGTTCCGGCGTCGCCCCGGCAGTCGGGGACTGCGACGTTGCCCTCGGCACCGATCAGGCGGGGTCAGTTCGCATCCCGAGTTCGTGGTGCGGGATCGTGGGAATGAAACCGACTCACGGGCTGGTCCCGTGTACAGGGGCGTTGCCACTCGAGCCCACCATCGACCACGTTGGACCGATGGCTCCCACGGTCGACCTCGTCGCTCGCAGTCTCGAGGTGATCGCCGGCATCGACCGCGCCGATGGGATCCAGCTCGACCAGCGCCAGCCCACTGCTATCGAGACAGCGTCGTACACGGCGGCTGTCGATTCGCCCGTCGGGGACCTCTCTATCGGCATCCTAGAGGACGGATTCGGCTGGGAGGCGTCCGACCCTGTCGTCGACGAGACGGTCCGGGCTGCCGTGAGCCAGTTCGAGGAGCTCGGCGTCTCCGTCGAGTCGGTCTCCGTCCCCGTCCATCGTCAGGGAATGAGTGCGTGGGCAGCGATCGCGTCCCAGGGTGGCGCCCGCATGCTCGAGGAGGGCGGCGTCGGAACGACCCATCAGGGGTGGTCCTGGACACGTCTCGCCCGTGAACTGGACACCCGGCTCGAGTCGCGAGCCGACGACCTGCCGCCGACGGTGAAGCGGTCCCGGATCGCCGCGGCGTTTCTCGACGACGAGTACGGCGTCGAACCCTACTCGAGTGCCCGGAACGTCGCGATGGCTGCACGGGTAGCCTACGACGACGTCCTCTCGTCGTACGACGCGCTGGTGTTACCGACGACGATCGTTCGGCCGTTCGAGAAACCGGACTCGTTCGATCGCGTCGAGTGGCTTTCACAAGAGGTGTTGACGATCCTCAATACGTGTCCGTTCAATGTGACGGGCCACCCGGCGCTGTCGATCCCGTGTGGGAAGCCAGACGGCCTCCCGGTCGGTCTGATGCTGGTCGGCTCTCACTTCGACGAGCGAACGATACTGGCGCTTGGATCGCAGTTCGAAGCTAGCACCGACTGGGAGTCACGGGACTGACTCGACCTAACAGATCCACGTTCGACGACAAAATGTCATTCTACTTTACGACATAATTATATTCCGGATGTGTGATTACCAACCACATGCCATCGGAGACTCCAGGCAGTGGTAGTGGTGGGAAGCGATCCAGGCGAACTGTATTGAAAACAACCGGCGTCGGCGTCGGTGCGGCGCTGACTGCAGGGTGTATGGGCGGCGGAAACGGCGATGACGACGGTGAGGGACCGATCACGATCGGTGGTGCTCAGCCGTACTCTGGCCCGTTCGCACTCTACGGGAACATGCACACCGCCGGCGTCGAGTTCGCCATCGAGGAGATCAACGAGAACGGCGGCGTCCTCGGCCGTGAACTCGAACTCGAGGCAGCAGATACGGAATCCAACCCCTCGGAAGCCAGTACGATCGCGACGCGGATGATCGAACAGCACAACGCGGCGGCGATCGTCGGTCCGGTCTCGAGCGACGTCGTCCTCGCGGTGACGCCCGTCGCCGAGTCCCAGGAAGTGCCGATGTTCATCACGGCCGGAGGTGACCCGGAAGAACTCACTCAGGACTCGCGATACACGTACCGAACTGTCGGACCGAACGCGATCACTGCAGCGCGCCTCTTGATCGACCTCATCGAAGACCGTGGGTACGAGACGGTCGGCGCGATCACAGCCGATTACGCCTGGGGCCACGCGATGGAGAACGCACTCAGTGACGAACTCGGCGGCGACATCGAGTTCCACTCGGAAGTCGCGGCCTTTCAGGAGAGCGACTTCGCGCCCCACCTGCGGAACCTCCCAGACGAGGTCGACTTGCTGGTTGGTACCTCCCACCCGCCGGGAGTTCACCCGATCTTCCAGCAAGCACTCGAGATCGGAATGGAATGGGACCTCTACACGACTGCGACGGCGCCGACGACGGCGAGTATCGAAACGATCGGTGAGGATATCACCCAGGACTACACGACACTGACGATCCCGGACATGTTCACCGATCAGTTCGCCGACGTCGCAGAACGGTTCTACGAGGCGACCGGCGAGGCGTTCGACACGACGATCGCAGCGGGGTACACGACGACTCACGTGATTGCCGAGGCCATCGAGGCGGCAGGCTCGACTGATACCGTCGACGTGAGCACCGAGATACGGAACATCGAGTACGACGGCCTCTACGCCAGTCCGGTCCGGTACACCGAGTGGGGAGAACCGGACGACATCGAACTGGTACTGACCGGGTACGAGTCCGGAGATTCACCGTGGCCGCCGGACTCAGACGTCCGACCCGTCGAAGAGTACCGTTCCGATCCGATTCCGGCCTACGAACCGTCGGAGTAAGTGCGATCCCAGAGCAGGGGGTACCGCCCCCCGCCGGCTTCGAGCGCGCTTTCCCGAGACGATGGACCTCCTCTGAGCGGATAGCGATGTGCGCGTCCCGGATCGAAGGCGTACTGTGCGAACTGGAATTCTGCCGAAGCCCCGCGCTCCGAGCGGCTCGGGGCGAGTGTGCCACCCGACGGCCGGTCGACGGACTGTCGATCGTCGCACCGTACCACAATATATAATACCGAGTGCTGTGACAACATCCCTGTAATGGTTGCAGAGACACTTACCCGGATTGCGGAATTCACAATCGATGGGATAACCCAGGGGCTCGTACTCGCCTTACTGGGGCTGGGAATCACGATCGTGTTCGGCCTCGGCGGGGTCCTCAATCTCTCGATTGGCGTGTTCGCGTTCCTGGGAGTGATCGTCGCACTCGAGCTCCTCGGGATAACGGGGAACTTACTGGTATCGGCCGTCTTAGCCGTGGCAATCGTCACCCTCTTCGGACTCGTCGTGGACAAATCGTTGCTCTCTCTCGTCTACCGCTCCGAAGGTGAAGAACGAATTCTGCTGGGTATCTTCGTCACACTCGGGCTGGCGATCTTTCTCGACGGGTTATTGTTCATCTCGTACCCGTCGTCGTACTCGCTGTCGTTCGGCATCCCGTCGACGACCATTGCGGGCGTGCAGATCCGTGGCTCGTCGATCGGGATCATCCTGATCAGCACGGTGATATTGACTGCACTCTACCTCTTTTTCAGTCGTACCTACCTCGGTGGGGCAACACGGACCGTGATGCAAGATGAGACAGGAGCCGTTCTCTGTGGGATCAGCCCACGGAAGATGCGAACGTTCGTGTTCGCGCTGAGCGTGGCCATCGCCGCCATCGCTGGCATTCTGTACAGTACCACGCAATCCGTGTATGCCGCCACCGGATTCGAACTGACGATCCTCGCACTGATCGTCTCCATCGTTGGCGGGGTCACGAGTATCGTCGGCGCCGTCGTCGCCGGGCTCGCGCTCGGCATCATCGCAACGTTCACGAGCGCATACGTCGGCGCGTACGTGGCCGAAATCGCACTCTTCGCCGTTGCAGTGATCGCGCTCCTGCTGCAGCCTGAAGAAATTGCCTAGGAGGGATACTCATGAGTACACAACAATCATCGTTCGAAATCGCCGGGTTGAATTGGACGCAAATCAGGATCCCGCTCGTGCTGGTCCTGCTCGCAGCGATACCACCGCTCGTATTCCACGAGGGCGCCACCTACGTCTCCCGGCTGTTCATCATGGCGTTGATTTTCGCGACGCTCGCGATGGCGCTCAACATCGTCTTCGGACACACCGACCAGCTGTTCCTCTTCATGGGCGCACTCACCGGTATCGGTGCCTACACGACCGCGATCACTGCCGAGTCACTCGGGATCTCGCCGTGGGCCACTCTCCTGCTCGGCGCGCTGTTGGCCGGCGCTATCGGTGCACTGGTCTGTTTCGTCTCGGCCAAACTTCGGTTTACGGTGATCCTCATTTCGATCCTCACGCTGGCGTTGCAGTTCGCGATCGTCGAGTTCTTCGTCGGCGCGAGCGACCTCACCGGCGGCAGCACCGGGATGGTCTTCTCCGGGCTGGCGTTCGAATCCATCCAGGAATCGCTCGGAATCCACGAACACGTGATTCTCTACTACCTCGTGCTCGCGATTCTCGGCGCAACGATCGTTTTCTACGACTGGATGCGCCGCTCGAAGTTCGGCATCGCCTTCGACGCGATCCGACAGGACGAAGTCGCCGCTGAATCGGTTGGCGTCAACGTCGTCCGGTACAAGACGGTCGCCGGGTTCGTCAGCGCGTTCATCATCGGCCTCATCGGGCCGATGTACGCCCAGCTCGAGGGACTGATTATCCCCGGGATGTTCCAGTTCCAGGTCATCGACGTGCTGGTGCTGATCATCCTCATCGTCGGCGGAATGCGAACGCTGCTGGGCCCGATCGTAGGTGCCGGGATCATCATCTACATCAACGAGGAACTGCAGGCAGCCGGCCAGTGGCGGATGGTGCTGTTCGGTGCACTGCTGATCGTCCTCTTCCTGTACTTCCGACAGGGGATCGTTCCGTTCGCCAGAGACCTGCTCCACGAACGCATCAAAATCACTGAACGTCTCGCGAGAGAAGAACAGACCTGATCGCGAGAGGGGACGGTTCACCGGTTCCAAATTCTAACGAGACTGGTAGTAAGGTGCGTTTCAGACGTTTTCTGGACGGCAGGACGCAGACGGAAACCGATTCGACGTCCAGATAGACCACGCGGAATTTCACCGTCTCGATCGATCGCTGAACAGTGATCGCTGACGATATCCGGGAAGCCACCGATCACACTCCTCGCTGGTCTCTCCACGAACGGGCCAGCAATTCCCCGCTCACCGACGTCGTCTGCCGGCGTTCGGTCATTCGCCTCCGCGAACCAGAAACGACCAGCTGCCAGCCGTTCGAACGCCCGAAAAAGGATTGTGACTCGAATCCGTCTCAGATCCACTCGTCGGGATCGACTGCGTCGAGCGTATCCGTTCGGTAGACCTCCTGCAGATCGAACTCGCCGTCGGGATAGTACTCGGGTGCCTCGAGTTCGAAGCCGCTCCAGATGAGCGAGTACTGGTCCAGTTCACCCCACTCGGTGAACTGGAGCGGTTCCGCGAACAACGTGTCGTACTCGACTTCGCGGAGTCCATCGGCGATGTCGACGGGGTCAGCCGATCCCTGCTGTTCGATTACTTCGGCGATCAGGTTCACCGTCACGTAGCCGATCGCCTGTGTCGGACCGAAATACTCGCCGGTTTCCTCGTAGAACTCGTCTGCGACCTGCTGGTACTCGTCGGAATAGACGTCGGGCAGGTGACCGAACGCGTACCCTTCGGAGATGGGGTCGCCGATCGCACCGTACGCCGATTCGGGCGGTGAAACTGCCCCGGTCATTAGCTCTGGCTCGAGGCCGATCTCGACCATCTGGCTGAACATATCGTTGATGCCCGGCGGATGACCGGAGCCGACGAGGATGTCCATATCGTCGGGCATGTCGCGGAGGTACGGCGTGAAGTCGCTCTCACCCTGCGGTGCCATGTCCATCGTGAGATCGATGTCGTCCGGGAACGTCCCTTCGATCGCGTCTTCTGCAGCGTGCCCCCACGCGTAGTCGGCATTGATCGCACCGACGGTTTCGTACCCTTCGTCGGAAATGATGTCGGCGACGGCCTCGATGAACGCCGGTGCCGGGGGAAGCGCCGTTCGGAACGTGTACCGAGAGTCCCGCGGGAGAATCTCGATGTCACCTGCTGCGTGTAAAAACAGCGGCACCTCGAGGTCCTCGGCGGTACTGGATGCGGTGACCCCGACGTCACTGGAGACTGGCCCAATCGCGGCGACAGCATCCTCGCTCTCGACCAGTCGGGTCAGGATGGTGGCCGCTTCGCCGGGGTCGGATTCGGTGTCGACTCCCTCGTGCTCGAGTTCCTGATCGAGAACGCCCCCGTCCTCGTTGATCTGTTCCATCGCGAATTCAGCACCCAGGGTGTGGGTATCTCCGTACAACGAGAACGGACCCGAGTACGGCTGGAGACCCGCAATCGTGATGGTATCGTCGTCTCCGTTGCCCTCTCCCATACAGCCAGCAAGGAGACTCACACCAGCCCCAGCGCCGGCTGCCTTCATGAACGATCTTCGTCGTACGTTGGAATGACTGCTCTCTGGCATTCGGACCACGATAGCATCTTGCATTCGGCAGACTTGAATCTTTTTGCACGACGCTCCGGTGGGGGTATCCCACGTCCACAAAACGGCTCAGGCCGGCTTCCACCTCGAGCGGAGGCCACATCGAACCGATCAGAACTCAGCTAGACGACGAGCGTGCGAACCGAAGGGGGGTACCAGCTATCCACGCAGGTAGGCTTCGCGCACGTGATCACTTTCGAGGAGGTCGTCTCCCGTCCCCTCGGTGACGATCCGCCCGTTTTCGAGGAGGTACGCCCGGTCGGCGAGCTCGAGCGCCCGGTCGACGTGCTGTTCGACGAGCAAGACCGGAATGTCGTCGCTGATCTCTTCAATTTTCTCGAAGACGCGCTCGGCCAGTTGCGGTGCCAGTGCACCCGAGGGTTCGTCGAACGCCAACATCTTCGGCTGGGCCATCAGTCCGCGGCCGATCGCCAGCATCTGCTGTTCGCCACCACTGAGCGTCCCAGCGTGCTGATTCCGTCGCTCTTCGAGCACGGGGAACATGTTGACGACCTCCTCTCGGGTCTCTTCGAACTGCTCGCGATGACGGTACGATCCCATCCGAAGGTTGTCGTAGACGGACATGTCGTCGAAGAGGTTTCGCTCTTCGGGCACCTGGACGAAGCCGTGTTCGATGATCTCTTCCGGTGAGTACTCCGACGTGTCCTCACCGAAGATTTCGATCGTTCCCGAGGTGGGCTCGAGTAGCCCGGAGAGCGTTTTCAGCAACGTCGTCTTTCCTGCCCCGTTCGGGCCGACGATCGCGATTACCGACTCGTCTTCCTCGACGGTCATCGAGACGTCCCAGAGGACCTGGAGGTCGCCGTAGCCGACGTTGAGATTCTCGACGTCGATGAGCGTCATACCTCGACACCTCCGAGGTAGGCCTCCTCGACTTGCTGGTTCTGCTGGACCTCCTCGGGCGTCCCGTCGGCGATCTTCTCACCCTGATTGAGGACGATGATCCGATCGGTCGAGCCCATGATCGCATCCATGATGTGTTCGATCCAGAAGACGGAGATCCCGCGTTCGGACCGGATCCGCAGGAGCGTATCGGTCAACGTCTCGAGTTCCGCTGGCGTCAACCCGCTGCCGATCTCGTCGACCAGGACGAACTCCGGCTCGGTCGTCAGTGCGCGGGCTAACTCGAGGAGCTTCCGATCTGCCAGGTTCAGAGCCCCGACCTCTTCGTCGATGGCGTCGTCCAGGCCGACGAACGCCAGGTTTTGACGTGCGCGTTCTTCTGCCGCTGACCGAGAATCACCGTTCCCAAAGATACCCCCGACGACGACGTTCTCGAGTACCGTCGACTCGTTGAACGTTCGTGCGGTCTGGAACGTTCGCGCGACCCCCGTTCGCGATATCTCGTGGGGCTTCATGCCGGTAATCTCCGTGCCGTTCAGATAGATCTCGCCTTCGGTCGGCGGATAAACGCCGGTAATAGCGTTGAACAGTGTCGTTTTACCGGCCCCGTTCGGCCCGATCAGTCCAACGACTTCTTCGTCGTCAATCTCGAAGGAGACGTCGTCAACGGCTACCAGGCCTCCAAACGCCTTAGTTACACCTGTCGCCCGTAACATGGTATGCCGTTGCTGCGCATACGATATAAATGGTGCGGGAGTAACGACGTTCCAACCAGCGGAAACTGGGGTGCGAAACGGGCTCGAAGGTATTCTCGACGCACGGCTTCGGCGGTCGTTGGGAGTCGTGGCGAGTCGTGGCAGATCGTTTCGTAGATCCTCCCAGAGTAATCGCGTCTGCCTTCCCAGTTCCCAATCCACCAGCGTTCAGTCGTGTGCCTATCTGTCGTGAATCGGGCACGTTTGCAACGCGGGACAGCCGACTGTCAGCCGTTCGTACTGCGGACGAGGCTCGATACGTTCTGCCGGTAGAGTTTTGTATTCGTTGTAATGATTGATATCCAATGCCAGATCCGGACCTGTTTCGACCTCAGCAGACCGCGTCATCCGATGACGCTCCCCGGGGTGACGACGAATCGGCCGACGCCGATCGCCTTCGAGAGGAACGTGATTTCTGGAAATCACTTTTCGAGAACCTCGTCCAGGACTTTCCGGAACCGGTTCTCGTCGTCGACGACGACGGAACGATTACCCACTGGAATGATCCACACGTAGAATTATCTGGAATAACTCACGAAGAAGCAATTGGCAACAAAGCAATAGACGTAATTGGAACCGAAGGCGTCACCGAAACGTTGGCCGAAGAGATCGCCCGAACGGGAGAATCGGTCAGTGAAGACAAAATTCGGTCGAACACCGGCGATGATAACGAGTGGCACATCCGGGCAGCCGGTGCACCGTTACGGGATACGGATGGAGAACCCATCGGTGCTTTTGAATATATTAATATTGTTACAGATCTCGAGAAGCGTCGCAGAGAAATCAAAAATGTGCAGGAGGAAATTACCGACATCGTTCACGGCGCTGTCGACGATCTTCTCGAGACGACAGAACAGAACGCTGAGACGAACGACCAGCTCCGGCGAACGTCTCGAGCGCAGGTCCAGAACCTGGAAACGATCCGTGACGAGATGGAATCACTCTCGGCGACCGTAGAAGAAGTGGCGGCCAGCGCCGACGAAGTGAGTGATCAGAGTGTGACTGCCGCTGAACTCGCAGGCGAATCGAAAGCGAAGACCCGGGCGATCGGTGATGCGATCGACGAAATTCGCGAGGCAGCGACTGCGCTCGCCGACCACAGCCGTGATCTCCAGGCGCGGATGGAAGAGATCGACACGCTCGTCGACGTCATCGACGGCATCGCAGACGAGACGAACCTGCTCGCGTTGAACGCCAACATTCAGGCCGCACAGGTCGGCAGCGGAGCGGAAGGGTTCACCGTCGTCGCCGACGAGGTCAAAGACCTCGCCGACAAATCGAAAGAAGAAGTCGCAACGATCGAAACGATCGTCGACGAGGTCCGGGCGAACACCGACGAAACGGTCGAACGCGTCGACACCACTCTCGAGCAGGTCGACGACGCAATCGACCACGCCGAAGCGGTCGACGAGATGCAATCGGAGATCACTCAGGCGATCGACGAGGCGTCCGCGGGAATCGAACAGATCGCACAGGCGACCGACGAACAGGCCGCGACCAGCGAGGAAGTCGCGACCATGCTCGGTGACGCCGTCGAGGAGATCGAACAGATCGCAGACGAAGTCGACACCCTCGCCGAGGTCAACGGGGCTCAGGCCGAGAGCGTTCGAGCGGTACGCGAAGACGTGAACGAACTCGAGTCGAGTCTCGAGTCGGCCTGATTCTGGCTTTCTTTTTCGACTACGTAACCGACGGACAGGGTCGAGACGTCTTACGATCGAGTGAACCTCCACTCGAGGAGGACGTGTCTGTCGACGAACCACTTGAAGTATTCATTACGAGAAAAATTCATTGGTTATATGTCTCTGGAGGGGAGAACTCGACGGCGCTGGCTCGCGACGTGTGCAGCAGCGACAGCCGGTGTGACAACGGTGGCAGGCTGTGCGAGTGACACCGATGGTGGATTGTCACCGAACGTTCTGGGAAGTGACGGTGACTTCGGCTCGTGGCCGATGGTACACTACGACGCGGCCAATCGCTTGTCAGTTCCCTACAGTGGCGTGAACGGAAAACCGGACGTTCGCTGGACCGTGGAACTTGAGGTCAGAACTGAACCGCCGGTCGTCTACGATGACGTCGCGTTCGTTCGGGGGCACAGATCGTGGTTGTATCGTGCGCTGGCGGCGTAGTCGCTGCTCGTGACGCGTTCGATCGTCGTTGCTGCTTTTGGTGCGTCCGGTGGTGGAAGTGACGCGAGGCCGAGTGTGATACCCGCGAACGTGACGCTGACGAGCACCACGGCGACGTAGGCGTACCACGCGTCCATCGGCGCCTCGAGATCCATGTCGGCTCTGCTGCCCGATCCTATTTAAACCCGAACCGGGAGGAACGCCGATACAAGCTGGAAGGGATCAGCGACCGATCGGGCGATCGGCAGAGACTGAGTCGACGCCACGCCAGGCGAGCACGCGCGCCAGTACGGGCCGGTCGACCGTCCATGCGCTGATCTCGAGTCCGACGTCGTGTGCCCGGTCGACGATTCTCGTGCCGAGACAGCGCGCGTAGGTGGCGCCGACGACCTCACAGTCCAGTTCGACGGCCGTGGTAACGGGCGCCTCGAGTGTGCGACCGACGAGCAGTCCCGTCGGCTGGTCCGGGTCGAGGTCTCGAACGCGACGGAGTTCCGACGGGAGAAACGAGCTGAGTACGACGCGGTTTTCTAGCCCGTCGATGGTCTCGAGGACGTCAGCCGCGATCCCCGATGACTTGAGTTCGACCGAGAGTTCGAGATGCGGCGGGACGGCCTCGAGGACGTCTTCGAGCGTCGGGATCGGCTCGCCGGAATCGAGTACGGTGTAGGACTGCAGGGCCTCGAGGGAGAGGTCGGCGACGAGTCCGGTGCCCTCGGTAACCCGGTCGATCGTCTCGTCGTGGACGACGACGAGTTCTCCCGAGCCACACCGGCGAACGTCGAACTCCACTGCGTCGGCACGTCTGCCGACTGACTGGATAGCCGAAACGGTGTTTTCGGGAGCTATGTCCGCGAACCCACGATGGGCGATCACGCGCATTACCCGACGTACGGCTCGGGTCCGGATATATCGGTCGCTCGAGTCTCTAGCGAAGGGGAAGTGATCCGTTGCGACTGACCCCCTGTGTAACAGAAAAAAGATAGTAGCCCAAAGGCATAATCTATTTGCAAAATAGTGGCCTGTCGCCGACGATGCCCAAAGATGTTAGCAGGTACCTTTAACCGAGTACCGTTACTACACCTTCCAGACGAACTCCCTCATGGATATCATTCGATCGAATCTTTCCTCGTTCCGTGATGACCGTCCATCGTTGCTCATCCGCGACAGTCGCCGGAACGGGTCGCCGTACTGTGTCCGAACGCTCATCGGCTCTCAGCTGCTGGGAGCCACGGTCTGTAGTGACTGATGACGAACGTGCTCGAGGAACCGATCGAAATCCTCCTCGTCGAGGACAATCCGGGGGACGTTCGACTGACAGAAGTCGCGTTCGACGACCTCGACATTCCCGTCGAACTCACGGTTGCGACCGACGGCAACGATGCTCTCGAGTTTCTCGCAGAACGGCGAGACGAGCCATCGACACTTCCAGAACTCGTCTTGCTCGACCTCAACCTTCCGCGCACGGGTGGGTTCGAATTTCTGGAGGCTATCCAGAACGACGCTGAACTCGCACGAATCCCGATCCTCGTCCTGACGAGTTCGACGGCCTGTGAAGACGTCGTCGAGAGTTACGACCTCGCGGCGAACGCGTACCTCACGAAGCCGACAGATCCGAACGAGTATACCGATATGGTCGCCGTCGTCGCGGACTTCTGGTTCAACCGAGCCGCGCTGCCGTCGACTTCTCACTGATCGGACGCCAGTCGTGACATCGGGCGGATTTTGACCCGATTGTGGAAAACGAACGCCACGAGTCCGGGCCCATCGGCCGAATTGTTCACGGCCTCATTCGAGACCTATCACTTATAAGTGTATCATTAGCTTTTGTTATTTTCGATTCCTCGGTTCGTTCCTGCCCCTTCGTCTCCCGGTTTCGCTTCCAGAGGAGACCCGTCGACCCCGGGCTACCTGATCGAGCGCCCGCTGGCGACCCTCCACGGCGGTACAGAGAACCCCCGAGATTGATCCCGGTCGAGAGCGTAGTTACCGTATGTCACCACCGACAGATCACTCGTCACTGGACGAAGACTTCGAAGACACTGTCGCGGTAATCACCGGGGCAAGCGGCGCCCTCGGGAGTGCCTGCGTCGAGCGATTCCACGAACTCGGTGCCACGGTGTGTGCCGTCGACGTCGTCGAGCCAGCCGCCGACGAGAGTGCCCTCGAGCCGGAGACACTCGGGGCAGTGTCGTTCTACGAGACGGACCTGACCGAGGAGTCGGCAGTCGAGACACTCGTCGACGACGTCGTAGCCGACCACGGGCGACTCGATCACCTGGTGAACGTCGCCGGTACGTGGCGTGGCGGCGACCCGATCGAGGAGACCGACGAAAGCGAGTTCGACCTGCTCGTCGACGTCAACCTCAGGACGGCCTTTCTGGCGTCGAAACACGCCCTGCCCCACCTCCAGGAGACGGAGGGATCGATCGTGAGCGTCAGCGCCCGGTCCGCACTCGAGGGGGGATCCGGTGACGGCCCATACCGGATAACGAAAGCCGGTGTCCGGCTACTGATGGAGACGATCGCCGTGGAGAATCGTGGAACCGTCAGGGCGAACGCGGTGATGCCGAGTGTCATCGATACGCCGGCGAACCGTGAGATGATGCCCGACTCCGATCACGAATCGTGGGTCGACCCTCGAGATATCGCTGACGTGATGGCCGTCCTCTGTAGCGACCTGACGAGCGTGACGAGCGGTGCTGCGGTCCCGGTGTACGGCAAAGCCTGAGCACTGCCACCAGACCGCGTCGGAATGCTGGTGTTTTCGGCTTGCCGACGAATGTTTCACGGTGTCGGTTGGCACATTATTTCTTCTCGAATGTAGCGCTGTGCAATCCTGGGATGGGTTTTTATTCGACGATGGAGATCCAACAGGTGACAATGCGTTCACACGAGTCAGCGACGCAAGCACAGCTCGAACCAGTTCCAGAGACGATCGAGTCGTCACAGGCCAAGCTGGTGTACCTCTGTCTCGAGGCGAGTGACGGTGCCACAGTCGAGGACCTGACCGAGACGTTGACGATGAAGAAAATCGACGTGCTGAGCGTGCTGCACTCCCTCGAACGCGACGGACTCGTCGATAATCGCCACGGTGAGTTCGTCGTCCTCGAGTGATCGAACGAATGCGCGGGACGCTGGTCGTGATGCGTTGTGGAAATGCGAAAAATTCGGCCGATGGTGTCGCCGGCCGACGGACGAGACAGACTGTGACGGGCCCGATCCCGACGATGAATTCGGCGGTACTCACCGCCGGGCACGGGCCCACGCGGGAACGATGACGGCGAACGGGCGGTCAGGGCGATCGTCGGGTGGGTACTCGGTCAGAACGTTTCGAGGTACTGATCGAGTTCCCATTCGGAGACTTCGACGAGGTACTCGCCGAACTCCTGAGTCTTCGCTTCGACGAACTTGGGTGCGACGTGCTCGCCGAGGGCCTCGTAGATGACTTCGTCTTCCTCGAGGGCGTCGACGGCTTCACCGAGGTTCGTCGGGAGGGTGTCGATGCCGTACTCGTCGCGCTTGGCTTCGTCGAACTCGTAGATGTTCTCGCGGATCGGGTCGGCACACTCGAGCCCCTTCTCGATCCCGTCGAGACCCGCGTGGAGCATCGTGGCGAACGCGAGGTATGGGTTACACGAGGGGTCCGGCGAGCGCAGTTCGATGCGCGAGGCAGCCGGGACGCGCGCGGCCGGCTTGCGCACGAGCGCCGAGCGGTTGCGGTCGGACCAGGCGACGTAGACCGGTGCTTCGTAGCCGGGGACGAGGCGCTTGTAGCTGTTCACGGTGGGGTTCGCGACCGCCGTGATCGCGGGGGCGTGCTCGAGGATGCCCGCGAGGTACGAGTGGGCCGTCTCCGAGAGGCTGAACTCGTCGTCTTCGTCGTAAAAAGCGTTCTCGCCATCTTCGGTCATCAGGGACATGTGCGTGTGCATGCCCGAACCGTTGATTCGCGGGATTGGCTTTGGCATGAACGTCGCGTGGAGGTCGTGCTGGGCGGCGATAGCCCGGACGACCGTGCGGAACGTCGCGACGTTGTCCGCCGTCGAGAGCGCGTCGTCGTACTCGAAGTTGATCTCGTACTGGCCGCGGGCGACCTCGTGGTGACTGGCCTCGATCTCGAAGCCCATCGCCTCGAGGCCGTAGATGATGTCCCGTCGGACGTCGCTCGCGAGGTCCTTGGGGGCGAGGTCGAAGTAGCCGCCGTGGTCTGCGGTCTCCGTGGTGGCTCGGCCGTCCTCGTCTTCCGTGAAGAGGAAGAACTCCGGCTCGGGAGCGAAGTTCGCCTCGAAGCCCATCGATTCGGCGCGTTCGATCGCGTTCTTGAGGACGCGACGTGGGTCGCCTTCGAACGGTTCGCCCGTCGAGGTGTCGTAGACGTCACAGATCATCCGGGCGGAGACGCCGTCTTCGTCCTGTCTCCACGGGAGGATCGCGAACGTGTCTGGATCGGGGACGAGTCGCATGTCCGATTCCTGGATGCGAACGAAGCCCTCGATCGAGGAGCCGTCGAAGTAGATCCCCTCGGTGAACGCCTTTTCTGCCTGTCGAGCCGGAACGGCCACGTTCTTCACGACGCCGAGGATGTCCGTGAACTGCAGTCGGAGGAAGTCGACGTCCTCCGATTCGATTTCGTCCAGTACGTCCTGTTCTGCCGAAGTCAGGTTTCCACCTGTCATCTTCTTCTCGACTTCACCTATGGAATCCACTATTAAAGCTCTGCTGTTGTGGGCGAATATGAGCTCACTCGGGAAAAACTGAACGTTATTCAAATATTAATACGTCTTGAGAGTATCCCACTGGGTGTATGGATGCCTACCTGGGGAATGAAGTGGAATATGTCCACATCGTGGATACTCGTCCGGGTGTGTGTGTGGATTCGAGAGCAGTTCTGACCGGATCGTGGCCGAACGCTCTCCGACCGTCCGACTCCAGTCCGGTCAGGAGCGAACGGCCCCTGCCATCGCGACCATCGGGTATCCCCACGTCGCGACGTAACCGGCGACGCCCGCCTCGAGGGAGGTCCGCCAGACGTCGACCGAACTCTGGGCGAGTCTCGACAGCGGCCGGGCCGATCGTGGCCGTGGCCGCTCGGTGAGCGTGTACCCGCAGTCGGGGCAGACGTACCGCTCGGTGTCCACCCCCGCGTCGATCACCCAGTCCCCGTCGACTGGACTCTGGTGATCACAGGCCGGGCAGAACAGGGTCGACTTCCGTCGCGTCCCCGCTCGAGTTGCTGGATTGGAAGGAACAGTCCCGGTCATCGCAGTCGTCTACGGCCTCGATGCCTAAATCCGCTGGCGGTGTCACTCCCTGTCACGATCTGCCCGATCTCGAGAGGCGACGACCGGTCCGGTACGGTTGGCCGTGCGTCACGGCTTTCTGGCTTCGAAACCTACGACTGCCATGAACGATCGAACGGTGAAGCCGGTCGAACTCGAGACGGAAGCCGACCTCGAGGCGTTTCTGGCGGACAACGACGTCGCGATCGTCGAGGTGTACACGTCGGGGTGTCCGAAGTGCCAGGCGATGGCGCCTGTTCTGGGAAACGTCGCCCGCCAGACCGGGCTGGCGATCGGGACGTGTAACCCAGCCGACGATCCCGCGTTTACCGAGCGCCTCGACGTGCTGTCGGTCCCGGCGCTGTATCTGTTCGAAGACGGAAGTGAGGTTGCTCGCGTCGCAGACGGCTTCCTCGGCGGCGACGAGGTAGTTTCGTTCGTCGCCGAACACGTCCCCGAAGCCGTCGACGCGTAGCGGCCGACGTCACTCGTCTTCGGGATCGATTTCGGCGAGTGATCGCTCACCCTCGAGTACCTGTTCACCGAGGTCAGTGAGGTCGTAGACGCCGGTCATGTGTTTCGTCAGTAATCCGTGATCGGCCAGCTGTCGGCACCGATGTGCGGCCTGTGGCCCGCGGCAGATGTCCGCCTCTACGATGTGTTCCGGGGCGAAGACGTCCTCCGATCGCATCTCCTCGAGAATATCGACATCGAGGGGAATCGCCCACTCGGGGAGGTCGGAATCACTCTCGCTCATCAGCCGAGATTCGTCCTCGCGGTTCATGAATGAACCGGGTCATGGGTGCTATCGGTCGGGCAGCAAGTCGGTGTGGACGACGGCCCGGTACTGGTCGTCGGTGGCGTCTTCGAGCCGACCGAGCAATGTGGCGACGTGTGGGAACGATTCGGGGAGTTCGAACGGGTCGTCGGCGTCGTTGGCCCGGCGTTTGCAGATCGTCACGAACGACCGGACGGTGGGATACGTTCCCATGCGCGCGTAAACGACGCCAATTTCCGCCTCGAGCTGGTCGGTCCACGTCTCGGTTATCGCGGCAGTCTTGGCTCGTGGTTTCTCGGTTCGATCGGTCAATTCCGACGCGTCGAGGTCGACGTCGTCGAACGCGCTGTCGAGGACCGCCTGCAGTTCGTCAGGGTCGGCCGCCGGCGCGGACGCCTCGACGTCGGCATCGAGTAACTGGGAGAGCGCATCGAGTTCCTCCCGGCGGATCGCAACGGGGTGGACGAAGTCGTGGGTCTCTTTCGGGAGTTTGTAGGACCTGCCCTCGACGCCCTGCTCGCCGTGTTCGGTCCGGCCGAGCATCAGATCGAATATTCCCATAGCTAGAGAGTGGGCAGGAACCGATTAAGAGTTCTGCGGACCGTTCGAGGCACGAGGTGTCGAGCGGTCGATCCCAGGGTCACTCGACTGCCACACACCGATCGGTCACCACCGATCGCCGAGGGCCGCTTTCACGCCGCCGAAGCCGCTTGCGCTCGTCCAGGTTCGACCGCTCTCGACGTGTTCGACCTCGTAGGAACCCCCACACGCGCCACAGCGATACTGATCAGGGGCTTTCACCGGCTGTGAGGCACGGTGGCGCTCGGCCCGCCAGTCGCAGTGGTCCTCGAGACAGTGCAGGACGTACCGGGGGTCGGAGAACGACTGGCAGTGACGGGGCGCGTCGAGTTCGGCGGCCCGCTCCAGAAATCGTGGTCCGTGGCCGGATTCTCCGAACTGCTGGAACTCCCAGGCGTGGACCAGTTCGTGTCTGACAACCGCAGCGAACGCCGGCCAGTCGTAGGCCTCGTAGGCCCGCCTCGCGAGGACGATCGTCGCCACCTCGCGATCTGCATGCCATCGACACGCGCCAGCACGACGTTTCGCCCGCGCCGAGACGTCCCACTCGAGGGCGCCGAGGTCGACTGACACGTCGTACTCGTCGACGACCTCGCGGGCGTGGATCCTGGCCCGGGCGAGCAGTTCGTCGTCGAGGGTGTAGGTCTCGTCGTCGCTCTCGCCTGTCACGATCCATGAAGGTTGCCCCTGATCGAAAGGTTTTGTGACCCGACAGCCGAGTCGTCCACACACCGTCGGTGGATGGAGAACGGATCGGCGACCGACTGGATGGCCGTTTCGAGCGCCGAACCACGGCCATTTTATCGCTCGCGACCCAACCGCCACCGATGACAGGAAGGGACGTCGACCGCCGAACACGTCGACAGGCACTCGCCGCGACGGGGACGGCACTCGCGATGGGGATCGCGGGGTGCGCTGATGACGGGGACGGGACCACCGACGGAGCGGTCGATGCCGCCGGTGCAAACGCCGAACCGGACGGCAGTTCCCCGTTCCTGTTCGATCACCCGGTCGACGAACCCGAGACGTTCGACTCCTCGCACGCTTGCGGCGTCTGCACGATGGGCGTCCTCAACTACGAGGACCGGATGGCCCAGCTCGCTCACGAAGACGGATCCGGCATGGCCTTCTGTAGCCCGGGCTGTCTGTTCGCTTACGTCGCCTATCCCGGTCACTTCGACGGCGCGGCCGCCAACGTCGCGAACGTCTGGGTCACTACGTTCGACACCGGTGAGTTGATCGACGCCAACGAGGCGTCGTTCGTCCTCGAGCGTGACGAACGTCGATCAGACGCCCCGATGACGATCGATCCGGAGGTGTACGAAGACGAGGCGGCCGCCCTCGAGTTCGTCGAGCGGTACGAGGACCTGGACGAGGACGACGTCGTCGGGTTCGACGCCGTCGACGAGGACGTCGCGCGGATCTACCGACCCAACCGGTTACCCTGACCGCCCCGAAACTCACGCTGCCGTCACATTTATTGCCTGAGACGGGGCCTGTTGGAACGAAAACGCGACACGAGCAGTTTTCACATGGGGACAGCGAAACGAATCGACGGTCGCCGGAAACGAGCTACGTTTCGGGGAGTGGGGACGCTCTCGACCAGCACGTTCGACCGCTCTGGAGAGGGATCGGTGGGACAGAGACCTCGATCGACGTGGGCAGCGAGCGGTCAGTCAGTCGAACGCCGATCTCGTCGGTCGACACGGCAGGGCGAATACGGGGAGGGAAATCGCGATGGGGCGTGATCGATCGGCGACGAACCTTCCCCCCGTCGACGGCGAGCGACGGCGTCCCAGACGCCGGTCGTTTCGAATCCTGTACGTCGATTCCGACGATGACGCCAGCACGGCGGTAGTCGACGCGCTCGCACCGTCCTACCCGGTCGACACGGCACGATCGCTCGAGGCGGCCGAGTCACTTCTCGACCGGCAGATCGACTGCGTCGTCGTCACCGTCGACTTCCTCGAGGGACGCGACGACCCGGCGGCGTTCTTCGACTGTCTCGAGCGCGCCGACCCGGACACACCCGTGCTCCTCTTCGGATCTACCCAGGATGTGGACCTCCTCGAGCAGCTTCTTTCCGTCCCCCGGGCGTCGGTCGTCACACGGACGGCGAACGGAGGGGTCCCCAAAACGGACGACCTCGACGACCTCCTGTACGCTCTCGAGGAGCACTACGAACGATCCATCTCCGACGTTCGCGAAACGGTCCTCGAGATCGCACGGTCGCTGATGTCCGCCGCGCCGGACGAAATCGACGTCGAAGTCGAGTGGGGGCTGAAGCTCATCGGCAGGCGTCTCGACGCCGACCGCTGTCTGGTCTTCGAATACGAGGGCAGCTCACTCGACCACCGGTACTCCTGGAGCCGGACGAACCACCAGGAACGGATCGGGACGATCCCGACATCCCGATTCCCGGGATTCGAGACTGCTCTCGAGTCGTTCGAGACGTTTGCGATTCCAGCAGACTCCCGCAACGGACCGGAGATCGAGGTTCCAGAGGGATTCGTCGGGACGATCCACTCGAATCCCGACCCCGACCCCGACCTCGAGTCGGGCCGGCAGGATCCTGAGGGCCACCGCGTCCGGTACCTCGCCGACCGCGACGTGGAGTCGCTGCTCGCCGTTCCGATCGTCGTCAACTGGGAACTCGAGGGCGTCCTCGCGATCGAGCAGGAGACGAGCCGGCGGTGGCCCTACTCGTTACGACAGCAGGTCAAAACCCTCGCGGAACTGATCGGGTACACCCTCGAGCGGGAACGACGACGCGCCGAACTCGCCCGCCACAACGACCGCCTCGAACGGTTCACCGCCGTCGTCAGCCACGACCTCCGGAACCCGCTGAGCGTCCTGACGGGCTACGCGGAACTCATCGAAGAGACAGGAGATCCACGGTACGTCGACGACGTCCTCGAGTCTGCGAACCGGATGGAAGCGATGATCGACGACCTCCTCGAACTCGCCCGGGACGGGGCCGACGTCGACGAGTTCAGAACCGTCGACCTCGACGACCTCGTGACCAGCGCCTGGAACGGCGTCGACACGGACGGCGCGACCCTCGAGACGGTCGACCTCGGGACGCTCGAGTGTGACCCCGGTCGGCTGCGGCAGGTGCTCGAGAATCTGTTTCGGAACGCGGTCGAACACGGCTCGAACCCCCACGACGACGGTCCGGGGCGAGTCCGCATCCGCGTCGAAGGGACGGCAGACGGGTTCGCCGTCGAAGACGACGGTCCCGGAATTCCGCCGGACAAACGCGACCTCGTCTTCGAAGAGGGGTTCACCGGTCAGGACGGCACCGGCCTCGGCCTATCGATCGTCGAGACGGTCGTGACCGGCCACGGCTGGACCGTTACCGTCACCGACGGCGACCTCGGCGGTGCACGCTTCGAGTTCGACACGTCCGGGGACGTCGGCCCGACTCGGGGGACTCGAGGCGGCTATTGAGGGGTCGGGGTGGACAGTCGTGACTCAGAACGGATCGTCCGTCAGAAGCTTTGCGAGGGAAGATCCCGCGTAGGACCTTCTGCATCTCTGTTCGGCACGTATGCGCCCCACTGCGATGCGAGGGGAGGGAATCGAACCACGGTCGCAGGAAACCTGCTCCCTGATTCGATTCCTCCGGCATCTCTGTTCGGCACGTATGCGCCTCACTGCGATGCGAGGGGAGGGAATCGAACCCACGAACTCCTACGAGAGCGGATCTTGAGTCCGCCGCCGTTGGCCGCTTGGCTACCCTCGCACGCACCTCGTCGTTGGTACCGTTCGCTTGAATACTCTGCGATTTGCTCGGAACGACGCCGGTCGTCCGTGTGACGCCTGAAATACTATCCCGATTAATAGTCCTCTCGGGCAAACGTACAGTGTACGGAGATTGAAGGTTACACTTCGGACGCAGTGACGGTCGTTTCTGTTCATCGATGGCCGCATACCCACTTCTCGTGAAAACCTCTCTCACACAACGTTTATTGGTCGCTCCGTCGTTCCCTCTGGTATGTTCGCTGTGAGTTCCAGCGCAGCCCGAATCGGTGGCCAGCCGCGCGTCGACGCCGCCTCGCTCTTTACATTCGGGAATTTTAAACGCGCACTCACAGCGTCTGGGGCATCCTGGACGAATACGACGGCTCGAGCCTGCAATCGGGTTCGCCCGTCGTTACGTCGGTATCGTCCACCTGTTTCCCACCAGGCCCCGGGTCACGGCCATCGCCCCTGAGCGATGAGCACGTCTCAACACCCGGTCGCGCTCCGTCTGGAGCGACTGGTCGGTGGTGACGCCAGGCTCCTCGCCCTGGTCATGATGTTGCCACTGATCGACGGCGTCTTCCCCGCGTTGATCCTCGCAGGGGCGCTCGATACCACTCTGGGTGCAGTGCAGGTCGGGCTCCTCATCTTCGGCGGCAGTGCGACCGTCGCGGTGATTCTCGCCGAGATGACCGGCACGCCCAGAGAGCAGGCGGCGATCGTCCTGCTGATCGGGCTCCCGCTCGTCGCGCTGGCGGGTATCCAGGCCGCACTCGCACCAGCGATCGGCAGCGTCCTCGACATCGTGGTGTTCGAGCGATTCGCTGCACTCGTCATCGCCGCCATCGCCGCCAAGACGGCGAGCGCGACCATCGGCGAGTACCTGCCGAACCCAGCGGTCATCATCGGGCTCGGCCTCGTCGCCAGTCTCGACCCCAACGGGGCCGCGTTCGTCGTAATGGACGACGCTGCACTCGTTGCAAACGCCGTCCTCGCGGCCGTCGTCGGCGTCGCCTTCGCGCTCGGAATCGCCCTCGGTGGGCCGTACCTCCGGGAGTACATGGACATCGACCGCTTCCGATTCGGAAGCGCCGTCGCACTCGGCTTGCTCCCGCTGTCGATCCTCGGAATGGCGTTCGGACAGGCACCCCTCGCCGCACTGATCGTCGCTGGCATCTTCGCGCTCGACCTCCCGGTCCCGTTCGACGACGACTCGAGCGCCGAGGAGTCGGACGAACAGGGAGCGACCGGAATCCGTGAACTCGGCCACCTGCGTGAGCGCGGGAGCGACGACGAACCGATCTTCGGCGGCTGGGTCGCCTCGAAGCCGGACGAGGGAGTCGGTCTCGAGGACTCGAACACGGAGTCGTCGGACGACGCGAGTGACTCCGGGGGTCGCGCGCCGTGGCTGTGACCTGGGTCTGGCGTTCGAAATCTCCATGCGTCGCCGTGCGGGCTGGTTCCAACGACACCCATACGTATCGCCAGCGGTGAGGTGTGGGTATCGATGACGACGCGTGATCCAGTGTACGTCGCGGGGGCGTTCGAACACCCCACGCGGGAGGCACCCGAGAAGTCGACGCTCCAGCTCCACGCCGAGGTCGCCCGTGGGGCGCTCGAGGACGCCGGCCTCGAGAAAGGCGCCGTCGACGCGTACTTCACCGCGGGAGTGCCCCAGAGCGAGGGGACGTTTCCACCGCATTACATGGCCGACTACCTCGGGCTCGACGTCTCGTACGTCGAGACGACCGACGGCGGCGGATCGTCGTACATCAGCCACGTCGGTCACGCTGCGAGCGCGATCAGGGACGGACGATGTGACGTCGCGCTCGTGACCCTCGCCGGCCGCCCGCGTTCCCGGGGCGAGGCGACCGGTTCGGGCGTCCGAGCGGTGCGTACCGTACAGGACAGCGTCGAGCGAGTCTACGGCGCGACCAACCTCTCGATGTACGGCATGGCCGCCCGGCGTCACATGGACGAGTACGGCACCACCGCAGAACAGCTGGCCGAGATCCGCGTCGCCGCGTCCCACCACGCCCAGTACAACGAGCACGCGATGTACCCCGATCCCGTGACCGTCGAGGATGTCCTCGAGTCGCCGCTGGTCGCCGATCCGCTCCACCTGCTCGACTGCTGTGTCATCTCGGACGGCGGCGGTGCACTGGTGATCGTCTCCGAAGACGTTCGCGCCGGCCTCGAGCGCGAGTGCGTCGAAGTACTCGGGTTCGGCGAGACGGTCGACCACCACGACGGCGGTCGGATCGATCTGACGCGAACCGGAGCCGAACAGTCGGGCCCGCGAGCGTTCGAGGAGGCAGGGCTCGGCCCCGAACACGTCGACTACGCGTCGATCTACGACTCGTTTACCATCACCGTCCTGGAGGCGATAGAGGACCTTGGATTCTGCCGCAAGGGCGAGGGTGGATCGTTCGTCGAAGGTGGCGCGCTCGAGGCACCCGACGGTGCGTTACCGTTCAACACCGACGGCGGCGGCCTGTGTTCGAACCATCCCGCGAACCGCGGCGGGATGACGAAGGTGATCGAGGCGGTCAGACAGCTCCGCGGGGAAGCGAATCCGGCAGTACAGGTCGACGCCGATATCGCGCTCGCTCACGGGACTGGCGGCAGCATCGGGACTCGCCACGGCGCGGCAACGGTGGTCCTCGGGGGTGAAGACCGATGACCGACGCTGGCGAACCGACCCGTCCAGCGCCGGAGATTACTCCGGAGACGCGACGATACTGGGAGGCAGCCGCCGAGGGCCGTCTCTTGCTCCGGGAGTGTCAGGACTGTGGGCTCGTCTTCCACTACCCACGGGCGCTCTGCCCGGACTGTTTCGGCGAGACGGACTGGCGCGAGGCAACGGGCGTGGGAGAGGTCTACTCGTACTCCGTCACGCGGCGAATCGAAGGATGGCCCACCGACGACCTTCCGTTGATCGTCGCCTACGTCGAACTCGAGGAGGGGCCGCGGATGGTGACGAATCTCGAGTGTGATCCGGATGCAGTGTCGGTCGGGACGCCAGTCGAGGTCCGGTTCAGAGAGCAGGGCCCGGAGACGGTGGTTCCCGTCTTCGTTCCCGTTCCAGCCGGCGACTGACGAACGGACTCCGTCCCGGTGGCAGATTCGCGAGGCCCGGTCTCTCGAGGCGGAGAATTCACCGATTTTTGTGAGTGGCTCGCGGAGAATACCTGCAGGTCGTCACCGACGTTTCACGGTCTCGGTTCGACAGCCTCTCGGGACGGTGAGTGGCGGGCCCGTGGGCCCGTGGGGCTGACTCGAGAGCCGAGAAGACTGCTGAGAGATCTAGCCTTCGATTTCTGCGACGTCCTCGATCTTCATGTCCTCGAGTTTGTCGCCGATGTCGTCGATCTTGTCGTCGAGTTCGTCGACGAACTCGGCGGTACGTTCGGTCTTGATCGCACCCTGACTGGAGGGCTCGATGAGGTTCTCTTCCTCGAGAACGCGCAGCGAGTAGCGGACCTTGTGGTGCGGGTAGCCGGTCTCGTTCGACATCTTGACGATCCCGATCGGCTCGTTCTCGATAACCATCTTCAGGACCTGGAGATGTCGTTCAAGCATATCGACTTCCTTCTCAAGTCGGTCTATCATGGCATTTGTTAACTTGTCTTTAGACCTTTTAAAAGTTACCCTCGCAGGTCGACCGTTTGACGTCCATCGTGAGTATCGCTCGTGCCAGAAGTTAACGCTTCGGGTCTCCGTCCCCCTATCCCACACGTTAATAAGCCGGAATTGGCCGATCCGGCGGTGATCGGCCGCGCGTCCCGTGGTCGTGTGACAGCGTGATCTGTTGTCACGAGTGGGTCCGTGGAGGCACCAGTATGTGTTTAGTGTGGGCACGAGCCAATGTCCGAGGGCAGGAGTGGAGTGAGCCGCCAATACCGTAATCTGTTTATCGGCCCGGCAAGAAGCCGCCGCTGTTATGACCGTCACAATCGTCGGGTCGCAACTCGGCGACGAAGGCAAGGGCGGCGTCGTCGACGTCTACGGCGACGCTGCCGACGTCGTCGTCCGCTATCAGGGCGGCGACAACGCTGGACATACCGTCGTTTCCGACGGCGAGAAGTACAAGCTGTCGCTCGTACCGTCGGGTGCCGTCAGGGGAAAAGTCGGCGTCCTCGGCAACGGCTGCGTCGTCAACCCCGAGACGCTCTTCGAGGAAATCGACGGCCTCCGTGAGCGAGGTCTCGAGCCTGACGTCCGCGTCGCAGAACGTGCGCACGTCATCCTCCCGTACCACCGCGCGCTCGACGGGATCGAAGAAGACGAGAAAGAAGACCTCGCGGCAGGGACGACCAAGCGCGGTATCGGCCCAACCTACGAGGACAAGGCCGGTCGTCGCGGCGTCCGGATCGGCGACCTGCTCGACCCCGACACGCTCCGAGAGCGCCTCGAGTACGTCGTCCCCCAGAAGAAGGCCCTCGCCGAGGAGGTCTTCGGCAAGACGACCGACGAGCGCTTCGACGTCGACCACCTCTACGAGCTGTGTCTCGAGTACGGCGAACGACTCGCCGACGAAGAGATGACCGTCGACTGTGGAACCTACCTCCAGGAACGGATCGACGCGGGCGACCAGGTGATGCTCGAGGGTGCACAGGGGACCTCTCTGGACATCGATCACGGCGTTTACCCGTACGTCACCTCCTCGAACCCGACTGCGGGCGGAGCGACCGTCGGCAGCGGCCTCGGCCCCGGTGTGGTCGGCAACGGCGAAATCGTCGGCATCGTCAAGGGCTACCTCTCGCGCGTGGGAACCGGCCCGCTGCCGACCGAACTCGGCGGCGTCGAGGGCCAGACGCCCGGCTACGACCCCGAAACCGCAGACGAAGCAGAAGAGGAACTCGCGACCTACATCCGCGACGAGGGTGGGGAGTACGGCACCGTCACCGGTCGCCCCCGCCGCGTCGGGTGGCTCGACCTGCCGATGCTCCGTCACGCCGCGCGCGCGAGCAGCTTCACCGGCCTCGCGATCAACCACGTCGACGTCCTCGCCGGCCTCGAGGAGGTCAAGATCGGCGTCAGCTACGACTTCGACGGCGAGGAACTGCTGACGATGCCCCCCACGACCGAACAGTGGGCCCGCTGTGAGGCCACCTTCGAGACGTTCGAGGGCTGGCCCGAGGTCGACTGGGCCGAGGTCGCCGAAGACGGCTACGACGCCATCCCCGAGAACGCGAAGACGTACCTCGAGTTCGTCTCCGATGAACTCGACGTCCCCATCTACGCCGTCGGCGTCGGTCCCGGCCGCGAGGAGACCGTCGTTCTCGAGGACCCGTTCGCCTGATCGCCCCTCGAGGCCGGTCTCGGTCCACCCGGGGCCCACGCTGGAACGCCCTCGAAACCGATCGACTTCCCGAACGCTTTTGCTGGATGCGGTCTCCGTACGTGGTATGAAAGAGTCGTTGCTCGACATCCTCCGCTGTCCGCTGGACAAGGGGGAACTCGAACTCGAGGACCCGGAATACGACGACGATGGTGAGGAAGTGATCGGCGGGACGCTCGTCTGTACCGACTGCGGCGAATCGTACCCGATCGACGACGGCATTCCGAACCTGCTTCCACCGGACATGCGCGAGGAGACGCCGGCCTGATCGGCCAGATCGATCGTGCCCGGGACCGAGATCACCGTCCACGTCAACCGCGGCGCCGCGAACACGCTCGAGTCGGACCTCGAGGCGATCGAGACCGACCGCAAGTTGAGCGTGGTCTTGCGCGGTCACGAGCGGCCGGCACACGTCCACTGCCGGCTCGACGGTGACCTCGACCGGATCGCGACGATCGACCAGACGAACCACTACATCGGCCCGGGAGACGTCACGACGGTCCCGATCGACGTCGACGGCGCTGCGATCGACGACCCGATCGAAGGTCGCGTCGAAGTCGTCACCGGCTACGGTTCGGAGTCGCTCGGAATCGACGTCACCCTGCGACCGCCCAGAGAAATCGACGTCGACGAATCGCTGAGTCGCCCATCACGACGCCGGTCCCAGCCGGGATCGAACGACGACGCCGATGGGAGCGGAAACGGGGGCCGATCGCTCGAGGACGTCCTGCTCGCACTCGGCCTCGATTCGACGACCCTCGCGGTCATCGGGCTCGGCGCGTTCGCGCTGCTCGTCGCGGTTGCGACGGCAGCGACTGTCGGCGGGATGGCCGCCCTGATCGGACTCGTGTTCGTCCTCGTCGGCGTGGGTATCGCGATCTGGCTCGTCCTCGGTCGTGAAACGGCCAAGGCATAGCGCTGCCCCCGGCGGCACAGTTACGCTGCCGACCAGGAAATACCAGTAGTCACTTCTCCGACGGCTCGAGGCCATTCCCACCGAACCGCTTGGCGCGCAGGTAGCGTGCTCGATATCGATTCGCACCGTCGCCGACGTCCGCCTCTCGAATCTCGTCGAGTCGGTCGTCCGCGACGGCGTCGATCAGCGCAGAGAGCTGGTTCACCTCACTCGGCGTGAGTTCGAGTTCGTACGTTCGCTCGGTCTCTGACTCGAGGATCGCCCACTGGCGTGCGGCAGCGATCACGAGCGAACAGGGTTCGCGGCAGGGAAACGGCTGGTCGCCGCCGTCGACGGAAAGCTCGTCGTCGTCGGTGTAGTGCCACTCGCGACGCCGGAGACACTGGGAGTCGACGCAGCAGGCTTCGACCATCCAGTCGACGGCCTCGCGGGGGAGTTCGTCGACCACGTCGAAGATGCCAGTCTGGCGCGCTGCCGTCTCGAGCCAGTGGTCGACGTCGAGATCACCGCGCAGTTCCTGGTGCCAGTTGGCGACCGTCGCCGGGTAGAACCGTTCGACGGTCTCGACGAGTTCGGATCCCGAGAGGCCGGTGAACGCCCACCCGGCGGGGAGCGACGGCGCGGTTTTCAGTGGCCGGTAGCGTCCATCGTCGTCGTACGTGGCGATATCTCGAGCGGCGGTCGGATCGTCGTACACCTCGAGGTCCGCAACGTCCGCCCCGGCATCCTCGACGTGCCAGAGATCGTAGACGCGTTCGCCGTCCCACGCAGACGGCTCCGGAAGACGGCTGGTGATCGAGAGTTCGCCCCAGGTTCGATCGATGCCGTCGGCGAGCGCCTCGTACCGATCGGGGACAGTGAGGGGATCGCCAGTCGCAACACGTTCGAGAACGTCGTGAATCGGCGCACGTTCACACCACCGGAGGAACGCCCGGCGATAGGTTCCGGGCCCACCGACGCGGTGCCAGTACGCCCAGTTGGTCACGTACGGGCGAACCGCGTCGGCCTCGAGGGCGTCAGCGAGCGAGTCTACGTCCAGAACCAGCGGGTCGGCGCTCGGGACCTCGAGTACGTATGCGTCACTTTTTTCGTCTCTATCGCCCGTGCGAGCGAACCGCAGGCCGTCGAACGCGAGTTCTCCGTCTGCGCGCTCGAGGGCCTCGGGCAGGGCGTCGGCGAGCCGACTCGAGTCAGTCATCGTTCGACCCCGAATCGCCGATCGGTTCCGTTTCCGTTCGTTCGGCTGGCTGACCGCTATCGGACGCGGTCGCCTGCGTCTGGGTAGCGGTCAGGGCCTCGAGCGCCGCGTCGACGTCGGCCCCGGCGTCGGCCGCGCGCTCGAGGAGAACGGCCGCGAGCAGGTCCTCGGTGCCGACGGCACCAGCGTACCAGACGTGGTGGCCGTCGACGTCGGCCGGGACCGCCCACCCTTCCCGGTAATCGTCCGTGAGGCCGACGTCCTCGGGGATATCCTCCTGGGTGTGGTAGCCGTCGGCGACGAACAGCGGCACGAGGACGACGTCCTCGCAGTCGACGTAGTCGGTGACGTCGTCGACGTCCGGTTCCTCGTCCATGAACAGCGCGTGGACTTCCTCGAACCGATCTCGTTCGCGGATTCGATCGACGTGGTACTCGATCGCCTTCGCCGAATTCTCGTTGCGCTCGGTGCCGTGGCCGACGACCGCGAGGGAAACGCCGTCGCCGACGTCCGGATCTCCCGTGACGCGTTCGGCGCGCTCGACGATCACGTCGGTCATCGCGTCGTGGGTCCCGACCGGTCCGCAGTAGTGGACCGTCTTCCCGACGTCTTCGGCCTCG
The DNA here is from genome assembly GCF_002156705.1 of Natrarchaeobaculum aegyptiacum. NCBI lineage: Archaea > Methanobacteriati > Methanobacteriota > Halobacteria > Halobacteriales > Natrialbaceae > Natrarchaeobaculum > Natrarchaeobaculum aegyptiacum. The sequence continues at coordinate 3,328,088 of NZ_CP019893.1, forward strand.
AGCGTGACGCTCTCGGCGCTCGTGCCGTCGGAGTTCCACAACCCGGGATCCCAGCCTTCGAGGCGGAGTTCCCGCGGGATGACGCGCTCGGTGAAGTAGCCCTCGCTGATGAACAGGGGAACGACGTAGACGACATCTGACTCGAGGGTTCGGAGCACCTCACGAAAGTGGGGTTCTTCCTTCCAGAACGCCTCGCGGACCTCGTCGAACGCGTCGACCGCCCGGATAGCGTCGGCGTGGGCGTACGTGGGTTCGGACGCCCCGGGGTTCAGGTGCGATCCGTGCGCCGCGACGACGAGGGCGTGCATGGACCCGTCTAGGGACGGGGTCCGCTTATATACAGCGGCGAGCGCAGATTCGGCCGCAACCTCGGTCGAAGGGGGCAGCCCGATTTTCAGGCCGACTCACTCTGGAACCGAAACCGTCGCTCGCGCCTGACAGTCCGACTCTGCCGCCCGGAGGGTCGCGATCACCGCGTACTCACCCGGCCGGGGGTCCTCCCACCGCTCACGGTAGGTTCTCGCGTCACCCGGCTCGAGTCGCTCCCGACTGAGCAACTGGGCGAACATCCGACCCTCGGTGAACCGCCAGACTTCCTCGCCGTCCTCGTAGACCACGAACTCAGCGCTCGCTGCGTCCGAAAACGAGAGTTCGACCGTCTCGCTTCCCTCGTTTCGGACGGTGAACGCGAACTCGACGGCTCGTGAATCGGGGGTGTCCGGTTCTGGACCGGTCGGTGCTGAGGAGACCGACGCCTCGAGCGCTCCCTCGAGTGACATGGCCTTCCTTGACCGCCACTGTGGATAGCTCTTTCCGACGTCTCGACGTCTCGAGTGTGACCTGCGGCGGAGCGTGTCGGAACCAGTTGACACGAAAACCGAGACGAACCCTATTTGCCGTCCCGACGCGAACCGCCGGTCGTGCAACTGGTCGGGTACGAACCGAGCGGCCGCGGGGCCGCACTGCTGGTCGCCGATGACGCGGGCCTCGAGCGACGGCCACTCGAGGCCGGCGACGACCTCTCCTATACCCTCGGTGAGCGACGCTGTGCCGGCGTGATCGACGGCGACGAACACCTCCCGTGTGATCGTCCGGCGACACCGTACTGCGAGTACCACACCAGCACCTGGGTCTGCGCTCGCTGTACCGGCACCTGCCTCAAAGACGAGATGGACTGCTACCAGACCCACGCCGTCTACGTCGCCGCGTTCGCCCCCGACACGTTCAAAGTCGGCGTCACCAAACTCGAGCGTCTGGAGACCCGTCTCCGGGAACAGGGTGCCGACCGGGCCGCCCACGTCCACACCGTCTCGAACGGGCGGATCGCCCGCGAACTCGAGGCCGAAATCGCCGAGTGGCTCGTCGACCGGGTTCGTACGGGCCCGAAAGTGACCTCGCTGGCCGCGGCCGTCGACGAGCCAGCGTGGGAAACCGTCCTCTCGGCGTTCGACGTCATCGACCGCTTTTCGTTCGACTACGGCCTCGCCCTCGAGACTCAGCCCGTCCAGGAGACCATCGCCACGGGAACCGTCCGCGGCGTCAAGGGACGACTGCTCGTCCTCGAGAACGGCGGTACCACCTACGCCGTCGACATGCGCGACCTCGTCGGCTACGAACTCGAGGACGGAACGGCAGGGCCGAGCCGACAGTCATCGCTCGGCTCGTTCGGGTGACTACCCCTCGACCGGCTCGACGAGGGACGGCTCGTCCGTCGAAGGATCGTTCACCCGCGTCGAGACCGGGTGGGCGCACATCCCGCTGTCTGGGTGAGGCCCGAGGAGTGCCTGTGGATGGTCGTCGGTCAGCCACGTCGCTTCGGTACCGGCCTCGGGAATCACTGCCATCCGATGGTGGAGGTCGGCGACGAGGTCGTTTGGCCGCGTCGTGACGATGGTGAACGTCTCGAGTGGGTGCTCGTCGTCGTTCTGACCGCCCGACTCGAGACCGCCACCGAAATCGTCCAGTCCGACCTGTGTGGTGTCAGCGTCGGTATCGGACTCTCGTCGTTCCCAGAGCCCTGCCATCGCGAACGGCCGTCCGTCCTCGAACGCGATCCAGTACGGCTGCCGTCCAGAGTCAGTGTCGACCCACTCGTAGAAGCCGTCGGCCAGCACGAGACACCGACCCGCCGCAGGCGTCTCGAGCTCTCTTTCACTCCGTTCAAGAGAACACCGACCCGCCGCAGGCGTCTCGAGCTCTCTTTCACGTTCTTCAGAAGACCGACGGTACGCCGCCCGAAATGTCGGCTTTTCGTCGATCGTCTCCGCCCGCGCGTTGATCACTCGATCGCCGTCGGCCCAGGACGGTCGCAGCCCCCACTCGAGTCGCTGGATCGTCTCCGGGCGCTCGTCGGTGATCACCCACAGACGCTGGCCCGGCGCGGCGTTGTAGCGCTTCCGGTAGGCCCCCTCGATCCGCGCGTCGAACCGCTCTTCGAGCGTCTCCGGGTCGACGAACAACGTATAGCGGCCACACATGAACGGGTATCCGTCTTCTGGACAACTAACTCCAGCGGTGTTTGGCTATCGTGTCAGAAACTCATGGACGGGAATTCGAACAGGTGCGAGACGTTCCGGGGATGCGGCCTCACTCCGTTCGGTCGCCCGTGCTCGCGACTCGAATGGGCAACTTCCGTTTCTCGCCTCCGAGTTCCGGTGGCTCACGCAGCTACGCGGCGCTCGTCGGTTCGAACTCGAAAAAGCGCCAGGACGGGGATTTGAACCCCGAATCCCGAAAGGGAACACGCTTTCCAGGCGTGCGCCTTACCGTTCGGCCATCCTGGCCTGATTAGACGTAGCCGCGTCGGTCGTTTAACTCTTACTTTTGGGTGGCGCAACCGTGTTCCGTGGGTGCATTCAACACGACGGTTCGAACTGCCGCTACTCGAGGCTCGCGACGGCTTCGATCTCGATACCGACGCCTTTCGGGAGGGCGGCGACCTCGAAGGCACTGCGGGCTGGTGGTTCGTCCTCGAAGTAGGTTGCGTAGGTTTCGTTCACGACCTCGAAGTCGTCGATGTCGTCGAGGAAGATGGTCACCTTCAGGAGGTCGTCGGCGCTCGCGCCTTCGGCCTCGAGAATGGCCAGGACGTTGTCGAGGGCCTGTTCGGTCTGGACGTCGATCGGTTCGTCCGACAGAATGTCGCCGTCGGGGGTCGCCGGGATCTGGCCGGCGGTAAAGAGCAGGGAGTCGTCGGTAGTCGCCTGGCTGTACGCGCCGACTGCGGCCGGTGCGTCGTCGGTTTCGACGGTGCGTTTCATGCACGAGTCATCTCGCTGGCGGAGTATAAAGCCATCCGGCGGCGGATGCCTCCTCGATCGGTCATAGAAATTGTTTGTCTCGCGCGTGCGATCGTTGAATCTGCCCAGATCGTCTCTGATCAGTAACTATTTACTGGTCGACGCCGTCGGATCGCCTACGATGACAGTCCTCTCGACGGAAGACGAAGGGAAGTTCCTGATGGACGTCAGGGGCGAACAGATCGGCATCGTCACCGAAGTCGATCCGATCGAACAGGTCGCCTACGTCGATCCGGAACCGAGCCTCACGAACGCGTGGATTCAGAGCCTCGGCCGCGGCAGCGCCGGTGACGACGACCTCGAGATCCCCGCCGAGAACGTCGCGACGGTGACCGACTCCGAAATCCGCGTCGACGCGGATCTGAGTAGCGAGGCGTAGCCTCGCCCGCTCGAACCCGAAACACCTCGAGAGGCGGCCGACGGCCCCGAACCGTGACCGCTCGAGGCTGGAACAGCAGCTTTATTTTATCCTGCTTACATTTTTCGGTGATGCGATGGTTCCCGCTCGCGCGCGAAGAGGCCAGAGCGCTCGTGACCGCCAAGGGCGTCTGGCTACTCGCGCTCGCCCTCCCGTTGTGGACGTATCGGCCCACCTACGACACCTGGGACGCACTCGGTTCGAATATGACGATCGGGTTCGTCCAGTACGGTGCTGCAGTCCTGTTGCCACTGGCTGCGATCGCGCTGTGTTATCGGACGGTCGTCGGGGAGCGAGCCGATGGACGACTGAAAATCGTTCTCGGATTACCGCTCACGCGCGGCGACGTGTTACTGGGGAAACTCGTCGGCCGGACGATCGGAATCGCGATTCCGTCACTCGTGGCCCTCGGCCTCGTGACCGTCGTCGGTGTCGTGCGATTCGGATTCTTCGATCCACTTCGATATCTGGCGGTTCTGTCCGTGACGCTGCTGTACCTCGCGACGCTCGTCTCGATCGTCGTCAGCGTCTCGGCGATCGCCGAACGGGCAGCGACGGTCGCGGCGACGCTGTTCGTCGGACTGCTCGTGGTGTTCGAACTGCTCTGGCGAGAAGTGGCGACGATGCTGTACTCGAGGCTGACCGGCGTTCCGGTCACCCTGTACGATCCGCCTGCCGACGGCCGGCTGTTTCTGCTGGATCGACTCTCACCGTCGGGTGCCTACAACACCGTGACGAACTGGCTGCTCGAGACCGGGAACTCGGCTGCGTTTCACAACAGCGTCGTGAGTGAACTCCAGCCGGGGACCGGGGTAAACGTCCTCGTGGTCGACACCACTTTCGATAGCGGCACTGTCCCGTGGTATCTCCACGAGTCGGGCGGGCTGGTCATCCTTTTCGCCTGGGGACTGGTGCCACTTGCGATCGCCTACTACCGGTTCGATCGAGGTGACCTCGCGTGAGCGGACGCGAGGAAGAAGAGACGACGACGGCCATCGAAACCCACGGCCTGACGAAACGATACGGTTCCCACACGGCCGTCGACGACCTCTCCCTGTCGGTCGCCGAGGGGGAGATCTACGGCTTTCTCGGTCCCAACGGCGCGGGCAAGTCGACGACGATCGACCTCCTGATGGACTACGCGCGACCGACCGACGGGACCATCAGCGTCCTCGAGATGAGACCGCGGGCCGACGTCGTCGACGTCCACCAGCGGGTCGGTATCCTCCCGGACGGGTTTACCGTCTACGAGAACCGTACCGGTCGCGATCACCTGCGGCTCGTCATCGACACGAAACGCGCCGACGACGATCCCGAGGGACTGCTAGAGCGCGTCGGGCTTGCGGACGCGATCGACGACGACGCGGGGAGCTACTCGCGAGGGATGTGCCAGCGCCTCGGACTCGCGATGGCGCTGGTCGGCGACCCCGACCTCCTCGTCCTCGACGAACCGTTCTCCGGGCTCGACCCCCACGGGATTCGGACGATCCGCGAGGTCGCCCACGAGGAGAACGACCGCGGGGCGACGGTGTTCTTCTCGAGTCACGTCCTCGGACAGGTCGAACTCGTCTGCGACCGGATCGGGATCCTCCACGAGGGGCAACTCGTCGCCGAAGGGACGCTCGAGGAACTGCGCGCGTCGGCTCCCGTGGCGACGGATCTGGATCTCGTCGTCGACGGTGATGCCGAGCGAGCGCGCCGAGTGGCCGCCGCTGTCGATGGTGTGGTCGGAGCCTCCGTCCCCTCCGCCGCGAACGCGGCGACCTCGTCGGAATCCGGCCTCGTCGGGACGGCCGACGGCCAGACGGTGTCTGTTCGCCTCGAGTCGGCCGATCGACAGGAAGCAGTTCTCGAGGCGGTCGAGAACTCCGGCGTCTCGATCCGCCGGACGGACGTCACAGAGCCGTCGATCGAATCACTCTTCGTCGCTCACACCGACGAGCCGGCGATCGAATCTGCGGGTGAACGGTGATGGAGCCGAACGAGAACGATCACCCGAGCGGTCGCCGCCCGACGCTTCGCCGGCGCACGATGCTCGGAGCCGTCGTCGGCTCGACGACCCTCCTCGCGGGCTGTCTGGGCGACACCGAGTTCTCGATCACCGGCGTCCGCGACCCGGACGACGTCCGCGGACCGCCGTCGTTCGACCTCGACGTGCTCGATCCGGACATTCTCGTCGACTCGCCGGGCGCGTTCGAACTGTCGGTGACGAACGACAGCGACGAGCCGATCGAACTCGTCAGCCTCGGGGTTCGACCGTTCGGCGTCCTCGAGTTACACGGCACCTCAGGGTACGGCAGGAGTCGAGTCAGACTGTACAGCGAGGCCTACGAGGAAAGCGACCACCTCGACTTCAGACGGGACGGCATGAGCTTCAGCAGGCCGGAACTGGTGCGGAAACTCGAGCCCGCCGAAACGACGTCGCGCACGTTCCAGATATGGGGCGAGTGGGTGCCAAATTCCGACGGGACGTACGCGCTTACGGGGAGAGGGGGTGACGAACCGGTCGTGCGGTATCGACGACCGGACGACGCCAGCGGAGAGTCGGCCACAGACGGCGGGAACGCCGGATCCGAGACAGGAGACGAAAGCGCCAGCACCGGCGTGGCCGACGGTGGCGAGCACGGTGACGAGAACGACGACGGAGGCCTGCTGGCTGGCACCGCGATCGACCCTGACGTCGAGTTCCGGATCGAGACCCGGAGTCGACTTCCGTTTCGATAGATTCGATCCAGAATCTTAGGCCAGCACGTCGACGTCGTACCCCGCTTCGCGCATATCTGCGAGGAACGCCTCGACGTGGTCGGGGCCGCGCATCTCGAGTTCGATCTCTACCTCGGTGTCGCTCATGTTCACGTCTCGAGAGGTCCGGTCGTGGTGGATGGCGTAGATGTTCGCCCGGTGGGCGGTGAAGATCTCGAGGAGGTCCTCGAGTGCGCCGGGGCGGTCCGTGAGCACGGTACGGATCTTGAGGTAGCGGCCGGTCTCGACCAGCCCGCGAACGATAACGTTCGTCAGCGTGTTGAGGTCGATGTTGCCGCCACAGAGAGCGGTGACGATCGTTTCGTCCTCGTCGAAGTCGAACTTCTCGAAGAGGACGGCTGCCAGTGGGACCGCCCCCGCCCCTTCGACCACCGTCTTCGAGCGCTCGAGCAGGTGGACGATAGTCATCGCGGTCTCCGGGTCCGAGACGGTAACGATCTCGTCGACGTACTCACGGATGTGCTCGAAGGTTCGCTCGCCGATAGTGCGGGTAGCGATCCCGTCGGCGATCGTCTCGACGCCCTCGAGGGTGACGCGCTCGCCGCGCTCGAGCGATTCTTTGGCGCTCGAGGCCCCCTCGGCCTGGACGCCGATGACGCGCGTGTCGGGTTTTTGCTCCTTGATCGCCGTCGCGATACCGCTGATGAGGCCGCCGCCGCCGATGGGGACGACGACCGTATCGACGTTCGGGCAGTCTTCGAGGATCTCGAGGCCGATCGTCCCCTGGCCGGCCATGACCATCTCGTCGTCGAACGCGTGGACGTAAGTTCGATCTTCCTCGCGTTCGATCTCGTGGGCGCGGTCGGCGGCGGCGTCGTAATCCCGACCCGAAAGGACGACCTCGGCACCGTAGCTGCGCGTCGCCTTCACCTTCGCGATGGGTGCGTGCTCGGGCATCACGATCTTCGCGTCGACGCCGGCTCTCGTCGCTGCAAGGGCGACTCCCTGTGCGTGGTTGCCCGCGCTCGCGGTGACGACGCCGGCGTCTTTCTGCTCCGCCGAAAGCGTGGCGATGCGATTGGTCGCACCGCGGATCTTGAACGCCCCGGTCCGCTGGAAGTTCTCGAGTTTCAGGTGAACGTCCGCACCCGTCATCGACGAGTAGGTGTACGAGTGCTCGAGCGGGGTGCGCCTGGCGGTCTTCTGGACCCGTTCGCGAGCCTCGAGGACGTCGTCGAGTTCGATCATATCGGCACTTGTCTGGCGGCGAGTAAATACTGTCCGGCAGCGGGCTCGAAGAATGGGCGGCGAGCTACCGGCGGAGGATGAGTTTGAGGACGTCCTCGTCTTCGAGGACGTGTTCGGTACCGACCTGCTGTTCGTCGTGGGTGGCGCTTGGGCCGCTGACGCGGGCGAAGCGGAACCGCGCTTCCATCTCGCCGCCGAGTTTTTCGATGGCCTCGCCGACGGTCGTCCCTTCCTCGACGACCAGCGGCTCTTCCCAGTCGACACCGCGCCCGGGTTTGTCCATGTAGACGCGGATCAGCCCGAGGTTCTCCCAGATACGGTCTTTGAGCGCCTCGAGGCCCTTCTCCTTGGCGGCGCTGATGAAGGTCACCTCCTCTGGATCGAGGTCGCGCTCGCGGAGTTGTTCGTCGACCGTCTCCTTGTAGGAGGGTTCGATGAGGTCGACCTTGTTCACGCACGTGATCGAGGGGATGTATTCGCGATTTTCCATCAGACCGTCGACCAGCCGGTCGATGGTGACGTTCTCCTGGAGGTTCACGTCGGCATTGACGTAGCCGTGTTCGCGAAGGACGTCGCCGATCGTCTGCTCGTCCAAGTCCTGCTCGGTGCTCGAGGTGATCTTGATGCCGTCTTTGACCTTGGGGCGGACGGTCACCCGCGGGGGCTGCTGGTCGACGCGGATGTTGATGTCGTACAGCTCCTCTTGCAGGCGGTCGTACTGGTCGATCTCGAAGACCGAGAGGACGAAGACGATCAGGTCGGCGTTCCGGACGACGGCGAGCACCTGCTGGCCGTCACCTCGACCCGACGCCGCCCCCTCGATCAGCCCCGGCACGTCGAGCATCTGGATGTTCGCCCCGCGGTGCTGGAGCATTCCGGGGTTGACGTCGAGGGTGGTGAACTCGTAGGAGCCGGTCTCGCTCTCGGCGTTCGTCAGGGCGTTCAACAGCGAGGACTTGCCGACGCTCGGGAAGCCAACGAGCGCAACCGTGGCGTCGCCGTGTTTCTCGACGGAGTAGCCGGTACCGCCGCCGGCGGAGCTCTGGTTCTGGAGCTTCTCTTTTTTCTCCGCGAGCTTCGACTTCAGCCGGCCGATGTGGGCCTCCGTCGACTTGTTGTAGGGCGTGTTGGCGATCTCCTCTTCGATCTTCTCGATCTCCTCCTCGAGCCCCATTTGTGTCTGTCCCTATCCAGCAGGTCGTGCCGAAAAACACTTTCGAGACCGATGCCGGCGGCGTCGACTCGAGTCGTCTGCCACCGCCGCACGCGTGAGTCCTCTCGACTCCTCGTCGGTCAGAACGCGGCCGTCAGCAGGTTCCAGTACCACAGCAGCCACGAGAGCCCGAGGAGCGCGAGCGCGAGCACCGTCAGGTACGCCAGTCCGTACCGGTCGGTCGAGCCGGCCTCGAGGTCGCGGTGCTGGAGAACGCGCCACCACTCTCGGCCCACGAGCGCCGCCGTGACGAGCGAGGCGAGCGCGACGAGCGGGAGCACGGCGATCGTGACCCGAAGCAAGAGCGAGTAGCCGTAGACGAGCTGGTTCGGTTCGAGGACGACGTTCACCACCAGCCCGAGAACGAACGCACCGAGCAGGCCCAGACAGCCGAGCACCGCGATCCGAGGGCGGGTCAGGTGCCCCCGCATCTCGCCCCAGCCGCGCCGCCGGTAGGCGCTCGCCGGCCAGACCAGTATCGTCGAGACGAGCGCGAGCAGGGACACCGCGGCGAGTCCGCCCTGGAACGCTGTTCGTTCGTACCACGAGAGGCGCTCGAGCGGTGGCGACGGGGCGTCCAGATATAGCGTGTCGTCCTCGATAGCGAGACCCGTCGCACCGAGGCCGACGTCCGCGGGGTCACGGGGTTCGAAGACGCCCTGTTCGTCGGTCTCGACCCACTCCGTCGTCTCGCCCGTGAGTCCGGAGAGCTCGAGGACGCCCTCGTCGGTCACGGTGACCGTGACGGTGTTGCCGAGCGTGAGGAGTTTCTCGTGAGTGGTCTGAAACCCAGTCGATCGGTATTCTCCCTCGAGCTGGTCCGTACGCTCTGCCGTTTCGGGGTTCGGCTCGCGCTCGTCTTCGGGTACCTCGCCGCCGTCGAGTCTGGCGTCCACGTAGCCGTCGAGCACCTCGACGAGACCGGGGGCAGGCGTGTTGAGGCTCACGAACAGCGCGCTGTCGTGCTCGGGGAAGAGGACGAACAGCGTCTGGAAGTACTCGGTTCCGCCAGTGTGCCAGACAATTTGCTCGCCGCGGTACTCACCGGTCATGTAACCGTACCCGACGCCGTCGAGTTCCGGATGGTTGGTCGCACGCTGGTCGAACATCTCGTCGACCGACTCGGCCTCTACGATCTCGACGTCCTCGCCGTCGTCGGTCTCGAGGCTCCCGCTCTGCAGCTTCATCGTGGCGAAGGTCCCCATGTCGGTCGCAGTAGCGCTCATCGACCCAGCCGGTGGAACGCCGACGATGACAGGGTCGTCGGTGCGGAAGTCGTCGCCAAGCGGGACGTGACCCTGCGAAAGGGCACGATCGTCGGGAACGGGTTGCTCGAAGGTCGATTCCTCCATCGAGAGCGGCTCGAGAATCTCGGCTTCGACGTGGTCCTCGAATGGCTCGTCGTAGGCCTCCTGAACGACGAGCCCCGCCAGCGCGGTGCCGTGATTCGAGTAGGCGGCCGTTTCACCCGGCTCACGGACCTGTGTGGGCATCTCGTCTTCGAGTTTGCCCTCCCAGTCTTCGATCTCCTCGTGGTCGCCGACGAACAGCCCCTCGAGCCGATCTTCGTATCCGGGCGTGTGGGTGCCCAGGTGCTCGAGGGTCACCTCGTCGTCGCCCTCGAACTCGTAGTCGTCGAGGTACGTATCGATCGGTTCGTCCAGCTCGAGCGTGCCGTCCTCGACGCCCTGCATCACCGCGGTCCAGACGAACAGTTTCGCCACGGAGCCGACCATGAATGCGGTCTCGTCGGGGTCGACCGGTTCGTCACCGTCAGCGTCGGCGTAGCCGTAGCCGCCGGTGTGGACGACCTCGTCCTCTTCGACGACTGCGACGGTCGCGCCGGCGATATCGTTCTCGGCGAGCACCTCCTCGAGCAGGTCGTCCATCCCTTCCTGAAGTTCGTCGTCGGTCTCCCAGCTCTCCGTTTCGACTGATGCCCCGTCCTCGACCCCACCGTCGTGGCTGTCGCCGGCGGCGGGGGCGGCGAACGGAGCGACGAATCCGACGATCAGGACGAGACAGGCAGCGAGGACGAGTACCCGTCTGCTCGAGGGGTTCTCGGGCCAGACGTGATAGTTCATGGACAACACCGATGTCGCCTTCGTATAAATGTGTGTGGTACGTCACGACGCGATAACCGTGGATGTCGCCCCGTAACAGGCCGCTACACTACCGCTCCGGGTGAACCGGCGCGTCGAACCCGCCCCGAACCAGCGGCTTCGCGACGTGACGACGCGCACACGGAGGCACCTCGTACCACCCCTCCTCGAGGTGCCGCTCGAGCCTCACTGTCTCCTTGCCGGGGGCAGTCGTTCCACAGTCCCGGCACCGGTAGCCCTGATCGCGGCCGGCGCTCTTCATCGTCCGGTCGCAGTCGGGACAGGTGGGAGTCACCCGTTCGGTCGTGACGAGGTCGCGAACGGCGAACTTCTCGAGTTTGAGCGTCCCGCGTGCGACCTCGCCACAGACCGTGAGCCGGTCGCCGCCCCGGAGCGCGCGAACGCGGTCTCGGAATCGCTTGGTCGGTTCGAAGGCAGCGCACTCGAGTCGACCATCCTCGCCGACGCCAGCGTCGTCTCGGTCTCGAGCGTCCGTGAGCGAGAAGAAGACGTGGCCGCCCCGGCGCGTTTCGGGGGCGCTGGCGACGACGCCCTCGAGCCGATACGCCTGCCCGTCACGGACCGTCGCGAGTGACTCGTCGCGGGCGTCCTGAAGGTGGACGTCGGTTCCCTGATTCGTGACGAACAACCGGCTCGCGTGGGCGGGTTCGCTCTCGATGCGGTCGGCGACCGCGCGGACCGTCCCGGGGTCGTCGCCACGGATGCCGTGGAGGATCGGACCCGGCGTGTGAGGGACACAGACGGACTCACGCTCGCCTCGGTCGACGGTGTCCCAGACCTCGGGATAGCCCCACTCCGCGGCCGCGAAGATGCTGTCGTGGTCCACTTCCCGCGGCGTCCCCCACCGGTCAGGCTCGCGGTAGGAGATGTACTCGCAGGTCCACTCCTCGAGTGCGCGCCAGGCCCCGATCGCGGCGAGTGCTCCGATCCGACCACGACCGTTGCCGGCGTGCCAGGTTCGATACCCCTGCCTGTCGCAGACCCGTTCGGCGTCACCGATCTCGAGGTGATCGCGAACGGCTCGCTCGGCGAAGCGGGCGACGTCGTCGGGAATCGCGTCCGGATCGGCGTCGTGATCTGCGACGACCAGTCCCGGATTGGTTCGCTCGTCGGTCGTCTCTGAGAGCGACTCGAGGGCCTCCCGTGCGACGGCGTAGGCCCGTTCTGGATCGCAGTCGACGTGGATCGCGAGTGCGGCATTGCCGCGGGTCTTGTACTCGACGGCAGGATTGAGTCGAACGAGCAGGAGGCGGTCGACACGAGTTGCCGACGCGGATTCCCGGTGCAACCGCTCGGCGATGGTGTGGGCGACGTACGTCGTACACATCCCCCGTTCGCGGGAATCGGAGTCGTCGAGCCCGACGATCGTCATCGGTCGTGGTAGCGTCGCGAGCCGCTAACGCGTTTCGGCTTCGAAGCCGGATTCGAGGTCGGAGCCGACCGCCGACGGTCACCGGGACGTCGACCGACCAGCCAGGGACCGTCCTGATCGGCTAGCAGGTGGCAGTAACCCATACGTAACGGTATGTATCGTCGCTGAATCGCCACACGTGACCAGGACACGGGGGAAAACCTCATATAGGAGGAGTAGCTTACGTTCGGCTATGTCCCGCTCCGCACTGGTCGGCAACGTAACCGCGATGCTCGAGGACGCGGGATTCGTGGTAAGCGACCGGTGTGCAATCCGTCCGAAGAGCTTCGACGTCGCTGCCCGTCGTGGCGAAGACCTGTTGCTGGTAAAGATCCTCAGTAACATCGACGCGTTCAACGAAGAGACCGGACACGAGATGCGACGGCTGGGGACGTACCTCCAGGCAACGCCGCTGGTGATCGGCCTCCGGAGTCGCGACGAGGACCTCAAACCGGACGTGGTCTACTTCAGACACGGCGTTCCGGTGTTCAGCCCCGACACGGCGTACAACCTCTTCATCGAGAACGTTCCGCCGCTGATCTACGCTGCCCCCGGCGGGCTGTACGTCAACATCGACGGCGACCTCCTCGCCGACGAACGAAAGGACAGAGACTGGAGCCTCGGGCGACTCGCGAGTGAACTCGGCGTCTCCCGGCGCACCGTCTCGAAGTACGAAAGCGGGATGAACGCTTCCGTCGAGGTCGCGATGGAACTCGAGGACCTGTTCGACGCGCCGCTGACAAGCCCCGTGGAAGTGCTCGAGGGGACCGAGGACGTCCACGAGACGGAGTCGACGCCCGACGATCCGGAAGCGGACCCGGACGACGAACAGGTCGTCGCGGTTCTCACCCGCGCTGGCTATCGTGTCCACCCGACGATCCGATCGCCGTTCAAGGCCGTCAGTCGCGACGAAGACGACAGCGACGACGAGGTCGTCCTGACCGGTCACTCGGAGTTCACGAAGGCAGCCGAGAAGCGCGCCCGCATCATGAGTTCGATCAGTCACGTCACTCGCACCCACTCGGTGTACGTCGTCGACCGTGCCAAGCGAGACGCCGTCGACGGCACTGCACTGGTCGAACGCGACGAACTCCGGGACCTCCGCGACGCCGACGACCTGAAAGACGTCATTCGCGAGCGCGCAGAACGCGAAGAAGCAGCCTAGGTGCCGGTTCTGTCACTCGGAAGTGACGGTTTCCACCTGAAGACAGATTCATTCTTCGAGCGTCAGGCCAGCCCGCTCGACTGCGCCCGTACAGTAGCCGATCCGATACTCGTTCGACGAATTCGTCTCAGGCGTAGGTTTCTTCGAGGTACTCGACGATGTCGTTGCTTTCAGGCATTCCCTCGACGCCGTTTGCCTCGTCGGTGATGACCGGCACGCCCGTCTGCCCGCTCACTTCCTCGACCTGCGTGCGCTCGGCGTGTGCTCGAGGAACTTCGATCGTATCGTACTCGAGGTCGAGTTCGTCGAGTTTCGAGCGGACTTTCGCACAGAACGGACAGCCGGGGAGGTCGTACAGGGTGATGTCTGCCATTGCCCGCGATTCGAACTTCGTACCAAAGAGGTCACCGATTGGCTACGGTGTTGCCAGCAGCTGTGACGGGCCGCACACGTGACCGAAGTCTATCGGAGTATCGTGGGACGACGGACAGCAACCCTCCCGTGGAGGGGTTCACCATCCGCTTCGACGGACGCTCTTGCCGTGAAAAACTGAGTCGTGGAGTCGTCAGTAGGCGATCCAGCCGGCGTCGACGGCGAAGTAGACCACGAAGTAGATCGCGAACGCGACTGCGAGAAGCCACTGGCCGAGCGAGACGTCGCGGCGATTACCCATCGCGGCTTTGACGACCGGGTAGCTCATGATACCCGCCGCGAGACCGTTCGCGATCGAGGCCGTCAGCGGCATGATCGTGATCGTCAGCCCAGCGGAGATTGCCCACGCAGGATCGTTCCAGTCGATGTCGACGACGCCTTGGAGCATGATGATCCCGACGACGACCAGCGCGATGTAGGAGGCGTAGGTCGGAATCGCGGTGATCAATGGGACGAGCGGGAGCGCCACGACGAAACAGAGACCGACGACGAGTGCCGTAAAGCCGGTTCGACCGCCTTCTTCGACGCCGGTCGATGACTCGATGTAGGTCGTGACCGTCGAAGTCCCGATCATCGCACCGGCGGTCGTACCGACTGCGTCTGCCATCAGCGGCTTTTCGACCTCTGGCAGGTCACCGTTTTCGTCTAAGAAGCCCGCGATCTGTGAGACGCCGATCAACGTACCAGCAGTGTCGAAGAAGTCGACGAAGAAGAACGTAAACACGACGAGGAGGAACACGAGCGGATCATCAGCGATCATGCCGAGGCCCTCGAGGAAGCCCCAGAACAGCGGGGTAAAGTCGTACTGGGCACCGCCGACGCCCTCCGGGGTGATCGTCCCCGGTTCGGCGACGCCAGCGAGGGTGACGACCCAGGCACCGATGGCGGTCGCGAGGATTCCGATGACGATCGATCCCGTTACGCCGCGGGCGTACAGGATAAACGTAAAGATCAATCCAGCCAGCGCGAACGCCGCGAGCGGGTTCTCGAGGACGTTCCCGAGCTGGACGAGGGTGGCGTCGTAGGCGACGACGAGTTGCATCTCCTGAAGGCCCAGAAAGAGGAGGAAGACACCGATACCGGCCCCGACGGCGAACTTCACGGGATCGGGGAAGAGTTCGATGATGTATCGGCGTGCGCCGACGGCGGTCAACAGAATGAAGATGATTCCTTCGACGAAGACGGCAGCGAGTGCCAGTTGCCACGGCACACCGAGCAGGAGGACGACGGTGAAGGTGAAAAACGCGTTCAGCCCCATGCCGGGTGCCAGCCCGAACGGTCGCTTCGCGTAGAACGCCATGACGACGATTGCGATGATCGACGCGAGAATCGTGACCACCGCGAGCATCTGTTGAACCTCTATAAACGTGTAGGAACCACCGGCGATCGTGGTCGTGTCGTCGGGTGCGATCTCACCCGGTGGTTGACCGAAGATAGCCGGTGCGAGGATCGTCGGGTTCACGACGATGATATACGCCATCGCGAGGAACGTCGTGATCCCCGCGATCGTTTCGGTACGGTAGTTCGTCTCGTGCTCGTCGAAGTCGAAGTACTTCGCGAGCGTATCGGCTGCCCCCATATTGGACGAGCGAGCATTGATAGAGCGGTAAGTTAAAGTTTCTCGTCTTCACCAGGACAACTCTATCCACGTTCGTGGATATTTATCGGCAGGTTTACCCGCTCGTGACTGTCGAAATCACCGTCATCTTGCAGTCGTGACGAACGTATTTTACCATGGGCCACGTACGCACGGAACATGAATTTCGTTATCGTTGGATACGGCCGGGTCGGCTCGAGGACCGCACGCATCGTGCTCGAGGAGGGTCACGAAGTGACGGTCGTCGACGACGATCCCGATCGCGTCGACCGGGCGAAAGGCGACGGTTTCGACGCCGTCTACGGTGACGGGGCCGACGAGTCGGTGCTGGTCGACGCTGGCGTCGAGTCGGCGGATGCGATTGGCGCGTTCACGCCCGACCTGAACACCAACTTCACGGCCTGTATGGTCGGCACTCACTACGGCTGTCGAACCGTCCTCCGGATCGACGAGGACTACCGCGAAGACATCTACAAGAAGTACGCCGCGGACGTCGACGAGATCGTCTATCCGGAGCGACTGGGCGCTGCGGGCGCAAAGACCGCTCTCCTCGGTGGCGACTTCAACGTCGTGTCCGATCTCGCGTCGAACCTCCAGTTGACCGTTCTGGAGGTCGGCGAGAATTCACCAGCGGTCGGCAAGCGGATGAGCGAACTCGAGTTGCCGGATTCCGTTCGGATCTACGCACACGGTCGTGCGCGCGAGCCGTTGACGATTCCACTTCCGGGGACGGAACTGGCGGCAGGTGACGAAGTCGCACTCATCGCCGACGCGGATCGGGTGGAGGCGGTACGGGAGACGCTCGTCTCGGTGGATGCGTAAGGCGGATGTGCGTCCTCTCGGGCCGGGGACCGAATCGCACATCGGCCCCGTATCGCATCCGAGTCTCGACGCTGTCAGCTGCTCGTTCAGTTGTCATCACGAAAGATACCGACTGTGACGGACCAGTAGGGTCCGTTCGATCGGTCGCACCTCGATCACCGCGAACCAGATTCGGCTCGACCCAACGGGATCGAACCCCGGCCGAACGACGGCGGGCCGGTGTGGCCCGCGACACCAGCGCGGGGATGAACACGCCGACGTCGGACCGCGTTCGGCACGCGACGGCGCGCGGACGGGGTGGATGGGGGTTGATCGCCGTTCGTGCGCGCCATTCGTTCCGTTACCCTGCTGTGGCATAAAACCGCGTCAGACGACCGACTGACGGGAGTCAGACGCGCTGTCAGTGGCCCAGAAACGGGAGTCTCACACGGTCTGTTCGGTATTCACTCGAGCAGATCGACCTACTTGCGCCGACGGCTGCCGGCGGCGTGACTGGGGGTCAGAACGCACGTCACGGTGGACGACGGCCTCGAGAATCCCGGCTCGCTGGAATTTGCCGGCCAGTATAAAGGATTGCGACCGTAGGTTCAGGTGATGTATCAGGACGTCCTCGTTCCGACAGACGGAAGCGACGGCACGCGGGAACCGCTCAGTCACGGACTCGCGGTCGCCGATCGATTCGACGCGACGGTTCACGCACTCTCGGTCGTTCCGGATGGGCCGTTCGGGGCCGACGGCGAGGCGGCCATCGAAACAGCCAACCGGGCGGTCGAGCGCGTCGACACCGAGGCCCAGCAGGCTGGGCTCGAGACCGTGACCGCCGTCGAGCGCGGCGTCCCGCACGAAGAGATCCTCGCGTACGTGGCCGACAACGACGTCGACATGATCGTGATGGGGACGCAGGGCCGAACCGGCCTCGATCGCGTCCTCCTTGGCAGCGTCGCCGAGCGCGTCCTCAGGCTGGCAGACGTGCCGGTCGTCACCGTTCGCTCGACGGGCGACCTCCGCGTCGAGGACGCGACAGCGGCCGAAACCATCGCCCGGGAGGAGGCCTCGCACGAAGGATACGACGACGTCGACGTCCGCGACGAGCCACACAGGACGTCTGCGTCGTGGATCGTCCCGGTCGAGGCCGACGGCGACTCCCTGCACGTTCACGTCGACGCGGTCTCCGGCGAGGCTCGAGTGGCCGGCTCCGGCGGACCCGACTGACGAGTGTCTGCCCATCTGTCGTCAGCGTGGACAGGATGGGGCGGCTCGAGCCGTCTGGCCCGGGAAGCCGTGTCGATCGGCACGTCGGTATCGGATCGTATCTGTGCAGAATAACAATGTAAATCCTTTTGGCGGCTGACGAATCAGTGTAAAGCAGGCATGGCAAACCTTGTCAACAACGTCGCGTCCACCGTTCGCGAGTTCGGCTCGAACGCCGCGATCTGGTACGACGGGACCGAGATCAGTTACGAGGAGTTGTGGGCACAGACGGGTGCCTTCGCGGCGGGACTGAGAGAGCGGGGAATCGACGCTGGCGATCGCGTCGCGATCTACCTCCCGAACGTTCCGCAGTTCGTGCTCGCGTTCCACGGGACGCTCCGGGCGGGCGGGGTCGTCGTCCCGATGAATCCCCAGTACCGCTCACGCGAGATCAGTCACCTGCTCGGTGACAGCGAGGCGACGGTCGTCGTCACGCTGGCCGACCTCGTCCCTGTCGTCGAACAGGTACGCGAGGAGACGGCCGTCGAGCACGTCGTCAGTGTCGGAGGAGACGCCGAGGGAGCGACTCCCTTCGAGGAGTTCCTCGCGCCGGGCGATCCAGACGTGGTCGAGCGCGAACCAGACGACGTCGCGGTCCAGCCGTACACGAGCGGCACGACCGGCCAGCCCAAGGGCGTTCAGCTCACCCACGAGAATCTGTCGTCGAACGCCAAGTCGGCGGCCGAACTCATCCCCGAGGGCTGTCGACCCGACGACAAACAGATCGGCGTCTTGCCGCTGTTTCACATCTACGGGATGACCGTCGTGATGAACGTCGCGCTGTTCAACGGCGCGGCCTACTATCCCCGACCCGAGTGGGACGTCGAGGACGCTGTCTCGCTCGTCGAAGCCGAGGAGATCACGATCTTCCACGGCGTGCCGGCGATGTACAACGACATCATCAACCAGCCCGACGCCGAGTCGTTCGACTTCTCGTCGGTTCGGATGTGCGGCGTCGGCGGCTCCGGCATCCCCGCCGAGGTCCTGCGGACGTTCGAGGAACTCTACGAACCGAAGGTCTACGAGGGCTACGGGCTGACCGAGACGAGCCCAGTCACCCACTTCAACAGCCCACTCTCCGGCCGACGCGTCGGCAGCATCGGCAAGACGGTTCCCGGCGTGGACTCGAGGGTCGTCGACGGCTCCTTCGAAGCGGTTCCGCCGGTCGAGGAGGGGCCGGTCGACGAAGACGAGGTCGACTTAGACGAGATCACCGGCGAGATCGTCGTCGCCGGCCCCAACGTCATGACGGGCTACGACGGGTTGCCGGGAGCGAACGCCGAGGCGTTCACCGAAGCCGACGGAAAACGCTGGTTCCACACCGGCGACGTCGGCTACCACGACGAGGACGGCTTCTTCTACGTCGTCGACCGCGAGAAACACATGATCGTTACCGGCGGCTACAACGTCTATCCGCGCGAGGTCGAAGAACTCCTCTTCGAGCACCCGGGCGTCGCCGACGCCGCCGTCGCGGGTATCCCCGACGACCGCCGCGGCGAGACCGTCAAGGCGTTCATCGTTCCGACGCCAGACGCCGAGGTGACCGAAGACGAGATTCAGGAGTACTGCCTCGAGCGGCTCGCGGCCTACAAACACCCACGCGAGGTCGAGTTCGTCGACGAACTCCCGCGCACCACGACCGGCAAGGTCCAGAAGTTCAAACTCGCCGGGGAGGGTGACGACTGATGTCGCTTGGAGACGCCGTCCTCCTGGAACGAGAGGACCACGTTGCCCGGATCACCCTCAACCAGCCAGACCGCAAGAACGCCCTCTCCTCGGCGATCAGCGACGGCCTGATCGAGGCCCTCGACGAACTCGAGGGCAGCGACGCCCGCGTGATCGTCATCCAGGGAGCCGGTGGCGCGTTCTGTGCCGGCGGTGACGTCGAGCGGATGGTCGAGGGCATCGAAGGCGACACGCCAGCAGACGAGCGGGCCCGGGCGCTCGAGCGCTCGACGACGGAGCTGTTCGGTCGCCTCGTTCGGTTTACGATCCCGACGGTGGCCGCGATCGACGGTCCTGCAGTGGGTGCGGGGGCGAACCTCGCACTCGCCTGTGACGTGCAACTGGCGAGCGACCGGGCGGTGTTCGGGTTCGTCTTCCGACAGGTCGGACTGAGCCTCGACGCCGGTACCTCCTACCTGCTCCCGCGGGTCGTCGGCGAGAACGTCGCCAGGGAACTCGCACTCACCGGCGACATCTTCGGTGCCGACCGCGCCGAAGAGATCGGTCTCGTCAACCACGTCTACCCCGAAGACGAGTTCGACGAGGAAGTCGACGCCTTCCTCGAGAAGATCGTCTCGGGGCCACCGATCGCGCTGCGACACGCGAATCGACTGATCGGCGAAGGCCTCGAGAAATCCTTCGAGCAGGCGCTGGCCGACGAGGCCTACGCGCAAGGGATCGTCTTCGATACCGACGATCACGAGGAAGGCGTCCGCGCGTTCCTCGAGGATCGCGACGCGGAGTTCGAGGGGCGCTGACAACCAGCAGACTACGGATCGGCCCGAAAATTACTTTTCGCTGGGTGGGATTCGAAACCGGCTGCAAAGAGCGCGGCGTACACTCATACGGTTCACTCTGGGGCTTTTCCGGTCCCGCCGCGACTCTGGAGGCGGCTGCGCCGGAACACCGGTACAGGAATCCGTATCAGCCGTTCCGATTTCCCGGAGTCGGTACCAGCGTCGACACGCGCGCGTTCTCTTTGATCTGCAATCCACCGTCGGCTACGGTGAGGGGCATCAACGGCAGGTGCGTCGCCACCAGCATCGTCGGGTGGGACCCACCGCGAGCGAGCAGTTCGTTTCGCGGCTGGAGCCACAGTGGCTGCCCGGGCTCGAGCAAAAACTCGTTGTGCTGGAGGACGTACTGGCCACCCTCGAGGTCCCACCAGCCGTACTCGTCGTCGGGGTCGCGTTTCTCGGTCGCGACCGGCTCGAGGTCGGCGTCTGCGAGTTCGTCGCCACCGAAGTCGAGCCGACCGGGGGCGGCTACCTCGTAGATGGCGCTGACGGTCAGATCGACGCCGTGGTCGTGGACCTGTGCTGGTTCGTAGACGAGGTTGTCGACCACCTCGCCGAGGGAGTGGTCGGACGACATGCCACTACGTGTGGTCCCGGTGACGGCCAAAAAACGTTGCCTAGAACCGCTCGATCGTGCTCTTGATCGTCTCCGTGATCGACGTGAGCTGGCGACTGCTGGCGGTCGGGGGCTCCTCGAGCGTCTGGTCTCCCGCAGGCGGGTCGTCCGCGCCGGCAAGCAGCTGTCGGGCGGCGTTGCGACTGTCCTGGACGAACGGACCGAAATCGTCCGGATCGAGGTAGTCGAATCGCGGGTGCAACGCGAGCGTGAGTGCCATCTCGAGGATCGTCCGCGAGAGCTTGGGGCGGTCGACGACCGGATACTCCTCGTAGAGGATGCTGTGGAGGTGCAGCAGTTCGCCGCGGAGCAGGTGGCCACCGAGCCCGATGTCGTAATCCGGCGGATCCGGCAGCTCTCGCCCGGTCGCCTGCAGCCAGTAGAGGTACGGAAAGTCGACGCCAGCTCGGACCGTAAACGGCAGCGACGTCCAGAACCGGGGGTTCACCTCCATCAGTTTGAACTCGCCGGTCTCCGGATCCCGGAGGAACTCGACCATCGCGAGGCCGTGCCACTCGAGGTGGTCGAGGAGGGCGTGGCCAGCGTCGTACAGTTCGGGGATGTCGACGGACTCTCGATACGCACTCGGACCACCGGCGTACTTCCAGCCGCGACGCTGACGGTGCTGGAACGTGGCCACCGCCTCGCCGTCCCGATAGAGCGCGAAGAACGCGTACTCGTCCGAGTCGGGGACGTACTCCTGGACGATCGGAACGTGTCCCATCCGGTCGACGAGCCGGGACCGGTCCGGCGCGTGCCCGGCGGGGATGTACCGCGTCGAGAACGGGTTCGTCTGTCGGGTGTCGAAAGCCGGCGCATACTCGGGCGTGTGAACGGTGTATCGAGGTTTGACGATGCTGTCGTCGTCCCAGGAAGCCCACTCGTCGAATGGCTTCGTCTCGGGGCTTGCGACCCCTGCCTCGCTCGCCGCGTCGAACAGTCGCACGCGATCCTGGACCGTCCGAAGCTGTGGGAGCGTCGGCCACGCCGTGGCGATCTCGCTCTCGAGGGATTCGACGTTGCGAGCGAGGACGTAGATGTCAGCCTCCCGAACCGGGATGATCGTGCAGACGTCCTCACGACGGGCGAGCTCGAGGATCGCGTCTTCGTAGGCCTCGAGGTCGAGTGCGGGATCCGGGACGCGTACGGTCTCGTCGACGTACCGTGACCTGAATCCCGGTGGCGAGCGCTGTTCTGAGATGGCGATCGTCTCGATGCCGCGCCTCCCGAGTGACCGCATGCACGCGACGCTGCTGGCCGCATCGATCGCTGGAACGACGACTTTCCCGTCGACTCCCTGACGAGGACCGTCCATGCGACCACCGTGACACCATCGGTGTATAGTTAATCGTTGGTACGGCGGCGCGTCTGCGGCGGTAATCGACCCATATCGTTGTCCCGGTGACTTCCTCCCCACCCTACTCGCTCACGGCTTGCGCCGCTCGCTTCTTGAGGGTGGGGCTTCCTGTTTCCACGACGCGCTTTGCAGGAACCGAATCGGTCCCCGTAGGGAGCGCAGTCTCCGCAGGCGTTGATTCGGGACAGCCCGTCCCTACTTGTTTCAGTCCGCGCACCAAGATGTTGTAGGCCGCGTTCCAGTCTCTGTCCGCCGTGAATCCACAGGAAGGACAGGAGTGTTTGCGGACCCACAACGGCTTGTCTGACTCGGCACCGCAGGCCGCGCACTCTTTGGTCGTCCCGTCCGGATCGACGGCCACGAAGTGTGTTCCTTCCCGTTCGCACTTGTACTCGAGCATCCGGAGGAACGTTCCCCACGCTGCTCCGGCTCGGTTGCGGCTGTTCGTTGGGAGTTCCATCAACCCCTTGGCGTCGAGGTCTTCGACCGCAACGAGGTCGTACTCTCGAGCGTAGTGGTTAGAGAGCTTGTGCAAGAAGTCCCGACGCTTCCGTTGCATATCGGCGTGGCGCTTGGCGACGACTCGCTGTTGCTTGCGGTAGTTCGACGAGCCGTGTTCTTTGCGTGAGAGTTTCCGTTGCTCGCGTTCCAGCCGCTCGCGTTCGTCCGAGAGGTCGGGACGTTCGACAGCGGTTCCGTCCGTGTCGTGAGCGTACTTCAGGATGCCCACGTCGATCCCGACACAATCCTCGAGTGTCTTGGGTTTCTCTGGTGGTTCGTCCTTGGTTTCGATTCCAAGGACGGCAAACCACTCGCCGGTCGGTTCTTGCTTGACGACGATCTCTTTGATCGTAGCGTCGCCGGGAACGTCGCGGTGGTAGACCATTGGAATATCGCCGATTTTGGAAAGAGAAAGTACAGCACGGCCACTCGTGTTTTTGAGTTCGAAGCCGGTTTGACTGTACGTGATCGAGCGATATTCCTTCGGAGCCTTCCACTTAAGTTCGCCGACACGATAGCCGTTGTCTTTTCGCCCTTTCAGCGTCGAGAGGTTGTCATACAGCCGCTGTACGACCTTCTGTAGCACCTTCGAGTGGACTTGTTTCAGGTCGGTCCACCAGTCCTTGAGGTCGGGAAGAACCGACTGCTCGGAGTATGCCGACGTGCCGTCCTCTCGGTTGAGCCGGTACAAGAAGTGGTTGTAGACCTGTCGGCAGGTATCGACAGTCCACGCTAGCCGTTCGTGGAGTTCGTCGGTCGGGTTGAGTCGATACCTGTAGTTGTAGCGCATGGTCTACTCGTCTTCGTCGGACGGATCGGTGACGCGGACGACTTTGACAGTGGCACCCCGCCACCGTTTGGGAACGAGTACGTGAGCGCCATTGCCGGTTGGTTTGACTTCGGCTTCGTGAACTTCGTGCCCTTCGACTTCGTACCGATCCATTACTAATGTTTAAACTAAGTAGAAACATAAAGCTACCGATGGCGTGGGCCTGCGGGCCTGCTGTAGAACTGTCAAAGAAACACGAGCGGCGTTGACGAGACGCAAAGTGTTCTCGTTCGCACACCAGAAATCGAATATTTCTGGGGACGTCCTCAGAAACGCTCGCGTTTCTGATGGGCTGCACAAGAGCTTGCTCTTGTGAACGCTGTATCCCCTCCCTGCTCGCGCCTTCGGCGCTCGCTGAGGAAGGGGCATTAGCGCCTCGATTTAGGTAACAGGTCGAGGGTGGGCGTCACCACGCACTCGAGCCACGCGGGGAAGCCACCGATCGCTATATCTGCCCGGGCCGTGAGACGCCTGTATGGTCGACGTGGGTACTGCAGACCTCGAACGGTACGTGCGACTCGTCGGTCCGGATCCAGATCCGGACTCGAGGAGTGCCTTCTTCGAGACGAGTGCGTAGTACTCGGATGTCGGCCTCGTAAGACGACCGAGCCGAGACGTCGTCGACGATGTCGAGCAGTTCCTCTTTCGAGACGGGCTTGACGAGATAGTCGTCGAAGCCCATCTCGATGATGTCGAAGGTCCGGGTCCACGGCGTTACCATGACGACGCGAGCGTCGTACTCGATGTCGCGTATGCGCTCTAGGACTTCGTCACCCAGAGTCCGGGCATCCCCGGTCAGCAAACGACCTCGACCGAGTCGGCCATCTTCTCGAGAAGCTTCCTCGCCGTCGTAGGCCGTTTCACGGACCACCGTCTGCAACCAGGCCGCGAACAGGTCTGCCAGTCGGGCCTCGTCTCGACGACGAGTACCTCGACCGGGCATCGCCGTCCGCTTGCCCACCGTTCCTTCGTCCATTCCAGCCACGCGTCACCAATGGAACCTCTGGTTCATAAAACTCGCGACATATGTATCGTTCACACGATTTCGTCGATTAACCACAGTTCGAAGAATAAAAATTATCCGTCGACGAGGCAATTTGCGTTTTTGGACACTCCGTCCCGAGTGGTAAAGCTACCGCTCGAGTGCATTCTAGTGGTCCGCGTTCACCCACTCACAATCGCGCTGTAGCCACTGGAGGGGGTGCGAGGCAACTCGACGATCGTCGGCGTCTCGAAAGAACGTGTCGTACCGGCCGAGGCGTTTGCTGGTCGTCGTCGGACTGCTACTTACTTCCCTTCGAACTCCGGTTCGCCGTCACCCATGAAGGCTGTGAATCCCCTCCATGAGGTCGTCGGTGCCCATCAGGTGGCCGAACGCCGAGGACTCGTACTCGAGGCCGGCGTCCGGTGTCGTTGCGTCCGGCGAGGAAGGGCTCGCTTGGTGAACTTGTTCGCGATCGGCGGCCCGCCCGCGAGCTGGCGGCCAGCTCGAGTGCGCGTTCTTCTGCCGATTCGGCCTCGTGGACTTCGTTGACGAAGCCGTAGTCGGCATGGTCTCGGCGTCGTAGCGGTCGGCGGTGAGCACGATTTCTTTCGCACGACCTCGCCGACGATCTTCGGGAGGCGCTGGGTGCCACCCCAGCCGGGGATGAGACCGAGGTTGAGTTCGGGCTGGCCGAACTCCGAGCGGTCGCTCGCCACGCGCAGGTCCGCACTGGCTGCCAGTTCCATGCCCCCACCGAGACAGTAGCCGTCGATACCGGCAACAGTCGGCAGGTCACAGGCCTCGAGCTTGCCGAAGACGCGCTGGCCTTCTCGAGAGAGTTCGCCGCCCTCGAGCGGATCGGCCCCGCTCGCGGCCATACTCTGGAAGTCTGCGCCCGCGGAGAACGCGCGGTCGCCCTCACCGGTGAGACAGATCGCCCGGATCTCGTCGTCGTCTTCGAGCAGGTCGATTGCCCGATCGAGGTCTTCGAGGACCTGCTCGCTGATGGTGTTCATCCGGTGGGGTCGGTCGATCACGACGTGGCCGACCATCTCACCCGGATACTCGATGCGGAGAGCCTCGAACTCGGCTGTGTCGTCCTCGGCGTCCTGCTCGTAGAACCCACCCTCGGCGGCACGTTCCTCGAGGTAGTCGGCGGGTTCGTACCGTGCGTGGCCGCTCTTCCTCGTGGGCTTCCTCGAGCGTCTCGAGGAGGTCATCGAGACCGTAGTCGTCGGCCATCGTGACTGGCCCGTCGGGGAAGCCGGCCCCGAGCTGGGTGGCACGGTCGATCGACTCCGGCGGTGCGACGTCGCCGCCGATCAGTTTTGCGACCTCGTTTGCCATTACCGCGAGGAGACGGGCCTCGACGACCTCGGAAATTTCGTCGGTCGGGATCTCTGCTCCCGGGCCGTCCTCGTATCGTAGAATCCCTTGCCGGTCTTGGTTCCGAGGTTCTCGTTTTCGACTTTTTGCTCGAACAGCGGGCTCGGCTCGTAGGTGTCTCCGAGGACGTCGTGCATGTACTCGAGGACGTGGTAGCCGATGTCGATGCCGGTCATGTCAGCGAGTTCGAACGACCCCATCGGGAGGCCCATTCCGTACTTCGTCGTCGAATCGACCTCTTCGATGGTGGCGTGGTCCTCGTGGACGAGCCACGTCGCCTCGTTCATCAGTGGGACGAGCACGCGGTTGACGATGAATCCGGGTTCGTCCTTGTGCACGCGGACGGGTGACTTCCCGAAGTCGTCGGCCAGCTCCTCGATCACGTCCAGGGTCTCGTCTGCACTCTCGGCACCCGAGATGACCTCGACGAGGTCCATCCGAACCGGGGGTTGAAAAAGTGCATCCCGCAGAAACTGTTCGGGACGCTCGGTGAACTCCGCGAGGTCCGTGATCGAGAGACTCGAGGTGTTGGTCGCGAAAATCGTGTGGTCGGGAGCGACCGACTCGAGTTCTTCGTAGACGTCCTGTTTGATCGCCATCTGTTCGGGAACGGCCTCGATGACGACGTCGACGTCACCACAGGCCTCTTCCATGTCAACGAACGGGCGTGATGCGCTCGAGGGTCGCCTCAGCGACGTCTTCCCGATGCGGTCGTTCTCGGCGAGTTTTCCGAGTGACCACTCGATCTGATCGTAGCCGTCCTGGACGAATTCTTCGTTGATGTCCCGCAAATGGACGTCGTAGCCGGCCAGTGCCGCGACCTCTGCGATGCCGTGACCCATGTTCCCTGCTCCGAGAACTGCGACGGTGTTGATATCGTCGAGATCCATGCTCGACTATCCGACTCGCGACCGTTTCAACGTTTCCCTCTTCCAGAGAGAGAACTCTGTTTTAGTTTACTCCGGGTTACAAAGGACTTTATCGCTGGCTCCGAAAGGTCGACTATGGAATTCGGTCTCAACGAAGAGCAAGAACAGATTCGTGAAGAGGTCCAGCGGTTCGCGGAGAACGAATCGTCCCCGTCGCCGAAGAGTACGACGAGGAGAGAAGTATCCCCACGACGTCGTCGATAAAGCCGCCGAGATGGGCCTCGTTGGTTCCTCCATCCCGTCGAGTACGGCGGTGCGGGCTACTCGACCGGTCGAGTCGATCCTGATCGCCGAGGAACTGTTCTCCTACGACCCCGGATCGCACTCTCGATCCTCTCGTGCTCGTTCGGAACCGAGGGCCATCGAAGAGTTCGGAACCGAAGACCAGAAAGAACGCTTCCTCGAGCCAGTCGCGCTGGGCGAGAAAATCTCCGGTGCCGCCATCTCCGAGCCAGACACCGGCTCCGACGTCTCCTCGGTCTCGACGCGCGCCGAAAAAGACGGCGACGAGTGGGTCATCAACGGCAACAAGATGTGGATCACCAACGGTAGCATCGGTGACTTCTTCGTCGTCCTCTGTAAGACCAACCCCGACGCCGAGGGCCGTTACAACGGCTTCAGCCAGATCGTCGTCGAGTCCGACCGCGACGGCTTCAGCGCCGACAAGATCACCGGGTAAGATGGGATCCGCGCCTCGGACACGGCCGAATCATCTTCGACGATGTCCGCGTCCCCGAGGAGAACCTCATCGGCACTCGCGACGCCGCTTTCATGCAGCAGATGCAGTTCTTCGACGCCACCCGCGTCGGCGTCGCCGCCCAGGGCGTCGGTATCGCGAAGGGTGCTACCCGGCGAAGCCCTCGAGTACGCCCAGGACCGCGGAACAGTTCGGCAAGCCAATTGGCGAGTTCCAGGCCATCCAGCACAAGCTCGCGGATATGGCGACCCAGACCGAGGCCGCCCGCAACCTGACCTACAAGGCTGCCTGGAACGTCGACCAGGGCAACGACATCACCAAACTCGCCTCGATGGCCAAGAGTACACCTCCCGCGTGGCCGTCGACGTCGCAAACGAGGCCGTTCAATCCACGGCGGCTCCGGCTACGTCAACGACTTCCCCGTCGAGCGCTTCTACCGCGACGCCAAGATCACCCAGATCTACGAGGGCACCACGGAGATCCAGAAGAACGTCGTCGCCCGCGAACTGCTCGGTAAAGGCTTCTAGGCCTCGCGTCGACGACCCCCACGCGAACCCGTTCGACCACGCTCGGGCACACGTCGTTCTCCCGGTTTTCCCCGTCGTTTCGCCCATGGAGGGCCTGCAATCGCGCGTCTGTCTCTCATTTGTGCCACAGATTTAAGGTAATCAGCTACTTCCCCCACGTATGGCCGCTCACGGCCGGTCTGCACTGCGGACCTGTTCGACGAGTCGCCCGACCCCCACATCGCCCACCCTCCGCGGACCCATCATCGTGACTTCTACGTCGCTACCGACGGGTCCTTTCGAACGGCTGGCGGTGGACTCGGCGCCGTCATCGAAACGCGCGACGGCACCCGCGTCGCTCGCATCTCGGCGCCGGATACCCGCCGGACAACAACGTCGCGAATATCGGGCACTCCACCTCGGGCTCGACGTCCTCGCCGCGCGCGCCCCCCGAGACGCATCCGTCGTATCCTCGTCGATCAACGACGTCTCGCGAGCAACGTGAACACGGCGGTGCTGTCGACGAGCTATCCCGAGGGGGCGGCTCCACGGCCCATCTCCGTCCCCGCCGAAACGCACAATCACTGGCGCGGGATCGAGGCCCGCCTCAACGGCTTCGCCGAAGTCCGTGCCGCCCGGATCGACAGCGACCAGAATCCGGCCCACCCGCTCGCGAACGCACCGGAGCAGTACCGCCACGTCAACCGCGAACCGGATCGCTGCGTCCTCCCCGATCCACCCGAGCCCGCGTCAACGTCGTCCGATTTCCGCCACCGTCTCGAGCAGACCGGAACACCGGTGGCCGGGCCTCCGACTGACCGGTCCGAGGGTCGCCGCCCCAGGTAGCCCACCACTTCGTCCGGTCGTCTCGAGTGCCCCACGGCAGGCGAGTCCGTGAGCAGAGACGATCGGTACCATTTTGAGGACACTCCGCCGAGTCGATGCCGATGAGTCTCCGGGGTTGCCGTCGCCGCACCCGTTCGTCCAGCACGGCACCCGGGCGCTCGAGGAAAGCGAGTTCGTCGTCGCTCTCTCGCTCGACCGTGACTGGTTCTCGCCTGACCAGGCGAAACGACTGATCGACATCGCGACCGAAGAGGGGCTGCTCGAGCGGGAAGGCGACGACCTCGTCGCCTCGTTTTCCCCCGCTGAGGTGACGATTCCAGAGGACTTCGTGCCGGAGGAAGACCTCCTGCAGGAACGGTCGGCGTTTGAGCGCGTCCTCGACGGCCTCGTCGCCGAAGGCGTCGAGAAACACGAGGCCGTCGGCGCGATCAACGGCGTCCAGCAGGAACTCGGCGTCACGATCGAGACCGCGGCCGTGGTCTACGCGCGCCGCGAAGGACTCGTAGTCGACGACCTCGTCGGGGGTGGCGCGAGCGGCGCTCGCGGATGCGTCCACGGACTGAACGCCGTCCACCGATAACGCTCGAGAACAGTACGAGGCTACACAGATGGTCATCGATCGAATTACAGACGGAACCCGAATCGCACAGCTACTCGCCTCCGAACTCGACGGCAGAGAGGACGGCGGCCTCGAGACAGTCAGCGTCGTCAACGCCGATCGCGACGTCGAACCGACCGCGGCCGGCGCGCGAGCGTACGACGTCGTCGTCTCGGCTGGCGTCGACGGAGCGAACGCAGCGACGCCGAGCACGACGACAACGACGGCATCGAGCGTCTGGCGCAGGTGTTCGTCCACCCGGATCGAGCCCGGGTGACGCTCGAAGCCGAATTCGGCGTCGTCGAGGCAGCCGCTGGTGACGTCGATCTCGAGGTCGTCGGAGGGAAAGACGGGAAGGACGAAGACGAATCTGGGCCATCGGTGGTCGTCGACAGCGCCGCGGCAGTCAAGCGGGCGACAGACGTCGTACAGCGAGTGCTTGCCGACGGCTAGTCCTCGTCCGGGAGCAACGGTCGCGAGGAGTTCGTGACGACGAGGATGCTACTCGTCGCCATCGCGATGGCAGCGAACAGGGGATTGAGCAGCCCCGTGATTGCGAGCGGGATCGCGATGCCGTTGTAACAGAACGCCCAGCCGACGTTACCTTTCACCCGGCGGTCGGTGGCGCGAGCGAGGTCGAAACCGTCTCGACCGAGGCGAGGTCGTCGTCGACGAGCGCGACGTCGGCGGCGTCTGCGGCCATCGCCGTGCCGCCGCCGAGGGCGATGCCGAGGTCTGCGGCCGCGAGCGCAGGCGCGTCGTTCGTCCCGTCGCCGACCATCACGGTCAACCCCTGTCCGCGCAGTCGTTCGACCGTCTCGGCTTTCCCTTCCGGCGGCACGCCGGCGAAAACCTGTCCGACCGCGCCGTGGTCCTCGAGCCGGGCAGCCGCTCGTTCGTCGTCGCCGGTGAGGACGACGACCTCCGCGCCGGCGTCGGAAATTGCCGACAGCGTCTCGTCCCAGCTGTCACGGAGTTCGTCACCGACGACGATCAGTCCCTCCGCGACGCCCGTCGCGCCCGACGGCGACCGGGACGCGGCCAGTCTCCCGGCGTTCGTCGATTCGCGAACGAAGCCCAGCGGGCACCTCCCAGCCGAGGTCGTCGAAGAGATCAGGGTGACCGGCGACGATCTCCTCGTCGTCGACGACGCCCGAGACGCCGTTACGGTGACTCTCGAAGGACTCGAGGCGGTCGTCGACAGACGCACCGTCCTCAGGCTCGGCCTCGGTCGCCTCGAGCGCGCCCCCGTCGGCCACTGCCTCGTCGTCGGCCACCTCGTCGCCAGCCGGGGCGACCTCGGCGATAGCTCGTCCGATCGGATGGGCCGATTGCGACTCGAGGACGGCCGCTCGCTCGAGAAGCGTGTGGTCGAGGTCGGCGTCGACGACGGTCATGTCGCCGGTCGTCAGCGTCCCGGTCTTGTCGAAGACGACCGTGTCAGCTTCCTTGATCCGCTCGAAGACGCTGTCGTCGAAGACGACGATCGAGCGCTCGAGGGCGTCGCGGATACCTGCAGCCACGGCCAGCGGCGTCGCGAGCCCGAGCGCGCACGGACAGGAGACGATCAACACGGTGAGACCGACGAGCAACGCGGTTGCGAGGCCGGCCCCGAGGACGAGGTAGACGGCCGTGATGACGACTGCGAGCGCGAGAACGAGCGGGACGAAGATCGTCGCCAGTTTGTCCGCGAGTTTCTGGATGCCGTGGGTACCACTCTGGAGGTCCCAGACGAGTTCGGTGATTCGATCGAGCGTACTGGTCGCGTCCTCGCCGACGCGAACCGTGATCGACCCGTCTTCGACCATCGAGCCGCCGACGACCGGGTCGGTCGACGCTTTGGTGACCGGGAGCGACTCACCGGTGACGACCGCCTCGTCGACGGCCGCCTCGCCGTCGACCACCTCGCCGTCGATCGGCACGCGTTCGCCCGCCCGGACGAGCACCCGGTCGCCCGACTCGAGATCGGCGATCGGGACGTCCTCGTGGTCGCCGTCGACGATCCGGCGGGCCTCGTCGACCTGCACGCTCGTCAGGTCCGAGAGTCGATCGATCGCCTCGTCTTTCAGCGAGGATTCGTAGTACCCCCCGACAGTGACGATGACGATGATCGCGACGGTCACGTCGTAGTACAGCTCAGGCTCACCGGCGACGATCGAGAGCGTGCTGTAGAGGTAGGCACTGATGGCAGCGATCGCCACGAGCAGGTCCATGTTGGGCGAGCGCGTCCTGATACCGACGTAGGCCCCCTGCAGGATCGGCTTCCCCGTAAACACGAGGATGATCGTCGTCAACACGGCGATCATGAGGAAAAACGGCGTCGCAAGGTCGCTCGCGAGCGTCGCCTCGAAGTACTCGAGCGTTCGCTCGTCGTAGAAGAAGGCCCCGAAGTAGGTGGGGTAGATGATGACGAAGTACTGCATCATCACCATCATCCCCATCAGGACGCCGACGGCGAGTCTGGCCATCGCCCAGTCGTCGGCTCGGCGCCGGCTGAACGCGTCGTCGCGGTCGTAGGCGGTGTATCCGAGGCCGCTGATGCGCTCTTTCAGGTCCTCGATCGACACCGCATCGGGATCGTGGTCGATCCTGACGGTGTCGGTCACGTAACTCGAGCTGGCGGCGCTGACGCCCTCCTCGGCGGTGGCGACGGACTCGATGAACGCCTCGCAGGACGAACAGTACATCCCGTCGACCTCGAGGAAGGTCGATTCGTGTCCGGGCGGTCGCTCCTGTTCGTCGGCGTCGTCTGCTCGGTGGGCTTCCCTGACGTCGTCGGCCTCGACACCCTCGACGTCGCCGAGGACCGCGTAGACGTCCCGGCAGCCGACACAACAGAAGGCGTTCCCGTCGGCGATGACGCCGCTGCCCTCGACTGGCAGGTCACAGAGCGTACAGCCGTCGTCTGGATGGTCTGTGGTCATCGTCTGGGGTCAGATCGTCGTGTCCTCCCGTGTCCGGCCGCGTGCCGTCGGTCGTCGTTCAGTGATCGGTTCGACGTCTGTCCTCGGCCATCGACTCGAGCGGTGGTCACCCGCTCGAGTGAGCCGTTTCAGTGGTGGTCGTGTCCACCGGTCTCGACGCCGGGGACGTCGATCCCGTCGTAGAACGGGAGTTCGGGGTGTGGGACGTGGTAGCCGAGGCTCATCAATCCGTGGGCGACGAGCACGTACCCGAGCACCACGAACGCGAGTCCGAGCAGCCGATGGACCCGTCGTCGGTGGACGACGTCCACCGAGTCGATGATCGTGCCGTAGGCGAAGACCGCCGGGATGGTCCCGATACCGAGAGCCGCGAGCGCGAGCGCACCACCTGTCGGCGACCCGATCGCGAACGCGTACAGGTACGCCGGATAGAGCACCGGACACGGCAAGAGTCCGTGGACGGCCCCCAGCCCGACGATTCCCGGCCCGCTCGCGAGTCGGTCGACGTACTGCATCAGCCACGCCGTTACGCGCTCGAGCCCCGGAATCTGCACGCCGCCGGTCGTGCGCCCGATCAGGTAGTAGAACCCGGTGAGGACGACGAACCCGCCGATCACGAGGCCGATGACTCCGCGCGCGACGTCCGCGAAGGCGGTCAACTCGCCGGTGGTGACCAAGAGGACGCCACCGAGCGCGCCGAAGGCCGCGCCGATGAGCGTGTAACTCGCGGTTCGGCCGAGGTTGAACAGGGCGTGCTGGCGGACCGCGTACGTCGTGAGGTGGCCGCGACGCCCGGAGCGGTTCGTGGCCGAAACGCCGCTGTCAGTGCCTACAGCGTCGGTTCCGCTCCCGCCGCTTGCATCCCCCATCCGGCTCGCGTAGACCGTCACGAGCGGCCCACACATTCCAATACAGTGGGCGCCGGCGAGGACGCCGATGAGGAGGAACAACAGCACGTCGATCCCGAGGACGGTGAACGGATCCATGGCTGGTCGAAGACTTGTCGTTGCTCGACCTATCCGCTCGAGCACGTAGTGCGTTTCGCCTCGCAGCCGCTGGACTCTGGTTCAATTCTCGAACGGAGGTGTGAGACGGTCGGTCGACTCGAGGGCATGAGCACGTCAGCGGATTCGAAGGCATCGAGGAACCCCGAGCGCTGCAGTATCGAAGAATACAGCGGTCCGTCCTACTCGACGTAGCGGTACTTGCGCTCGCCCATCCGCCCCCAGCCGTCGAAGGCGAACTCACCCTCGGGAGCGGTGAACTCCTCCATCTCGACGTCCATATCGTGGTTGTGGACGTCGTGGACTTCCTCGTAGTCTGCCCAGTCCATCTCGTAGCGGGCGGTGAGTTGTTCGTCGACGTTCAGTGCTTCGATTTCCTCTTCCCAGCCCGGACAGACGGTCTCGGCATGGATCTCGGCCTGCGCGCCGCTGCCGTAGGAGCCGACGAGCAGCGTCGATCCGGTCATGTCCTTGCCGGCCTCGAGTGCGGATTTCAGCGCGCTCGCACGAGCGATGTGGACCGAGCCCGTGTACCAGTTGCCGACCTCGCGGGAGATTGCGAGCGTCGGGTCGATCGTCTCGGCGTACCACTCCCGGTAGCGGTCGGTGTCCTTGAGCGAGTCCATGTACTCGCGCAGGGCGTCGTGGAAGGACTCCTCGTCGTCGAAGGCCTCGGCGCGAGGCTGGCGGCCGATCTCTTCGGCGAGTTCGTCCTCGACCGCGGTGTCGCGGGTGACGTGGCGGTACGCGAGCAGGGCCGCTTTCCGGACCATCCCCGGGAACGGCGTGTGGAACGGTGCGTACGCGAAGTCGTCGGGATGGACGTCGCCCGCCACGCTCTCGTAGTCCTCGAGCGCCTCACGCATGCGGGCGAGGTAGACCTGCACGGAGCGTTTGCCGTCGACGGAGGGGAACTGCTGGTTGGGCTTGAGGAAGTCGGTCTCGTCGGCAGAGCCGTAGCCCTGATGGGTCGAGAGTTCGACGAGGCTCGGGTCCTCGTCGATGAGCATGGCGACCGCGCCGGCACCCTGGGTCGCCTCGCCAGCGTCGCCGCGGGCGTACAGCGCGGTGTCGGTCGCGATCACGAGCGCGGCGCGGCCGCGATTTCGACCCGCCTTGATCCAGTTATACGCGTCGTCCAGACTCTGGGTGCCAGCGATGCAGGCGAACTTGCGCTCGCCCTTGTTCGCGTGGTGAAAGTCACCGTCGAAGACCTGCTCGAGGCAGCCAGCGACGTACGTCGAAACGGGTTTCGAGTTGTCGAACGCGCTCTCGGTCGCGACGTCGATTCGGCCGATATCGTCCGGCTCGAGGCCCTTGCGCTCCATTAGCCGGTGGGCAGCGTTGGCCCCCATCGTGACGATGTCCTCGTAACTGTCGGGGAAGGAACTGGCGTTGAGTCCGAGGCCTTTCGTGTACTTCTCGGGGTCTTCGCCTTTCTGCGGCGCGAACGTGCCGGGCAAGTCGAGTTTGAGATTCCCGGTCCAGATCTCGAGCGCGTCGATACCGACTGCTGTCATAGCCAGTTAATGTTGACGGGGATATATGGTATTGTCGTTTGAGGTTTCGACGGATGACGAACCTGGACTCAATGATATAATTGTCCTATGGATCAAATTGTTCAACTCCTAGAGGAGTGAAGTTACCAGCCAGACACTAACACTGGTCCCAGACAACCCGATTCTCTTCTTGTGACTCTAAGGCAGCCTCTTCGCCCTCATTTAACTGTACAGTATAGCATAATCCCCCTTCAATATCGGCTACCAATTCGACGGGGTAGGTATCCGGGTCACCAGGTGGACCGCCTGCACCCCACTCTAGCTCCACTTGCCCACCAGTGGTGTCTTCCACTACTTCAGTATCTTCTTCTTCTACGTTATTCTCTCCAGAGAATGTTATTGTATTTCCTTCACTCGCCGTTTCAAATGTGATTGTAACTCCTTCGGCCGCATTATCTCCGGAGCGCACATCCATTTCTGTTTCAAGCAAATCAAATGTTGTATCGCCTTCGCCCCCATCATTACCATTCCCTTCGTCTGGTGGTGATGGTCTGTCAATCTCCTTGGTTGTGACTGTTGCAGTTACATGGACTTCTTCAGAAACTTCTGTTTGAGGATGGCCTAGGACGGCTAAGCCTGTAGAGCGCCATGCTCGGATCGTAACTGACTTGTCGTCAACATTAACGATTTCTGCAGTGTATACACGATCGTCTCGATCTTGAACTACGGTTGCGGTTACAACTGGTACTTCATCCTCATCAAGATCCCAGATTCGTTCACCGTCTTTCGTCCCATCATCTGTGAAATACACCGTTTTGCCATCCTCTCCATCAGTCTCTACTGTCCACCCATACGTCTGTATCTGTCCAGGGTCGGAAACTGGTTGATCAGAAAGGTCACCAATTCGAACCCGTCCGTCACTTCCCGTTGAATCCGGAAGATTGTCCTTTTCGATTCGCTCAACGTTCCCAATCATCTCATCAATATTTTCTATTTCATCGATTTCTGCGCTAGGTACTGGATTATTGAATCGATCTCGGAACTCTACGATCGTTGCTGATTCCTGTTCGTCCGTCCAGAGATATTCGACCCGATCCTCCGGACTCCCTTGAGTTGCATCACCGATCCCCACCTCAGCCATTCGAAGATTGTACGTCCCAGGTTCGAACGTGATCGTCACGATTTCGTCATTCGCAGTGATTTGATGATCGGTGGTCTCAGAGAGGGTTTCCTCCCAGTGCTCGGGACTATTCGTCGGGAGCGTTACTTCCATTGGATCCTGACTATCACTTTCGACGCTGATGGTGTTCGTCGACGTGCTGAACTCTCGAGGGTCAACTGTGGCCGTCCGCTGGCCGAACTCGGAATAGTTCCCCTGAAGAGTAACGATTGTAATTTCGTTTCCGTCGACGACGAGCTGGGATTGGCCACCGACGTTTAGCCGTTCGTCGTTCGGGTGATGGTTGTACAGGAGGCCGTGTTCGTATCTCGTTTGCGGGGCGTTTTGGTATTCATTATAATTGGGCGAATACGTGAGACCATAGGTTCGATATCCATCCTTCCAGCCGTCGCTAACCTGATCGGAGTCATCAACTGGAATTGCATTTTCGATGGTAATCTCTCCGATCGGTTCGCTCTCCAATGATCCTTCCATTGGCCCCGGGTTTATCCCAAACGTTCGGGGTGGATATGAAGTTCCCAAAGAGACGGATTGGGAGGTTCCACTGTTCCCACCAGGAACCGATACAATGGTATTACGTACTTCCTGAAGGTCGTCCTGAACATCCTGGTTGTGCTCAATTTCGACGACTTCGTTCTCTGCAGGGACGGAATTAACCTGATAGAGCGCCAGCGCCGTGATGAGAATCGCAAGCAGTAACACAGCACCGATCTGGACGGTTACGCCACGCTCGTCACCCCCACGAATCATACGTGGTGATAGTCACACCAACGTATACGCTTGTTGGCTCGAGAGTGAACGACCGAGCCAGTCAAAACGTGCGACGCTATTCGTCTTCCTCGACGACCTCGGGATCGCTCATCGCACTCTGGAGGCTGTCGAGCCCGTTGATCCACTCGGTGACGAGGCCGTACTCGAGTTCTTCGGCGATCGAGATGTCCAGATCGTCGCCGTCGATGATTCGGGTACCGGCCTGGGCGGCGTAACCGAGGGCCGCGTCGAGGTCCTCTTCGGCCTCTGCATCGGCGGCGGCACCGAGATAGTCGCTGACGCTTCCCTCGTCGGCCGGACCGCCGGCGACGTACTCCTCTGCGGCGAAGAAGACGCAGACGAGACTCGTCTGGACGCCGTCGACGAGAATGAGTTTCTCCTCGTCCTCGACGTTGACCTCGCTCAGGACGATCTCGCGGACGTCGGCGATTTCCGCCAGAGCTTCCTCTTCGCCCAGGTCCCCGTCGTCGTAAGCGGCGACGATCTTCGCAATCGCAATTGCCGTATCGTCCTGCAGGTTGAGCAGGAGTCGCGCCGACGACTCGTCTTCCGGATCGATGTCTTCGTCCTTGATGCGATCGATCCAGTTCTGCCAGCGTTCCTCCGAGTAGAACTCGGTGGGGGGATTGCTCATACAGCAACCTACACCGGCCGCTTGAAATGCCTTTCTCTACCTTCCGACAAACCGACTGAACGTTACCGACCGTTTCGGCCGCTCTCGAGCGTCTCTTCGGTAGAAATTCCGTATACGCGTTCCGGGGTCTCGACGTGGGCGTTCCGGACCGCGTCGTCGTGACCGTCCTCGAGCAGCCAGTCGACGCGCCGGGGGACCGTCTTCGGTCCGAGGACGGCACCCGGTCGGTCGGGGTCGTCGATGTAATCGGTCTCCATCAGGAACGGCTCGCCGCGCTCTGTGGCAACCTCGAGGCGCTCTTTGTCACACATCACGCTCGGGACAGGGCCCTCGAGTCTTCCGGCGGCGTAGTGTTTGACGACGCGGTGGGCGGGCAGTCCCACCTCCTCTGCCCACCCGGTCACTTCGGTCATATCCTCGCTGGCTTCGGCGTGTAACTGGACGGCACACTCGAGGCCGGCGGCCAGTTCGAACGCGTGGCGCATGACCGCGTTCGACGCCTCCCAGACGGCGTCGGTGACGTCGTAGTGGGGCCGGCCGGATTTCAGCGCGAGGGCGTCGCCAGCGTCGACGTACTCCGCGGCGACGTCGAGCCCGGCGCACATCAGGTCCCGGGCATCGGCGG
The DNA here is from genome assembly GCF_002156705.1 of Natrarchaeobaculum aegyptiacum. Taxonomy (NCBI): domain Archaea; kingdom Methanobacteriati; phylum Methanobacteriota; class Halobacteria; order Halobacteriales; family Natrialbaceae; genus Natrarchaeobaculum; species Natrarchaeobaculum aegyptiacum. The sequence goes on from NZ_CP019893.1 coordinate 3,366,179, forward strand.
GTGAGAATCCACGCTCGTCCACGAGCCGCGAGATCAGACCGGGGTGGACGCCGAGAACGGGCCAGGCCCGTCCCGGCAGTTCGCTCGAGGCCTCGGCGACGATGTCGATCGTTCGCTCGAAGACGGGGCGGAAGTCCTCGCCTGCGTCGGCGTCGACGCCGAGGTGCCACGAGGGCTTGTTGACGACGAGCAAGTGCGTGCCGCCGACGCGGGCGAAGTCACGGACGGCGTCGATGCCACGGTGGTTGTCCGGGTCCAGGTGGAGGTGATTGTCGAGCACCGGCGTCTCGGCTGTCATGGTCGCTACTGCGGGTCGGCCGATGGAAAACGCACCGACTTCCGCTCGCGCCAGAGCTCCGAATCGACGGTCGACATGGAGTCGACATCCGGTGGCCGACACTCGAGGAACCAACCGGCTACTCGAGCAGTTCGTTCCGCAGCATCGGCAGGAAGGTCCCGACGTCGGTGACGAGCCCGACCGCCTGGGCGCTGCCGCGGTCGACCAGCTGGGTGACCGTGGCCGGGTCGATGTCGACGCAGACGGTGCTGGTCGTCGAGGGCAGGCAGTTGCCGACGGCGACCGAGTGCAGCAACGTCGAGAGCATGAGCACGAGGTCCGCCTCGTGGGCTTGCTCGCGGATTGCGTTCTGGGCCTCGATACTGTCCGTGATCGTCTCCGGGAGCGGGCCGTCGTCGCGGATCGACCCGGCGAGGACGTAGGGGACGTCGTTTCGAACGCACTCGTACATCACGCCGCCCTCTACAGCTCCCGCCTCGATGGCGGCCTCGATCCCGCCCAGCCGGGCGATCTCGCTGATCGTGTAGATGTGGTGTTTGTGGCCCGACCGCGGGTGCTCTAGGTGTTCGGTGTCGACACCGAGCGAGGTGCCGTACATGTCGCGCTCGAGGTCGTGGACGGCGAAGCCATTCCCCGCGCTCAACGCGTCGACGTGGCCCGCAGCGACGAGATCGGCGAGGGCGTCGCGGCCGCCGGAGTGGACGATCGCCGGTCCGCAGACGGCGAGGACCGTGCCGCCGTCGTCACGGACCGACCGCATCTCGTCTGCGATTTCGCCGATCAGCGACGGGGAGGGTCGCTCGCTCGAGACGCCGCCCTGCATGAACCCGAAGGCACCGCTTCCCTCACGGGGTCGTTCTGGCGGGTCGACGCGAATTCCGGCCTCGCCGGTAACGACGAGATCCCCGACTTCGATCGCGTTCAGCGTCTTCGTCCGCACGACTGGATCCGACTCGTCTCGGTCGACCACCAGCGCACAGTCCATCTCCGGATTCTCGACGGGAATCCACTCGCCGTCGACTCGAACGGCCGTCGGGTGGTTCGTCGTCGAATAAAATCCCACGGGAACGACGCCGTCGGCTGGCGCAGCCTCGAGTTCCGCGTCCCGCGGATCGGCGACCGTCGCGCCCAGCTGGTTGAGTTCGTGGACGATCTCTCGGAGGTCGCCTTCGGTGTCGGCGGTCACCGCGAGGCGACAGTAGCTCTCGTCGTGGGCGTGTCGGCCGACCTCGAACGCCTCGACCTCGAATTCACCACCGAGGTCCATCACGACGGTGAAACACTCGCCCATCGTTCCCGAGTCGATGATGTGGCCCTCGAGTTCGACCGTTCGCGAGACAGTCATCGTCCCTGCTTCGTGCCCCAGTATTGTGAACGTATACCCCGTACCGTGGCCCAGCGGCGAAATTGCCCGTCGCTGGAAAGCGCGCACGAAATATCGTCCCAGCTGACGAAGCGGGTATCCTTGCCTGTACCGGCGTTCGGTCTCACCACCGGTGACCGGACAGTCCTCCGATTCTGCCGTTCACGTGTCGTGAGACGTCGGCCAACGCTTTTGTAGGTCCTCGTGGACAGGCACCACGGAGATCACCCGTGCAGGACACTCACACACCACCCCGAACGGTCGAACTGTGGACCCGTTCGTTCGTACCGGTTTCGACTCCCCGGTGCGAGCGAGCGATCGAGTGCGCCCGCGACCTCGAGGCCGAGGGAGTACTCGACTGCGTCGAGGTCGGCGTCTGGGGACGCGAATTCGCACACACAACCCTGTCACAGCGCGTCCCCCAGCTCGAGGCGATCCACCGTCGGCTCGAAGCGTTCGAGGCGTGGGCAGAGACCACCGACCGAGACCTCGAGCCGTTTTTCACGCGTCGACACGTCGAGTCCGAGATCACGGGTGAACAGCACGTCCGCTGGCGATTACCCGTACTCGCGCTCGCGGAGTTCGACGGCGACGAACTCGTTCACGTTACACCCTGTACGGTGGGTGACCGAACCGTCGACGTCTTCGACCGACTCGAGGCGCTCGCCGACGGCGAGTTCGACGGACGTGACGGCCATGACGGCCGTCTCGAGGCCGACTACCGCGATCGGCGGGTCGGCGAGGTGATCTCCCCGACGTTCGACGTGGAGGCGTCAGATCCGGATCCTCGCGTCGAGCCGTCTGCTTCGGGATCGAACTGACCAGTCACACGTTCCGTTCGTCCCCGACTCCCGTTTTTTCGAGTGTATGCGTTACCCGCGGCGACGCCTCGAGCGACCGGTGAGCACTGGGCTGTCGGACTCGACTTCACCGGTAACACTTTGCCAGCGTGTGTCATACATGGGGCTATGTCCGGTGAGACAGCCACGGCGAGATCCTCGCGGTGTCGACGATGCGGCTTCGAAGCTCCCGGCGGCGCGGACGACTGGCTCCGCATCGAAGTGCCAAAGCTCGGACGGATGACCCAGTGTCCCGAGTGTGAGAGCACGGATATCATCACCCAGCGCTGACCGACTCGACGCCGCGGAGGTCACGACGAACGCCCCATCGAGTCCTGGCGTGGTCGCGGACAGACTCTTGGTCCTGACGGGCCAAGTGACGTCCATGGCAGATCAGACTGGCGGCCCCGACGTCGATTCGGACGTCGACCTCCCCGCCGACGAGGCAGAGTGGCGCGAGCGACTCGACGACGAGGAGTATCGAATCCTCCGGGAAGCCGGAACCGAACCCGCATTCAGCGGCGAGTACGTCGAGCACGACGGTGACGGCACGTACGCCTGTGCCGGCTGTGGCACGCCGCTGTTCGATTCCGATACCAAGTTCAAATCGGGAAGCGGCTGGCCTAGCTTCTTCGACGTCGACCCCGACCGCGTCGAGACGCGACTCGACACCAGCCACGGGATGCGACGAACCGAAGTTCTGTGTGCGACCTGCGGAGGCCACCTGGGTCACGTCTTCGACGACGGACCGGACCCCACCGGAAAACGGTACTGCATCAACTCCGCAGCCCTCGAGTTCGAAGACGAGTGACGTCGACGTCGACCGAGAGTTCTGGCCACCCTGCCGAGAACGGCGTGTTCTGACACGCCTCCCGGCGATCCCCTATCGCGCGTGGTCGGTTAGCCTCGAGTCGTCGAATCGCCGATCAAAACGGCGCCGTCAGGAGCGGAACTCCAAACAGGAACCCGTAGACGATGAACACGAAGTATCCGAAGACGAATACGTAAAAGAGGCCGATAAAGGCGTGTACCGGCGCATTTGGATTCGAATCGAGAAACTCCTCGAGGAAGCTGTCCTCCTCGAGATCGGTGTCGAACGGGAGTCCCAGGTCGTTGTAGGTAGCCATGCGTGACCTTCAGTCCACCACTGGTTAAGTTTTTAGGGCGATTTCGGGACGGGCCGATCGCCTTCCCGAAAAGTGTGCTGGCCGAACCCACTCGTTGTACGCTGAACAGGCACAAAGCCCCGCGCTTCAGCGCGCGGAGAATATCAACGCAGGAAATCAGGTTCCGTGCGCTTTTCGGCGCGCTCGGCTTCGAGGTGTTCCCGGAAGTCGTCGATCTCGACGTCGTACTCCTGGTCTTCGAATCGGTCGCGAACCGAGATCGTCCCGTCGTCGGCTTCGTCGTCGCCGACGATAATCTGGTAGGGGACGCGGTCGTCGTGGGCCGCTCGGATCTTTCGGCCGAGGGTGCGGTCGCTGTCGTCTACCTCGAGACGGAAGTCGTCGAACGCCGCGGCCACCTCGCGTGCGTACTCGAGGTTGTTGTCGGAGATGGGCAGCACGCGGATCTGCTCGGGGGCGAGCCAGAGCGGGAAGTTGCCCTCGAAGTGCTCGATGAGCATCATGAAAAAGCGCTCGTAGGAGCCGTAGAGCGCGCGGTGAATCATGACCGGGCGGTGTTCCTCGTTGTCCTCGCCGACGTACGAGAGGTCGAACCGTTCGGGCATGTTGAAGTCGAGCTGGACCGTGGGGCCGTCCCAGCTCCGGCCGATAGCGTCCTCGAACGCGTAGTCGATCTTCGGGCCGTAGAACGCGCCGTCGCCCGCCTCGAGTTCGTAGTCCATTTCGCGACTCTCGAGGACCGACTCGAGCTGTGATTCCGCACGTTCCCAGATCTCGTCGCTGCCGACGGATTTGTCGGGACGGGTCGCGAGAGCGACCTCGTACTCCAGATCGAACGTCGAGAGAACCTCGTCGATCGAGTCCATGATCGCCTCGACCTCGGCTTCGATCTGGTCTGGGCGGACGAACAGGTGGCCGTCGTCGATCGTAAACGCCCAGACGCGCGAGAGGCCCGAGAGTTCCCCGCGCTGTTCCTTGCGATACACTTTGCCGTCTTCGGCGTACCGGACCGGCAGGTCGCGGTAGGACCACGACTGGTCCTCGAAGATCGTCGCGTGACCGGGGCAGTTCATCGGCTTCAGGCCGAACTCGTCGTCGCCGAGTTCGAAGACGAACATGTCGTCGGCGTAGTTCTCGTAGTGGCCGGACTTCTGCCAGAGATCCGTCTTGAACAGGTGTGGCGTCTCGACGTAGTCGTAGCCCGTGTCCTCGTTGAGCTCGGTGACGAAGTCGGCGAGTTCGGTCAGGATCGTCTTCCCCGGTGGATGGTACAGCGGGAGGCCGGGCCCCGTGACGTCCTGGATCGAAAAGAGGTTCATCTCCGACCCGATCTTGCGGTGATCGCGCTCTTTGGCCTCCTCGCGGCGCTCGAGAAAGTCCTCGAGGTCGCTTTCGTCTTCGAACGCCGTCCCGTAGATCCGGGTCTGCATCGGGTTCTCCTCGTCGCCGCGCCAGTAAGCGCCAGCGATCTCGAGGAGTTTCACGGCACCGATCTCACCCGTCGAGTCGACGTGCGGGCCGGCACAGAGGTCCTCCCACTCACCCTGGCTGTAGAAGGTGACCGTGTCCGACTCGTCGGCGAACTCCTCGAGGAGTTCGAGTTTGTACGGCTGGTCTGCGAGGCGCTCTTCTGCCTCCTCGATCGAGACCTCCTCGCGTTCGATCTCGTGGTCTTCCGCGAGGATCTCCTCGATTTCGTCTTCGAGGTCGGCGAGGTCGCTTTCGTCGACCTCGAGGTCGTCGAAGTCGTAGTAAAAGCCTTCGTCGGTAGGCGGCCCGATGGCGAGGTCGACGTCGTCGTAGTGGCGACAGACGGCCTGGGCGAGCGCGTGCGATGCGGAGTGGCGCATCACCTCGAGGTACTCCTCGGACTGGTCGGTGACGATTTCGAGGTCGACGCCGTCGTAGACGGGTTCCTCTTTGGCGACCAGGTCTCCGTCGAGTTTGCCCGCGACCGTGTCCCGGCCGAGGCCGGGGCCAATCTCGTAGGCACAGTCCTCGACGGTCGCCCCGTCGGTGACCTCGAGTTCCGAACCGTCTGGCAGTACGACCGTAAGCTGCTCCTGTGAATCTGAATCTGAGTCTGACATTGTGGTGGTTGTGTCTGGCTGGTGTGGCTATCGCTGGGTGGGGAACTTCAAAGAGAAGTTCGATATCGTGTCCGCTCGGACCGCTCGACTGCTGGTCTTCGTGGCCACAGCGAACGGTAGGTGGGAGTGATTAGAAGCGGGCCGAGGCCCCTGTAAAGCGGACACCTACCATCGTGAACTCGAGTTGTCTCGAGCGGGATAAAAGCGTTTTGATGGGGGCCCGGACGTGGTCCAGATCGACTTCAGGTGGTCGCCACTGGTTGGTCACGATTGAGATGGGCCAGTGGGCGGCCGGGTCAGAACTGGTCGATCCTCGTTGCAATCGTCTCGTCGGCAGCGATTTCGTTCTCGAGTTCGGTCGGATCTGGTGCTGTGAACGTAACGACCGGATCCGTCTCGGTGACCTGCTCGACGAGTGAACCGATCTCGTCGAAGAGGGCCGGGTGGTCACCGGCCCCCGTGACCTGACACCAGGCTCGCGTTCGAGTGATCCCGACGAACGCCTCGTTCCGTGGTTGAACGCGGTTGTCGTGCCAGTAGGGGTCCGGATCGTCGAGGTAGTCGACGCCGAGGAGGTAGACCGAGGCGGCTTCGTTTCCTTTCGCCCGATTGATGCCCGAGATCGTTACCTCTCCTGGTTTCTGGAACACGCTCGTGTTCCCCTTCCAGACGAGGTTCGCATCGAGGTCCCGGTCCTCGAGCCGATGCGCAAGTTGTTGCCCGATCGAACGGACGTCCGAGACCGTTCCGAGGGGGATAACGAGGACGTCAGTTGGCTCGAGGCCGTGGTAGCGGACGTCGTTCTCGATCTCGTCGGCGACGGCGTCGAGTTCGCTGGATCGCCGATCGAACGAATCGAAGGTGACGAACGGCGTCGCCTCTGGCCGATCAGCGAGTGGATGTGGCGAATTGGCGTCGGGTCGCCGGATCGAGACCGGTTCGCCAATCCGTCGGAAATCGCCTTCCAGAATCTCGTAGCCAATGTCTTCCCATCCCTCCTGTGTCGTTATCGCCTGAACAGGTCCACGACTGCTCGTCAGCCCCATTCCAAAGACGTGGGCAAGCATCAGTGCCGATCGTGGCGTGCGATACGACTTTCGCATGATCTGGCTCTTCTGGATGCCGCCCGGATAGATTCCGCTCAGATCGACCGTCGGAGTGCCGTCGTCGTCACTGCCGAAGACGTTTTTCGGGCTCGGAGCGGAGAGGCTCGTCAGGTTTTGTGCCTCGTCGTAGGCCCAGATCAATCGTTTCGGCGGCGTCAGCGCCTCGTAGCACATCTGGTAAAACGCCGGCTCCATATCCTGGGCCTCGTCGATGAGGATCGCATCGTATTCCTCCTGAATCGGGGCCTCCTCGACGAGTTCTCGACAGCACGCTTCGAGGAGTTTGCCGGGACCGCGGTCGCCGAACTCGTCTTTCGCAGTTCCGACAGTCCGGGGGGTCTGCCCGGCACTCTGGGAAATCTTGTAGTACATCCCGTGTTCTGTCTTCCCACCCCAACCGTGGAGGACCTCGAGACGGGTCCAGTCCGGCTCTTCACCACCGAAGTCGGCGTAAAACCGGCGAATCGAATTCCGGATCGTCTGGTAGAGGCTCCGCGTGTTGAACGTCACCGCGATATTCCAGTCGGGGTGTTTTGCGTGCATAGCCGCCGCTTTCCGGGCGAGCAACGCGGTCTTTCCAGACCCTGCGATTCCCCGGATCTGCTGTGGTCCGTCGGGGATCTGGATACCGATCTCTTCCTGTCGCTCGTCGAACCGCTGAAGCCCCTTCTGGACCGTCTCGTACAGGCCAGCTTTCGTATCCTCGTCTGTCAGGACCGGGCCACGTTCGCCGCTGATTGCCTGTCCTCCGCCGAGAACTGCTCGCGCGTCGGCGTACTGATCCATCGTAAGGGCATCGTCGGCCGGGAGCGAATCGAAGACGGCACGGAGGGCTCCCCTCGAGAGGTCCTCTCGCAGAATCATGCGCGGCACCGATGGAAGGTCACCGAATCCACGGTCGTCCCATTCGTCGCGACTGACATTTGGCAGGGCGACGAGTGGTGTCATGACGATGTGGCAGTTGCCCCGCTCGTCGACCAGCGACGGTTCGCGCATCATCGGCGACCGAATTCGGAAGCCGTGATCTCGAGCCTGCGAATACGGCGCGGATGCATCCTGTGACGTACCAGAGAGATTCCACCTCGACCCCTCGATCGACTCGATCTGATCGATCGTGTACCCTTTACACTCGATGACGACGAGGCCGTACCGCTGGTGAAGCATCACGAAGTCAGCCTCTCGATCCAGCGCTGCGCTACGTTCGTCGACGATCGGGAATCGATAGTAACAGACGCCGACGTCGTCGGGGGTGAAACATCGTTTGAGGCGGTCCCACACCTCGAGTTCTGACCCAACCCCGCTGCCTGCTTCTTCGTATTCCGCTGCGACAAATTTCACAGTCGGTACTGGTAACGATTACGTGATAAATCGATCGGCTATGCAGGTCGGAACGCGTTACTCGCGATCGGCCAGCAACTCACTCGCCGTCACGAGCGCCTCCATCTCGACGTCGGCGTCCTCGACGTTCTCGCGGCCACCCTCTTCGCGGTCGACGACGACCAGCGCGCGGTCGACCGTCGCGCCCGCCTCACGCAGTGCTTCGATAGCATCGACGAGACTGGTCCCCGTCGTGACGATGTCCTCGAGGACGACGACCTCCTCACCGTCCTCGAGTCGGCCCTCGATCAGGTTGGCCGTGCCGTACTCCTTGCGCTGCTTGCGCGCGATGACGTAGGGGACGCCAGCGGCGACGCTGGTCGCGGCGGCCAGCGGGACGGCACCGAGGGCGACACCGGCGAGTTTGTCGTCGTTGTCGACGCGCTCGGCGAAGGCCTCGGCGATGGTCTCGAGGCAATCGGGGTCGGTCTCGAAGAGGTACTTGTCGACGTAGTACTCGCTCGTGCCGCCGTGGGAGAGTTCGAACTCGCCGTAGCGGACGGCCTCTGCCGCTCGAAGGGCGTCGATTACGTCCTGATTGGTCATGGTCGAACGCGCGTGCCCCGACGAGATAAGCGGTGTGGAACGTCCTCGGGACGCAGGGACGTCGCTGCTGGAACCTGTCGTTGGAATCCGAACTGGCATCCGATCCAGACAGTCCGGCAAGCGAGACAAACCACCGATACTTAGGTACCGACGCACGTACAGGTCACCATGACCACCGACGAGGACGTCGACGACGCAGCGGAGGACTCGGACGGTTCCACCGTCGACGACGCGACTCGAGACGAGGCCTCGACGACTGGCGAGGAGTCCGGGTCCGCAGTTGAGCAGGCCTCCGGATCCGGGAGCGACCCAGACACGGAGACCGATTCGACGGTCGATCCGGATGCGGAACCAGCCGCGGATTCGGAGGGGGAATCGACCCCCGACCCGGTCGACGACACCGCCACGGCACGGAACGTCGCGCGCGAGTCCGACGTGAGTGAGGAGGTCGTCGACGAGGCCGACGCAACGACCGAGACGACCGCCACCGGACAGTCGGACCGATACGTCCGCAAGAAGACCGTCCTCATCACCGGCTGTTCGTCGGGAATCGGCCGCGCGACGGCCGAGGCGTTCCTCGAGGACGAGTGGCTCGTCGTCGCGACGGCTCGCGATCCGTCGGACATCGAGGAGCTCGCCGCGGCCGGCTGCGAGACGCTCGCACTCGACGTTACTGACCCCGAACAGGTCGCCCGCGCGGTCGAGACGACCGTCGACATCGGCGGTGCGATCGACTGCGTCGTCAACAACGCCGGCTACGCCCAGATGGGGCCGCTCGAGGACGTCTCCACGGCGGACCTCCACCGGCAGTTCGACGTCAACGTCTACGGTCCCCATCGACTTACCCGCGCGGCAGTCCCGCACATGCGCGCTCAGGGCGAGGGCCTGATCGTCAACGTCTCGAGCGTCGCCGGACGACTCTCCCTGCCCGGCTACGGCGCGTACTCGGGGTCGAAACACGCACTCGAGGCGATGAGCGACTCACTCCGGGCCGAACTCGAGGAGTTCGGCGTCGACGTCGTCCTGGTCGAACCGGGTCCAGTGGCGACGAACTTCACCGAGCGCGTCAGCGAGGAACTTCCCGATTCGGAGCAAACGCCGGCTTACGAGCACCTCTACGAACTGATCGACGACATGAAACTCCTCGGCGGTGGTTCTGATGGGCCGTTCGCCTCGGAACCCGAGGAGGTGGCCAGGGCGATTCTCGAGGCTGCGAGTCACCCGGAACCCCCGACTCGCTACCCGGTTGGGCCGCTGGCACAGTTCGGTAGCTACGCTCGATTCCTCCCGGATCAACTGCGCGACGCCGGGTTCGCACTGCTGCGTCGTCTGGCCTGACTCCGCTGGGACCGCTCTTCGACGCGAGTTCCGTTCTCGTCGGTTCCTGCTGTCTACCTGCCTCAGTTGTTCGATGCTGTGGAGCCGTCGTCGGCGAGAACGAGTTTTCCGCCCGTGCACTGCCTGATTCGGCCGGCACGCTGGAGTTCGAGACACTGTCGCTCGACCGTCACGGGATGGGCCTCGAGTCGAGCGGCAACTTCGGGAACGGTCGTGGGACCGACGTCGGCGAGAATCTCGAGGAGTCGTCGGTGCCGGGAGAAATCGGGCGGTTCTGGCGTCGACATCTCTTCTACGAGCGACCATCCGCGGGGAATCCAAGAAGGAGGCGTCCGATTCTCGGACGATGGGAATCGGTCACTATCGCTCGTCAGTCGCTCAGCTCTCGAACGCCTCGAGGAATTCCGTGGGGAGGGTCGTGGGGTCGATTCCCCAGGCGATCGGGAGCCACAGGAGGGCAACGAGCGTGATCAGCGCGATGCCGATGACGTTGAGCCCGGCGCCGACGCGGGCCATCTGGGGAAGCGTGATGTAGCCACTCCCGAAGACGATGGCGTTCGGTGGCGTCGCGACGGGGAGCATGAACGCGAACGACGCGGCCGTTGCCCCGGCGATCATGAGTCCGAATGGGTGGACGTTGATTCCGATCGCGACGCCGGCGAGGATCGGCATGAGCATCGCCGTGGTCGCCGTGTTCGAGGTGACCTCCGTGAGGAAGATCGTCATCGTGACGACTGCCAGCAGTATGATGACCATCGAGACGCCCTCGAGCAGCTGGAGCTGTTCGCCGATCCAGGTGGCGAGGCCGGTTTCGCCGAATCCGGCGGCGATCGCGAGTCCGCCACCGAACAGGAGGATGACGCCCCATGGAATCTGGACGGCGCTCGACCAGTCGAGCAAGAAGGTGTGGTCGCCGTCGTCGGTTTTCGTCGGGAGCGTAAAGAGGACCATCGCGCCGGCGATGGCGACGACCGTGTCTGCGTCGTCGGGAATGGGGAGGGCAAACAGCGGGTCGAGGACGAACGCAAGTGCGGACGTGAGTGCGAAGACCAGCGTACCGAGGAGGGCGACGTCGAGTTCGACGACCGGGAACTGGTCGAACTGATCGAGGAGGCTCGCACCGATCCAGGAGACGGCCATGCCGGCGAAGACCAGCAGGACGAGGCGTTCCTGACGGCTCATCGATCCGAGATCGGCGAGTTCGCGGTCGATGACGTCGCCCGCAGCGGGCAACTGGTCGAACTGGGGTGTGAGGGCAAGTCTGGTGACGTAGAGGTACACTGCGACGAGGCCGACGATGGAGATGGGGACGCCGTAGAGCATCCACTGGGCGAACGAGACGTTCTGTCCGAATATCTCACCTGCCTGCCCGGCAAAGAGGATGTTCGGTGGGGTGCCGATGAGCGTCGCCACGCCGCCGACTGACGCACCGTAGGCGATACAGAGCATCAGGGCGACGCCGAACGCGAAGCTTCCCTGACTCGTATCGACGTCGAGTGAACTCTCGTCGATGAGGTCTGCAGTCTGGTAGATAACCGCGAGCGCGATTGGAACCATCATCATCACCGTCGCACTGTTCGAGACCCACATCGAGAGGAACGCCGTCGCGAGCATGAACCCGAGAATGAGCCTCGAGGGTTCGGTCCCGACAGCCTTGATCGTCCGCAGGGCGATTCGCCGATGGAGGTCCCATCGCTGCATCGCCATCGCGAGGAAGAACCCGCCCATAAACAGGAAGATCAGCGGGTGACCGTACGAGGGGGTCGTCATATCGACTGGTAACGCGCCCGTCAGCGGGAAGAGGACGATCGGTAGCAGGGAGGTCGCCGGAATCGGAATCGCTTCCGACATCCACCAGACGGCGACCCACGCCGTCACTGCGGCGACGGCCTGTCCTTCCGGTGAGAGCCCTTCAGGCGTCGGTGACAGGTAGATGAGTGCGAACAGCAGTGGTCCGAGTACGAACCCGAATTTCTGCCGCCGACCGTACCCGCCACCGACGTCGAACGGTGAGTCGTCGCCGCCGGGACCGGGGGTGCCCCCGGAACCGCCGGAGCCGTTCGACCCGGTCGCACCGGCTGAATCGCCAGCACTGGCGTCACTTCCAGTCGGTGGATCGCCGTCACCGGTGTCGTTCACACTGCTGGAGGCGTCTTCGAAGCCGAGTTGCTCGAGTCTGTTCGTCTCGTTCGAACCGTACCCAAGGTCCCGTGCGATCGCGGGTCCGTCGAGGGTAAGGTACGCTTTCGTCTGGGCGTTGAGCAGCCAGAGGTACGTCCAGAGCCGCTGAACGTACTGTTGACACGTGTGGCGGAGGGAGTACGCCATTCTTGCCGGCAATTCCAAACACGAGTATTAAACACTAGTGATCCGACGAAGTGATTGCGAACGAAAACATCTGGTCTGGTCGTCTAACCCGGAAAAATTGCAATTATGTTCCGAAATCGCTGTTCATATGTCCGATGTCCTATCGTCGTCGAGGGGTGACGGGTTCTGACCGAGCTCGGTCGAGCCGTCGGCCGGGGATGCCCTGATCTGGGGCCATTCGTCCACCAGCGAAACGTGCGTTCTATCCCGGTCGCTCGAGAACGGAGTCTCGAATGAGCCGCGCCGACTGGCGAGTCGTGGGGCTGGTGACGTCGTGGCAGGTCGCCGCCAGCGTCTGTTACTACACCGTCTTTGCGGCGACACCGCTGTTTCGCGAGGCGTTCGCGCTCTCGCGGTTCGAAGTCGGGTTCGTCGTGACGGCACTGACGCTCGGGTACGCGACCTTCCTCCTCCCGGTCGGTGCGCTCGTCGATCGGTTCGGCGAACGAGTCACCCTCACGCTCGGACTGGTTGGGCTCTCGGCCGGGTCGGCCCTCGTCGCTGGCGCACCGACGTTCGCGACGCTGCTCGCGGCCGCGTTCTTCCTCGGGTCGACCTACGCCGGAGCGATACCAGGAACGAACAAGGCGATCTACGATCGGATCGCGGCGGGTCGCCAGCACGTCGCCATCGGGATCAAACAGGTCGGCGTCACCGCCGGCAGCGGCATCAGCGCCCTCCTCGTGACCGGACTCGCTGGTGTGGTCGTCTGGAACGCCGGGTTCTTCGTCGCCTCTGCGCTCGGTCTCGCCGTCGCAGTCACCTTCGCACACCTGTACGCAAACGCCGAAACCAGTGCTCGAGCCACCTACCCCGACTTTCGGCAGCTCTCGCGGAACGCACCCTACCGAACGCTCGTCGCCGCCGGCTTCTTCCTCGGAGCGGCACTGTTCACGACTACCGGCTACGTCGTCCTCTTCGTCCAGGAGGAACTCGAGGCGTCGATCGCCGCCGGTGGCATCGTCCTGGCGCTCGTCCAGGTGGCAGGCAGCGTCGGCCGCGTCGTGGCGGGGTGGCTCGGCGACGTCTTTCCCGGTGACCCGCGTCTCCGTCTCGGCGGGATCCTCCTCGTGCAGGCCGTCGCGAGTGCAGCGTCGTTCGCAGTCGTCGCCACCGTCTCGAGCCCGCTCGTCGGCACCATCGCCTTCGTCGTCCTCGGCTTTTTCGTCCTCGGGAACACCGGCGTCTACTACTCCTGCATGTCGACCGTCGTCACGAACGAGGAAATGGGTGGTGCGACCGCGGGCGGACAGCTCTCACTGGTCGCCGGGTCGATCGTCGCCCCACCCGCGTTCGGCCTGCTGGCGGATCTGGTGGGATACCGGGCGTCCTGGATGCTGCTGGGCGTGGCCTGTCTGATCGCGGCCGGATTGATCGTCCACACGACGCGCCTCGAGGCACCCGTCGAGGACCCGGCCGTCGAATGAAATCCTTTAGGCGCTGCCGATGAAGCTATTCGACATGTACCGCGTTCTCCTGCCGATCGACCGAGAGGACCGACGGGCCCGCGCGCAGGTCGACGCCATCCTCGAGTTGCCCGAGACCGAGTCCGACGAAGCGAACGAGGGTGGTGGGGTCCACGTCGACGTCCTCCACGTTCGCGAGGCCGACGGGACCGACGCCGAGTGGGCGGCTGGCGGATTCGCAGACACGTACGAATCCGAACTCGAGGAGACGGCCGGGGAGCGACTGATGGATACCCTCGAGCCGGTCCGCCACTCGCTGGAGTCGGCCGGCCTCGAGTGTGAAATCCACGTCGCCGAGGGCGAACCCGCAACGACAGTCCTCGAGGCCGCAGCGGAGTTCGACAGCGACCTCGTCGTCATCGGGGTCAGGACGCGCTCACCGCTCGGGAAGGTGCTGTTCGGGAGCGTCGCACAGGCCGTGATCCTCGACAGTGACCAGCCAGTGATGGCCGTTCCGAGCGACAGCGACGCGGCGTGAGCCGTCGCCATCGTTGCGGTGGGCAGGATCAGCGGAGACAGGCCGCGACGATCGTTAGCATCTCCTCGCCGCGAACCTCGTCGGCGAACAGCGGCACTCGCCTGACCTCCGTCCCACGGAACAATTCGTGGGCCTCCTGCAAGGCCGACTGCTGGACGTCCCACCGACGCTGACAGAACGCACAGTCCTCGAGATTCGGCTCGAGGAACGCCTCGCCGCCCTCGACGTCGTCGGCCACGTCGGAGAGGGGCTCCATCACGCGATTGACCACGACGGTCCCGACGGGGATTTCGAACGACTGCAACTGGGTGCGCAACCGCTTGGACTCGAAGACGCTCATCTCCTCGGGAACCATGACGATCCGGAAGTCCGTCCGCGCCGGATCGCGCAGGACGGCCCGAAGGCGTTCGATCCGATCACGGAGTTCCTCGAGGTCCTCGAGTCCCTGCTCGGCGTCGGGCTGTGGCCCACCGAACATCCCCTTGACGCTCTCGAGCATGCCGCTTAGCCGCTGGCGCATCGTCAGCATCCGGCCGACCATCGAGTCCATCACCTCCGGCAACTGGAGGAGCCGGAGCGTGTGGCCCGTCGGCGCGGTGTCGACGACGACACGATCGAACCGGGGGTCGTCCAGGTACTCGAGCAACAGCTGGACCGCCGCGGCCTCGTCGGCACCGGGCATGGCACCGCCGAAGAGGGCGTCCATCGGGTTCTCGCCGCCGAGAAGGTCTCCCAGCCCACCGAGTTCGCCCGTATCGCCGAACCCGCCGACCGGGTCCTCGTCGACGCTGGCGTCGAGATCGCCGATCCCGCTCGGGCCCCTGGTACCGACGTCCTCGTCGGACCCGTCGCGTCCGTCACCTGCGGCTTGCCCGAACAGGCCCGCCTGTCCCCGCTCCATCGCCGCTTCGGGATCGATCTCGGCGGCGTAAAGGGGAATATCCTCGTGGATGCGCTCGGGTTCGGCCGGGACATCCGTTTCGAGGGTGTCGGAGAGCGAGTGGGCGGGATCGGTCGAGACGACGAGCGTCCGAATCCCGCTGCGGGCGCTGTCGAGCGCCGTCGACGCGGCCATCGTCGTCTTTCCCACGCCGCCTTTCCCACCGTAGAGGACGTACTCCGGGCCGTCGATCGGCTCGTCGGCGGGCTCGACGGTGATCGTCTCGCGCTCGTCGCCGATCGAGTCGGTCGGCGTCACCTCGATCGTGTTGTCCGCGCGCTCGGCGTCCGCCTCGTCCCCGTCGGCCGGCTCGACGTCCAGTCCGCTCATGGCACCCCCTACAGCGTCCCATCACGAGTATTCGTCGGTCTCGAGAGCCGAGAAAAACGAGCGCCGCCGGAGTCAGCCGAGGTACCCAGCCAGCCGGTCTGCGGCCTCCTCGACGCGCGGTGTCACGAGCGCGAACCGGAGCCAGTCCTCCCGGGAGTCGCCGAATCCGGAGCCGGGCATCCCCGCAACGCCAGCCTCGTCGATCAGCTCGAAGGTGTTCTCGACCGTCCCCGGGAAGCCGTCGAATCGGGCCATCACGTAGAACGACCCCTCGGGTCGGGTGTACTCGGCGCCAGCGGCCTCGAGCGCCTCGGTGAAGGCGTCGATGCGCTCGCGGAGACGCTCGCGGTTTCGCTCGTAGTAGTCGGGGTCGGTCTCGTGGAGGGCCTTCAGGACGGCGTACTGGCCGGGCCGGGTCGTCGCGACGTTCACGAGCATGTGGCGGCCGCGGGCGTTCTCGACGAGGTGGTGTGGAAAGACGGCGTAACCCACGCGGAGTCCGGTGATCGCCATCGACTTCGAGAACCCGTTCGTGACGATCCGGTGATTCGATTCGATGCCGAGCGCACTCGAGAACGCCCCGGCGTAGTCGAAGTGATCGTAGACCTCGTCACTCACGAGGATCGCGTCGTGGGCCTCGGCGATGGTGACGAGTTCGCGGATCGTCTTCTCGGGATAGACCGCGCCGGTCGGGTTGTTCGGCGAGTTGACGACGATTGCCGCCGTGTCCTCGCTCGCAGCCTCGCGGACGGCCGCGGGATCGAGTCGCCCCGTCTCGTCGGTCGCGACGTATGCCGGCCGACCCCCGAGCATCGTCGTCTTCCCCGGGTAGTACGGATAGACGGGATCGGTCAACAGGATCTCCTCGCCACGGTCGCGCTCTAGCGCGCGGGCCATCGCGAGGTAGTTCGCCTCGCCGGCCCCGTTGGTGATAACGACCTGTTCGACGTCGACGCCCCGACGTGCGGCGATCTCCTCTCTGAGCGCTCGCAGGCCAACGCTCGGCGGGTACTGAAACGCGTCCGGCTCGAGGTCGGCGTACTCGCGCAGGCCCTCCCGGAGGGCGGCGGGCGGATCCCAGTCCGGGTTGCCACTGACCATGTCGACGACGTCCCGATCGGCCTCGTTCGCGTAGGCCATCACGCGGAAGAACAACGGCGTCTCGTACTCCATACTCGAGCGTTGGCCTCCCCTACCGTCCGTCTTCCGTTTTCGCGTACGCCACGACTGACCGATCGACCGCCGACACAGTTGACTCGAGTACCGCCAGTTCGTCGACTTTCGACGACGCCCTGTCGAGACCACCGACTTGACAAGATTGCCAGCCATTGGATCGCGTATGAACCTCGACGTGGACCCGGACCTGCCCGCACGTGTCGGCGATGCACTTCGTGAAGCCGACGAGACGCTCGCCGTCGCCGAATCCTGTACCGGCGGCCTCATCGGGGGCGCGATCACGGCCGTCCCCGGCTCGAGCGACTACTTCGAGGCGGGATTGACGACCTACGCCTACGGTGCCAAGCGCCAGCACCTCGGCGTCAGCCACGAATCGCTGGACGAACACGGGGCCGTCTCGGAACGGGTCGCCCTCGAGATGGCCCGCGGCGTCCGCGACGTCTGTGACGTTACCTGGGGGATCGCCACGACCGGCATCGCGGGGCCGGACGGCGGGACCGAGACCGATCCCGTCGGGACCGTCTACGTCGGAATCGCCTACGCCGGCCCGTGGGGCAGTGAATCCTCGTACGCGACGGCGACCCGGCACGAGTTCGACGGCGACCGTGCCGAGATCCGTGCGAAGACGGTCGAGCAGGCGCTCGTGGATTTCCTCTCCGAACTCGAATCCCAGTAGGCCCCGTCGAAGCTACCCAGTTCGAACGCGACGATGGCTGCCGTCACTCTCGCCCTCGAGTCGCGAGTGTGAATGGACGACCAGCGAGCGACCAGTCCGAAATCGGATCGATCAGGGCGACCAGTCGACGCCTCGAATCGAGAGACACTCAGGAGAGAAAGGTATTCACGTCCCCCGATTCGAGTACGGGTCGATGAACAAGAAGGGGCACGTGCTCAACGCCGTGCTGTTGAGCGTCGGACTCGGCTACCTCCTCGAGCCGGCAACAGAACTCACAGACGTGCTGGTGACACTCGAGACGATGGTGATGATCGGCGTGCCGGTGACGCTGGGGGCGCTCTTCCCCGACGTCGACACGGCCTTCGGAAAACACCGAAAGACGCTGCACAACCTGCCGGTCCTCGCCGCGTTCTTTTTCTTCCCCGCCGCGTTCGGCAACCTCGAGTACGTCTGGATCGGCATCCTCACCCACTACGTTCTCGACGTGGCCGGGAGCAGACGGGGAATTGCGCTGTTCTACCCGCTCTCGTCTACCGAGTACGGCCTCCCGTTCGGGGTCACCGTCAGTAGCAGTCGGGCGACCATCGTAACCGTGCTCGTGACGATAGTCGAGGTGGCCCTCGCCGCTGTCGTGATCCTCGAGGTGCCACAGTGGGGACTCGAGGTGGGTCGACAGGCGATGGGGATCTAACGCTCGTCGCGTCTTCAGCGTCGAGAAACCGGGAAGAAAGAGCCGCGGTCAGCGTCGAGGTCGATCGCGTCTCGAAGCCACATCATTAGGCCGGCGTCGCGGTGTTCGAGGCCTCGAGCAGCTCCTTGTACCGGTTGCGGATGGTGACTTCCGAGATGTTGGCCACCTCGCTGACGTCGTTCTGGGTGACCTTCTCGTTGGTCAGGAGTGCGGCAGCGTAGACGCCTGCGGCCGCGAGACCGACGGGCGACTTGCCGCTGTGGACGCCCTCCTGACGGGCCGACTCGAGCAGTTCGCGGGCCATCCGCTCGGTCTCGTCCGAGAGGTCGAGGTCGCTGACGAACCGGGGGACGTACTGCTCGGGGTCGGCGGGCTGAACCTCGAGGCCGAGTTCTCGGATGACGTACCGGTACGTCCGGGTCAGCTCCATCTTGTCGACGCGGCTGACCGCCGAGATCTCGTCGAGGCTGCGCGGCGTGCCAGCCTGTCGAGCCGACGCGTACAGCGAGGCCGTCGCGACGCCCTCGATCGATCGCCCGGGGAGGAGGTCCTCCTCGAGTGCGCGCCGGTAGATGACCGACGCGGTTTCGCGGACGTTCTCGGGGAGGCCGAGTGCGCTGGCCATCCGGTCGATCTCACCGAGGGCCTGCTTTAAGTTACGCTCTTTGCTGTCCCGGGTGCGGAAGCGCTCGTTCCAGGTGCGCAGCCGCTGCATCTTCTGGCGCTGCCGACTCGAGAGCGCCCGACCGTAGGCGTCTTTGTCCTGCCAGCCGATGTTGGTCGACAGGCCCTGGTCGTGCATCATGTTCGTGGTGGGCGCACCGACGCGGCTCTTCTCGTCTTTCTCGGCGGCGTCGAACGCGCGCCACTCGGGACCGCGGTCGATCTCGCCCTCTTCGACGACGAGCCCACACTCCTCACAGACGGTCTCGGCGTGTTCGGTGTCCGAGATGAGTCGGCCGCCACACTCGGGGCACTCCTCGCGCTCGTCGGCCCGGGCCGTCTCCTCCGTTCGTTCATCCGTGCTTTCTCGCTCGTTAGTGTAAGTTCGAATGTTGCTCATGGTGTATCGGGATGGTTACTCGGGGCTCCCGGGTGGGGTAACCAGAAGAAACCCGGTCGCCTCGGCTAACGTATAGTAAGACCGGAACTCATATAAAGCTTTCGCCGCCGTAATAAGGCTCTCGGCCAAAATTTTAAATGGTTTTCGGTTACATGGTGATTAATCGGCAGGGTTACCTCGGTAAGAGCGAACTATCTCCGATCGGACTCACTCGAGCGTCGCCGACCCGTCGAGAGTCGAACGATTTTCCACCCGGCCACGCGAACGACCACCGATGACCGTCCGATTCGGTGCGCTCACCGTCGACTGGCTCGGCCACGCCTGCGTCCGCCTCGAGGGTCACACCGGCGTCGTGATCTACGTCGATCCGGGACCGGGACGTCACGGCGTCCTCGAGGGCCACGAACCGGGGGACGGCGACCTCGTGGTCGTCTCCCACGGCCACCACTACGACCCCGCGTCGATCCGCCGGGTGGCCCACGACGAGACCATCGTCGTCGTCCACGAGGCAGTGGACGTCACCGACCTCGAGCACGCGAGCGAACGGCCAGAGGACCTCCCTTACGAGGTCGAACGCGTCCGTGACGACGAGGGATTCGTCCTCGGGCCACTCGACCTCTTCACGACACCGGCGTTCAACGATCCGGCAGGCCCAAACACCGACGTGGATGGCGAGCCGTACCATCCCGACGGCACTGGCTGCGGGTTCGGTATCACCGTCGACGGCGTCACCGTGTACTGGCCCGGCGACACCGATCCCTTCGAGTTCCACGCCGACCTCGAGGTCGACCTCTTCCTTGCACCCATCGGCGGCGCGACCACGATGGATCGCCACGAGGCGGCCGACCTCGCCGGGGAGATGCGACCGGACCTCGTCTTGCCGGTCCGCTACGATCTGGCCGGCGAACGCGGTGACGATGCAGACGGCGTGGCCGCCGTCGACGTCGACGCGTTCGTCCTCGACGTCGCCAGCCGCGGTGTCCCGGTCGTCCTCGATTCGCACCCGGATGCAGACCAGTAGTTTCTCGACAACACCCCAACACTTACTGGGGGCGCTATCGATCCCGAAGTATGGGCGGCCTCGGCGGTTCGAACTCGAGACACCAGCCACGGTACTGTACAGCCTGTGGAGCATCTCTCGAGCCCGGGGCCAATTACTGTTCGGCCTGCGGGAGGGCCGTTTCGCCTTCTGGTTCGGCCGCCCGTTCTGCCGCCGGTACCGGTGAGAGACGACAAGCGGACTCGACCGATTCGTCGTCGGCGGTCACCGACCGCGACGTCCTCGAGTACCGGATCGCCAGGGCCACGGAAGCGGGCTGGAAACTCGAGGGCGATTACGGCGACTACGCGGTGATGGTCCGGCGGACGGTGGGTGACCTGGGGACCCACGCTCTGATCGCCATCCTGACGATCTGGTTTACCGGTGGGCTGGCGAACCTGGCCTACGCGGGTTACAAGTACGTCGGTGACGCCGAACGGGTCGTTCTGCGAGCAGACCAGCCCACGCGGGCGAGGTCTCGAGGAGGAACGACCAGGAAGTCAGACCCCGGCAGGAACGCACTCGGCTGGTTCGTCGGCATCGCCTGTTTCGCAATGGCTGGATTGTTCGCACTCATGGGAGTTCTCGGCGGCATCCTCTCGGTCGTGCTGGCCATCTTCGTCTTCCTCCTCGGAACGTTCGGCGTGATCGCCCTTCCACCCATCCAGCAACGCGTGCGCCGCCGCCACTCGGTCACGACGAACGGCCGTGCTCGAACGGTCGACGAACGAGCGGTCTCCGCCCCCGAAGAACCGTGTACCACCTGCTCGAGCCCTGTCGACCCCGGCGTCGAACGCACCTACCGCGAGTCGTTCTGCGTGCTGGGATTTCCACTCACCACCGACGAAGGGAGAAACCACTACTGCCGTGGCTGTGCGAACGCCGAGGGCGTTTCGGACGGCACGCTCGAGTCGGGTCACGACGTGAGTGGGCCGAACACACGGAACGGGTCGGTCGACGACGGCGCTGCTGGCTCACCTGCGGACACAGAGACGGGCAGAGACACAGACCCAGCCACAGACGTGGGCGCAGACACAGCGAGCGCGGAACCCGGCGACACCGACCTCGAGTCGGAATCGGCCTGACCGTGGGCGGTCATATCGGCTCTCGAGAGCGCGTCGACGGTGGTGAAAACGAGCGGGAACCGGGCACAACTCGAGTAGCGTCAGATGATGCCCATCTCGTCGAGTCGCTCGGGCAGGTAGGTGTCGGTCACGAAGTCGAGGCCGTGAGAGGCCAGTGCCTGCTGTTCGGACTTCTTCTCGATCTCGAGTTGCAATTCGATCTGTTCTTCCCAGTAGTCGGTCTGGAACCGGGGGTCGGTGAGTTCGTTCTCGAGGGCGTTGATGTCAGAATCGCTGAGCGGGTCGTTCGGCAGGTCGTACTCGACGATGTCGGCGGGCTGGATGCCGATGAACTGCGCTTCGGGCGTCGCGAGGTACTCGGAGAGGTGTGCGGACTTGATCGAGCCGTACGCCACGGAGCCGTAGATCCGGTAGGACCACGGGTCACCGTCCGTAAAGACCGTCACGGGAAGCCCGAGTTCGTCGTGGAGCCGGCGGGTGATGCGTCGAGTCGCGCGTGCGGGCTGGCCCTTGAGGTGGACGATCAGGGCGTTGTACTCGTCGTCGAAGCCGTTTTCGACGAGCCGGTCGCGCATCCCACCGGTCTCGACGGCGAGGATGAAGTCGGCGTCCGTGCCGAGGAACTCGATCGTGTCGGGGTTGTTTGGTATCTGGTAGCCACCTTCGCCGACGTCCTCCTGACAGTGGATCTCGCGTTCGCCGCGACGGGTCTGCTCGCGCAGATGCAACGGCCCCATGATCGTCGCACCGGACTCCTCCGGCCGCATGTGGAAGTCCTCGCGAGTTACCCCCGAGACGATCTCCAGGTCCTCGATCAGTCCGTTCGACTCGTCCTGATCCGAGAACTGGGCTTCGTCGTTGTCCCAGCTCTCTGAAAGGTAGTAGAGTTCACGCAGGGTCGACGACCGGTCTTCCTCGAGCTGTTCGGCGAGGAACTCGATGGTGTAGACGGCTTTCAACAGCTTGCGGGCACCGCGGACGGAGTTTGCGGATCGCTTCGAGGTCCGGTCGCCGTAGACCCATACTTTCTCGTCTTCGTCGTACTCGATGTTGGTCTTCGTCCGCGTCGG
The DNA here is from genome assembly GCF_002156705.1 of Natrarchaeobaculum aegyptiacum. NCBI lineage: Archaea > Methanobacteriati > Methanobacteriota > Halobacteria > Halobacteriales > Natrialbaceae > Natrarchaeobaculum > Natrarchaeobaculum aegyptiacum. The sequence continues at coordinate 3,388,644 of NZ_CP019893.1, forward strand.
CACGGACATGTGGGGGATCTCACCCAGTTCGAACTGGTCGTAAAACTGTGCGGCGAGGTCGATCAACTGTTCGCGGGCCTGCTGGTCTGATTCTGTGCTCATTGTGTCACCGTGAGTTTCTCGCTTTCGACGCCTTTCACGCTCAGGTCGAACGACGCGTCGGCCCCGACCTCGTACTCGAGGGTGGCCTCGTCGCCGCTTTTGACCTCGGGCTCCCAGGTGAGGAACCACTCACCGTCCATCTCGATAACCGACGCCTCATCCGGAAGGGCAGACGGTTCGGCGGAGACGATGTCGGTGATCTCGAGGCTCTCGTTCGTGCTCGAGTTGTTCTCGACGACGACCGACACTGCCTGACTGTCGCCGTTTTCCTCGACGTTCCGTTCGACGAGGACGTTGTTCATGATCCGGGCGAGTGCGTCGTCGATGTCGGGTTCGTCGCGGCCGGTAACCTCGGCGACCTTTTCGGCCATCTCCGGGAGGATCTTCCCGAGGACGTTCTGTTTCTTCCGGCGCTGTTGCATCGACCGGCGTTTGTTGAGGTAGCTCTTGAGTTCGCGGGCGGCCTCACGAATCGCGAGTTCGATCTCGTCTTCGATCGCCGGCACGTTCGCGACAGCGTCTTTCGATTCGCTCGTGAAGGGGACGTTCGTCGAGGCGACGTGGACCATCACGACCGCGGGGCCGTTCGGGAGCCCCGACCCGCCGGGCTGGTCGAGTCCGTAGTTGCGCCAGCCGATCGACTTCACCACGTCGGTGGTCGCACAGGCACCGCGCTGGTAGACCAGCGGCACCCGGTTGGCGAACCGGAGGACGTCGATGCTCCCTTCGGCCTCTAAGCCGCCGCCGTAGGCGATGCCGGCCTCGACGACGAACGGGTCGCCGCCGTGGACCTCGGCGTCGCGGCTCGCGGCCGCGAAGAAGTCCGCGTCGAACTCCTTCTTGAGGCCGGCTTCGACGAGGTCCGCCGTGATCGGCGAGAGACACCGCGTCGGCGGGGCCATGATGTCGGTCTCACGCATCCCGTCGACGAGGTCGCTCGCTGCGTCTCGGTCGTCGGCCAGTTCCCTGACCAGTGGGGGCTCGTCGGGGACGGTGGCCATGACGCCCCAGATCGCCTCGAGGACGTTCTCGCGGGCGGTGTCGCCGAACGCGACGTCGTCGTACTCCTCTGTGAGGTCGGCCGCGCGGTCGACGTTCTCGCGCAGTGAGGTTCGCGTCAGGCGGTGACGGGTGTCCTCGAGGTCGGTGAAGGTAGCGGCGAGTCGCTGGGAGAAGGCGTGGAGGACCTCGTCGTCTTTCCGGGTACTCGTGGCGTCGTCGACGAGCGCGTAGAGGTCGGAGACGAGGCGTGACTCCTCGGCGTCGTCGACGTCCTCGCGCTCGTCGATCAGCGCGAGCCAGACTGCCTCGACGGCGTTTTCGCGAACGGTGTCGCCGAAGGTCGTTCCGTGATCGGCCTCGACGGTTGCTGCAGCGTCTCCGACGACGGCCGCGAGTTCGTGGTGAGCGATCCGGTCACGGTCGACGACGGCGTCGGTGATCGCGTCGGCGAACGCTGCGGTCGCCTCCTGTCCTTTGTTCGCGGTGGCGTCGGCGACGATGGCGTGGAGGTCGAGCCCCTCCTGAGCTACCGGCGGCCGCCAGCGCATCTCGCGACCGAAGTGACGGTCGCGGAAGGCGTCGATAATCGAATCGGACGTCTTCTTGCCGACGCGGGTGAACTCCTCCTGGAGAAAGCCGGAGACGGAGTGGGAGTCGGTGGCCGCGAGCATCTTGAGGACGGTCCCGAGTTCGACGCCGTGTGGGTGCGGACGGATCTCCTCGGTCTCTTCGGGGAGCTGGTCGGTCGCTCGCTCGAACTTGAAGTGGGCCTTGGGCTCGCGCAGCTCGAGGCGGGCGTGGGGATTGACGACCGCCGTGTGCTTGATGTAGTCGTGAAGCTGCTGGCGCGCCCGCATGTTGGCTTCCATCTCGAGTTCGATGCGGGTGCCGTGTGGGCGGTCCCAGGAGGTGGTCCGGTCGACGCTGATCTCGGGTTCGTTCTCGTCGGTGTCGACGATCAACTCGAAGTACTGGGCGTCCGAAGAACCCTGCGTTCGACTGGTGATCTTGGCGGGTTTGCCGCTCGTAAGCTGGGAATAAAGCACCGCCGCGGAGATCCCGATCCCCTGCTGGCCGCGATTCTGTTCGCGGACGTGGAATCGCGAGCCATAGAGGAGTTTCCCGAAGACCTTCGGGGCCGATTCCTTCGTAATCCCTGGACCGTTGTCCTCGACGATCAGCCGGTAGTAGTCCCCGGCCTCCTGGATCTCGACGTAGACGTCCGGCAGGATTCCGGCCTCTTCTGCGGCGTCTAACGCGTTGTCGACGGCCTCCTTGACGGCCGTAACCAGGCCTCGAGCACCGCTGTCGAAGCCGAGCATGTGCTTGTTCTTCTCGAAGAACTCGGCGATGGAGATCGACTGCTGGTTTTCAGCCAGCTCCTCGGCGATCCCCGACTCCTCACCGAGCGTCGACTGGAGAGACGTCATCACCACCCAGTAGAGAGGGCGGGGCTAAAAGGTGTACGCAACCGGGGCGAAAGTGGAACGACGACCAACCGTCGTGGAAATCCAGCAGTTTTTTGACCGGTACGAAACCTGATACGAGCGATGACTGCGCGGGGACCACGCTCGAGCAGGCGACGAACATTGCAAGTGGCGTCGCTCGCGATCGGCGGTGGGCTCGCTGGCTGTATGCAACCGTTGCTCGAGGAGGCTGGGGACGGTGGACAGGCGTCGACCGACGACGAGCCGGCGACCGACTCGACCGGGACGGATACTGAACCACAGCCGGAGGCAGACTCCGACGAATCCGACGAGGGCGATACCATCGAAGCGGTCGACCTCTCACCGGCCTGGGACGTCGACGGACTGAACAGGGTCTTCGTCGACGACGGCCAGTTCGTCGGCCGCAATTCGGGCGACGTCACCATCGTCTCGTGGGACGGCGACGTCGTCTGGGAATCCCAGAGCGGCGACCCCGACGGCTACAGCGAGTGGCCAAACGACGGTCGCGGTTTCGCTCGCACCGACGACTACGTCTTCGTCCACTACCTGAGCTGGGGAATCGAAGAGGAGTATCCGGCCTGCGTCTACGTCTTCGACGCCGACACCGGGGAACTCGAGTGGCGTCACGACACCGGCGCCGATCGCGTCTACGGGATGGATGCCGTCGGCGACAGGCTCTACTACGCCGCCCGGCCGTTCGACAGGGACGAAACGGAGTCGCCGATCAGGGCCTACGACCTCGACGACCGCGAGATCGTCTGGGAGTCGCGTTTCTCGACGAACGATCCCTGGAGTCTCACCGTCCACGACGGGCACGTCTACGCGACGACGGGTCGAATGCGCGTTCTCGACGCCGCGAGTGGCGATCTCGTGGCCGAACACGGCAACTGGTTCGCGTTTCACCGCGAGAACGAGACGCTGTACTTCGAGGACGGAGACACGATCGGTGCGTACGATCTGGTCGCCGACGAACGCACGATGGAGGTGAGCGTGGATCACGGCTACTCGAGAGATCTGACCGTCGTCGCCAACAGAGCTTACGTGTCTGATACCAACGGCTATCTCTCGGCAATCGACCTCGAGACGGGGACGGTCCGCTGGGAAGAGCGACTCGACGGCAGTCTCAGTGGTCGGCCGATCGTCGACAGCGGAATCGTCTGGGCCTACGACGCCACGAGTGTCCTGTGGGGACTCGACGCCGACGACGGCTCTGTTCTCGTCCGACGGTCGACGGAGGCCGACGGGGACGATCGGGTCTCCGCCCTGGACGGTCGCGTCTTCGTCCCGGACCCCTACTACACGGCCTACGACGTCGGGGAGGATGAGAGATGACAGACGAATCGTCCTCACGACGGTCGTCGCAATCGTGCCGTCGAGACGAGATCATCACGAACCGACGCTCCTTCTGTGCCGCCCTCGGGGTCGGGGCTCTCGCGGGCTGTCTCCAGCTCGAGCAAGCAGACGACGACCACTCTGCTGGCCTCACGGAGGGCGACGGAACGACCGACGCAGCGTTCGAGGACGAAGTCGACGGCACCCCGATCGACGATCCAGAGTGTCTCGAACTCGTTTCAGCCTGGGAACGTAACCTCCGTGACGTCGTCACCTTCGAGGGAGCGTTCCTCGGTGTTGCTGGCTCGAGAACTGCGGGCGTCGACGCCCCGCGACTCGAGCGATACGCCGCCGACGGAGAGATGACGTGGGCCAGCGACGAAATCGACTCCGAGTACCGGTTCGAGTTCCACAGAGACGACGACGTCGTCGCCAGAGGCGCCACGGTCGTCGCCGTCGCCCGTGACGGCCACGACGGCGTGATTCACGCCTTCGACACCGACACGGGTGAGCGACGCTGGTCCGACGACGTTCGCCTCGATAGAAACGTCGGTGGCTGGGCACTCTCGCTCGCAGACGATCTCGCCGTACTCGCGGCGGTCAGCGACGAGTCGGCCGACGAAACGATCGTTCGCGGCTACGAGGCTGGGGATGGCGAGCGACGGTGGGAGAGAGACATCGACCTGGGATACGTGACCGGTGTCGAACACCACGACGACGGCTTCTTCGTCGTCGGCTGGCGACAGGGCGGCGGTGAGATCGTCCGCGTCGACCTCGAGGCCGGCGGGAACGTCGGGGGGGAAACTACCCTCGACGTCGCTTCACCGGGATACGTTCGTGGTGAGGGTGGCGATCGGCTCTACTTTCGCGGGAACGAAATTCACGCGTACGATCCAGCGAACAACGAATACGAGTGGAGCCTCGAGGTTGACCGGCAGTTCGGGCCGGGCGTGGACGTCGACGGAGAGACGCTGTACGGCGGAAACAGCTCGGGATGGGTCGTCGCGCGAGACGCGACCGACGGCTCGATGCGCTGGGACACGCGCGTCGAGGGTGGCGTCACGGACTCGCTTTCGGTCGCTGACGGGATCGTCTGGGCCAGAACCGACCGCGGCGAACTGGTTGCGATCGACGCGTCGACGGGCGAGGTGGTTCACACACTCGAGGACGCCTACATGGTCGCTGCAGCGCCGGGACAGGTATTCGTCGGCGACACCGCCTACGACCTCGAGTCGGAGACTGGCTATAGTAACAACTGTAACGATTCACACTGATCGCCGATACGTCTGGCGATCAGGTGTGCACTGACGTGCAGTGGCTACTATAACTGCTGAGTGGCGAGTTTCCCTGCGCTCAAATATCCCATTTCCCGGCGGATAATATCCGGAACAGTGGGTAGCAACGGTATCCCGGTGTACAAAGGTTTAACCACGAGCGAACCTTCTTCCTAACCGAGAAGACACATGGTTCGAGACGACGGCGACGATCGCCCGGGAGGTGACGACGGCTCGAGTGAGGGTGACGTCTTCGACGACGAGCGAGGGTACGATCCCGTCGAGGACGTCGACCAGCGGGTCGTCGACCTGCTTTCGTGGATCCTCGACACCGAGACGCGAGCGAAGATCTACGTCTACTTGCTCGCGAACCCGGGGAGTACCTCCGAGGAGGTCGCCACCGGGACGGGTCTCTACCCGAGTACCGTTCGCGAGGCCCTCGCCGAACTCCACGAGGAAGACCGTGTCACTCGCACGAAACGCGAGAGTGAGGGGGCCGGAAACAACCCCTACGAGTACCGGGCGATCCAGCCGAGTGACCTGGTCGGCGGCGTCGTCGACCAGGTCCAGCAAGAGCTAAACACCATCTTCACACTCGACCGCGTGCTCGAGCGCGACGAGCCCGAACCGACGCTCGACAGCGGCGTCGAACCGGTGACGATCACCGTCGAGGACGCCGACTCCACCGTGGACGATGCTCCCGACGATTCCGTCGACGTCCAGCCAGCAGGTGAGGACGCGGCCGATGAGAGCGACGAAGACGACGAAGACGACGAAGACGAATCGTCGGAGTGAGACGGTAGCGCCGGGAAGAATCCAGTTCGATTTTCCGGTCAGAGTCCGATTACGAACCAGCCGTCGCTTCGAGTCAGCCGTCCTGCTCGAGGATAGCCGGTCGCTCGAGCTCGAGGTCGTAGCCGATCGCTTCGACCGTGATCGTGGGCCAGTCGCCGGTGGAGGTCAGCGGTTCGAATCCGTTTTCGGCGCGGTCGTCACTCGTGTCGTTGCCGTCGCCGTCCTCGTCGCGCCCGGTGACGAGCACCGTTCCTTCACTCTTTGCGCCCTCGACGGTCGGGTTCCACGCGTAGGCCATCGGGAGGCCAACGGGGTGCTCACTGTCGGGAGTCGCGATCCACTCCCGGCCCGAATATCCGGCGGCACCTCCCTGATGGTGGTGTTCCCACTCGCCGGGATAACTGACCGCGTCGTAGGCATCCTGAATCGCGGCGAAGACGTCCCCTGAAGTTCCCCGGTCCCGACTCGAGAGGCCGCCCTCACCGACTGTGCCGACCGCCTGCGTCGCCGCGAGCGCCGTCGTCTCGACGCGGGCGGCAGCCTCGTGTCGTCGCTCGAGCCACGCCGGCGGATCGAACGCGACCGTCCGGGTGCAACTCGCGTGGAGGCCCGCTCGAGCCGCCGTCACCGAGACCAGTGCGTAGTCTCCGAGTCGCGCCGTCGTCGGTGTGTAGTGGCGATACTGCCCTGCGCGGTCTGCCCCGCCAACGAGAACGACGGGGGCCTCGATCCCGCGGGCAGAGAGGGCGACCCGGACGGCGGCGGCGACCTCGCGTTCGGTATCCTCGGGTCGCAGTTCTCGACAGACCGCCTCGACCGATCTGGAAACCTCCCGACCGAGCTCTCGGTACCGATCACGGTCGCGGGCGGTCAGTGGCTGCCGCAGCGGCGTCGGATCGACCCGCTCGAGGCCGGGCACGTCGATGTCCGCTGCGGCGGGCCCGTCGACGCGCTCGGCGATGGCCGCCTCGAGCGAGGTCTCGTGCCAGGGGAACACCTCGACCGCGACCGCGTCGTCGAGGTCCGGCAGTTCTTCGTTTTCGATGCGGTCAGCTTCCACGTTGTTCGTGAGCACGCACACGTCGGAGCCGTCGTAGCCGACTGCCGCCACGCCCACCGGGTCTGCCCGGTCGACGACGTTCGACCCGCCGGTCAGCCAGGCGAACGCGTTGGGCCGGGCGAACCAGACCGACTCGAGGTCGACTCGCTCGAGGTACCGCTCGAGTCGTTCACGTTTCTCCATGCCGGCTGGTTGGATGGGTAGACCTTGAATGCGACGAAGGGGAAGTCGTCGCGTGTCGAGACAGTCACAGTGGCCAGCGGACCCGTCTCGAGGACGATTCCGACCGGTTGGGAACGACTCGGGACCTTCAAATAGCGGAGGTCCTAACCCCCGGGCGAACGACTGTGTCGTCCGACAGCCACACCCGTCCGATATATCGCTCGCTCGTCGATCGGTTCGGCTTTCCGCACCTGCTCACGACGACGCTGGTCCTCGTCGCGGCGACGATCCTCCTCGGCGTCGCCGCGAAGGCGACCGGCTCCGGCCTGGCCTGTGAGGCCAACTGGCCCCAGTGTGACGCCGGACCGTTCAACCTCTTCCCGGCGAACCTGCCGAGTTTCTACGAGTGGATCCACCGATTCGTCGCCATGTTCGCCGGCTTCGCCATCGTCGGCTCCGCACTCGCCGCGTGGCGACTCGAGGACGTCGACGACCGCGTCGCCTCGCTCGTGATCCTCGGGATGATCCTCACACCGATACAGGTCTACCTCGGCGGTCAGACCGTCCTCCAGTACCAGATGGAGATCCTCTCGTTGCACTTCTGGACGGCCATCCTCATCTTCGCGATGTTCGTGATCGCGACCGTCCTCGTCTGGCGAGGCTCGTTTTCCGTGCGGACGATCACCGGCGCGTTCGTCGTCGGACTCCTCACGCTGCCCGCCCACGTCGCGCTCAGCCCGACCGAATTCGGTGTCGTCACCGACTACTCGCCGACGGTCCAGCTTCTCCAGTACGGCGTCACGCTCACCCTCATCGGCGCCGTGATCGTCGCGACGATGGTCACTCGGTGGCACGCCGGATCGCGCCTGCTCTCCGGGCTGACCTACGGCACGACCGGGCTGGCGCTTGCAGTCGCGTACTTCGGTCGACAGGTGGTGATGAACTTCAGCATGACGATCGACCGACTCTACCTGGTTCTCACGGGCGTGCTCGCGCTCGCGTTCGTCGTAGCCATCGCGGTCAGCCGCCGCCAGTCCGGCGGTCGCTGACTCACGCGATCGTCACGACGACGACCGCCGCAAGGCTCGTTGCACCGACGCCGACCCCGAGGAGTGTGTAGTTCGCGATCGGGTTGGCCGCGTTCGTCAGGTTCAGCGTGTAGTGCCACCGCGAGACCGGCCAGAGCGGGCGAACGCCCATCGGCGTAATCGCGTCGGCGAGGATGTGCGAACCGATCGAGAGCGTACCGACCACGAACGCGTAGCCGACGAGGCCTGTCGGCGACAGGCCCCAGGCGTTCGCGAGAATCGCCGTGACGGCGGCCGCTCCGGCGCCGACGAAGAGCGCGAAGAAGACGGTGTGTGTGATCCCACGGTGGTCGATCAACGGGAGGCTGTGGTCGACATCGGGGAGGGTCGACAGGGCGAGGCAGACGAATCCGAAGACGACTGCGACCTGTTCGTACCCCGCGAGTGCGACGGCTCCACCGACCGGCGCGTACGCGAGGAGTGCGGCCCCGTAATGGCCGAACTGGTACATCGATCACAGGAATGGGGCGCTCGCTCATAACCGTTCTGTACTGGCTCAGCTTCCGACCCCACCGGACAGCCCCCCATCTACCAATCCCTGTCGGATCGACCCCCATCTCCCATCCTCGCGCCCCAGTTCCCGATCCCCATCCACCTCGAGTCGTCTCCGACCGTCGAACCTTTTCTCCCGGCCCTCGAACGAGTGGGCATGCGAACTAGCCTCAACGTTCCCGACGAGATGCTGGCCGAGTTCGACCGGACCTGGCAGGCAGAAGGCCTCGAGTCCCGGTCACGAGCCCTTCGCGAGGCGATCCAGGAGTACGTCGAGTCACATCACCAGCTCGAGAAAGCTCGCGGCCCGGTCGCCGCGACGGTCGTCTTCGATTACGTCCACGACGAAATTATCGAGGATCTCCACGAGATCCAACACGAGTTTCAGTCGGTCATCGACACCACCTGCCACGTCCACCACGGCGAGTGGTGTCTCGAGGCGGTGTTCTGTCACGGCGAGGCTGCACAGGTTCGCTCGCTGGTCTACCGGTTGAAAGATTTCGACGCGGTGGGTCGAGTGTCCGTGACGTTGCTTCGATCGGACGGGTTCCAGTCGCCCTGACCCACACTGTGTCGACGATTCGTTTGTACCGGTTCGGCAATCGAACACCGCCCTCGGCGAGGAAAACTCCCCACAGCAGGCCCGTCGATTTCGCTCCGTCAACGAGGCGACCGAACACCCCCACGTAAAAGTACCTTCGATGGCTAACCATCTAATTCATGTAACCTCGAGTGAATGTATTTACGGAGAATCGATATGTATCGTTGCCCTCGACGACCGGACGACTACCCTCGTTCGCTCAGTCCCGTTGCCCCCGGTCGAGGACCACCGTCGACTCCCACTGCGGGGATCGTTCGATGAGCGTCGTCGCGACCGTCGCCGTCCCGGCGTCGGCGTTTCCGCTCGGGACTCTCCTCGAGAGTGATCCAGCAGTCCACCTGTCGGTCGAGGCGGTCGTTCCCACCGCCGACGAGCCGATCCCCTACCTGTGGGTTCCGGACGGAACAGACGAGATCACCGACCGACTCGAGGAGATACCGGTCGTGGCAGCGGCGACCGTGGTCGACGAGTTCGAGGAGACGCTCCTCGTTCGCATCGGCTGGACAGACGGCGTCAACGGCGTGCTCGAGTCGATTCGCCGCGCCGACGGCATCGTCACCAGTGCGGAAGGGCGCACCGATCGCTGGACGTTTCGCATTCGATTTTCGAACTACGACGCGCTGTCTACGTTCTACGTCGAATGCTCCAAACACGACGTCGAGGTCGAACTGCTCGAGGTCTACGAACCGACCACGCCGGAGCAGAACCGACGATACGGACTGACGGCTGGCCAGCGAGACCTCGTAATCGCCGCCTACGAGGCCGGCTATTTCGACGTGCCGCGGGAGACGACGCTCGTCGAACTCGGCGAGGAGCTGGAAATCTCCGATTCGGCGGTCTCACAGCGGCTCCGGCGCGGGCTCGCGGCACTGATCGGCGCGACGCTCGTCGCCGAGGACGATGGCGGGCTGATCCACGATCCGTTCGCCGAATTCGACGACGATGGCAGCGCTGGCAGTGACGTCGAGTCGTCGGTCGCCCACGAATCCTCGCTCGATGGCGACGAACCCTGAGCCGATGACGAGCGACCGCGCCGATTATTGCCATCGCGTGCAAACGACCGGCCCGTGAAAACCGTCACCGACCGAACGAGCAACCCGTTCGACCTCGAGCCACCGTGTGACTGCTCGCCGCCGGACGAGCGGCAGGCGGTCTTTAGCTACGGTGACGCCAACGCCGATTTCCACGTTATCGGCGACCATCCCGGCGTCCACGGCGGCAAGCGAACGGGCGTCCCGTTCACCGAGACGGATGCCGGTCGCGGGGTCGTGGACGTCCTTCGATCGACCGGGTTCGTCTCCGGGCCCGACGACGCGCCGACCGTCGAAAATGCCTTCCTGAGCTACTTGCACATGTGCACGCTGCCGAACGGCCACGAGCCCGCGGTGGCGGCCTACGACGCGCTCGAGCCATTTTTCGACGCCGAACTTCGGGCAATCAACGCCCACATCCTGTTGCCGGTCGGCGAACGGGCGACCGATCACGTCCTCGAGGGCTACACCACCCAGCGTGACAAAGTCGACCTCGACATGGCGAGGCTGCACGCACAGGAGATCCGGGGGCGCGGATTCCTCGTGGTACCGATCCGGGACCCGTCGTCGTGGGAGCCGGGCGACCGGGAGAAAATCCGCTCGAGACTCGAGGCGATCCTCGGTCGGGATTATCGGCAGACGAAAGGCGTCGCGACGACGGTCGGTTGACGTGTGAAATCCGATTTCGTTTGATTCACCGGCCGAATCGCTTCCTGATCGTCGCCCGCAGTGGCAACCAGAGTCCGCCGACGATCGGAAGCAGGCCAAACGCGACAATTTCGAGCGGGAGCGTGGCGGAGCCGGCAACGCCGAGGGCGATTCCCGCCGCCGGACCGAAGACCGGCAGGACGTAGAGATACGACGGCGTCCAGCCCGGAAGTCGGCGGGTGTGGTGGACGACGACGCCGAAACAGAACGGGAGCAGGACCGTTCCGGCGAGCAGCGGACCACCGGTCAGGCCGGCGGCCAGCGCGAGTGCGATCGCGAGGACGACCGTCTCGCCCATCGTGATCGGCCCGCGGACCGTTTCCTGCCACGCGAGGCGACCGAGGCCGACGAGAGCGATCGCACCGCCGAGGAGACCACCGACGAGGACGTACCACTCGAGCGCGGCCACGGTTCCGAGCGCCGGTGGGACGTCGAACCCGAGGGCGAAGGTGGTCGCAGGCGTGAGCCCGTGTCGATCGCCCGTGAGGACAGCCCATAGTTGGCTGGTCTCGGTCCCGGCTGCCACCAGTTCTGCCCATAGCGTCCCGAGGGCGTGAGTGTGTTCGAACGCGTAGTGACCCAGTCCGAGGACGTACACGAACAGCGAGCACCAGAGCAACGGCATCGCGACGTTTCGCCGACGCCACCAGGCGAAGACCGTCTCGAGGGGCCCCGCCCCGGACCCAGTGGCGGTGGCGCTCGTCGCGTCTCGACTCGTCGACGAGGGCCCAGCGGTGCCTGTGCTGGCAGCCGACGTCGCGTTGGTTCCCGCGCCGATTCCCGTGCCAGCGGCTCCGGCTGTTGCGCTCGAGGCGGCGTTCGTCGCCCCGGCAGTCGCACCGGCAGTCGTCGACCCGGTCGCCGTCCCGGTTGTTTCATCGGTGCTCGCGTCAGCCGTGGTCGTTCGGGTTGTCTTCGAGCCTGCGCTCGAGGCGTTCGTCTGTGTCTTCGCGGCGTCGCTCGTCCCGGCCGCTCCCGACCCGGTCGTCGACGATCGCGACCGAGAGGAGGTTCGTGAACGTGACCCTGTGGCGGTTCCGCTCGAGGTGGACGACGTGTCTGTCCTCGACCTCGTACTGCTCGAACCGGACTGAGACCGGGAACGTGACCCCGTACCCGACTGGGTCCGGGTTCGGCCGCTCGACGAACGCGAGTCCGACGTCTTCGAGCGTGTCGAGGCCGTCGAACTGTCCGCGCTGGTGGTGCTGGACGTGCTGGTCGCGCCTGTACTCGGGGAAGCGCTCGCGGCCGTCCCCCCACCCGATGACGACGAGTCTGGACGCGAGCGTGAGGCCGAACTGGCGCTCGAGGCTGCCGTCGCTGACTCGGCGACTTCGGGTTCGTCGTCGTCGTTTTGCCCCCCGTCTTCGGAGTCGTCATCGGACGGCTTCCAGACGTCTGGCGATGGGATGCCGCTGGTTCGTTTGCTGACGTACGTCTGGTGTCCGAGTCGATCGTAGGCCTTGCGTTCGACTGGGTCCGTGAGAATTTCGTTCGCCTTGGTGATGGCGGTGAACTGGGCGCGCGCCCGATCGTCGTCGTTGAGATCGGGGTGGTAGATCCGGACCTTCTCGCGGTAGGCGTCTTTGATCTCGTCCTGTGAGGCGTCAGGCGAGATGTCGAGAAGGTCGTAGAAGTCCTCGGTCATAGACAGGGTCCACCGTCGGTTACCAGACCGTTGTGACCGAAATCTTATAGCTCCGTTGTTCTGTTCGGGACACGTCGCTCGACCACGGCTCTCCACTCGAGTCTGGTAATTGTTTTGGCCGCCAGACTGGCAGGTTCGCGCTCGCAGATCAGCTGTCGGGTAACCGGACCTCGAAGTTACTCGAAGTCAGTCAACGACGCCTGCCCGTTCGAGGGGCTCGTTCCACCGTCTCCGTCCGTCGCAGGCTGTGACGACGCATCGTTGGTGTTCGACTCGAGAGCGTCGCCAGCTTCGTGCTGACCGTCCCAGCCGTCGAGACTGGCCTGACCGGCCTCCACCGGGGGCGACGTCGACTCGTCCGGCTCCGGGGCGGGTTGACTGTCCCAGCCGTCGAGGCTGGCCTGATCGACCGCCGCGAACTCGAGGTTGGCCACGCGGACGCCGACTTTCCGGACCGATTCGGACTCGAACTCCGCGAAGAGGTCGCGAGCGATCCGCTCGACCAGTTCGGGGTCGTCGACTGGACCCGGGAGTGATCGTTCGCGCGTGTTGACGTCGTACGGCGGCGTGACGGCCTTGACGCCGACGGTCCGGTACAGCGCACCCTCGCGCTGGGCGCGGTCGGCGACGGCGCCCGCCAGCGTCTCGATCTGGTCGTACTTCGGTTCTGCCTCCGAGACGGGTTCGGGGAAGGCAGATTCCCGCGAGAAGCTCTTCGGTTCCCCTTTCGGTTCGACCTGTCGGTCGTCGTTCCCGCGGGCGCGCTGGTAGAGTTCCCGACCACGCTCGCCGAAGCGGTCGATCAGCGGCTCTGGATCGGTCACCGCCACGTCACCCGCCGTCTCGAGGCCCATCTCCCGCAGTTCCCGCGCGGTTACGGGGCCGACGCCGTGGATCAACTCGACCTCGAGTGGGGCGAGAAACTCCCTGATTTCGCCCGGCCGGACGACCGTGAGGCCGTCGGGTTTGTCGAAGTCGCTCGCGATCTTGGCGGCGCTCATGGTCGGAGCGACGCCGACGCTGACGGTGACGCCGACCTCGCGGCGGATCCGGTCTTTGACGTGGCGTGCGAATCCGTCGGCGACCTCCCAGGCGGTTCGCTCGGTCACGTCCAGATACGCCTCGTCGATGCTCACCTCGCGGACGACGTCGGCACACTCGTGGAGGATCTCGCGAACCTCACTGGCGATCGACTCGTAGTAGTCCATGTCGACCGGGCGATAGAATCCCGTCTCCTCGCGTGTCAGGTCCGGGTCGTGATCGTCGGCGTCGCGCGAGAGTGCTGCACGACGGGGCAGCCGCTCGAGGGCGCTCGAGATCGCCTGAGCGCTTTCGACCCCGAACTCGCGGGCTTCGTAGCTCGCGGTGGCGACGGCACCGATGGTGTCGCCGGGTTCGTAGCCCATCCCGACGACGACGGGTTCGCCCCGCAGTTCGGGTTCACGGAGCCGTTCGCAGGAGGCGTAAAAGCAATCGGCGTCGACGTGACAGACGATGCGCTCGTCGGTCTCGCGTTCTCGGTCGACGCCCGGGAGACTGCCCTCAACCATCGGCTGAGTCGTCTGAGAGTTCGTCCGAGACGACGTGAACGTTCCGGGAGACGACGGCCGCTGGCGTTCCTCGACGGACGCTCTCACCGCCTGGACCGTTCGATCCTGTCGCTTTGTTACTAATTCAGCGCGACGAACAAGGCTTATTACATATTCCTCTCTTGGAGAATGTATGGGTGACTCGCTGGAGGGAACTGGATTCGGACGGCGGTCGTTTCTCCTCGGCTCGAGCCTCGCTGTGGTCGGGGCTGCCGGCTGTCTCGAGACCGATCCGACCGCCGAGGAGTTCGACGGCGGCGACGGCGGCGGGAACGGTGGCGGCGACGACGGCGATCCCGACGCGACCGTCTCGGGGACCGAGGCCCCTGAACCGGACTTCACCGTCGGCGACAGCGACGACGCCGACTACGAGACCGTCCAGCAGGCCTACGACGCCCTCGAGTCCGGCGACGTAATCGGCCTCGAGCCCGGCACACACACGCTCCAGCCCGACGTCGACAACGCCAGAGCCGGCGACGGCGAGGACCTGACGAAAACCTACACGTACGTCGGCGATCCGGACGAGGAGACGACCCTCGAGTTCGTCACACCGGAGGCTCGGTCGTTCGTCGTCCGCGGCCCCCAGCGATTCAAGCCGGAAGACGGTCCACCGGGGTTCTGGCACCTCACACTCGACGTACCCGAGGACGTCACGTTCGCCCGGATCGACGACGACGAACTCGACGAATACGACGGCGAGTACGACGGCGACGCCGACAGCTATTCGGAGGCACAGAGCGACGTCAACTTCTGTACCGTCCACGGCTCGCTCGATGGACCGGTCAGCGCCACCGAGAGTGTCTTCTACGACGCCCTCGCACACGAACTCTCACCGCGGGACTGTCACTTCATGGGGACCGTCAGAGGCTCCCGGATCACCGCTCGCCGCTGCCAGTTCGACGGTCAGCTCCGGAGTGACAACGGCTGGGTCACAGACAGCGTGATCGAGGGCACGGCCAACCTGAACAACGTGACGCTGATCCGCTGTGACCTCGACGGCGGCCTGAACGTCACCGGACACGGCCGCGTCGAGAACTGCGTGATCGAACCACAGCCCGACAGTCGCCAGGCGATCTCGATCTCGAGTTCCTACCGGGTCGATATCACAGATTCGGTGATCCACGGGACGGTCCGCTCCAATCAGGACGGCTCCTACATCGACAAATTCGAGCTCAACGTCTTCGACGTCCCCTCGAGTACCCGCTGGATCATCGACGGCGCGCCAGCAACCGACATCTACCTGAACGCCTTCGTCGGCGGCGACGTCCGGATCACGACCGACAGCGGCGACCTCTCGTCGTTCCCGGCCGACGACCTCACACTGTACGATCGCGAGCGCGAACTGGGCAACTATTACAGCGAGTGGGACGGCGAAGAGGCGGCAGACGGGATTCTCAAAGCGCGTACCTTGCCCGGCGACGACGGCGAGATGGACCGGTATCCGCTGGCCCACGACGACCTCGAGTCGTACGTGGAAGACGAAGACGACGACTGACCCCGCAAGGAATTCTCACGGGACGTCCACACCGATCAGCCGAGCGGCTTGACGTCGACTTGATGCGGGCCGGCCGGCGTCTCGAGCGTGACGGAATCGACGAGCGCCGACAGCGCTCGCTCGCGCCACTGTTCGACGGCGGCCGCGTGGCGTTCCCTGACCGCGTCGGCGCTGGCTGCCGGTTGTACTTCCCCCGGATCGGCACGTTCCCCTCCGTCGACGCCCTCGAGTGCGGTCTCGAGCGACGGGTACCCCTCGACGACGGCGGACTCGAGGACGGTCGACGGCTCGAGGTGGATCGCCCCCGTCAGCGGGGCGTCGTCGACGTGGTAGACGTGCAGGCGTGCACGCATCCGTCCGTGAAACGGCGGCGTCACCCGCAGGACGCTCTCACCCGGGTTCTCCCGGCCGTAGAGGAACGCGTCGACTGCGTCCTCGCTCGAGACGGCGAGCGAGCGAATCACGGTCGGATCCTTGCTTCCGGGACCGGACTCGTCTGCTGGGCTCACCGGCGTCACCCCTTGATGTTACAGACGGGGAAGGTCCGGGCGACCTTGTCGCCGATGCCGAGTGCGTCGGAGACGCCGACGACCTCGTCGACGTCCTTGTAGACGCCCGGAGCCTCCTCGGCGACGGTCGCGCCGGACTGTGCCTTGACGTAGATCTGGTCCTGATCGCGGAGTTGCTGCTGGACGTCGCCGCCCCAGTACTCGTTTTTCGCCTGTGTGCGGCTCATCAGGCGGCCGGCACCGTGGGCGGTCGAGCCGAACGTCAGCTCCATCGAGTTCTCGCCGCCGCGCAGGACGTAGTTCCCCGCGCCCATACTGCCGGGAATGATGACCGGCTGGCCGACGTCGCGGTAGGCCTTCGGGACCTCGGGGTGGCCGGCGGGGAACGCCCGCGTCGCACCTTTCCGGTGGACGTAGAGTTCGCGTTCCTCGCGACCGACGACCTCGTCGCCGACTGCGGGCGTGCCGTCGGGGCCGACGTCGACCTCGTGGTACTCTTTTTTCGCGATGTTGTGGGCGACGTCGTACAGCAGTTCCATCTCCATGTCCTCCCACGAGCGGTCGAACACGCGTTCGAAGACCTTGCGGACGCGGTGCATGATCACCTGCCGGTTGACCCACGCGAAGTTGATCGCGGCGTTCATCGCTCCGTAGTAGTCCTCGGCGAGTTGCGAGCCTGCAGGCGCCGCCGCGAGTTCCTTGTCCGGTAGTTTGTCGAGTAGTCCCCTGTGTTGCTGTTCGATCTTCCGCAGGTAGTCGTTACACGTCTGGTGACCCAGCCCCCGGGACCCACAGTGGATGAGGACCACGATCTGGTCTTCCTCGAGCCCGTAGGCCTCGCCGACCGCTGCGTCGAAGACGTCGGTCACGCGCTGAACCTCGAGAAAGTGGTTCCCCGACCCGAGCGAGCCGATCTGGTTCTTCCCGCGATCTTTGGCCTTCTGGCTCACTTTCGAGGGGTCGGCTTCCTCGCGCATCCCCTCGTCCTCGCAGTGCAGCAGGTCGTCCTCGACGGCGTGGCCGTGCTCGAGCGCCCAGTCGACGCCGCGGGCGAGGATCTCTTCGACGGTGTCGACGTCGCCGTCGACGATGCCGCCGCCACCGAGTCCCGACGGGATATTGGCAAACAGCGAGTCGACGAGCTCTTCCTCGCGATCCTGCAGGTCGCTGTAGGTCAGACTGGTCCGCATCATGCGGACACCGCAGTTGATGTCGTAGCCGACCGAGCCGGGCGAGATACAGCCCGTCTCGACGTCCATCGCACCGACACCGCCGACCGGGAAGCCGTAGCCCTGGTGGCCGTCGGGCATACAGATCGCGTAGTTTGCGATCCCTGGCAGGTGGGTCGTATTCTGTAACTGTTCGAGGGTCTTGTCGTCGGAAATCTCCTCGAGCAGCGCCTCGCTGGCGAGTACGCGTGCGGGAACGCGCATGTCTCCCGTCCGGGGAATCTCCCAGACGTGCTCGCGCACCTGCTCGAGCGTGACGCCGTCGGCATCGAACGTTCGGTTGGTCATGTGTAGGGGGTCCGTCCGCGACGATGAAAGGTGTTCGTCTCTTCGGTCGCCTGACCGATAGACGAGGTGGCTGGAACCGGTCGGACCCTGCCACTGCCATGGCGCGACCAGACGGTAGATTCAACGGCCGGCCGCTCGTCGGTCGACCCGTGTACAGGCGAACGTTACTCGCGGCTGCCGCCGGAACGATGGGCGCAACGGCCGGCTGCCTGAACCGGATGCCGTTCGTCGGCTCGAGCGTCGACCCGTCGTTCGAACGCGTCTCCGCAGACCTCGCCCACGACGAGGACCCACAGGTATCCGTCGACGATGGCACCGTCACCGTCCGCGGGACGGTCGAGCACGGCTCGAGCGAGTGTGGAACCGTGGACCTGGCCCACGCAGCGTACGAACGGTCACAGGCAAGGCTGGATCTGCTCGTCGTCGCCGCCGACGACGGGTCCGGATTCGGGGGCTGCACGGACGACCTCGTCCACGCTGGCTACCGTCTCGAGGTCGACGCTCCAGACGGCCTTCGTCGCGTCTCGGCGACCGAACATCACGTCTTCGGCGACACCTACTCGACGACCGTCGATGGCCTCGACCGATGATCGAGCGACGCGCCGGTTCGCTCACATATCGAAGACGACGTACGCTTCCCAGCCCGAGTCCGTCGGCTCGAGTCGCATTTCGGAGTAGGTGACGGCCTTGACCTCACGGGCGGCGACGTCGGCGAGCGAGACGCCGCGAGCGGTGGCCTCGAGCGACCAGGCATCCAGATCGTCGGCGACGTCGTTCGGTTCGTCGCCGCCACCGCCCTCGGAACTCGAGGGGTCACTCGCCGGGCCGTCGATCGCTGCCACCTCGTGGTTGACTGGGAGTTCGTCCCGGACGTCGCGCAGGTAGACGAGTTCGTCGAGGTAATCGAACAGCAGCGCCTCGCGCGATTCGGCGGTCACCGACACCGAGAAGCGCTCGCCGCCGTCGGGGACCGACTCGAGCGACGCCGCGACGAACCCCTCGGCGACCGCAGCGAAGACCGACTCGAGCGTCTCGCCGGTGGCTGCGACGGCCACGTCGGCGGTGTGCTCGCGAAGTTCGTACTCCATTCTGTCGGTCCTACGGTGTCCAAGGTGGTATGCCCGTCGATTCACCGAACTGTTCAATCTCGAACGTTCCGAGACCGCGAGACGTACAGACGGTCGGGGGTCGATCTGTCGACGGCGTCAGACGTTCTCGAGGCTTGCCTGCCGGTGGAATTATATTCTCGACCATGTTAGGTCGTGGTAGTGAGCGTCAACATCGACAGTCGCGTCGTCACCCCGGGGAGTGACGACTTCGTCGACGACGCCTGGGACTTAAAAGAGGAGATCAATCGTCGCGAGGGGGTGCTCAAACAGCGACGGGACTTTTTTACAGACGCCTATCGTCGCTCGACGGTCCACTGTTACCTCCAGAACGGCGACCTGATCGGCTTCGCGGCCGTCAGGCGCGACGGCTACATTCTCTTTCTCGCGGTCGATCCCACCCACCAGGGCGAGGGAATCGGCAAGAACCTCGTCGCTCGCGTCGCCGACGACCACGACACCGTCACCTGCCACGCCCGGACGACCAACGAGAACGCCCTCCAGTTCTACGAACACCTCGGATTCGAGATCAGGCGGCGCATCGACAACTACTACGAGGACGGCGGCGACGCCTACTACCTGAAACTCGGGGCCGACACCGGAATCACCGATCGTATCTCGGAACTGATGCGGCGCTGATACGTTCCGGCCACCGACGTCGGAGGCTGGACGGGGTTTCCGGCACCATTATACCTCAGTACTGACGACTACTCGAGGCGCATGGAGGAGCGAACGAGGGCCTATCTGCGGGGGCGATTTCGCGATCACTACCGGCGAACGGAGATCACGCCGCCGCCCGCGGCCAACGAACGCGAGTGGGGCTTCATCCCGTGGACGGAGAGCCCCGGGACCACGATGGTTCGCCACCGTTCGCTGCTCGAGCTGGGTGATCTCTCGGAGTTTCTGGTTCGCAAGCGGCCGCGTCACGTCTACTTCTCGGCCGGCCGCTTTCGCGACCCCGGGGCGTCGTCGATGCACGACAAAGACTGGCAATCGGCCGACCTCGTCTTCGACTTAGACGCCGACCACCTCCCCTCTGTCACCCTCGGCGAGGACACCTACGCGGAGATGCTCGCGAAGTGCAAGGACGCCCTCTACCGACTCCTCGAGTTCCTCGAAGAGGATTTCGGCTTCGAGGACACCGAGGTCGTCTTCTCCGGCGGCCGGGGCTATCACGTTCACGTTCGCGACGAGAACGTGCTGCACTTAGAGCGGGAACACCGCCGCGAGATCGTCGACTACGTCCGCGGCATCGGACTCGACTTCGACGAACTGATCGAGACCGAGACGGTCGCCGGCCTCGGCCGGAAGACGCCCACCGAGCGAAAGACGCTCCGGATCGACGGCGGCTGGGGGAAACGAATTCACGGTCACTTCATGGACTTCGTCGACGAGTTGCTGGCGGTCGACGAGGAAGCGGCTCTCGAGCGGCTCCAGTCGTTCGACGGCATCGGAGAGGGGAAAGCCGAGGCAACGCTCGCCGCCGCGCGGAACAACCGCGAGGGTCTCGAGGCGGGCAACGTGACGGTCCACACGGCGATCGCCCAGCTCGCCGAACGGTTCGCAGCTGAGGCCGTCGAGCGCGACAACGCGCCGATCGACGAGCCGGTCACGACCGACACCAATCGACTCATCCGGCTCCCGGGAAGCCTTCACGGCGGCAGCGGCCTCGAGACGGTCCGGCTCACACGCGAGGAACTCGTCGACTTCGACCCGCTCGTCGACGCCGTCCCGGAGACCTTCCACGGACAGGAAATCGCCGTGGACGTCACCGACGGCGGCGAGGTCGAACTCGGAGGAGATAGCTTTACAGTCTCCGAGGGCGACCAGTCACTACCGGAGTACGTCGCCGTCTTCCTGATGGCACGCGGACGGGCCGAAAAGGAGAAAGAATGAACCTAGACGAGTTGCGCTCGGTCCAGAGCACGGAACGACAGAAGGACAGTCTCCAGAACCTTCGTCCGTCGTTCTACCGGGAAGTCGGCGAGTACATCGCCGACCTCGAGGCCGAGCGCGACCGGATCGCCGACCAGGTCGACGATCCCTTCTCCTCGCCCGAAGTGAGCCGACTGACAGACGAGATCGAGACTGCGAGGGACGTCGTCGAGGCCATCTACGAACGTCGTATGGGCAAGCTCGTCAAGCAAGCGAGCCTTGCCGCGGCCGGGCTCAACGCCGACGACGAGGGCCTCACCGCAGAGGAAGAAGACCTCTTCGAGGACCTGGTCTCGCGCATCGAGTCGAACAAATCCCGGGTACTCGACGTTCTCGAGGTCCGTGACGACGCGACCGGCGCGACGGCCAGCGATCCGGCGGCCACCGGCGACGAGTCCCGGACCGGTGAACGGGCCGCCGCCGAACAGGGTGGCCCACCACCAGCGCCACCGGACGAACCGCTCGACGAGCCGTCGGACCCCTCGAGTGCTGGGCTGTCGCCTGCCGACGCGATGGGTGGCGACGGCGAGGTACCGTCGGTCGAGGAGCCTGTCGCTGCCGAGTCCGAGACCACCGACCCAGAGCCACCCGCGGAGCGCTCGTCCGGGACGGATCGAACCCGGGCCGATGGCTCGGCCGGGAGTGACCGACCGTCGGAAGCGGGTGAGGAAACCGAGGGCCCAGCTACCGACGCCGCAACGACCACCGACGTCGATCGCGTGACCGTCAAAATTACCCGGGATCTCGGCTCGATCCTCGGCGTCGACGCCCGCGAGTACACGCTCGAGACCGACGACGTGGTTACGCTCCCAGAAGAGAACGCGACCCCGCTCGTCGAGCGCGAAGCCGCCGAACGCCTCGAGTGACCGTCCCAGCCTTCGGGTCGGCCCGGCGATGCCCGTCGCGATCAGTTTTTGACTGGGCTGAAACCACAATACATACAACGACCCTCGCTAACTCCGCTCCATGCTCGAGGTAGGCGACGATGCACCCGAATTCGAACTGCCGAACCAGAACGGCGACCTCGTCCGTCGCTCGGACGCCGACGGTCGACTGGTCGTGTACTTCTATCCCAGAGCCAACACCGAGGGCTGTACGATCGAGGCCCGCCAGTTCGACGACGCACTCGAGTCCTTCGCCGCCGCGAACGTCGACGTCATCGGCATCAGCGACGACCCCGTTTCGGATCTCGAATCGTTCGCTGGCGAGTACGACCTCTCGTTCGATCTCCTCTCGGACGAACTGGGTGAGGTGGCGACCCTCTACGAGTCCTACGGCGAGAAACAGATGTTCGGAAACACCTTCGATGGCGTGTTCCGGAACACCTACGTGGTCGACCCGGATGGCCGCATCGAAGCGGTCTTCGAGAACGTTTCACCGGACGGCCACGCCGAGGAGGTGCTGGCGACGATCGCCGAACTCGAGGCGGAGGCGGAGTCGCCTTCTCCCACGCAGTAAGTGGGGGAGCCGAGGGTCTGTCGACCGTTTTGTGAGGCGAGAGTAGTCGCGAGCGAGCGGATGGTGATCTCCTGCGTTTCTCTCGATCAGGTAAGCCACTACTCCGCGGTGAGCCACGCGTCGAGAACGGCGGTGTGGACGGTCCGGAGATCGGCTTCCTGAATGATCGTCGCGGCTTCGAATCGGTCTCGAGCGGCCGCGATCGTCTCCGGCTCCGCGGCGAGAGACGTCAACGCGAACGCGTCGTGGTCGAGCGAGCGTGCGGCCACGAAGTTGGCCTCGTCGTACAGGGTCGCGAAGTCGGCGACGACCGAGGCGAGGAGGGCGTGGGTTGCATCGGCACCAGGGTCGCCGGACGGAATCGTCGAGACGGACGGATCGAAGTACTCCTCGAGGTCGACGACGCCAGCTTCGTCGTAGAGATGCTCCTCGAGCTGTTCACGAACGGATTGTGACAGGTACAGCCCGTAGGTTCGGTATCGGTCCCGGTTTCCCCCCGTGTCCATACAGCCCTATTCGTCGACCGTCCCTTCAAAGATACGGGTCGACAGCCAACCGAGCTTCGCCTGCTACGTACCCCGAGATGGGCGTTCCAGTAAGTCATCGGGTGGCCAGCCGTCTAACTCGTCAGCGGCATCGAACAGCTGATCTATAGTAGCCACTGCACGTCAGTGCACACCTGATCGCCAGACGGATCGGCGATCAGTGTGTGAATCGTTGCAGTGGCTACTATTTCCGACGTATCGGTGAGCGAGACGCCACCCGCTTCCCAGTCGACGTCGACGACTCCCTTCTCCTCGAGCTGTGGAAGCGGACCGTGGACCAGTCGAACGTGGGCTCGCTCGACTCGCTCCTCGGTAATCCGCTCGGGTGAGATGTCTCCGCGCTGCCACCTGTCTCGAGAGGTCGGTCATACGGATCGATCCGTCGCGTTGTACGAGTTCGTGGAGGACGAGCTGTCGATCAGCGCTTGCGAGGATACGAAACGCCTCCAGCTGATCCATTACGACTGGGTACACTCTCTGGAGGTGAAAACGGCTCTGTCGAACTGTGTAGGTATGCTTGCACAGACAGCCCCGGGTCGGATGCGGTCAGTTCCGAGCCCCCGAATCGACGCCGATCAGACGCCGAAGGTCGCTCGCAGCATGTCGCGGGTTCCGGGTCCGAGGCCGACAGCGACGACTGTGATCAGGAGGAGGTAGGTGTACTGGGGGCTCTCCTCGAAGACCTCTTCGTTGAAGATCCAGAGGACGATCACGGGTGCGATCAGCTTCACGATGAGGAACGGCCACGCCTCGCCGGTGACGGCGACGACGTCTGCCGGGAGGACCGAGCCGGTCGTCTCGACGATCCACTCGTTGACCGGGTGCTTCGGGACGAGATTCTGATCGTGGCCGAACGCCACCGCCCAGTCGAGGCCGATTACGTTCGCGACGCCGTCGACGGCGTGCGCCCAGATGACGATAATCCCCATGTACGCCGTTCCCCGGTTGACGCTCGGGAAGAACCGGTCGACGACGACCCACGTGATCGCGGTCGCAATCGTCGCGCCGACGAGCGTCGTGAGCAACAGCCACGGGTAGAAGGTCGCGTACTCGTGGACAGCCGCGACGTAGCCGAGGTAGCCAACCGTCACCGCCAGCAGCCCCGTCCCGATCGCAGCGAGGGGATACTCGTAGCCCGAGACGGTTCCCCGCCGATCGAGCCAGACCGAGATCACGACGGCGACGAGTGTGATGAGGAAGACCAGAAAGTAGATCAGCGGACTGATCAGGAAGCCGGACCACGGGAGTTCGATCGCGAGTTCGCCAGTGTCACGGAAGGCTGCAACGTTCGCGTCCTCGACGACGCGCAGCGCTCCGCCGAAGAGCATGAACGGGAAGAGCGCGTAGAAGCCCGCCCGGTAGCGTTCGATCTCGAGGCGCTGGATGACGAAGACGATCCCAACGAGGAAGAGGACCAGCGTCGGGATGTAGCCGGCGTAAGAGACGAAGGTGTAGCCGGGTGCCGCTGTCGGACCGGTGGCCACGCCCTCCTGTGCGGCCTCGGTACAGTGGAGTTCTTGCCCGCCGGCCCAGTCGATACAGCCCCAGCCGTGAGCGTCGGCGACGACTGGTCCCCAGTAGTACTGCCAGATGAGATCCCGGTATACTTGCTGTGGGAAGGCCATCGCCGCCGCCGCGATCCCAACGGCGAGGACGAGGACGGTCGCGGCCCAGACTTTGACCGGGCCGTACCGCTCGACGTAGTCGTACATATGCGAAACGCATCGCGGGCGAGTCCTTACCGCTTCCGATTTCTCACGTTACGTGACACGCGGTCGAAAGCCGATCGACCCCACCGAGTCAGGCCTCGTCGGCCGTCCGTGCTGCCTCGAGCAGTTCGTCGTGGAGGTGGCCGTTGGAGGCGACGAGACCCACGCTGTCGTGGCGCCAGCGGTTGCCCTCGAGGTCCGTGACGACGCCGCCGGCTGCCCGGACGAGCGCGACGCCGGCGACGGTGTCCCACGGATTCGTCTGCACGTTCGTCACGATGCCCTCGAGTGCACCCGTCGCGACCATCGCGAGCTCGAGCTGAGCACAGCCGAGGCGGCGCATGTCGGCGAAACGAGTGACGACCTCGCGGGCCATCGCCGCGAACTGGTCGCGTTCGTCGTACTCCCACCAGAACGTCGGGCAGACGGTCGCTGCCGCTGGATCCGTACAATCACTGACCGTGATCTCGTCGCCGTTCCGGATGGCCCCGTCGCCCACGAGTCGGTAGCGGTCCTCGAGTG
The DNA here is from genome assembly GCF_002156705.1 of Natrarchaeobaculum aegyptiacum. Taxonomy (NCBI): domain Archaea; kingdom Methanobacteriati; phylum Methanobacteriota; class Halobacteria; order Halobacteriales; family Natrialbaceae; genus Natrarchaeobaculum; species Natrarchaeobaculum aegyptiacum. Next base: position 3,413,772 of record NZ_CP019893.1, read on the forward strand.
CCGGAACGGTGATGGTGCTGGCGACAGGCTCGCCGTCGTCGACGGCGGCGACGGCGGTCCCGAAGGTTCGAGCGCCCCCGACGAAGTTCGCCGTACCGTCGATGGGGTCGACGATCCACGCCGGTCCGCTGTCGGGAACTCTCTTCAGGGCGTCTGACTCCTCGCCGACGATCGGCTCGTCGTACTCGGACTCTATCACGTCGATCACGGCGTTCTGGGCCTCGCGGTCGGCGCGGGTGACGACGTCGGCCTTGCCATCTTTGCGTTCGACCGCGAGGTCGGTACGGAACGCATCGGCCGCAACAGCGGCACCAGCGTCGGCTGCGTCGGCGGCGACGGTCGCCCGCCGGTCGGCATCTGGAGATCCGGTCATCGGTTGTCTCGAGTCTGTCGCGGCCGGAAAAAGGGCTGGCGGTTGCACACGACGTAGCACCATCCTCTCCGACAATGTCAGTAGATGGCAACCCTTTTCCGCGGCGGTAAAGAAGCCGGGTGTATGTCGGACGAACACGAATCCACCGACGAGGGTGGCGACGGCGAGGAGAAGTCCTTCCGCGAGCGCGTCGAGGAGATCCGCGAAAAGCGCGCCGAGGAGGCCGAAGAGGGAGAGGGTGGCGCACCCGAGAGTCCGTTCGGCGGCGGCCCGGGCGGCATGGGCGGGGGCGGGAACCCGTTCGCGCAGATGATGGGCGGCATGATGGGCGGCGGTCCCGGTGGCATGGGCGGTGGCCCGGGCGGCCCGGGTGGTCGCGGCGAAGAAGTCGGCAACGAGGAACTCGTCCGTGAGGTTCGACAGCTTCGGGACGAGATGCGCGACCAGACTCGCGCGCTCAAGCGCATCGCCGACGCGCTCGAGGACGACTGACTCGCCGTCACGACCGACCGTTCTCTCGACCACTGCAGGACGTGAGCGACAGCCCACGCAGTCGACCGTCGCTCACCTCCTCCAATCGAACTGTTTTTAGAACGCCGACGGGTAGCACGGACCGATGGACGTACTGATCGTCGGCGCGGGAGCGATGGGGACGTGGTTCGGCCGCGCCGTCGACGCGACGGTCGCGTTCGCCGACGTCGACCCCGAACGAGCGGAGCAGGCAGCCGACGCGGTCGGTGGATCGGTCGCCGACCTCGAGGGCGACGATCGTTACGACGTGGTCTGTCTCGCAGTCCCGATGACCCACGTCGCCGACGCGATCGCCGACCACGCGGGACGGGCCGACCGGGCCGTCGTCGACGTCTCGGGAGTCATGGTCGAACCGCTCGAGGCGATGGCGACCCACGCCCCCGAGTGTGAACGGGTGAGCCTCCACCCACTGTTCGGACCCGAACGAACGCCCGGGACGATCGCCGTCGTCGCCGAGGAGCCGGGTCCGATCAGCGAGGACCTGCTCGAGCGACTCGAGCAGCGGGGGAACGACCTGCTCGAGACGACCGCGGCGGAACACGACGAGGCGATGGAGACGATCCAGGCGGCGACCCACGCGGCAGTCCTTTCGTTCGCCGTCGCGATGGATCCGGCTCCCGATGGGTTCGAAACGCCGATCTACGAGGGGCTCCAGACGCTCGTCGAGCAACTCACGGAAGGAACGCCCCGGGTCTACTCCGATATCCAGTCGGCGTTCGAGGGGGCCGACGAGGTCGCCGACGCCGCGAGTGCGATCGCCGACGCCGGGCCTGCCGAATTCGAGGCGCTATATCGTGAGGCGGCGAACAGGTGGCAGCCGGCCGATACTGGCACCGGGGCCTCCGCAACTGAGGACACCGGGGACCGAGACCAATGACCGACCAGCGTGAGGCCGTTCGCTCGAACGCGAAGTACCTCCGGAACGTGCGGCCGATCGACCCCGAAGAGATCTGTGAGTACGTCGAGGGCTCCCCTCACCCGGCCGTCGTGCGACAGCTTCTCCGGGAGGAAGCCCCCGACCTCGGGTTGCTCGAGCGCGAGGATGGGACGTTCGTCCCGGTCGAGGACGACCGCGTCTCGCCACTCGAGGGGCCGGTAAAGCGGTTTCCGGCGGTCTACGAACGCCGGCTCGAGGACCTGCTGGTCGAGCGATACGGCGTCGACTGGCCCGGCGGGGCCAGTGGCGACCTGCTCCGGTCGACGATCCGCCGGTTCAAGGCCCAGTACCTCGGCGGGCAACCGGTCGAGTACGACGAGGACGTCGCGGCGGGATACGCGATCTATCACCTGCCGGCGTACTACGCGGCCGTCCAGTACGCCCTCGACGACCTCGCTGAGCGGGGATTGCTCGGTCGAAGCCTCCGGGTGCTCGACGTCGGCGCCGGCGTCGGTGGCCCCGCACTCGGCCTCTGTGAGTACCTGCCCGAGGACGCGCTGGTCGAATACCACGCGATCGAACCCAGCGCGGCCGCCGACGTCCTCGAGGAACTGCTCTCGGAAACGGGTCCCAACGTGCACACGACGATTCACCGGACGACCGCGGAAGCGTTCGACGCCGACGTGGCGTTCGACGAAGGCGGTAGCTTCGATCCGACCGATCCCGACGACGGCTTCGACCTCGTGTTGGCCTGTAACGTCCTGAGCGAACTCGAGGACCCCGTGGCGGTCGCCCGCTCGACACTCGAGTTGCTCGCGCCCGACGGCACCGTCCTCGGAATCGCGCCGGCGGATCGGAACACGAGTATCGGTCTGCGCGAGGTCGAACGCGAACTCGAGGACCAGCAGCTGTCGGGTAGCGCAGACGGGAGCGAGGGCAGTTCGGATCGGCAGGTCACAGTCTACGGCCCGACCGTCCGCCTCTGGCCCGGCGAACGACCGAGTGACCGTGGCTGGTCGTTCGACGTCAGACCCGACCTCGCCGTCCCATCGTTCCAGGAGCGCCTCGAGGCAGAAGCTGGCGGTGAGGAGCACGACCCCGGCGAGTTCGTCAACGTCGACGTCCAGTTTTCCTACTCGCTGTTACGGCTGGACGGCACCAGACGGGTCGACCTCAACCTCGAGACGAGCGACTGGGCGACGATGGCCGCGATGGATCGCCACGTCACCAACCGGATCGACCTCGTCGCGGCCAAACTCAGCCGGTCGCTCTCGGAGGGGTCGGACGCCAATCCACTGTTCAAGATCAGCGACGGGAGCGAACGAGTCGACCACTACGCCGTCTGTACCAGCGAGACGGAACTGAACCGGCCGCTGCTCGAGGCCGACTACGGCGACGTCCTCGCGTTCGAACAGGTGCTCGCGCTCTGGAACGACGACGAAGCGGCCTACAATCTCGTCGTCGACGAGGAGACGATCGTCGATCGGCTCGTCTGAGGCATCCGGATCGGAACAGGACGGGGCAGAACGCGGCCAAACGATCGACCGTAAACGGTGCGCTTTTCGGCCCTGCACTCGAGGAATGTCCCATGAGCGACGCCCTCGAGATCCTGCTGACCAACGACGACGGGATCGACGCCGCGGGTATCCGGGCACTGTACGATGCCCTCTCAGCGCACGCGAACGTCACCGTCGTCGCACCCGTCGACGACCAGAGCGCCACCGGTCGGTCGATCTCCCACGAAGTGGACGTAATCGATCACGAACTGGGCTACGCCGTCGACGGGACGCCCGCCGACTGCGTCGTCGCCGGCCTCGCCGAACTCGGGCCGTTTCCGGACCTCGTCGTCTCGGGCTGTAACGAGGGTGCGAACCTCGGCGAGTACGTCCTCGGTCGGTCCGGAACCGTCAGCGCCGCCGTCGAGGCCGCCTTCTTCGACGTGCCCGCCATCGCGACCTCGATGTTCGTTCCGATCGAGGACGGCCCCGTCTCGGCGGTCGAATTCGAGTCCGAAGACTTCGAGGAAGCAACCCGCGTGACGTCCTTCCTCGCCGAACACGCGCTCGAGGCCGGCGTCTTCGAGCACGCGGCGTACCTGAACGTAAACGTCCCGCTGGCCGGTGACGAACCCGCATCGATCGAACTCACTCGCCCCTCGAAGCGCTACGAGATGGACGCCGAGCGCGACGGCGACATCGTCCGCCTCAAAGACCGGGTCTGGGAGTCGATGGATCCCGAGATCATCCCCGATCCGGAGGGGACCGATCGCCGGGCCGTCGCCGAGGGGCGGATCAGCGTCTCGCCGCTCGCTGCACCGCACTCGACGAACCACCACGAGATCCTCGAGTCGCTAGTCGCAGAGTACGAAGCGTCGGTCGGCGTCTCGAGTCGGTAGGAGACACGGCGGTCGTGATCGTCGGAGGACTCGTCTGTGTCCCTGTATCCTTGCACCGTGCAAGGTGGAAGCCCTTCCACGATGGGGGCGTCGTCGAAGTGAACGTCGCAGGCGAGTCGACTGCCGGCGGCACAAATATAACTCAGTGGATTGAACCTCACCACAACCACCACCCCAGCGACCCGTATGGAGGATTCCCGACAAGATGGTATTCAACACACTGTGGGCTCGCCTCTCGTCTCTCTGGCCGCGCGCATCGACCGGAGACGAGGAAGATAGCGAGGCCCAGACGACGACGGAAACGGACGACGAGAACAGTGAAGACGAAACGCTGAGCTACGCCGAACAGTTCGAGTACGGCGTCGACGAGCGCGATCTCCCGGACGAAGACAAGATTCTGCGCCTGCTCGTCGAACGCGGCGGGCGCGTCAACGCCGACACCGCCCTCGAGGAGACGGGCTGGGAGGAAAGCCGCCTCGAGGCCGTCATCGAGGAGATGGAAGCCGACGACCAGGTCAGCGCGATCACCGTCGGCCGCAAACGAGTTATCTGTCGACGCGGGTTCGAGCCCAAGGGCTATCGTTCACACCTGAACGAGTAAGTTCGCGTCGCGATCCGGACACTTGCTGGACGATTCTCTCGCACTTAAATCGACGAGTCGACTCGTCGCTCCGCAGGTGGGTCAGGTGCGAGCGCGTCGACCAGCGTCGCCACCGTCTCGTCGTCGTAATCGGCGATCGGCTCGAGCAGCGCCAGCGCCCGCGCTTCGGCCTCGTCTTCGGGGACGACGTCGTTCGCGATTCCCACCGATTGGGCGCGCTCGGCGTCGATCTCCTCGCCAGTTAGCAACAGCTCCGCGGCGGCGTGTCGACCGACGAGACCGGGGAGCAGTTCCGCAGCGCGCGTCGGCGAGATGCCGTATTTCACCTCGGGGATCACGAACGACGTCTCCTCACCGAGGACGGTGAACTCACAGGACAGCGAGAGGAGCGCGGCAGCGCCGACGACGGCACCCTTACCCGCGAGGCCAACGGGCCCGGGATGGGTTTCGACCAGGCGGTAGACCTCCTGGAGCGTCTCGTTGAGGTCGGGATACTCGCCGAGGTAGTCCCCCGAGACGATCTCCGTGTCCATGCCAGCGCAGGTCACCCGACCCGTCCCAGTGAGCAGAACGGGAATCCCCTGCTCGTCTGCGAGTCGTGAAAACGCCTCGTGGAGTCCCTCGACCATCTCGGGCGTCAGCGCGTTCAGTTTGTCCGGGCGGTTCAGCCGTACCGTCGCGATCCCATCTGACCGCTCGAGGTCGACGAGATCCGTCTCGAGTGCGTCCATGGGGCGACCTCGACGTCGCGATCAGTAGCTCTTTCGTTCACATCAGTTTGTCAACGTATCTGTCGGTGGTGACTCGAGACGACTCGATGGGATTTCTCTGGAAGTGCCGACCCGGTCGAAAATCGAGAACAGTGGTCGGTCGGACCTACCGGCCCTTGAACTCTGGCTCGTAGTCGTCTTCTGCGAACCCGCGTGCGCCTTCGGCGTGGTCTTCGGTCTGGAGCAACTCGCCGAACTGCTGCTGGTCGTAGGTGATTCCTTCTGTGAGTCCCGCCTGGGTGGCCATCCGGGCGGATTTCTTGATCGCCTGGATCGCGAGCGGCGGTTTCGAGGCGATCTCCTCGGCGAACTCGGTCACGTCGTCGTCGAAGTCGTCACCGTAGACCCTGTTGACGATGCCGAGGTCCTCGGCCTCGTCGGCCGGGAGATGATCGCCCGTCATCGCGACTTCCATTGCTGCAGCCGGACCGGCCAGCGAAGAGATCATCTGGACGCCGCCGGCACCGGGAATGATGCCGAGGTTGACCTCGGGAAGGCCGAGTCGTGCCTCTTCGTGGGCGATCCGGACGTCACAGGACAGAGCCGTCTCGAGCCCGCCACCGAGACAGTAGCCCTCGATTTTGGCGATCACCGGTGCCGGGAAGTCCCGGATGACCTCGTAGTGACTGCGCTCGGAGGAGCCGCCCGGTGAGGCGTCGCTGAATTCGTTGATGTCGGCCCCGGCACAGAAATTGCCCTCGGAACCCTCGAGAACGACGGCCCGGAGGACGAGTTCGCCTGCAGCCTCGTTCTGTTCTTCCAGTAGCTCCAGCCCCGCAACGATGTCCGCGCGAAGCTGGCTGCTGAGGGCGTTCAGCGCGTCCGGTCGATTCATCGTGATCGTCCCGACGCCGGTTTCCTCGTCAAACTCCACGATCGTGGTCTCGAGTTCTTCGTGCATCGACCGTGACTATCCGTGCGCGAACCTATAACGTTTCGTGAGGGTGCAGTGGACGCCCGGTTCGACCCGAGCTGGGCCCGGGAATCGATCGAAATCGGACGGCGATGGCGGCAGGCCGGAAGATTTGATTGTGTGTACCTCGATCGTAAGGTATGCGTCGTCGACAGGTGCTCGTCGCGACGACTGGGGTGGTCGGGATGGCGGGCTGTGTGACAGGAGAGCGATCCGGCGAGAGAGACGATACGGGCGAATCGGATCGATCAGATCGACCAGATCGGATCGCGTCCGCGACCGTCGTGGACGCGAACGTCCTGACTGCACCGTACTTTTCGAACGGAGGCGGCGAAGAGACGCCGTGGGTGCGCGTCGATGTCGAAAACACCGAGTCGGTCCCACACGGTGGGCTGACCGTCGAACACCGGCTCCTCGATGCAGAAGGGACCGAACTCACGTCCAGCTCACGGGCTGGGACGTACGTACCGGCGAACGCGACCTGGCGCTACTTCGTCCGCGAAGACGCCGACCTCGAGTCGGTCGAGGACGTCGAGGCCGAGATCGTCGACGAACGAGCGACCGTCGACGCCACACTGATCGAAGACGTCCCCGTCCGAGAGCCCAGCCTGTCGTTCGGGGGTGACCTGGTTACGGTCGACGGCGACCTCGAGGTCGGTGCTGTCGACGAATCGACCCTGTTCGTGGTTGCCCCCGTCCACGACGACGAGGATACATTTCGCGGCAGCTGTACGCACGGAATCCGAGACGTAGACGGTGACCGTGTCGAGTTCAACGCCGACGCGGCCGGGTTTCGGACGCCCGACGGGTATCCAGCGCCGACTGACACGGACGTTCTCGTCTTCGACGACCGGCCCTGACCGGGTGGTCGCGAGCTCATCGTGCCCCGAGCGTGACTGTGGCTACGCCAGCCCCGGCGTCAGCCGCGGTCCCGACCGCTCGAGCGTCGATCGTGGAACCGCGCGAATCAGGCCGGTCGTCGACCGATAGGAGACTCGATCCGTCGGCGACTTCCGCGCGGTGAGCTTCCAGAATCCGGGTGAGCGGACGTCGACTTCACACAGCCCTCGCGAATCCGTCCGCGTTCGCCTGGATCCAACGTCGACGGTCGCATTCTCGACCGGCCTGTGGGCTCCGTCTCGAACTCGAACGCGCACCGACGTCCCCACTGGTACCTCGCGACGATCGACCTCGATGACGAGCTGTCGAGTCACCTTCATGTGGTCCCGTACCACACCTCGCACGTAAAATCACCGCCTGAACTTGCGACGGGCAGGATCGCTACCAGACGAAATCGCGCGATACCGCCAGCAGTCGATCGCGGCCGATCGGTCAGTACGTCGCCCCGACGACGTCGTCGTCGAGGTCGTCGAACGACTCGAGGTACTCCAGACGCTCCTCGCGAAGGGCTGACGCGGCCTCGTCGTAGTCTTCGACGTGATCCGGGACGCGGAACTGCTCGACGTCGAGTCCCGGAACCGAGGCCGGAACCGTCAGCCCAGTTCGGTCGTCGTCCGTCCACTCGACCGTTCCCCGCGCCAGTTCCGTGAGAATCGTCACAGATTCGCGCACGCCGACGTCGACTGTCTCGTCGCCGACGTATCCCGTGTTGATGACGAAACAGTCGACCTCGAGGTCGGCGATGAGGTCACGAAACCGGTTGCCCTCCTCACCCGGTGAGCCGACGATGAAGGGGTTCGTCCCGACCACGCGGATGGATTCGCCGGCGCGCGAGGGATCACCCGCGCTCGTCTCGATCGACTCGCCGAGCATGAACGCGGCTGCAGCCTCGTCCTCGTCGAGCTTCGCGACCGGCGGCATCAGCGGGTTGCGCGTGATGAAAAAGACCTGGTCGACCCGCTCCAGGTCGATTTCCGCGGCCGCGCTGTCGAGCTGGTCGCGCCGGACGATCGCTCGCGCGTTGGCGGTGTACTGGTCGTCGTCGAAGTCGACGCTGCCATCGTCGTCGACGGCGACGTTCTCGAGGACGGCCGACTCGTGGGTCGCCGCGCGGTAGAGGCCCGGCTGTTCGTCCTCGTCGAGACCGATCGTCTTGATGAACAGGCCCTCGCCCTCACTACCGGCGACGGAGCCGTCGGGAAGCAACGCACAGACGTCGTCCTGAACCATGACGGCTTCCTCCGGTTCCTCGAGCCAGAGGCCGTGGGACGTGAGCGTCGACTTGCCGGTCGCCGAGAGGCCGAGGAAGACCTGTCCGACGTCCCGGAGGTCGCCGTCGTCGTCTTCGACGCGGACGCGCTTGCTCCCGGCGTGCAGGCCGAGGCCGCCCTGCTGTTTCACTCTGTACATGAACAGCCGGAGGAAGGACTTCTTTGCCTCGCCCGTGTAATCGCTGCCCAGGACTGCCGTAAAGCCCTCGTCGGGGAGCACCCGGATGGCGGTCTCCTCGTAATCGGGATCCTGAACGGTCACGAAATCCGGCTCGCGACCGTCGCTCGGCTCGAACAGGTTCGCCCACGAGAGCGCGATGCGAGCGTAGTCGGTCGGGACGTAGAGCCGACAGCAGAACGTCGCCTCCGGGTGGCGACCGACGAGTCGGTCGAGACAGACCATCTCGCGACTCGTGGCTGCATCGACGGCGTCCGTGAGCAGCGCCTCGTCAGCGGCGGTGAACTCCTCGTCGACCGCCGTCTTCGTCTCGTCGGCGCTCCGCGATCGAAATTCGCTGACGTAGGCCGGCGAGCCGAACTCCGTCGTCCGTTCGTCGTCGGACGCGAGTTCGCGTAATTCCTCGAGAGAAGGATCGTAGCGCACGTTCGACGCGCGTGTTGGATCGGGGATGTCCTCTGCAGTCCGCGGCTCCGCACGGGTTTCGGACATGTGTGAGTTTCCGTTGCGTCAGGCCTTAAATCCGGCTGGTCTGTCTCATTTACCTAGCTGTTTGTCAACTGGTGTCGGGGGAGGGCGTCTCTCACGAACTGTGCGGTAACACCACACAGATCTCCGAGGAATGGTCGCGAGATACTATCGAGCGGCCTCCTCGAGCGCCTCGATCCCGGGGAGCGACTCCCCGGTCAGTGCACGGACGTACGCACCCCCGGCGATCGAGACGCGCGTGAAGTCGTCCGCCGCGAGGTCGTACAGTTCGATGGCGTGTGCCGTGTCGCCCCCGCCGACCACGGAGACACAGTCGGCGTCGGCGATGGCCGAGAGGATCTCGACGGTTCCGTCGGCGAATCGCTCGTCTTCGAAGACGCCGGGCGCACCCTTGACGTAGACGGCCCCGGACTCGGCGACGAGGTCGGTGTAGCGTTCGATCGTCTCACTGCCGACGTCGAGATACGAGGTCTCTTTCGTGATCTCGTCGACCGGCGTCTCCACTCGCGGGCCCTCGCCCTCACCCTCGGCCCCGCCTTCGGAGGCCAGGTCCGTCGGGAGTGCGATCTTCTCGCCATATTCGGAGAGCAGTCGCTCGACGGTCTCGCCGTGGTCCGCCCACTGGTGGTCGAACAGTTCGGTTCCGTCGACGTCGTAGCCGAGGTCGTGACCCGAAGCGCGAAGGAACAGTTCGCCGACGACGCCGCCGAGACAGAACCGGTCGACCTCCTCCGCGAGTCGCTCGACGACGGGAATGACGTCCTCGGCTTTCGTGCCGCCGAGAATCATCGTCACCGGCCCGTCGAACGAGCGACCCCGGACGGCGGTGTTCGCCGTGTACTCCTGTTCCATCACCCGGCCGGCGTAGGCGTCCATCACGACCGGAAAGCCGACGATCGAGGCGTGTGACCGATGAGCCGTCGGATACGCATCGTTCACGTACGCGTCGAATTCGTCGGCGAGCGTCCCCACGAGGTCGGTGTCGGCCTTGACGGCCGGCTCTTCTTCTGGCAGTTCTCCGTCGCACATCCGGACGTTCTCGAGGAGGAGCACGTCACCGGATTCGAGGTCCTCGATCGCCGCACGTGCTTGCTCGCCGACAGTGTCTGGAACGAAATCGACGGGCCGGTCGAGGTGGTCGGCGAGGATCTCCGCGTGCTGTGCGAGCGAGACGAACGTCTCGCGGCCGGGTCGGCCCTGATGGGCGAGGAGAGTGATCGCGTGGTCATCTGTGAGCAGTTCGCGGATCGTCTCGGCGTGACGGGCGAACCGGCGGTCGTCCTGTACGACGCCGTCGTCGACGGGCGCGTTGACGTCGATGCGGACGAGCAATCGCTGTCCGGGCTCTATGTCGTCGATGGTCTGGAACGTCGTCATAGATCAGTCGGGCTGTGTCGGGACGTCTGTGTATCGGTGTGTCGGAGCGCGATCGATCACGTCAGTGCGGGACGGCACCCGTCGCGTCGATCGTGTCCGATTCGGTGGCGACGTACTGTGCGAGCTCGATCATCTGCGTCGAGAAGCCGTACTCGTTGTCGTACCAGGCCAGCACTTTGACGATGTCGTTGGCGACGACCATCGCCGACTCGAGGTCGACGTAGGAAGCGAAGGGGAGTCCAACAATATCCCGGGAGACGATCTCGTCGTCGGTGTAGCCGAGGACGCCAGCGAGCCCGTCGTCCGCTGCCTCCCGGATCGCCTCGAGCAGTTCCTCCCTCGTGATGTCGGCTTCGACGTTGACCGTGATGTCGGTGATCGAGCCGTTCGGGACCGGAACGCGCATCGCCATCCCGTCGAGTTTGCCCTCGAGACCCGGGAGGACGTCGATCGTCGAGTTCGCCGCACCGGTCGTCGTCGGGACGATGTTCTCTGCAGCAGCGCGCCCGCGACGTCGTTTGTCCATCGGGCCGTCGACCAGCCCCTGACTCCCCGTGTAGGCGTGGACAGTCATGAGAACGCCCGAGACGATGCCGAACTCCTCGTCGAGCACCTGCAGGACCGGCGCGACGGAGTTCGTCGTACACGAGGCGTTCGAGATGACGTCCGCGCCATCGTACTCCTCGTGATTGACGCCGTAGACGAACATCGGAACCGGTTTCTCGCCTTTCGGCGGTGCCGAGATTATTACCTTGTCTGCGCCAGCCTCGAGGTGGTCTGCGGCCTCCTCACGGGTTCGAAACAGGCCCGTCGCCTCGAAAGCCACGTCTACCTCGAGGTCGTCCCACGGGAGATCCGCTGGCGTGGGTTCGGAGAGCAACTGAATCTCCTGCCCGCTGACGTGGAGGATAGACCCCTCGCGGGAGACGCCGGGCATCCGTCCGTGGACCGAGTCGTACCGAAACAGGTACTCCATGTCGTCGTCGTCCATCACGTCGTTGACAGCCACGATGTCGACGTTGTCGTCGGCCAGCGATGCACGCAGCAGGCTCCGTCCGACGCGACCGAACCCGTTGAGACCGATTCGAAGCGGTTCGTCCCCGCCGCCGTCTGTGTGTCGACTCATGGTCGGGCGGGCCACACCTGGCGGTAAAGTTGTTTGCCCCGGTACGTGGGCGGTGGTCAGTGTGGACAGAGAGAGGTGAGGCGATGGCAGTGTTCGGCGCCAATGCCTGAAACTGTCCGCCTCGGGGGAACTACGTAACAACTCCAGCGATTTACACACCAATCGCTGGTCCGTCCGGCGATCAGATGTGCACTGACGTGCAGTGGCGACGACAGTCCAAGAAACGACGCGGACGTCGTGGAGCGAGAGCGGATGCCACGGAAGGTGACGGTGCTCGGTGTTCCACTTCACCTCGGCGTACGATCACTTTCGTACACTGTTCGAGAACTCGAGAGACGTAGCGTCGGTCGGAGTCACAAAGCCGTCCACGACTGGGTGCACACGGCCGATCTCGGGCCGACATCCGGAGCCAGCCCTGACACGGTTGCGCTCGAGGAGACAGTATTCTGGATCCACGGCCAGCAGCACTGGCCGGACGAGACGGTCGGTCCAGAAACCAACGAAATCCCGTACGTTCGGTGTATTCGGCCCGAATGGCGCAACTGACCGAACGCTTCCTCGGCGAACTCGAGGAGGAACGCGACGTCGAGACCCCCATTTTCGTCGAGTTCGCCCCGTGGCTCCAGACCGCACTCGAGCGACGTGACCTCACGGTTCAGTACGAACGCCACGGCGAGCGAAACGGGATCGAACGTATATTTTTGGAGGTAATACAGCGAACTCGTCCGATTTTATATATTTTCGGCCGATCCGAGTCGTCGTGTTTAGTTTGTCTCAGTGTGCCAGCGGGCAAAGGCTTGCAACCACGAATCAGTTGTTGCTGGATCGACGTGGCTGAACGAGTTAGAAAACGAAGATTTTCGGCGTTTTACCGTTCTATAAACACGTCCGATGGCGTTTCGATCATCGTGTCGTTCGTACCGAAACTCGAGACCGCGGCGGTGGAGTGCTGCGTACAGCCGGCTCCTGAATCGACGAGAAAGAGCGCGTCTTCGACGTCGTGTTTCTCCATGAGTTCCGCAAGACACATCTCGGTGAGGGCGGTCGTACGGGCCGAATACGGCCGAACGTGCAGAAATCGGTTCGTTGCTGGATCGACCGCAGCGTACAGCCAGTACTGCTGCCCGTCGATCCAGATCACTGTCTCGTCGAGCGCGACCGTGGCTGGTTCAGCACCCTCAACCGGGAAAAGATCAGCTTTGTGAACCCAGTCGTGGACGGCTTTTCGACTCCGGTCGACACCGACTTTTCTATTTCTCGAGCTGTATACGAAATCGATAGTTTGCCCAGATGGAGTCGAATACCGAGCGCCATCAACTCACGCGGTGTCCGCTCGCGCTGCACAAACTCCACGTCGATCCATCCACTGGATCCCCTGAGGCGGGCAGTTTCAGGCATAGGCGCCGAACACTGCCACCGCCTCACCTCATCATACCCGAACTAAACACCGCCATCTGCTAAACGACGACGCTGAAGCGGTCGAACTTCGACTTCAGCGACACCGCACGTCGTGGGAGTTACACGTCACCGTCGAATACTCGGTCGACGAACCGACCGAATCGGACGATCCTACGTACATCGGTTTCGAAATCGGTGAGAGCGCGTTGATTACGGGCTGTGCCCTCAAACGCGATTTGCCACGGAAACCGATGATCGAGAGTGGCAATCGGGTCCGGCACCTCAGAAAAGAGATTCACACGACGCTGAAGCGACTTCAGGAGCGTGACGCCGCCGAGTGGCGGGTGGACATACGCTTCGATCACTTCCAGAACGCGCTCACGGATATCGTCGAGAAGGCGTCCCGCGAAGCCGTCGAGTACGCTGAGTCCTTCGAGGACACCGTGATCGTGCTTGAGGACCTGACGTACATCCGTGAGTCGCTGGACTACGGGCAGTTCGTATCCCAGTCGAGTTCGTCAACGCGGCCTACACATCGCAGACGTGCCACGAGTGCGGCCACATCGGGAGTCACAACGGTGACGATTTCCGGTGCCAGAACGACGATTGCCACGTATCGGTATTCCACGCTGACGTGAACGCGGCAGCAAATATCGCTGGCCGCGTTGATCCGTGGGGAGAGAGCGTTCCGTGGAAACCGGAACGGAATGACTCGCCACGGAATGGGAGCGCCCGTGACAGCGCCACAGTCCACCGCGAGCCGAGCGAGAAACCCTCGCAGATGACGGTCACGGCTTACCAGGACTGAAACCTGCCAGATCGGATTCCCCTCGTAGGGGAAGCCCCGTCGTCGTCGGGCTACGCCCGACTGCTTGAGGGAGGTTCGCTCCCTCTCCGTTCACGACGGGGAGGATGTCACACCGCCTGGAACGCCGTTCGAGGAAGACGTTTCGGACCCTTAATCAGCCGAAACTAAAACAAACAGGTCGTGACGGAGATGATACAAATCTTGTTTCGGACGAGATTCGTAAACGGCTTTGCAGGCGGGCTACCAGTATCACATGTATGCTGTTTATCAGGCAGATCTCGATACCGATCGTCCTCCTGACCACGAACCAGACACAGTTGATCTGACACGCTCTGAATTACGGTCGTACGTTTGTAATTAGAACCACATCGTGTTGCCTGCATGAACGGTTGTGGATCGGGCCGGGCGAGCGAACTTCACGCCTCGTTTACGCACCGACTGTGCGTGGTCGTCGTGAAGACGACCGAACGCGGCTAACCGGTTGTGACGATTCTGGCCGCGTATCGGCGTTCACTGGAGCGGCCGGTGAGACCACTGCCTCCATTACTCCGGAACCAACGTCGGGAAAGCCCGAAGGTATCAGGACCGTCCAGACCGGGTGCCTTTTTTGATTCGCACGACCGATTCGTGTGCATGACGAAAACACACGCCCCGGGATCACCCGACGTGCGGGAGTTCGAAACGACGGTCGAATCGATCGAGGGTCGTGAAGTTACCCTCGAGGAGACCTACTTCTACCCCGAAGGCGGCGGACAGCCGGCGGATCGCGGCACGATCGACGGCCTCGAGGTCGCGGACGTGGAAACGCGGGACGGAACGGTAGTACACACCCTCGAGTCGGAACCGGCGTTTTCGCCCGGTGACGAGGTCGACTGCACGATCGACGACGCGTTCCGGACCTACTGTATGCGCGCTCACACGGCGAGTCACGTCGTCTACGGTGCCGGCCGCCGGCTGTTCGACGACCTCGGGTACGCCGGCTTCGACATCGGGCCGGAGAAGGTCCGCGTGGACCTGACGACGGCCGAGCCGATCGACGATTCGGCGCTCGTGGAACTCGGGAGACTCGCGAATCGCGCGGTCTGGGATGCTCGCCCGGTGACCTGGAAGCGACTGGCGGCCGACGAGGCCCGCGACCTCGACGGAATCGCGTTCAACGAGAAGACGGAAGCGGAGGCGATGTCGACTGCCGACCGGGAGATCCGGGTGGTAACCGTCGGTTCGACGACGATCGAGGGGCTCGAAACCGGAGACGGCAACGAACCGTGGGACGTCGCTGCCTGCGGCGGCACCCACGTCGACAACACGCGGCGGATCGGACCGATCCGGGTACTCGACCGATCGAATCCCGGTGAGGGCGTCACGCGCGTCGAATTTGCGGTCGGCCCGTCGGCGATCGATCGAACCGCACGCGTCCAGGCCGCCACACGACGGGCGAGTCAGCAGGCCGGCGTTCCACCCACGGAGCTTCCCGACGCCGTTGACCGAATGCAGGACGAACGCGACACCCTCGAGGGCGAACTCGAGGACCTCCGGCGGGAGATACTGGACGCCCGGCTCACGGAGCTCCCGACCGTCCAGCGGGACGGCGCGACGTGGGCGGTCGGAACGCTCGAGCGATTCGATCCAAACGCGGTGAGCGAGGCGGCACAGGAGGCCATCGACGACCCCGGACGGCCGGACGTCGTCGCGACTGTCGGCACGGACGGCGCACCGTCCGTGGTGATAGCCTCGACCGGCGCGGTCGACGCTGGGGAGGTAATCGACGACGTCACCGACGCCTTCGGCGGGGGCGGTGGCGGCGGCCCGACGGTTGCACAGGGCGGAGGACTCGACGCCGACCCGGACGAGGTCGTCGAGTGGCTTCGCGAGGACGGGGGCTAAATCGAGGACCGGAACGGATCAGGATCGCTCCTCCAGTTCCTCGTTGAGCGCCGGCACGACGTCGTGGAGGTCGCCGATGACCGCGTAATCGGCCTTCTGGATGATCGCTGCCTCGGGATCGGTGTTGATCGCGAGGATGTTCTCTGCACCCTTACAGCCAACCATGTGCTGGATGGCGCCGCTGATCCCGCAGGCGATGTAGATATCGGGGCTGATCTTCGCGCCGGTCTGGCCGATCTGGTCGTCGTGGGGACGCCAGCCCTCGTTGACCGCGGCGCGGGAGGCACCGACGGTTCCGTCGAGCAGGTCGGCCAGCGTCTCGAGCTGGTCGTAATCGTCCGGGTTACCGACTCCACGGCCGCCGCCGACCACGACCCGGGCCTCACCGAGGGCGATTCCCTCCTCGTCGGACGTCTCGACCCGATCGAGCTGGACGGCGAAGGCTGTGTCGGGAAGCGACGGCGAGAACTCGCTGACCGCCGGCTCGACAGCGGCGTCGGCTTCTTCCACGGGATATTCGTGTTCCGCGGCAGTCACGAGCGTCGGCTCGCCCTCGAGACGGGCGTGTTCGATCAGGCTCCCACCCCAGCGGTTGCGCTCGAGTTCGTACGCACCGTTGTCGACGTCGACCGCGGTACAGTTCGTCGCCATCGGCGCGTCGAGGGTTGCACCGGCGTGGGCGAGCACCTCGTGGCCGCGGTCTGTCGACGGGCCAGTGACGGTCCCAGCGTCGAGGTCGGCGGCGAGCTGGGCGATGCTCTCGCCCCACGCCTGCGGGGCGTAGCCCTCGCCGTCGAGTCGATCGTGGACGACGTGGTGGACCTCCTCGACACCGTAGGGTCCGAGCTCGTCCGCCAGCGCGCCGCCTTCAGCGCCGAGGACGGCCGCCTCGAGCGGCTCGCCCGTCCCGGTTGCAATCTCTCGTGCCATGGTCAGGCTCTCGAGGGAGAGTTCGTCCGGAACGCCGCTCTCGTGTTCGACGAACGAGAGGATCACAGGATCTCCACCTCCGACGCGAGGACCTCGACGATGGCTGGCGCTGCATCGACGCCCTCGCCCAGTATTTCTGCCGGCGAGTCGTCCGTTTCGGGCGCCTCGAGCCTGATCTTCTCGAAGGTTCCGGGTCCGGCTTCGCCGGTCGGCTCGCGACGGCTAACCTCCTTGCGACGCGCCTGCATCTTGGCGCGCATGGAGGCGTATCTGGGTTCGTTGATCCCCTCTTTGACCGTGACGACGGCCGGGAGGTCGACCTCGTAGACCTCTTCACCGCCGGAGATCTCTCGTTTCGCGACGGCCACCCCGTCATCGACATCGAGGGACCTGATACCGGTCACGCAGGGCAGGCCGAGCCGACGCGCGAGGCGGACGCCGACCTGGCAGTTGCCCATGTCGGCCGACTCGTTGCCGAACAACAGGAGATCGAACGCACCGAATTCATCCTCGAGATCGTCGATGACGTCGGCGATCGCGTTCGCAGTCGCTCGCGGCCCCCACTCCTCACCGCCGGACTCGAGCAGCGTCGCCTCGTCGGCCTGCATGGCGAGTCCGGTCCGAAGCTGTTCGGTTGCCTCCTCGGGGCCGAGCGTGAGGACGTGTGCCGAGCCACCGTGGTCCTCGGCCAGCTGGACAGCCTCTTCGATGGCACACTCCTCGTGTGGGCTCATCGTAAATCCGAGGTTACTCGTGTCGATTCGCTGGTTGTCCTCGGTCAGGACGATCTTTGCACCGGTGTTCGGGACGCGCTTGACACAGGAGAGTACGTTCATGGCTAGCTACGGATTCGTTCGTTCTCCGGATCGAACAGCGGTCGGCTGCCGGCGACCTCGACGGTCACCGGGTACTGTTCACCCATGTACTCGACCTGTAGCTGTTGGCCCTCTTCGGCGTACTCCGGCGGGAGGTAGGCCATCAGCAGGTGTTTGCCCACACTCGGGCCGGTTCCCGCGCTCGTGACGTAGGATTCGCGCCCCTCCCTGTCGACGATCACGTCGCCCTCGTCGTCGAGGACCGGTTCGTTGCCCAGCATGAACCGGCGCTCGCCCGACTCGGAGGTGTGATCGTCGACCGAGAGCGTACAGAGCGTGGCGGCGTTGTCCTCCTCGATCGACTCGGCGTAGGCCTCCTTCCCGATGAAGTCGGCTTCTTTGACGCCGTGGAAGGTGAGCCCGGCTTCGGCAGGGTCGTACTCGAGCTCGAGTTCGTGGCCGAAGAGCCGGTAGCCTTTCTCCATGCGGCCGGTCGTTCCGTAGACGCCCATGCCGACGGGCCGGATGTCGTACTCCTCGCCGGCCTCGGCGATGGTGTCCCAGAGGCGGCCGCCCGTGGCCGCGGGTGCGTAAATCTCCCAGCCGAGTTCGCCGACGTAGGAGAGGCGCATCGCCCAGGCGTCGACCTCGCCGACGGTGATCTCCTGGGCGGTATAGGGCGGGAACGCCTCGTGGGACATATCCTCCTCGGTGACCGAGTCGACGACTGCGCGAGCGTCGGGGCCCCAGACGCCGAGCGTACACAGCGACTCCGACCTGTCGATCAGTTGCACGTCGTCGTCGTCCTGAATGTGGCTCGTGAACCACGCGCGGTCGGAGCCCGCCGCAGCACCGCCCGTGATGACGCGATAGTGTTCGGGCCCGAGACGGGCGATCGTCAGGTCGGAGACGAAGCCGCCGTTTTCCGCGAGGATCGGCGTGTAGACCGTCTTGCCGACGTCGACGTCGGTCCGACCGACGGCCATCTGCTCCATGTACTCGACGACGTCCGAGCCGACGAAGTCGAACTTTCCGAAGCCCATGTCGCCGACCATGGCGACGTGGTCGCGCATGTGGAGGTGCTCGCCGAGGATGGTCGGCGACCACCACCGCGAGTCCCACTCGTTGCCCCGGAGCAGTCCTGCGAGTTCCTCGTTGTACTTTCGGACGAGGTCCTCGTTGGAGGTGTACCACTGCGGCCGTTCCCAGCCGGCGGCTTCGAAGAATCGTGCACCGAGCTCCTCCTGGCGATCGTAGAACGGACTCTGGCGGAGCGGCCGCGAACTCTGCCACTGCTCTGCGGGGTGAACGATGCCGTAGATCTTCTGGAAGCCCTCGTGGCCACGGTTCTCGACGAACTCACGGGAGGTGCCGTACTCGTAGAAGCGGTTGACGTCCGCCCCGTGGAGGTCGACGTCCGACCAGCCACGCGTCATCCACTGAGCGACCGCCTCGCCGATCGCCGGCGCTTCCTTGATCCAGACCGCGGCACACGACCACAGCCCCTCGACGTCCTGCAGCGGGCCCAGCAGCGGCGCGCCGTCCGGCGTCACCGACAGCAGGCCGTCGATCTCGTGACGGACACCGGCCTGCGGATCGTCGAGCAACTCGGGAACGATCTCGAGGGCGTCTTCCATCGACTGTTCGAAGGCGTCGTCGGTCAGCGGTGGCTGGGTCGGCGACAGCGGTGCCTCGTCGATCGAGGGCACGTCGTCGACGTCCCAGAGGATCGGCCGGTGCTGGTAGGAGCCGACCTCCAGATCGTTGCCGTGCTGGCGCTCGTACATCTGGGTGTCCATATCCCGGACGACGGGGAAGGAGATCTCCCCGTCGTAGTCCTCGAAAAAGGAGATCGGCCCGACGCTGACCATCTGGTGGACGGCGGGCGTCAGCGGGATCTCGACGCCTGCCATCTGTGCAATCTTGGGGCTCCACAGCCCCGCGGCGATGACGACCTCGCCGGCCTCGACGGTTCCGCGGTCGGTTTCGACGGCCTCGATCTCCCCGCCTTCGACGTGTAGATCGAGCACTTCCGTGTTCGGCGAGAGGGTCAACCCGCCGTCGATCGCATCGTCTGCACGCGCCCGCATGACCTCGCCGGCCCGGAGCGGATCACAGGTCCCGGCGCCGGGACTGTAGAACCCACCCTCGACGATGTCGGTGTTGACGTACGGCACCATCTCCTCGATCTCCTCGACGGAGAGCAGTCGCCCCTCCTCGCCCCATGCCTTGGCCGACTGGACGCGGCGCTCGAGCTCCGCCATCCGCTCGTCGGTCCGGGCGACCTCGATCCCCCCGCTCTGGGTAAAGGTGTCCATGTCGTCGTACTGCTCGATGGACCGGCTGGTGAGGTGGGTCATCTCCTTCGAGTGTTCGACAGGCATGAGGAAGTTCGACGCGTGGCCCGTCGAGCCACCGGGGTCCGGGAGCGGCCCCTTGTCCGTCAACAGGATGTCCTCCCGACCCTGCTTTGCGAGGTGGTACGCGAGGCTGTTCCCGACGATACCCGCGCCGATGATCACTGTCCCCGCACTCGAGGGAATCTCGTCGCTCATCGTCGATCACCGGTCCGTTCGACTCCCGTCCACGACTGTGGTACGTTACCGTATAGTATCATCTTCGTTCGATACTGACCGCCGCGCAGGATATTAAATGACGGTATAGATGCCACTCTAGTTATGGGACGAGCGACGTCGACTCGACTCGAGCGGCGAGCAGTGTGGACAGCGGAAACGACGCCATCGCTCGAGAGAGTGCCTGAAGCGCAGGAATTGGGCGTGGACACATACTGGTCGACCACTCGTCGGCAGGAACGCGAACCGCTCCACAACCTACCAACGTAGTGAGTAGACGTGGTTTCCCATCGCTACTCTGTCGTCCGTTCGGCCGTCGCGATCGCTGCCGCGTTCGGGGCGACGTCGTGGACGCGGACGACGTCGACGCCCCGTTCTGTGGCAAGCGCCGTTGCGGCCACGGTCGGCGCGAGTCGGTCGTTTCGTGCCACGCCATCGACCATCGACTTCTGGGAGTGGCCGACCACCAGTCCCGTGCCGAGCGCACGGAACTCCTCGAGTCGATCGAGCAACGCGAAGCTCTCGGTGGCTGTCTTCCCGAAGCCGAGACCGGGATCGACAAGGAGATTCGAGCGATCGATGCCCGCACGTTCGGCCAGCAGAACGCGTTCGGTGAGGTCCGCGAGGACGTCGTCGACGACGTCGTCGTAGTCGTACCGGCAGTCGGGATCGACCGGCGCGGAGAGGCTGTGCATGAGCACTGCCGGCACGCCGTGGTCGGCGACGACGCGGCGCATCGCCTCGTCGCTCAGGCCGGTGACGTCGTTTACCATGTCCGCACCCACCTCGAGGGTGGCCTCGGCCACCGATGGTTTCCGGGTGTCGATCGAGACCGTCGCCTCGAGAGTGTCGAGGTGCTCGACGACCGGCAGGACGCGCTCCCGTTCGACGTCGGCGGGAACCGGCTCGGCACCCGGTCTGGTGGATTCGCCGCCGACGTCGACGATGTCCGCACCTGCTGCCACCATCTGCTCGGCGCGGACGAGGGCGTCTTCGATCGCCTCGTACTCACCGCCGTCGTGGAAACTGTCGGGCGTGACGTTCAGAATGCCCATCACGGCCGTCCCGTCGCCCCACTGGTAGTCCGGTGGGTCGTCGGCCCCGATCCCGAGGGCGGTGGTCACCTGCTGGGCGAGCTGGCGACCACCGATCGACCGGCCGCGCAGTTTCGCGGTTAGCTCCTTGAAATGGGCAAGCGTTCCGCCGAGGACGACCGCCACGTGCTGGTCTGACGCCTCGATACCCGAGACCGCACAGGTGCCGCCCAGTGACTCCATCAGTGTCCGGAGTTCGCGACCTTCCTTCTGACGGACGTGAAACCGGAACGTCCGGTGTGGAAGTCGATCGACCCGATCCCGACAGGCCGACGACGGGACGTCGGCCCGATCCAGGGCCGCTCGAGCGCGTTCGACCGTGGGCGTCCGGACCGGCTGGAGCGTCCGCGTCCACCGGTCGCGGGCTTCAGCGACCACGGCGAGCGACCCCGTCACGAGTACGCAATCGGACGGGTCTGCGGCCCGGAGGGCCCGGTCGAGCGCGACGAGGACGGACTCGTACTCGCCGGCGTCGACACTCTCGATCTCGCGCTCGGCGACCACCCCGAGCACGTCCGTCGCCTGGCCTCGTTCGACGTCCGGCGTGGCGAGATAGAGCCGGTCGGGATCGGGCAGTGCACGCACCATTCCCCGGTGGTCTTTCTCCCGTAACGCGCCGAAAACGAGGGAGAGGTCGTCGTATTCGAACCGCTCTACGACCGTCGCGAGCGTCTCACAGGCCTCCGGGTTGTGTGCGCCGTCGATGACGGTCAGTGGCTCGTCGTCCATCACTTCGAATCGGCCCGGCCAGTGGACGTTCCGGATTCCCGCCGCGATTTCGTCTTCACCGGGATCGGCGATCTGTCTCGCGAGCGTGGCGGCAATACCGGCGTTGATCGCCTGATGAGGACCGAGCAACGGCGTCCGACACTCGACGTTCCAGTCCGGACCGACCAGCGAGAGAGCAGACGATGTCGTCGAAACCATTCCGTTCTCCGTCGCGTGGACGTCCGGCGGCGGACCGTCGACAGTCTCGTCGTCCTCGTCGCCGACCGTGAGCACGTCGGTTTCCGCCTCGAGCGTCTCGAGTGCCGTCCCGCTGGCCCCGGTCACCAGCGGCGCGTCGGTCGGTGCAACCTGTGCCTTGTCGCGGGCGATCTCCTCGATCGTCGACCCGAGGATGTCGGTGTGCTCGAGACTGACACTCGTGACGGCTGCTGCAGCGGGATCGACCACGCTGGTGGCGTCGTAGCGACCGCCGATACCGACCTCGAGGACGGCGACGTCGACGTCCTCACGGGCGAAGTGCCACAGCGCCATGACGGTACAGACCTCGAAGAACGTCGGAGCCTCCCCGTCGGCGGTTCGGTCGACGACCGACGGCCAGATCGTCTCGACGAATCGGACGACCTCTCGTTTCGGGATCTTGCGTCCGTCGACTCTCACGCGCTCTCGTCGGTCGTTCAGGTCAGGAGAGGTGTAACAGCCGACCCTGTAGCCCGTCTCGCGGAGAATGCGCTCGAGTAGTCGGGCTGTGCTCCCTTTCCCGTTCGAGCCGGCGATCTGGACGGCCGGCAGGTCCTCGTGGGGGTTACCGAGGGACGAAAGCATCGCTCCGGTCGTCTTCGTCTCCATCTCGGGACGGAGTCGCCGAAGCCGTTCCATCTTGTTTATCGCCTCGTGATACTCCATGACAGAACGGTTCACACGCCAGCCAATAAAGCTCGTGACAGGTGGTACCGATCCACAAGTCGTAGGGAGCGTTACAGGTCTTGTCGAGAGGTGACGAATAGGGTCACGGCCCGGGCAACACGCACCGCGCTACCACGACAAACTCGTCGTATCCGGAAACCTATGGGTGGCTTCAACACTTATGTCGGGACCGAAGAAAGGCTTCCACATGAGCTCAGACGAGGGCGAGCAGTCGATACCGTCAGACTACGAGATCGCACAGTCCGTAACCACCAGCCACATCACCGACGTCGTCGAGCCGTACGGTCTCGAGCAAGAGGACCTCCAGTTGATGGGCGAACGGAAAGCGAAAGTCGAACTCGAGGCGATCGAACGGCTCCGCGAGGAACGTGATGCAGACGGGAAAACCATCCTCGTGACCGGGATGACGCCGACGCCGCTGGGCGAGGGGAAGACGGTGACGACGGTCGGCCTCGGACAGGCGCTGAACCAGCTCGAGAAGGATGCACTGGTCGCGATCCGAGAGCCGTCGCTCGGCCCTGTCTTCGGCGTCAAGGGTGGGGCAGCCGGTGGCGGCCACTCGCAGGTGCTCCCGATGGAGGACATCAACCTCCACTTCACCGGCGATCTCCACGCACTGACCTCGGCGCACAACCTCATCGCGACGATGCTGGACAACCACATCAAACAGGGCAACGGCCTCGACATCGCGGTCAACTGGGTCAACTGGCCGCGTGCGATCGACATGAACGATCGCGTTCTCCGCGAGACCGTCGTCGGACTTGGCGGCGACGTGACCGGCGTTCCCCGCGAGGACGGGTTCATCCTGACGGCGGCCTCCGAACTGATGGCCGTCCTCTGTCTCGCCGATGGGATCGAGGACCTCAAGGAACGCATCGCACGGATCATCGTCGCCTACGACGAGGACGGCGATCCGATCACCGTCGACGACATCGGCGCGACCGACGCCGCCGCGATCCTCCTGAAAGACGCCCTGAAACCGAACGTCGTCCAGACGATCGAGGGGACGCCGGCGTTCGTCCACGGCGGCCCGTTCGCGAACATCGCCCACGGCACCAACTCCCTGATCGCTGACGAGGTCGCCTCACATCTCTCGGAGTATCTCGTCACCGAGGCTGGCTTCGGCTCGGACCTTGGGGCCGAGAAGTTCATGGACATCGTCTCCCGGTTCGGTGACGTCGAACCCGATGCCGTCGCCATCGTCGCTTCCGTCCGCGCGCTGAAATACCACGGCAAAGAGATGTGGCCGCCCGACGTCGACGCCCTCGAGGACGAAGACGTCGACGCGGTCTACGACGGATTCGAGAACCTCGAAAAACACGTCAGGAACCTCCAGCAGTTCGGCGTTCCGGTCGTCGTCGCCATCAACCGGTTCCCACAGGACACCGACGCAGAGATCGAGGCCGTCATCGAGCAGTGCGCGGACGAACTCGACGTGCCAGCTGCGGAGTCGACGGTCTTCGCCGACGGCGGCGAAGGGGGTCTCGAACTCGCCGAACACCTCGTCGAGGCCGCCGAGGCCGAGTCGGCGTTCGAACCGCTGTACGACCTCGACGTCTCGATCGAGGAGAAGATCGAGACCGTCGCGACCGAGATCTACGGTGCCGACGGCGTCGAGTTCCACAGCGACGCCAAAGACGACATCGAACGACTCACCAATCTCGGCTTCGACGACGTCCCGATCTGTATCTCCAAGACATTCCACTCCCTGAGCGACGAAGCCAGCCGCAAGGGGGTCCCCGAGGACTGGACGCTCGAGGTAAACGAGATTTACCCCTCCGCAGGGGCCGGGTTCCTCGTGGTGTTGACCGCAGACGTCCTCACGCTGCCCGGGCTGCCGTCGGAGCCGGCCGCCGCCGACATGGAACTGCACGCCGACAGCAGCATCTCCGGACTGTTCTAGGTCTACTCGAGCGGCGCCGGAATCGAGGCGTCGCCGGTAGTACCACTGGAGCCCACTCGCCATCGCGCCAGCCCCGTCGCGATTTTCGAGCGTTCTGGGTACGGGCTCGAAGTGTTCGTTTTCGACGGTCACGAACGGGTGGGTACCGGCGTACTCGCCGGCGAGTCGCACAACCACGTCTTCTGTGAGGTCCATGCGTACTGGTACCGAATCAGAACGTGTGGACGGTTCCCTGGTGCGACGTGTCGACCTGCTGAGAGTGCCTGGAGAAACTTTCATGGCCGTCGAACGAGAGGTTTCAACAGACTATGCCGAACGTTCACATGGGTGATCTCGATGTCGACGGATGAGACCGACGAGCCGGTGAAAACGATCTGTCCATACTGTGGCGTCGGCTGTGGCATCCAGATCCAGCAGGGCGAAGAGCCGGGCGACGTCCAGTTCGTGCCGTGGGGCGACGCACCGGTAAACGAGGGGCGGATCTGTATCAAAGGTGGCGCAGCGACGGAGGTCGTTGCCCACGAAGATCGGCTCACCGACCCACTCATCAGGGAAGACGGCGAGTTCCGCGAAGCTACCTGGGAGGAAGCCTCCGACCTGGTCGTGAGCGAACTCGAGCGCATTCGCGAGGAGTACGGTCCCGACGCGGTGGGGTTTTTCGGCTCCTCGAAGACGATGAACGAGGAAAACTACCTGCTTCAGAAGCTCGCCCGCCGCTACGGGACGAATAACGTCGACAACTGCACGCGAATGTGCCACGCCTCGACGGTCTGGGCGCTCCGGACGAGCCTCGGCGCGGGGGCGATGACAAACAGCATGGCCGACCTTGAAGCGGAGTGTGACCTGTTCTGGATTCAGGGGGCGAACCCGGGCGAACAGCACCCGATCGCCAACAGCCAGTACTTCCGGCAGGCTGTCCTCGACGGTGCGACGGTGATCCAGGTCGATCCCCACGCCAACAAGACGACTCGGTCATTCCAGATCGACGAGACGGACCGCCACCAGCACCTCCAGTTGAACCCCGGGACAGACATTCCGTTGCTGAATATCGTCCTCAAGACGATCCTCGAGCACCACGAGGAGCACCCGGATGACGGCTGGATCGACGAGGAGTTCGTCGAAGAGCGAACCGAGGGGTTCGAGGACCTCGTCGAGACGCTCGTGGACTTCGACAAGAAGTCCGCCGCCGAGGAGTGTGGCATCCCGCTCGAGGACATCGAGCGAGCCGCCGAAGCGTACGCGACGGCCGACAACGCCGCCATCTTCACCGGTATGGGGATGAGCCAGCACGCCTGCGGCGTCGACAACGTGCAAAACGAGATCAACCTCGCGCTGATCACGGGCAACCTCGGCCGACCCGGAACCGGCGTCAACCCCCTGCGTGGCCAGAACAACGTTCAGGGGACCTGTGACGTCGGTGCGATGCCGAACGTTTTGCCCGGCTACCAGCTGGTCGACGACGACGAGGCCCGCGAATCGGTCGAGGAAGTCTGGGGGTTCGAGGTACCCGACGAGCCGGGGCTCACCAACGTCGAGTGCTCCCACGAGTTCGGGAAGTCGGTCAGGGGACTGTACGTGATGGGCGAAAACCCCGTAATGAGCGAGCCCGACGCCAACCGGGTCGAAGAGCGAATTCAGAACCTCGAGTTCGTCGTCGTTCAGGACATCTTCCCGACCGAGACGGTCGAGTACGCCGACGTCGTCCTGCCAGCGACGACCTGGGCCGAACGCGGCGGCACCGTCACCAACACCGACCGGCGTGTCCAGCGAATGCGCGGCGTCGAAAACGTCCACGAGAACACGAAACACGACCTCGAGATCCTCTCAGAGGTCGGGACGCGGCTGTTCGACGACGGCGACGAGCTGTTCGACTTCGACGACCCCGAGGACGTGTTCGAAGAACTCCGGGAGGTCTGTCCGATCTACCACGGGATGACCTACGACGCACTCGACGAGGAGGGACTGCACTGGCCGTGTTACGAGCCCGGCGACGAGGGCGACCCCTTCCTCTACGAGGAGGCGTTCGACACCGAGAACGGGCTGGGACAGATCGAGGGGGTCACCCACCAGCCTCCCGAAGAGACGCCAGACGACGAGTACCCGCTGATCCTCACGACAGCCCGTCTCGAGGAACACTACAATACAGGGACGATGAGTCGCCGATCACCGACGCTGAACCGACAGACCCCGGAGAACTTCGTCGACGTCCACCCGACCGACGCCGACCGGTACGGCATCGAGGATGGTCAGGACGTCGTCCTCACGTCCCGGCGTGGCGAGATCACGGTGGAAGCGCAGGTTACCGACGATACCAGGGAAGGCGTGGTCTGGACGACGCCCCACTTCGCGGCCGCCTCCGCAAATCGGCTGACGAACGACGTCCTCGACGAGCGAGCGAAGATTCCCGAGTACAAGGCTGCGGCCGCGGAGATCGAAGTCGGGATCGAGCCAGCAGCGTCGTCTGCCGACGACTGAGACGACTGCTGTACCGATTTGCAAGCGCGCGCCGGGTCGCGGTCGCGGCGAAACTGACACACAGCGGCCCGTGTGACGTCCCTCGGCGTTCTCAATCGAGGGTCGCGACGGTCTCGATCTCGAGTGTACCCCCTTTCGGGACGGCACCGACCTCGATAGCGCTTCTGGCGGGCGGTTCGTCGTCGACGAACTCGGCGGAGGTCTCGTACATCTCATCGAAGTCGTCGATGTCGTCGAGGTAGATCGTCACCGTCAGCAGGTCCGAGAGCTCGAGAACTTCGGCTGCGAGGATCGCCTCGAGGTTCTCGATACACTGCCGGGTCTGGGCGGCGACGGACTCGTCTACGAGGAGGTCACCGTCGGTGGAAAGCGGGAGCTGTCCGGCCGTAAACAGGAGACTATCGTCCGTCGTCGCTTGACTGTACGCGCCAACCGCTTCGGGTGCGTCGTCGGTGCTAATCAGGCGTTTCATCCCGCCGGAGCGTCGAGGGGACGACGAAATACGTACTGTTGGTAGCGAGTGAACAACGAATCATCTGTTCGGCGACACGTCGTGGCCAGTCGTCACCGGTTACGGCTCGTCGTTCCTGCGGTCCCCGTCGTCACCGGGGTCTCCGGTGTCACCGCCGACGGTCGTTCGAAGAGCGGTGACGACCGGAAAGCGGTCACGGTCGCGTCTAAGAAGCGTTCCGACGAGGCCGACGAGCGCGAGGCAGACGAGCACCGCGAACGGGCCGCCGGTCAGGACGGCCATCGCCTGCAGGATTTCGGCGCTCCCGGTGACGAGCACCGAGACGGCGACGAGCCCCTGGAAGAGTCCCCAGAAGACGATCGCACCGGTCGTCGGGGCGAACTCGCGTTTCGTCGCCAGCACGGCCACGACGAGCGTGGACGTATCGGCCGAGGTCGTCATGAAGACGACGATCAAGGCCATGAAGACGAACATGAGGAGGTGGCTTATCGCGACCGTCTCGAACACCGGGAAACCGGCGACGGCTTCGGAGCCGCCGTGGGCCCCGATCGCTGCGAGGACGTCCACGACGCTGGTCTGCTGGAGGTGAACGGCGGTCGATCCAAGCAGGAGAAACCAGACCATCGTCGCCAGCGACGTCGCGACGAACCCCGTCAGGACGACCGTCCTGATCCGCCGCCCGCGAGAGAGTGCCGCCAGGAAGAGGCCGGCGAACGGAGCCCACGAAAGCCACCACGCCCAGTTCCAGATCGTCCAGTCGGCAACCCAGCCGTCGGCAACCCAGCCGTCGCCCAGATAGAGACTCATCGGGACCAGATTCGCGACGTAGCCACCGACCGCGCTCGAGCTGCTCTCGAGGACGGCGGCTCGTGGGCTGACGGCGAAAAACAGCGCCGCGAACAGGCCGAACAGGACGACGTTGACGGCTGCGATTCGTCTGATCCCCCGGTGGACGCCGCTCTGGGCCGAGACGACGAAAATAATCGTCAGGCCGGCGACGAACAGGACCGATCCCGGGGTCGTGAACGCCACGTCCCACTGGAAGTCGATTCCGGTGAGGAACTGCTCGCTAACGAGTGCGATGGAGGTCGCGATCCCGCCGATCGTCGCGAAGACGGCGAGCAGATCGACGACCCGACACCACGCCGAGTCGAGGTTATCGACCCCGAGAAACGGTGTCAGGATCGCCGAAACCCGCAACGGGGCACCGCGCTGGTAGACGTAGTACGCGATCGGGACGCCGAGGGCGATGTAGACGCTCCAGGCGGTAAACCCCCAGTGAAACAGCGCGTAGGTGAGCGCCGCCCCGGCAGCACCCTCCGACGCCGGATCGACGTCGAAGTACGGCGGTGGTGTCTCGTAGTGAAACAGTGCCTCTGCGGGTCCCCAGAAGACGATGCCGGCGGCGATACCGGCTGTAAAGACCATCGTGAAGTAGACGGGATAGGTGTAGGCTGGTTCGGCGTCCGCGCCACCGAGCTTGATCGATCCCCACGGCCCAAGCAGCAAGAACAGGCAGAACAGCACGGCAATCGACATCACGCCGGCAAACACCAGGCCGCCGTACGTGGTAACGGCTATCTGGGCGGCATCGATCGTCGAAATCGTCTCCGACGGCGCCAGCACCTGCCCGAGGAAAAACAGAACGAACGCGGCGACCGGAATCCCAAACGTGATCGGATCCTGGCGAGCGAGAAACGCTCTGGCGGTATCCGTCAGTTCGACCCGGCGGACACGTAGCAGGTATTCCGGCTCGACCGTGCCCGCCGTCTCGTCGATGTCTGTCGGCAACACCGCGAGATAGGTCAACCCGGAGGCGAAAAAGGTGAGCGAAATACCGAGCCACGCCCGACCGGAAACCGCGTCGCCGACGATTTCGGGGAAGAAAAAGCCAGACACGACGACGGTTCCCGAGAGGATACAGAGCGGAGCCAGCAGCTTCCGAAGGAAGCGTTCGGCGGCACTGACGCCCTGAGTTCCCATACCGGAACGTTCGTTCCCACTCCTAAATTAGTTCCCTCGCCCGGGTAATCACGGCCGACCAGTATCGACGGCTCGTGACCGTAACGCGTTCGGCCTCGAGCACTCTACCGAATCGGCTACCCACTCCCGGCGAGCGACACTCGACAGTCCACGAGCTAAAACAATCCTGACAGGATGTGGTCTGGCCGGTGGATCGTCCCGTGGGTGCTGGGTCGCGGACACCCACCCATGCCGGTCAACCGAAGCGCTCGAGTGGCCGAGGTGTCCTTACGATCCGTCCTCGTCCGTCGTCTCGAGCGCTGACTGGGTGGACGGCGTCTCGAGGATCGACTGACCGAGGAGCCGGCCGGCGATCTCGACCGGACTGATGACCTCGTCTGCGCCGACCATCTCGAGTTTGTCGACGTGCTGGTCGTCGGTCGCCGCGGCGACGATGCGGACGTCCGGGTTCAACTTCCGTGCTGCGATGACGGCGAGTACGTCGTTGGCGTCGTTGCGCGTCGCGACGACCACGCCAGCAGCGTCCTCGATCCTGGCGTCGTGGAGCGTCTCCTCGTGGGTCGGATCGTCAGTAAGGACGTTAAAATCCCGGTCGGACAGCGCGTCGGCCGCGTCGGCGTCGGGCGTGACGACAACCACGTCGACCTCGTCGCCGAGTTCGCCGAGTAGTGGTTCCGTGATGTCGCTGTGCCCGAGCACCAGGACGTGGTCCTCGAGCAACCTGAGGTCTGACGGTGTCATGTTTCCGAAGACGGTGGCCATTCGTTTCTCTATCGCCGGCACGATCAACGCTCCGATGGCTACGGTAAATGCGCCGGTTCCGAAGAGGATGATCGACAGCGAAAACCACTTCGCCCCCGTCGTCAGCGGAGTGATGTCTCCGTATCCGACTGTCGCGATTGTTACGATGACGTAGTAGACCGAATCGCCCCAGCTGTCGATGCCAGTGAACTGATCCCGGATGGCGTAGCTGCCGATGGTGCCGTACAGCACGACTCCGACGATCGAAGACAGTGAGGCGATCTGGAGCGACGAGAGTTCGATCCGCTGGTCGAACGCGTCTCGGTTGAGGAGTAATAGCGGAAAGGCGACGATGGTCGAGAGCAAGAGCGGGACGTCCGACGTCTGGAACGTCGTCAGGGGCAACAGCGACACCAGCAGAAGCGCGAGCAACGTGAGATACCACGCGAGCCGCTTTCGACGCTGCAGTCCGAACGCGAGTCCACCGAGGACGAACGCCAGCAGGACGCCGGTAAACGGAACGACGCTCGAGCCGCTCGGAATTACCGTCGCGAGCGGGCCGTCGGCGGCCGTCGGGTGGCTGAGACTCGACAGGCCGGTGACGAACGAAAGTACGGCGACGAGCCCACACAGGATGACCGCGGACCTGGCGCCAGAGAGCGCGTGCCACTGAACGAGTGGAATCGTCTCCCCGTGGGAAAACAACCGCTCGAGGGCGGGCGCTGGGGAGTCTGAGGGGTCTGCCACCAGTCTGAATACTCGACTCGAGACGGCAAAATAGTACCGGCGTGCGGGCTGTGGTCGGCCCGGTTCGATGGGGTCATCGGAGAATGTTATTTGGTAACGAGAGCAAGGACTATATGCTGGCACGTCGATATTATCGCGAAGACGAGGACGAGAACAAATGTACGACAACGTTTTGATCGCGACTGACGGGAGCGACGAGGTCGACCCGTGCATCGAGTACGGTCTCGATATCGCCGACGCGGTGGATGCAAAGATACACGCACTCTACGTGGTCGAGACCAAGGCCACCTACATCCTGACCGTTGGTCTCTCCGACGACGAACTGGAGGAATACAGAGAGTACGGCAGGGAGAACGTCACCGACATCGTCGAACGCGCCGGAGACCGGGGTATCGAGGCCGCGGGTATAGTGAGGACTGGTCGTCCGGCAGAAGAGATCGTCGAGTATGCCCGGGAGAACGACGTCGACATCATCGTGCTGGGAAAGCAGGGACACGGGGCGATCGACAGGCACGTCGGGAGCACCGCGGAGGCCGTTATTCGGATGGCCGAGAATACTGCGACGGTCGTCGTCGAGGAATGACCGGTCAGTTTTCGACTCGAGGACGGCTGCACGGTGGTTCCGTCAGGCACCCGTCTGTGATCGTGGAGACTATCTCGTCCGACACCGGACGGTACTGATCGTGCACTGGAACGTTCGGACGTTCGTTCGACTCTTCTTGCTCGTTGGTGGGCTCGCCCTCATCGGGACCGGGGCAGCTGGGGGCGAGACGCTGACCGTGGGCCTTGGTGCCGTCGCGGTCGTCCTCGGCATCGTCGGGCTGGCCGCCGAGTGGAACGAATCGTCGACCTGAAGACACGCACAATACCTATAAGTCGGATCGTCGACGTGGTGTGTGACATGTCCGAACTCGTCGCGACCGTCGCCACGATCCTCGCGGTGACGCTGGCTGGCGCGAGCCTCGTGGCCCTCGCCGGTGGAAATTACTTTCTGGCTGGAACGCTGCTGACGTTCGTCGCGTTCGCGATCTACGCCCGAGAGAGCAACATCGACTGATGGGGACTGATGGACGCCTATCGAGATCGTCTGCGCGCCCCGGTGATCGATACCGACTGTCCGCACCAGTGCGTGCTACTCTGTCCCAAGATATATGATACCGTCTTTCGAATGGTCTGCTAGGGCAACGGTCATGCAAGAGAACATACTGATCGCAACGGACGGGAGTGACGAGGCGGCCGCGGCGGTCGAGCACGGGCTCGACCTCGCGGAGGTGTTCGATGCAACGGTACACGTGGTTTACGTCGTCGAGACGGAGGCCTCGTACATCCTGACGATCGGGTTGAGCGACGACGAGTTAGCGGAGTACCGGGAGTTCGGCGAGGAGGTCGTCACCGAGGTCGTCGAGAAGGCCGAGGCGCGAGGCCTCGAGGGCGTCGGTGTGTTGCGGACCGGAAAGATCGCCGAGGAGATCGTCGACTACGCTCGCGACCACGACGTCGACAGCGTGGTCGTCGCCGAGCGCGGTCGCGGCTCGATCGAGAAGTACCTCGGCTCTACCGCCGAGAAAGTCGTGCGGATGTGTGAAAGACCCGTGACGGTCGTTCGCTCGTAGTATCGCGTCGTGAGCCGCCGACAGGTGGCCGGAACAGGCTCGAGGCCTGATTCGGGCTGTCTGGCGCTCGTTCGTTCGACCATGGGAGCCGCCAGTGACAGCCACGGCCGGCGGGCGGCAGCGAGGATGTGCGCCCCGACCGCCGAACACGTCGTCCCGAACAGGCAGTGAACAGAAAGAGACAGTGCAGTTGTCAGTCGCTCACGTCGACGTCGGTAACCCTGTCGTCTGTCGATCGCACCTCCGTCACGAGTTCGCGGCTCTCCGTCGTGACGACGACCTCGTCGCTTCCCTCCAGATCTTCGATCAGTTCGTTGAACTCGTCGGACTCGAGGATCTCGTACTCTCGCTGAAGCCCCTGCATCACGGCGTAGATCATGAACAGCAAGATCACCGCGAACGGGAGGCCGCTGGCGATTGCGGCGGCCTGCAGTGCCTCGACGGCCGCGTCACCCCCGGCAACTAGCAGTGCGGCGGCGACGAGTCCCTCGGAGGCCGCCCAGAAGACCCGACCGCTCACCGGCGTCTCGTGTTTTCCGCCGGTGCTCAGGTGCTCGAGGACGAGCGAGCCCGAGTCAGAGGAGGTCACGAAGAACGTCGTGACGAGGACGATCGCGATCGCCGACAGGATCACTGTTCCCGGCATGAGGTCGAACATCGCGAACATCGCGAGTTCTTCGCCGACCTCGAACATCGGACCGCTGATCGCGCCCTCCGTCGCCCCGTTCAGTTCGAAGTTCAGGGCGGTGGCGCCCATCGCAGCGAACCAGGCGAACGAGAACAGGACGGGGATCAGGAGCACGCCGCCGACGAACTCCCGGATCGTCCGCCCCTTGGAGATACGGGCGATGAACATCCCGACGAACGGCGACCAGGAGATCCACCAGGCCCAGTAGAACACCGTCCAGTCGACGAGGAACGCGCCTTCCCCTTCACCACCGGGCCCGTAGAACTCCGAACCCTGGAAGTAGTGGGAGTCGAACGTGTTTCCGAAGAACGAGAGTTCGAAGAAGTTGCCGACGTAGGCGCCGATTCCCTGTGGGAGCGCACCGAGGATGAACAGCGTCGGGCCGAGTATGAACACCGACGCCAGAAGCAGCATCATCAGCGTGAGGTTCAGGTTGCTGAGCCGTCGGATGCCCTTGTCGAGGCCGAGGTAAACCGAGATGATCGCCAGGCCCGTGACGACCGCGATGATCCCGACGGCCACCCAGGTCGAGTCCGGTACGGCGGGGAAAGCACCGACCTCGTCGCCGACGAACGTCAGGCCAGCGTTGATCTGTAACGCCCCGAGGCCGAGTGACGTCACGAGGCCGAACAGCGTCGCGAAAACGGTGAAGATGTCGATGACGTGTCCCGGCCAGCCGTAGATTCTGTCGCCCAGCACCGGGTAGAAGACCGAGCGGAACGTCAGTGGCAGCCCGCGGTTGTACGAGAAGAACGCGAGCCCGAGCGCGACCAGCGCGTAGATCGCCCACGGGTGAAAGCCCCAGTGGAACAGCGACACCGCCAACGCAACCTCTCCGGCACCTTCGGTCCCCGCTTCGGCCCCCAGGTGCGGGTCGAAGAGGTGGTAGACCGGTTCGGCGACGCCGAAGAACATGAGACCGATTCCCATCCCGGCACTGAACAACATCGCGATCCAGGAGATATCGCTGAACTCTTTCTCCCCGTCGACGCCACCGATCCGGATCGCACCGTACTTGCTGATGGCGAGATAGATCATGAAAATGATGAAGATATTCGCCGCCAGGATGAACAACCAGTCGAAGTAGTCCGATACTCCGACTCGGACGTCCTGATAGAGCTCACCCGCCTGATCCGGAAACGCGAGCGAGAGGATAATAAACAGGACGATCAGCCCCCCTGCGATGAGGAATACGGGTGGATTGATGTCGAACCCGAATCCCTGCCAGTTGTTGTCGCCCGGTTCTCGATCGGTCTCCGCGTGAAACAGTTCTTCCTGTATTCCGCGCTTGTCTTTATCTGTCATGGTTTTGCTCCGTTGTCGTGTCTGTTGCCCGGTCGAAGTCGTCCGCCGATTGCGTCACGCCGGTCGGTCGCGACGACGTCCACCCTGCCCGACCCGCGACCCACTATCGATCGCTCGGTCCGTTGGCTACTGCCTCTCACCGTGCGAACACGCCACGCGTGACATGCACTACCAACCTCATTACTCCGATTACCTGCAATTCCGTATATAGTTTTGGTAAACGTACTGATTGGTATTCCCGAATAGACCGTCACCAGCGCGTGTGTGTCGCTTTCGACGAGCCAACCGCTGGTGGCTCGACTACCGATCCACCTCAAAACCGGGCGAAGACGGTGCCAAACCGGGAGGGGGTGACGAGAAACGAGACGACGAACGTGACGACGGCGAGCCCGAACGAGACGGCCGCCAGTCCGAGCAATAGCAGTGCCGGTCCAGCCCAGAACGGTCCCGTGAGGACAATCGCTGACATCGACAGGACGAAGACCAGCAACAGCGCCATCGAGACGCGCAGTCCCATCTGGCGCGGGCTAAACCCACAGTGCGGGCACACCTCTTCGTCCCCCGTGAGGTCGGAGTGACACCGCTTACAGCGTGGCGTCGAGCCACCGAACAGGCGCATACCTCCTGTCTGCTGTGGAAGAATAAATAAGCACGCCCGTCTGCTGGCTCGAGATCAGTTGCTGGAACCGAGCAGTGCGGCGACGGGTCGTCCCCTGGTTCGTCGGAACCGCGTCACATCGCGGGAAAGTAGTCTCGAATTCATCTATCGGTTCGTCGTCAGGTTGTGTTTCGAGGGGTGTTCGTCTGGTGATCTGGATCTCCGCAGAGGGAGAATTTCGAACCGACCGACGGTGGCGGCGGTCCACGGACGCTCAGTTCACGACAGTGGCGTCGTAGCCCCCGCTCTCGATCGCGTCGACGATCTGGGCCGCGTGTTCCGCCCCACTCGTTTCGACCTGAAAGATGAGATATGCATCGCCGACGTCGAGTTCTTCCAGGGCACGGTCGTGGCGGACGGTCTGGATATTGGCACCGTATTCGGCGATGATCCCGGAGATGTCCGCCATCTTTCCGGGCCGGTCGTCGATACGGACGCGCACTCGCAGGATCTGCTTGCGCTGGGCCAGTGCGTGGACGAGTATCGTCCGGAGCATCGTCATGTCGAGATTGCCACCACACAGAAGCGCCACGACGCGTTCACCGTCGACCTCGAGTGCGTCGCTTCGCATCGCTGCGACCGCGGCTGCACCGGCTCCTTCGACGAGCTGTTTCGACCGTTCGAGCAACACGAGAACGGCCCGGGCGATCTCGTCGTTGGTTACCGTCACGATCTCGTCGACGTGATGATCCATGATCGAGAGCGTTAGCTCGGAGATGCCGCCGGTCGCGATACCGTCGGCGATGGTGTCGACCGACTCGAGCGTCTGGGGGGCTCCCTTGTCGAGACTGTCCAGTACCGTTTCGGCACCCGCTGCCTGGACGCCGACGACCCGGGTCTCCGGGCTCCGATCGGCGAACGCGGTCGCGATTCCCGAAATGAGGCCACCGCCCCCGATCGGAACGACGACGGTGTCGACCTCGGGGACGTCCTCGCACATCTCGAGACCCAGGGTACCCTGGCCGGCGACGATCGCCGGGTCGTCGAAGGCGTGGACGAACTCGACGCCGGGTTCACCGACCAGGTCACGTGCGTATTCGGTGGCTTCCTGAAAGTCGTGCCCGACGAGTTCGACCGTCCCACCGTAGCCACGCGTGGCGTCGATCTTCGTCTGTGGAGCCGTCTTTGGCATGACGATCGTCGACTCGACGCCGAGGGTCGTCGCCGCGAGGGCGACACCCTGGGCGTGGTTACCCGCGCTCGCCGCGACGACCCGGTCGAGGTCGCGCGCCTCGAGACAGCGATCGATCTTGTTGTACGCGCCGCGGGTCTTGAACGATCCCGTCCACTGGAGGTGCTCGCACTTGAGCACGACGCGGTCCGCACCGGTCATTGCCTCGAGCGACGTACTCCGATCGAACGGCGTCCGTTTGACGACGCCACACTCCTCGACCCGGTCCCGTGCAGCCTCGATGTCGTCGATCGTCACGGGAGGATCCTGTGTCATCGCAGGGTCACCTCCGGCCGATCCCGGAACGCCCACCGTCGCGTGTGTGTCGAAACAGAACTTATCAGTTGTGTTAAATTAATTGGCAACATTGTCAGGGAAGGTCGACCGGAACGCCCGTCTGGATGCTCGCGGCTGCGACCGTATTGTACAGCAACATCGCGATGGTCATCGGGCCGACGCCACCGGGAACGGGCGTGATAACGCTCGCCTTCTCGCGTGCGCTGTCGAACTCGACGTCACCGACCAGTTCGTACCCCTTCTCAGTCTCTGCATCAATTCGGTTGACGCCGACGTCGATCACGACCGCGCCCGCACCGATCATCGAGCCGTCGACGAGTTCGGGGACGCCGGCCGCGGCGACGACGATATCGGCCTGTCGGGTCTTCTCGGCGAGCGCATTCGTTCGCGAGTGACAGACCGTCACCGTCGCGTTCCCGCCGGGCGCTTTCTGTATCAGCAGGTTCGCTATCGGCTTGCCGACGATCTCCGAGCGTCCGACGATCACCACGTCCGAACCATCGGTGTCGACGTCTGCAGCCTCCAGTAGTTTCTGGATGCCGTGGGGCGTACAGGGTTTGTACCGCGGGTCGCCCGCGACGAGCCGACCGACGTTCTCGGGATGGAACCCGTCGACGTCCTTGAGCGGGTCGACGTGTCGGAGGGCGTTCGTTCCATCGACGTGGTCCGGCACCGGCATCTGGAGGAGGATGCCGTGGACTGTTGGATCCCCGTCGAGCTCGATGACGGTCTCGAGCAGGTCGTCAGCGGACGCCTCGGGCTCGAGTTTGCGGTGGATCCCCTCGATGCCGAGTTCGTCACAGGCTCTCTGTTTCATCGAGACGTAGGTCTCGCTGGCCGGATCGTCGCTCATCAACACCGTGGCCAGCCCCGGTGTCACGCCTTCGTCCTCGAGAGCTGTCACACAGTTCTGGACGTCATCTCGTATCCGGTCGGCTACCGCGTTGCCGTCGATGACGTGGGTCACGGCAATACACACCTGTTGCGTTCGTCGTTTCGGATCATTCTCTATCACTATTTCGTCGCCCGGTCGCCGTGGCAGTCGTCGCCACTGCCGGGTGACGTCAGAATGAGTCTGTGGAGTGTTATCAACCCACGGTCTCCCGGCCTGTCCCGAGGAATTCCGGCCCGGATTCCACAAAATATCTGGTAACTGCCACGTATAGCTCGAGCTCATCTCTCGAGTCGCGCCCCCGAGTACTGTCGCGAGAACGGCTCTCGAACCCGGCTAGAGGGTCTCTACCCGCAGTTTCCACGAAGGTCGGTTTCCGACCGACTCCCACTTTTATGTAGATCCCCGTTCATCTGAGTGGTAATGTCTGGTAACGAACCACCACAGACGGAGGAGCATCCAAACTATCCGAGCGTCGACCAGTCTGACCGAACGCTCCCACGGAACCTGCGCCAGTCCGGTGATCCGGGTATCGAAATGCTCGTTTCGACCCGCATTCGTAAGTCACCGTTTTTCCACAAGTCGTTCGTGGAAAACGGAGCGTGGCGAGCGACGGTCTACAATCGGATCTACCACCCTCGCGGGATGCTCGAACCCGAGGAGGGTGGGATGATGGAGGAGTACGACGCGCTGGTCAACCACGTCACGCTGTGGGACGTCGCGGTCGAACGCCAGATCCGTGTCAAAGGCCCCGACGCCGAGGCGCTGACGAACTACGTCATCACCCGCGACGCGACCGAGATCGAACCGATGCACGGGAAGTACGTCATCCTCTGTAACGAGGATGGTGGTATCCTCAACGATCCCGTCCTGTTGCGACCGGGCGAAGACGAGTTCTGGTTCTCGATCTCGGACTCGACGCTGATGCAGTGGCTACAGGGCGTCAACGTCGGGAAGAACTTCGACGTCGAGATCGACGAGATCGACGTCGCACCGGTCCAGATCCAGGGCCCGAAGTCGATCGACGTCATGATCGACCTCGTCGGCGAGGAGGTCGACGAGATCCCCTACTACGGGCTGATGGAAGCCGAGATCGACGGCGTCCCCGTCCTCGTCAGCCAGACCGGGTTCTCCGGCGAGAAAGGGTTCGAGATCTACGTCCGCGAGGCGAGTAAAAACGCCGAACGCGTCTGGGACCCCGCGATCGAGTCCGTTCGCGACCACGGCGGGATGCAGGTCGCACCGGCACACCACCGCCGCATCGCCGCTGGCATCCTCTCGTGGGGCCAGGACATGGACCACGAGACCTCGCCGTTCCAGGTCAACCTCGGCTACCAGGTGCCCGACGACAAGACGTCCGACTACGTCGGCAAGGAGGAACTCGAGCGCCAGAAAGCACAGATCGACGAGGGCGAGTACCCGTTCGTCCACAAGATGGTCGGGCTCAAATTGGCGGGTGAGCCGATCCGGGATTACGCGCCGGACTTCTGGCTCATCTCCGACCCCGACACCGGCGAGGAGTGTGGTTACGTCACCTCACCGTGGTACAACCCCGAACTCGAGACGAATCTCGCACTCGGGTTCGTGCCAGCCGAGAAACTCGACGGCGACCCGATGGACGTCTACGACGGCGACATCGAAACGGAGTTCGAGGTCCACCTGCCCGACGAGTACGCCGAAGAGCCGGGCGAACCCGTCTACGCCAAGGTCTCGGAGGTGCCGTTCAAGCCGTCGGTCAACCCGAGCGCCCGCGAGCAGGCCAAGTTAAACGCCAGAGAGGACGCCGAGTAACCGTGTTCGGGGACACAGGGAGCGGCCGCACCGGTCGACGGGCGGACCGATACACACGTAGGGATCGAGCACGAACTCGAATCAGACCGATGACCGACCGAGATCGGCCTCGATCCTCGATGTGTGCCCCTGCTCTCGGCCGTTCGTACGGAGGTGCCCGATAATGTCGTCCGAAATCGAGACGACCCCGACCGCAGAGGGACTTCTCGAACTGCTCGAGGAGCCACGCTTCGAGCTAATGCCGTTCGAGAGCATGGACGAGCAACTCGAACACCTCCCCGAGGGCGCGGAGGTCGCTATCACGACCTCGCCGACGCTCGGACTCGAGTCGACGATCGAGTGGACCGAACGCGCCACCGATCGCGGGTTCGAGGTCGTTCCTCACGTCGCAGCACGCTACGTCCGTGACGTAGATCACCTGAAAGACGTCGCGGCACGGCTCACCGACGCCGGAGTCTCCGACATCTTCGTTCCCGGCGGCGACCGCGAGGAGCCAGCCGGCGAGTTCACGTCGGCCTACGACCTGCTGTCGACGCTCGAGGACCTCGATTACGAGTTCGAGGACGTCGGCATCACCGGCTATCCGGAGGGTCACGACTTTCTCGACGACGACGTGCTGGCCGAGGCGATGGCGAAGAAAGAGCCCTACGCCACCTATATCGTGACTCAGCTGTGTTACGACCCCGAGGCGATCATCGACTGGACCGACGAGATCCGCGCTCGTGACGTCGACCTGCCGGTCGAAGTCGGCATCCCCGGCGTCATGAAGTACCAGCGGTTGCTGCAGATCTCGCGGAAGGTCGGCGTCGGCGACTCGATCCGGTTCCTCCAGAAGACCAGTGGCGTCCTCGGGTTCCTTCGAGAACTGGTCGGCTCACGTGGAACCTACGTCCCCGACGAACTGGTCGAGGGACTCGCACCATACGCGACCGATCCACACTACAACATTCGCGGAGTGCACGTCTACGCGTTCAACCAGGTTCCGGACCTCGAGTCGTGGCGTTCGGAGACGCTGACCCAACACCGGTAACGAACCGAGTCAGTCGTTGGATTTCCGTTTTTGTTCGGGGTGATCGGCGACGAACACGCTCGTGTTCGGCGGGACGTCTTCTGTCACCCAAGAGTTCGCGCCGATGCTGACGTGGTCGCCGACGGTGATCGCCCCCAGTACCTTCGTCCCGGCACCGATCACGACGTGGTCGCCGATGTCGGGATGGCGTTTGTACCCCTTCTTCAGCATCTGCTCGTCGTCTTCTTCCTCCTCGAAG
Organism: Natrarchaeobaculum aegyptiacum; assembly: GCF_002156705.1. Classification (NCBI taxonomy): domain Archaea; kingdom Methanobacteriati; phylum Methanobacteriota; class Halobacteria; order Halobacteriales; family Natrialbaceae; genus Natrarchaeobaculum; species Natrarchaeobaculum aegyptiacum. Next base: position 3,454,732 of record NZ_CP019893.1, read on the forward strand.
TGAAGTGCGCCGAGGGTCACGTCCTGATAGAGCCGGACCCAGTCGCCGATCGTCGCGGTCTCGCCGACGACGACGCCCGTCCCGTGATCGATGAAAAAGTACTGCCCGATCTCCGCCCCTGGATGGATGTCGATCCCCGTCACCGTCTTCGCGTACTCGGTGAGTTCCCTCGCGTACTCGGGTTCGCCTGCCTCGTACAGCACGTGAGCAATCCGCTGGATCATGATCGCCTGAAAGCCCGGATACGACCGGATCACCTCGAGGTATGACGTCGCGGCGGGGTCGCCCTTGTACGCGGCCTCGACGTCTTTTTTCAGCGCCGCTCGAAGCTCGGGGAGTCGATCGAGGACGTCGTCGACGACACTGGTCGGATCGTCCTCGGCGTAGGGCTCGATCCCCCGGTAGTAGAGCCCACCGAGCTCCGACAGTCGTTCCTGGATCGCCGATTCGCGCTCGAGCAACTCGGGTGCGTTCCAGCAGCGAGGAAAGAGGAGCCGTCTGAGCAGGCTCATCTCCGTGCGACGACGTTCGACGGTCGGGAACTCCATCACCCCTCCCGTCGGAAACGGGTGTGCATCCGACTCGTACGCCTCACACAGTCGGCCGACTCCGTCACCAGTGTAACTGTATCCCATACCTGTGTCGTTTGGGCCCGGGACAGAAAATCGTTCGAGATCGTTGCTACGGGGGAGACCTACCGGTTCGTCCGGTCCCGTTTTCGGTCCGCCCGAACCCGTCCGCGTCGGGAAAATAGCGTTTTCAGCAATCGCTCGAGCAGGTCGCTGGTCGACGACGTCGGGGTTCCCGGGAGGTAAAACGCCGGGCCGTCTCGCCCGGTAGACGCACGTTGGTCGTTCGGTCGATCGTGACTCATATTGTCGACTCGGGACCGGGGGAGATTAAAAATTTCGGGACGGGGGCGCAGTCAATGATGAATGATCGTTATCGACAATGGTAAAAATGATATGTTCCTAGCCTCCATCCACATTGTCGTCGTCGAGCAGAAATTCTTCGATTAGATTGGCGGATCCGCGCCTGAGACGGCCGCTGACTGCTGTCGTAGAGAGGTCGAACAGCTCGGCGAGTTCTTCTACCGAACTCTCACGCGGCTCGTCAAAGTAGCCGTGGCGGTACGCCGCGGTCAGCGTCTCTGTCTGGGACGGGGTCAACCCGAAGTCGAGCTGGTCGTCGAGGGTCCCGTTTTGCGTGAGTTCCAGCACTTCGAGGTGAACCCCGTCCTCGCGGGCTCGTTCGTCGAGTTCGTACAGGTCCTCGTGACCCTCGAGCTGGAGCTGGAGCATCCACCCGTTGAGGTAACTGGTCGTCTCGAGCGTGAGGCCACCGCGGTCGGTAATCGTCGGCGTGATCAGCTTCGCGTCTTCACTGTACTCGATTCGGTAGGTTCGCTGGCTGGCCATCTCGAGGACGACCGAGAAGTCGGCGACAGTGTGATCGGCCTCGAGTGCCGCGTCGACGGTATCGAACTCAGGTGCCTCGATCCGGAAGAAGTAGACGCTACGGTTGGGATCGGTTCCTACCTCGGAAACGACGCTGATCTCGGCATCCGACAGCGACCGGATGGTCTCGGTGAGAGCGAGATCGGGATGTTCGACGTAGATGCGAGTCGAGATCATCGTCGGATTTGTGCTTCCACGTTTTGCCTCTGGAGCAGCACTTCGCCGTCGTCGAGGACGAGTGCTGCCTCGATCAATGCCTTCAGCCCCCGTCTGAGGCGACCGTTGACGGCGGACGGCGAAATCTCGAGCGTCTCGGCCAGTTCCTCGAGCGACGTCTCCCGTGGCTCACCGAAGTACCCCTCCTCGTAGGCCGTCACGAGTGCGACCCGCTGTTGCTCGGTGAGGGGATCAGTACCGACACCCGCGACGGCCGACCGCAACTGCCGGGAGAGCTCCAGGACTTCGAACTCGAACCCCTCGTCTCGAGCGCGTTTCCAGACCTCGTGAATCCCGTCCTGGTCGGGGAAGAACCACCGCTCGCGCCATCCAGGTTGAAACTGCGCCGTCGCCGTACTTTGTGCATCCAGAACGAAGCCACCTTCCGCTGTGACGTACGGGGAGAGCAGTTTCGTCTCGGGCACGAACTCGAGTTTCCACAGGCGGTCGTCGTCGACCACCTCGACAGGCGCGAACTCGGAGACGGTGTGGTCGTCTTCGAGGGCTGACCGGACTTCCATGGGGGTAGCTGAAACGAACCGGAGGAAGTAGACGTTCTGTTCGGGGGCAGTGCTTCGTTCGCCGACGATACTGGCACTCAGGTCGGGCACAGCGGCAAGTGTACCGGCAAGAGCACCGTCCTCGTGAGCGAACCGGACCTCGGTGATGAGTGCCATGGTGTGGTATACTTTCTCCTACCATGATGTGCTCCAGTCTCTTAAGCACTGGTGTCGGAGTCGACGCGGTGTGCAGGTAGCGCACGAAGCGACGAGGTGGTGGCAGTGTTTCGTACCTCCGGCGAAATTGCCGCCACAGAGGATCCAGTTGATTACCTTCCAGCGTGTCCAGCGAGGCCGGAGACCGCGCGAGCTGGTAGTGCCGGGTATTCGCTCTTCTCTGCCGAATTGGCTATTTCAAATACAAGTCGATAATTCTACACATTCGGTGATAGACGGGGTCGGAACGCCGTCTACGAGTGGGTTGACAGACCGGCGCTGCTCCTGTTGAGGCGCCGAGCTAGCCAGCGTCGTGCTCGACGAGACGGGGATCTGGTTCGATGGTGAGCAGTGCCGGCTGTACACAGCGGTCATCCAGCCACCTGTCGATTCCTGCACTGTCGGCTGTTTTCGACACGAACGATCGCTCTCAACCAGCCGTTTCTCGCAACACTCGTGGTGAAACGAGGCATCGACGACACCACCATCTGATCGATTCCAGCACGTGGTTGAACGCTGCACTCTACCACCGTTGCCTCGAGTTTCGGCACGAACGACGTGGTGATCGAACCTCACCAAAGGATCAGCATATAGGTAAAACGTCGAACCTCTTCGATTTCGAATTGTTCGGACCAGTCGATTCGGCAACGACTGATTCGTGGTGTCACGCCTTCGCTCACTGGCACGATAAGACACACCACATACGACCAGCGTCGGCCCCCTCGAGGTGGGACGCGTTATCGCGGTTTGGCGGTAGCGGACTCTTTGAGTCGCGTGAGAATTTCGTCCCGGTCGACGTTGCGTTCGGCCTCACTGATCCGACCGACGACGAACTCGAGCAAGTCGAGCCGCCTGAGCAAGTCGCAGGTCTCCTCACGATTCAGGTCGATCGCTCGCGTTACCTCGTAGATCGTGTTCGACGTCGCGACCGCCTCGACGAGGCTCTCGACGGTGACGTCGTCGGGGAGCCCGAGACCGTCGGTCAGGACGACCAGCTCTGCATCGTTTTCGCTCGTCGCCGGCGACGTCACCTCGGTCTCTGGGTCGACAGCGTCGTCGGTCGCCGCGGCGTCACCGGTGTCGTACTGGTCTGGCTCGTGGATCCCGTAATCGATCATGTAACGCCGGACCGTCTCGGCCGTGACGTCCATCTCGATTGCGTCGCTCATCTCCGCAAACGTCTCACAGGACTCGTACACCTCACCGAGCAGCTCGGGATCCCTGAACGGGGGGACGTCGCGCTTTCCGCCTTCGGCACCGTCAGCGGTCGACGCTGGCGAGTCATCTTCCGCGGGTTCGCTACTCGCAGTCGCGGACGTCCCGTCCCCCATCGAAGTACGGAACGAAGCCGTCACCGTCCCGTCGTCGACGATATCGGCAGCCGTCGGTTCGATGTCGACGTCGTGGTCTACCACTGGGACGACCGCTGCCGTCGACTCGAGTGTCACCTCGAGTCGGCCGTCGGCATCGAGGGAAACACCGTCCACGACGAGCCCACCCTGCTCCCCGCCGGTGGCCGTCGGGACAGATAGCTCCAGCGTAGCTGCTGGTCCCGATTCCGAGTCCATCCGACCGATGAACTCGACGTCGTGTACCGTACCCAGGCCCTCGTTACACTCCTCGAGAAAGAGCCCGAACTTTTGGAGGGTGGTCCCAACGCCCATGATAGACAATGTATGCCTCACCTCGCAATGATTGCACGTGTTGAATTGTGGACGTCTTTAAGTGGTGCGGCTATCCGGGGCGTGGCTGGTGCTCTGACGCCACCTTCCGGCTGGCACTGGCGCTGGCAGGATATTCCAACAGCGTTTCGAACGCGAAGTCCCAGCTAGACCATCGGCTCGTCACCGATCGCGGGATTCTCGAGAACGTACGCGACGAGTCGATCGACGTAGGATTCGAACGGCAACACCTCGACCCCGCTCCCCTCGAGCGCCTGCAGCGTCTTCGGACAGGCGTACCGCGCCGGATGGTCGAGGTAGTCGAGGGTTGCGGGCTCGAGCGGCAGCGACGACGAGAGCCGGCTCGACACCGCTCGTGCGATCGGTTTCGTCGTCGGCAGCGTGACGGTGCGGTGGCCAGCCGCCTCGGCGAGGGTGTCGACGAACCGCGGGACGGGCAGCGGCGCGGGATCACAGAGCTGGTAGACCTCGCCGACGGTCTCCTCGCTGGCGCTGAGATGAGCGATCGCGTCGACGACGTAGTCCCTGGGGACGACGTTTAGCTCGGCGTCGCTGGAGCCCGCCAGCGTGAACGCCACCGAGAGCCACTCGGGTTGGGCGAGCAACAGCCGGAGCAGGTAGTAGGGGCCGTCGTACTTGTCGGTCTCGCCGGTTCGACTGTCGCCGACGACGATCGCGGGTCGGTAGATCGTCGCGGGCAGGCCGGCGTCCATCCGATCCTGGACCGCGACCTCCGCACGGTACTTGGTCTCCTCGTAGTGGTTGTTGAAGCGCTGTCCCTCCCGCAGGTGGTCCTCGGTGAAGACGCCGTCGTAGCGGCCACTGACGTAGCAGGTGCTGACGTAGTGGAACCGATTCACGTCGCGGTCGTCGGCGAACTCGAGGACGTTCTCGGTCCCGCGGACGTTGACTGCTTCCGCCAGGTCGCGGTCGACGGCGAGGTCGTAGACGGCCGCGAGGTGGTAGAGTTCGCGCACGCGCTCGAGCGACTCGTCGCCCAGTCCGAGGTCGGGTTCGGTGACGTCGCCCTCGTAGAGTCGAACCGCGTCGTCGTCGACCCCGTCGATTTCGGCGGTGATCTCCCGCGCTCGCCTGCGTGCGGTCTCGAGGTACGTGGACTGGACCAGACAGGCGACCGGTCCGTCGCCGCGAGCGAGGACGCGCTCGAGCAGTGCCGAGCCGAGAAAGCCCGGGAAGCCGGTGAAGAAAACCTCGGCGTCGCTCACGGCAACCACCTTGTGAGTCGCCGCTGAACGTTCGTCAGCCCGAGCATGAAGCGCGCGAACCAGCGCGGCGAGACGCCCGGCGGCGCGTCCAGCGGGCCGATCCGCGAGGTCGCGATCGTCCGGGCGTCGACGTACCGTCGGAGCCCCTCCGGGCCGTGGCGGCGTCCGAGTCCCGAATCGCCGAAGCCGCCCATCGGCGCGTCAGTCGCCGCCCAGCCGACGGTGTACGGATCGTTGACGCAGACGGTGCCACAGTCGATTTGGCGGGCGACCGCACGACCGCGCTCACGGTCGGTCGTCCAGACGCTTGCGTTCAGTCCGTACTCGGAGTCGTTCGCCCGCTCGATCGCCTCGTCGACGCCCGAGACCGGGTGGACGGAAACGACGGGACCGAACGTCTCCTCGCAGGCGACCCGCGAGTCGGGATCGACGTCCGTCAGGATCGTCGGCTCGTAACAGAACGGGCCGACGTCGGGACGGGCGCGGCCACCCGAGAGCAGCGATCCGCCGTCCGCAACCGCGCGCTCGACGTGCTCACGGACGCTCTCGAGGTGATCGCCGTCGATCAGCGAGCCGACCTCGGGACCGTAATCGAACTCGAGACCGAGGTCGAGACGCCGCGTAGCCCCGACGAGAGCGTCGAGGAACTCGTCGTACCGCCGATCGTCGACGTAGATCCGTTCGGGAGCGAGACAGAGCTGTCCTGCGTTGGTGAACGCACCCTTGACCGCGCCGCGAGCGGCCGTCCCGGGATCGGCGTCGTCGAGGACGAGCATCGGGTTCTTCCCGCCGAGTTCGAGCGAGCAGCCGATCAGGTTCCGGCCGGCCCGCTCGGCGACCGTTCGACCCGTCTCGGTGCCGCCGGTAAAGGCGACGTAATCGACCTCGTCGATCAGCGCGGGACCAACTGTCGCCCCGTCGCCGGTAACGATCTGGAAGAGGTCGTCCGGCAGACCGGCCTCCGCCAGCAGATTCGCGAGCGCCAGCGCGATAAACGGCGTGCGCTCGTCGGGTTTACAGACGACGGCGTTGCCGGCGAGCAGGGCAGGGATCGCGTCGGTCATCGCGAGCGTTAGCGGGTAGTTCCACGGCGAAATCACGCCGACGACGCCGACGGGATCGTACGTGACCGTCGCGTCCGAGGCCAGCGGCACCGCAGCCGCCCGGTCGTCGTCCGCGAGTATCGACGTCCCGTTCGTCGCGTAGTACGAACACGTCAGCGGAACGTCGAGTATCTCCTCGACGGCGTGGTGACGGGCCTTCCCGGTCTCGAGTTGCACCACGTCGAGCAACTCCTCACGGCGTTTCAGGACGAGGTCTCCGAACCGCTCGAGGACCGCCGCTCGCTGGTCGACCGGCGCCCGTTCCCAGTCGACCTGGGCCGAACGAGCACGCTCGACAGCATCCACGACGTCGTCGGCCGTACAGGCCGGAATCGCTCCGATCGTCTCGTCGGTGACTGGCGTTCGAACCTCGAGCGAGGGCCTGTCGCCGGGCGTCTCGATGCGAGTCGCGAGCCGCTCGAGGTGCCCGCTCTTGAGGGTCGTCTCCTCGACGATCCGTGATCCGCTCGTCCGTGACATGGCTCGATTCTCGACTCGGGAGAACCTGTAGTTTTGGTTAGCTGTCTGCCAGCGGAATTTCCACCACAAACACACTCCCTCTGGGGTCGTTGTCGTCGGGTTGCGGCCGACTGCCTGCGGGAGTTCGTCCCGCTCTGTCTTCGACCCAGACATCACCCCTGTACCGGTCGATAAGCGTCTGGACCAGATACAGACCGAGGCCGGTCCCCCCGCTGTCCAGCCCTGTCTCCCCTTCTTCGAAAATTCGCTCTTTCTGGTCGTCGGGGATCCCTGGACCATTGTCGGCGATTCGAACCTGGGCGACGTCTCCAGACACTGTCGCGCCGACGGTAATCTCCGGTACTTCGGCGTCGTTGTGGACGATAGCATTCGAGAGCAGGTTCCGGAAGACTGACTCGAGCATGTCGTCGGCGAGTACCTCGACCTGGGGGAGTGAGTTCTCGACGGCCACGACCGCTTTCTCGTTGGACGAGCGGATCCCGTCGATCTCGTTCTCGAGGACGCGCCGGAGGCCGACGGGCGACCGCTCGGCGCCTTGCTGGAGCAGGACCTCGGTGACCTCTCGTGCAGTCGTCGTGATGTCGACGGCTTCGCGGGCGGCCTCGAGAACCTGTCGAATGTATTCTTCGCCATCTTCTTCGACGAACGCTTCGAGTGTCTCCGCGTAGGCGAGTACGAGCTGGAGATCGTTGCGGATGTCGTGGCGGACGATTTTGTTGAGAAGCTGGAGGTTATCTCGTTGCTGCTCTATCTGTCGTTCATATTGGACACGTTCCGTGATATCGATATTCGACTCGGCCATCAGGGTGAGCTCCCCCTCCTCGTCGAAAATCGGTGAGGCGTGTACCTGATACGTTCGCTCGTTGCCTTCCTCGTCGTAATGGACGTGCTCGACGACAGCGGAGTCGCCTGTTTCGACCACTGTCGAGAGTGGACAGTCGATTGGGTCGTCTCCCTCGTCACAGGGTTGGTCTCGTCGATGGGTAACGGCGTGGCAGGTCGTCCCTTCACTTACCTCCGCGTTCGAGTTTGCGTATTCGACTGTGTAGTCTTCCACGTCTATCACGTAGAAGGGAAACGGCAAGCTTTCGATAACCGAATCGAGGAAGTCCCGTTCTCCTTCGAGGCGGGTTTCGTACTCTTTGAGTTCGGTGACATCTCGAGCATATCCCAGTACCGCGTCTTCACCACTCCCGGGAACCTCGTAGGGAATCTTCGTCGTCTGAAGGACCTTGGTTTCACCGTCGGCAGTGGTCAGGGTCTCTTCGTGGTCGACTTTCGGGTCGCCCGATTCAATCACCTCCAGGTCGGCTTCACGGAACTTCTCGGACTCGCTCCCACTGGGAAGAATATCCGCCTCGTGCTGACCTTCGATGTCCGATGATGTCAATCCGTATGCATTTGCCGTCGCCTCGTTGGCCATGAGATACTCGCCGTCACGGTTTTTCACGAAAACCAGATCCGGCACGAGGTCGATGATCTGGCGGAGTTCCTCCCGGGTTTCCTCGAGTTGCTTTTCGTACTGCTTTCGCGACGTGATGTCCTGGGCGACGGCGACGTACTTCACCGGGACGCCGTCGTCGTCGGTAATCGGCGCAATCGTCTGATTGAGTACGATCTTGTCCCCATCGGCTTTCCGATCGATCATCTCACTTTCCCACCGTTCGCCGGACTCGAGCGTCTCCCAGAACTCCTCGTAAAAGTCGTGATCGTGTTCCCCGGACTTGAGGAGGCGGGCCGAGCGACCGATCGCCTCATCGCTCGAGAAACCAGTAATCGATTCGAAGGCGGAGTTTACGTATTCGATCGTACCGTCACTGTCGGTGATATAGACCGCATGCGCGGTTGCCTCGACGGCTTCACGAAACTGTCGAAGTTTCTCCTCGCGGTCTTTCCTGTCGGTGATGTCCTGGAAAATACCGAGAATGCTGACAACCTCCCCGTCGTCGTCATACAGGGGGTCAGCGACCGTTCTGATCCACCGGACTCGGTCCGCTGCTGTAACGATCCGCAACTCGAGATCGTACGGTTCACCTTCGGTCCGCACCGTTTCGAGTGCCCGTCTGATCGTCGCCCTATCTTCTGGATGGTAGAACTCGATTCCGTCCTCCAGTTTTACCTCCTGATCGACAGCGAGGTCGTGGATGCGATAGACTTCGTCACTCCAGTGAAGCGTGTCCTCGACGAGGTCGACCTCCCACCAGCCGATGGACGCGTTTTCCTGAGTTTTCTCGACGAGTTCACGAGCCCGTTCGAGTTCCTGTTCCCGCTCTTTTCGATCGGTAATGTCCTGAACGATACCGGTCGCCGAAACCGCATTGCCGTCCTCGAAGACGATTTCTGCCCGCTGGCGCATCCACCTGGTTTCGCCATCAGGGGTGACGATTCGATGCTCGATATCGTAGGGTTCACCCTCGAATGCAGCGTTCCACGCCTTGTCGACCTGTGCAACGTCGTCGGGATGGATACACTCGAGAAACCGCTCGTGATCGAGGAACCCGCGTTCGTCCTCGATACCCCACATGTCGTAGACCCGTTCAGACCAGTAGATCCGGTCGGATGAAATGTCCTTTTGCCACCAGCCAAGGTTTGCGACCTCCTGGGCCGTCTCGAGGTGTTTCTCCTGTCGCTTCCGGTCGGTAATATCACGACTACTCATGAGGATCCCGTCGACAGCCGAGTCCTCGAGCAGGTTGACGAATCGGTTTTCGTGCCACCGCCACTCTCCGTTGGCCATTTTCGTCCGTAACTCGTTGGTCACTACTTCTCCGGGTTCCTCGAGGACGGTCTCGAGCGTCTGCGCTACCTGTTCACGGTCATCTGGGTGGACGAGGTCCGCTGGGTCTTTACCGACGATATCGAGTGCAGCCGGCCCAGGGAGGTGCTCACCTCGATGGTTCTGGAACTGTGCGACGCCATCGTCGTCAAACAGGACGACGATTTCGGACGTGTTTTCGAAAAACGTCTGCTGTCGCTCCAGCGATTGCCCCTGTTCTTTTCGATCCGTGATATCCCGGGCGTACACCAGCACGGAGAACTGGCTCGTTACTCCGACTCGGTGTGGCATCTGGCTGACTTCGAACGTCCGGGGTTCTCCGCTGGCCGTCGTGAGTCGCTTTTCGACGTTGTGTTTCGGTTCACCGGACTCGATGACTGCTCGAGTCTCTCGCTCGAGGTCCCACAGTTCGACTTCGCCGGCCCCTGCCTCGTCGGGAGTCTTACCGATCAGGTCGTCGGGATCACGGTCGAACAGTTCGGCAGTTGCTTCGTTTGCGAGCAGGAATTCGCCGTTTCGATTCGTTTCGAAGACCGGATCGGGGATGAGATTGATCGCCTCACGAAGTTCCCGGCGGCGACTTTCGTAGGTGTCGTTGACGACCTGCATATCGAGGTTGATACACCGGGTTGCCGCCATTGCATCTGCAAACCCTTCTTCGATGGCCGCTTCGACCGCGTCAGGGCTACCACTCTCGGCGGCGTTGCGGGCCCTCTCGACCGTGTTCGCTTCGATCTCCTCGAGAAAGAGCGTCGCCAAGTTCCCGAACATCCCGCCAAAATGATGCAACGGCATATCCAGTTGATCGTGAATCCGTCCGATCCGGCACCGCTGGGTGTAGTACTCTCTATCGTACGTGCCACCGGTAAGGGTCTCGAGATACTCTTCGACGACCCGACGGAGCCCGTCTTTTCCACGTGGTGATTGCTCGACGATCTCTCGAGTTCGATCGTGAGTATAGATCGACTCGAGAAACGCCTCGACGAGTTGTTCTTCTTGCGCTGAAACGACAGCGCCCAGTTTCGCCATTCGCTCCTGGTCTTCCGTATCGAAACCGACGAACGCCTTTCGCCAGGCGATTTCCTCCTCGGTAAGTCCGATCTCCGCAGCCAACTGCTCGCCAGACTTGTCCAGACTGGTCGGTCCAGTCCCCCCTTCCGAACTCATGGAACGTACTTGTTTACAGGACGGTTAAATGCTGGCAAGTGAACTGCGACCACCGCCGAGCACCACTCACTGCGGTAGATGGTGCGTGGAGAACGTCGATCGAACCCACTTCCTGAACGCCACTCGACTACGTTCTGCCGACTACCGTCGTCACCCAACCCACCACAAATGTACAGGTATTAGTCCCGATAGACGAGAGACCTACTACCGTGACCGACTACCGGGAGTACTTCGGTGAAGGGGGGCTGAATGACAGGCTCGATTCGGATTCGTATGCAGCTGGAATCGGACTCAGCGAGGAGGAAATCGCCTGGCGAAAGGCGTTCGTCGGCTTCGATGGTAGTCATGCCGAACGGCTCGAGGGGTTCGAAGACGACTTCAGAGACGTCGCAGACGAACTGGCTGACCGGTTTTACGAACACCTGGCGGACACTGGTGAAACGGCAGCCGTTATCGACCGTTCTTCCAAAGACGTCGAGGAGCTAAAGAGAACACAGAAAGCCTATCTGACGACACTGGCCGACGGTGAGTACGATCGTGAGTATTTCCGAAACCGTGCGCGCATCGGAAAGCTCCACGAGATGCTCGACATGCCGATAAAGCACTATATCGGCCAATATTCGGTCTATCACCAGCTTTTCCTCGAGATTCTCTCGGATCGGACACACGAGCGGCTGACTGCAGTGGTCGAAACAGCCCTCGAAGAAGTAGACGATATCGATTCGACGGGATCGGCAACAGGACCGAAGGTCGTTGTCGACCGGGAAGAACTCCTCCAACGCTTGCAGACAGAAGTCGACGCTGGATATCAGGAGCTGGAATCACTCCTCACCATCGTCAACCTCGATATGCAGGTCGTCGTCGAAACGTATCTCGAATCACTGCTGACAGACCTCGAAATCGAACGTGATCGGTTTCTCGCGCTGGTCGAGAACATTCCAACGCCAGTCGTCATTATTCGGCACGCGAGCGATGCGGACCAGCAGATCGAACACGTGAACCCGGCGTTCGAACAGCTATTCGGCTACACCGTCGAGGACCTCTCGGATAAGCCGCTCGAACAGTATCTGCGGTCTCGAGACGAGTACCAGTTTCTGGAGGACGAGGAGGCCGAGCCGTGGGCTGTCCAGGACGAAACAGGAGACCGAACAGCACTCTCCGAAGACGAGGTGACACTCGAGACGAAGTTTGGCCAGCGAACGTTCCTTCGAGTATCTGCACTGGTCGACCGACCTGGGCAGGATCCGGTCGAGTATGCGTACTATCTCGACGTAACCGACCAGAAGAATCGCGAAGAGCGGCTGCAGGTACTCTCGCGGATCTTACGGCACAACATTCGCAACGAGATCAACGTCATTTCGGGCGCGCTTTCGATGCTCCGGGAAGACGAGTTGGCACCTGAGAACCTGATCGATCCAGCCGATCGGTCTGCGGCGACGTTACTGGAAATGAGCGAGAAGATCCGGGAGGTCGAAGAACTCGTTGCGGGCGCTGCCGAGTTGCACCCAGTCGATATCGCTGAGCTGTGTGCCGACCTCCTCACCACTCTTGAAGCGGAGTATCCGGAGTGTGAGTTCACGGTAACGGTTCCGCTGTCCGAGACACCACTCGTCAACGGCACGGACTCGCTTCGAGTCGCTCTCGAGAACGTCCTCGAGAACGGTGCGAAACACTCGAACGCAGAGCCACCATCCGTCGAGGTAACGATCGTCGAGAGTCTCGACGGCGAGCATCTCGACGTCAAAATAGCAGACAACGGCCCTGGAATTCCGCCCGAAGAATACGAGGTATTCACCGGAGATCGCGGCTCGTCTCAGGTCACACACGCAAGCGGTCTCGGTCTCTGGACAGTCCACTGGATCGTTACAAAGATTGGTGGCACTGTTCGGTTTGACTCCAACGCTCCACGAGGGTCGGTCGTGACACTTCGGCTTCCGAAGGCCTGACAGCGACGTTGTGCTGTACCCGAGGCGCAGTGTGCCAGGACGACTTCGCCTGGTTCACCTCGAAGGGCTACAGAGGGTCAGAACCGAGTACTGAACAGGACAGCTAGTGGCGTCCCAAGCCTGAACTGCAGGATCGAACCGGCCCGCGGGGACGAATTCGACCCTGCAGTCGACGCGTGCCGGAGTAGTACAAATTTGTTCTTTTCAAATCAATCGCCTATCCAGCCGGCTGTCGCTCGAACTCGAGGACGACGACGCTCCCGCGTGAATCATTTTCCTCAAAGTCGAGTGTTCCTTCCGAGAGCCGAACAGTCCAGTAGACGAACCACAGGCCCATTCCGGAACCGTGGTAGAGCGCATCGATATCGGTGTTGCCTGCCAAGACATTTCGCTCCTGGGCTGGAATACCAGGACCGTTGTCCGCGATACGGAGAGTGACCGTCTCCGGCCCGGCTTCGACGACGATCGTCACGTGGGGACTGCGGTCACAGTGAACGATCGCGTTCTCTAGCAGTTCCTCGAGCGCCCGTTCGACGTCGTTTACCGCCATCGCCGTCACCGTATCCGGAGCGTCGACGTCGATCGTCGCCTCCTCGTACCGGTCCCGGACGTCGGCAGCCCGGTGACCTACCAACGTCGCCATGTCGATTGGCCGGGGCTTGGGACTCTCGGTGATCAGGCGAACGATCTCCCGTTCTTTGTCGACTTTGGCCACAAGCGACTCGCCTTCCTCCTGAATCACTCTGGCGCTTCGCGCAAGTTCGCCCTCGGTTGCCTCCTCGATGTTACTTGCATGGCCTAATACGACCGTCATGTCGTTGTGAAGGTTGTGCCGGAGGATCCGATCGAGGACCCGGAGCTGCCGTTCGCGATGCTTGCGCTCGGTGACGTCGATCTGGATCGAGACGAACTCACAGATCTCTCCACTTTCGTCAAAAATTGGCGCGATCGTCTGCTCTGCGTGATAGTGTTCACCCGAGTTACGTTTGTTCGTGATCTCCTCTCGCCACGTCTCACCGGCGAGGATCGTCACCCACAGCCCCTCGTAATACTCCGTGTCGTGTTCTCCCGAGGAGATTATTCTGGGCGTCTCTCCGATAACGTCCGCTTCGGTATAGCCCGTGATCTCCTCGAACGCAGGGTTCACGTAGGTTATTCGCTCATCACGATCGGTAATGTAGATCGCAGCCCCCGCAGCGTCAACGGCCCGACGAAATCGTCGCAACTCCTGTTCGTGTTCTTTCCGTCTGGTCACCTCACGCCTGACGAACAGGACGTGATTCTCCTGAGATTCCTCGAGCAGGGCAGTCCGTCCCTCGAACCACCGACGCTCGTCGTCGATCTCGAGTTCGTACTCGACCCGGTCGGGATTGCCTGTCCGGTGGGTCTGTTCGATTGCGTCGTCGATCATCGCCGCAGCCGGTGACGGGCGCACTTCCTCGACGTTTCGGCCGACGAGGTCGGCTGGCCCCTCACTGCCGCTATTCGAGAGGACGTCGACGTATCGACTGTCGCCGTCGAACACGAAGATGTCGTCGGGCGAGGCTGCAACGGTCGCCTCGAGATGATTACGGCTTTCCTCGAGCTCTTGGTTTGTCTCTCTGATTTTCTCCTGAGTCGCGTTCTCCTGGTGGGTGTACTGCAGCAGGTAGTAGACAACCGTGACAGCCAGTATGCTTACCATGAGACCCGGGAGTTCGGCGAACTCGGGGAAGAGACCAAAAAGCGTGAACACCTGGCGAAGCGCCATCAGTGACAGCATGCCGGTGAGAAATCCAAAGCGATAGTCACGGACGCGATAGAGGAGCACGAGCGAGATTGCGACGCCGGAAAGACGAAGCAGAATCGACGCGATCAGCGTCGGTTCGGCGAAACCGGACATACCAGCCATCGGGTATTCGAGCAAGTTAACTACCACCTAAACGGTGTCGTGTGGGTCCCTGTATTTTCAACGCGACGACCAGAATTCGTCCGTTCCATCACGGTGGGTGCGGCCTTCCCAGACGCTGGAAAACCGTCGATCGAATTGCGCACTCCATCAGAACCGCGCTGGGGGTCTGCGGACTTGCTCTGGAGCGATTGGCTTCCTCTACGCCCTGAATGACGTGGAATCCGCCAATCGAATGTTCGCCGCGTGTGGCGTTCGAGGTTCCAACTCGTACTCAGAGGGAACCGGTGACAGTTCGAAAGACCCTCTCCTCCGACGGTCCGTGAGTTCGCCGAAGCGTCCGCACTCGGCCGAGACGTGACGCCCGAAACCGACGACGAACGGAACGTGCAGGGATTTTGGACAGTCTCCCCGGTGAGTTACTGGTCGAAGAGCAGGCGTTTCTCCCGCTCGAGATCGACGGTGAGCAGGTCCCCTCCCGGAGGTAGTCGACTGGTGCACGTCATAGCGGAGTTGTTCGGTGATCGCGCCCTGACTGCGTCTATCTTCTTCACGGCCAGCAGTGCTCGAGTCGAGGTCGATCCACCGTCGACCGGCAGACTCGAGACGCTCGCGGCTACCCACCACTGAGAGCTGTCGCAATTCAGCCCACTCCCACGGCCCAGTATCGCTCCCAGTGCTTATCACTCTCGAGCGCGAGTGTACACAGGCTTAATGAAACGCCTGTCCCACCAGCGAGAGCGTGACGAGTCGACAGCGTCCGAAACGAGCACGGAGACGGGGGTTCGCACCTGTCCAGAGTGTGACTCGCAAGCGCTCGTCCGAAGTTCGGATGGGAGTGAAGTCAGTTGTGAAGACTGTGGATTGATCCTCGAGGAGGAGACGATCGATCGCGGGCCGGAGTGGCGCGCGTTCACTGCCGCCGAACGGGACAGCAAATCTCGCGTTGGGGCACCGACCACCCAGACGATGCACGACAAGGGGCTGACGACCACGATCGACTGGAAGAACAAAGACGCCTACGGTCGATCACTGTCCTCGGAGAAGCGCAGCCAGATGAACCGCCTCCGGAAGTGGCAAGAGCGCATCCGAACCAAGGACGCGGGCGAACGGAACCTCCAGCTCGCACTCTCCGAGACTGACCGGATGGCGTCCGCCCTCGGTGTCCCCCGATCGGTTCGCGAAGTCGCCAGCGTTCTGTACCGGCGCGCACTCGAGGACGACCTCATCCGTGGCCGATCGATCGAGGGCGTCGCCACGAGCACGCTGTACGCTGCCTGTCGGATGGAAGGGATCCCGCGCTCGCTCGACGAGGTTGCGGCGGTCTCACGCGTCGACCGGATGGAAATCGGACGGACCTATCGATACATCTCACAGGAACTCAGTCTCGAGATGCAACCCGTCGATCCGAAGAAGTACGTCCCGCGGTTCTGTTCGGAACTGGATCTCTCCGAAGAGGTCGAGATCAAGGCGAACGAGATTATCGACACGACGGCCGAGCAGGGGATGCTCTCGGGGAAGTCACCGACGGGGTACGCCGCGGCCGCGATCTACGCGAGTGCGTTGCTGTGTAACGAGAAGAAGACCCAGCGAGAGGTCGCCGAGGTGTCCCAGGTCACCGAGGTCACGATTCGGAATCGGTATCAGGAACAGATCAGTGCGATGGGAATTCACTGATTCGGGCTGGCGCTACCGTCGACTCGCCACCCAGACAGCCTGCAAGGCCGGCGACGGCCGCTCTCCCGGCCCCTTTCAAAAACCGTCGACGATTCGTGCTCCGTCTCCTGTCCACTGGCGTTAGCTGAAAGAGAGGGCGCTAAGCCCCCGTCCTCAAGGAGCGAGGTGGGGCCGAGCGAGTAGGGCGGAGTAGTTCACCGTAAGTTTCCCCGCCCTGAACCTGTACTCGAGGAACGGCGGCAGTACCGTCTCAGTGCTGACCGCGACGGTCGCCATCGTGTACACGGTACCCGGAAGCACCGCCTGCTCGTGGCGTCTCCGACGCCACCATCCTCTTCGATAGAGAGTCACCCGACGATGTTGTTGATGGTGATCACGACGAAGATGAGGATCACAATTTCGCTCACGATCCACGAATGTGTGTTCATCCACGTGCGAACCTTCGGAAGGAGCGTCTCCGCACGATCGCCGATCGTAACCAGCGAAAGCGATGGAAGGGCCAGAAACAGCAGGGTCAGCAAGACGAACCCGGTCGCGTGCCACAGCGGTTCGCCGTGACTCGCGAGGTAGGTCCCGACGGTGATCGACGTGAGAATGTCGGTCGGAAAGAACCCCATCAGCAGGAATCCGAGCTGAAACGAGAACGTCGGATTCGCGGTCTCGAGTCTCCCCATCCACGTCGGCGGCTCCGACTGTTCACGCTTCAGGTAGACGTTCACCATCGCAGCGATGAGGATCACGAGCACGAGCAGTTGCAGCATCCGGTTCGATCCGCCCTGACGAACGCCGCTCCCGAAATAATACGCGAGCGTGACGACGAAGCTGATAGAGAGGGAAGCACCGAAGACGAACGCGGCCGAATTCCGCCGCCAGTCCTCGCTCGTGGCCAGAAAGATGGCGCTGAGGATTTGCGGCCCGCCGATCATGACGAACACCAGCGGGAGAATCACCAGGAAGTTCATCGGTCGAGGATTACACGCGTGATCGCAGCCCGTTCGTCGACGCTCGAGGTGTTCGGCTCACGGCGATGAACGACGCCGATCGAAACCGCGCGGTTCGAGCATCGGCGGTTGTTGCTATTGCTATAGCAGGAACACTCTTCATGCCATGGCAACGAGATTTTTCCACGACCGGTACTGACCGTCTCACGTAGTTTTCTCGTCCTCGGACTCCTTCGCTGCTCCGGGCTCTGTGCCGGGTTCGTCTTCGTTCGGCACCTCTTCGTCGGGCTCGATGTCCACTTCGTCTGGAATGGAGTCCTCCGTGAGGAGGATCTCGAACGGTTCGTCGGCGGGTGCAGTATCTGGTTCGAGGTAGCCAATCGCGAACGCGGAGTAGACGGTTCCGCCGGCGAGGGACACGTCGACTTCGAAGACGCTGGTCTCTCGGTCACCCGCCGGGTAGATGTCGATCGTATACTCACCCTCCGGGACTTCGATGTAGCCCGATTCACCAAACGCGACGTTCTCGAACAGCGCCTCCCCGGTTTCACCGGCAACGACGTCCACTGCAGGCGCATCGGGTGAGGCGTGGAGGACGCGAACGCGAGCGGTACCCGGATCGACCGGGCTGTTATCGTCGTCGAGAAACAGCGCCTCGAGGGGCTGGTTTTCGGCGGCCACTTCGCCGATCACCGCGAGGAGACCGTCGACGGTGGGGTCCACGTCGCCGGCCTCGACGGTCTCCTCGAGCACTGCTTCGGCCGGGTCGACACCGGTGGGAACGACCTGGATTGTGTACGTGCCAGGCGCGAGGTCGCGGTAGTCGGTGACCGTCCCGTACGAGATGCCCTCGCGGACCCGCTCTCCGTCGACGTAGATGTCGATGGTGGGTGCGTCGGGTGAGAGGTGTGCAACTCGAGTCTGGAAGTCGGTATCGACTGGCTGGTCGTTCGGTTCGTGGTCACTCGAGGCGGCCGTGGTCTGTCCGACGCCGCTGACCACCACGATGCCGCCGCCGATCTGGATGATTCGCCGTCGGCTCACACCATTTTCAGTCATGCGGTTGTCACCAACGGCGATATCGATAATAGTGCACCCACTTGCAGGCGTCGGCCGATGCAGTTCCGAAGCTCGATATCGAACGCGTTGGGCCTTCCGAGCGACATCAGGTTATAGGCTGAACAGGCGCAATACCACGGTCTTCAGGCCGTGGATACGCGCCGTCACATAGTGCCACGGTCCACCATCAAGAGCATGGCTGAGTTTCCGATCCTAACGTTCAAGTTACAGGATTTCCGATATGTTGGCAAGGTCAGGTCGGAACGGAGCGGATTCCGAACGACCTTCGGAGGCGGCCTGTCCGCCCATATAACAAGGCAGTATCCGAAAGACAGGTGATGAACACCGCATTCTAGACGAGTGCGGTCGCGTGTCTCTTGTTTCAGCAACCCACGATACCTCTGAGTCTGTTGACGCTGACTCGGTGTTCGCCGGGCAAAAACAACCACGAACGCCGACGACGCCGAGGATAGGAGTAACGGCGGTTTGGCACCGCCAGTCAGCCACCGACCACGACGACTGGGTTAAACGGGTTCCCGAGAAGTGGCGGCGTCCTTGGTTGGAAACCTGAAACTCTCACCGCTCGGGATTCCTCCGCGTGAACGCGGAGGAGGATGTCAATGGCGACCGTTTTCGCGAAAGCAAGTTCCGTGTGGCGTTTCACCACGGCCAAGCAGTTGACTTCCGTCGAGAGGGTGTGGAACCTGAGAGCCAAAGAGCGTCACCTTGTCACTGCACGGGAGAAAATGACTGTCTCGTATGTCGTACCACCCGCTTCGAACTCGCCGGTACTTTCCCGTTCAAAATTGTGCTTTTCGTAGAAGCTCACCCCGATGTCGTTTTGCGGCAACACCTCCAGTGAAACGGTTGTTGCGTCACTGGGCAAACGCTTGACGCCTGTTTCGAGGAGTTCGCTTCCGATACCCCGCCCCCAGTAATCGGGCTGGACATACAGCGACTGTAAAAACGCCTCGTTCGAAGACGTGCGATCGGGTGCGTGTTCACCCACGAGCAACTGGGCAAAGCCGACGATCCCATCTTTATCAGTGACCGCAACGGGGTGGATAGCCTGGTCGTCGTCCACCGTATATTCGAGCCATTCCTGAATCTGGTCGATCGTCGAGGGATCCTCCATAGCATCAATTATTGAATGATCGTCCAGAACGTCGTAATATGCTGAACGACAGGACTGTGCCTGTACCTCGTAGATATCCTTTGCATCACTTGGCGATGCAGAACGGAACTCCATAGTCTCACGCTGTCTACCCGGGAATATAAAATAGGTGTGCCCCTCCCCCAGACGGAGCAGGTAACGAACCACCATGGAGGACATTCTGTTGAAATACGGAGAATAGTTATTGATACAGTGGTGGGACGATACCTCGGCCATGATTGACCTGACTGATCGCGTGGCACTCGTGACTGGCGCAAGCGGTGGTATCGGTGAATCGACAGCGAAGGTTCTTGCAGAGAACGGGGCCGATGTCGTCGTAACCGATGTCGTCGACGGTATCGAAGAAACGGCATCGACCATCGAGGAAACGGGCTCGAAAGCGATCGCCAGCGAGATGGACGTGACTGACGAAGACGAAGTCGAGGCAGTCGTTGAAGCGACTCTCGACGAGCTTGGCCGGTTAGACATTCTTGGGAACGTTGCCGGAATCTTCCCGACACACACGCTCGAGGAAATGACAAAAAACGATTGGGAGCAAGTCATCGATATCAACCTGACCGGGACGTACAATTGCACGCAGGCAGTGTTGCCTGCGATGCGAGAGCAAAACTACGGCCGGATCGTCAACGTTTCGTCGGCTTCAGGTGGGCACATCGGCTGGTCGAATGACCTCGCACACTACGCAGCCAGCAAAGGGGGCGTAATTGGGTTTACAAGGAGCGCCGCTCTCGACGTCGCCCAACACGGGATCACGATGAACGCAATCGTCCCGGGACTCATCGACACCGGCGCGCCACAGTCCGTCGCCGAGGAGGAGGAACTGGAAGCCGGCGTGCAAATGACCGCGTTCGGTCGGATGGGCGAACCGGAAGAAATCGCAAACGCCGTTACGTTCCTCGCCGCAGAGGAAGCCAGCTACATCACGGGCGCAAAACTCGTCGTTGACGGGGGCTATACGCTGGTCTGACGTCTCCCACGAGTGTGACAGAAGAGTCTGGACTCCTCCGGCTCTGTTGAAACACCCGATGGTCGATACAGATGAAACACACCGGAGGTACGCAACTTCCCGACCGAATTCTCGAGCGCGGTATCTCCCCAGACGTCGTGACCGCGAGTGATTAGCAGTGACCAGCACGTGATCGCCAGGGGTCCGATCGGCTCGATTATATCAGCAAATGTTCAATAGATTTAACTCTCGGTGCATGTAATTTCAGAATGGAAGCCACCTCCACTGGGACGCGGGGGCGTGCGGTGAAACGCCCCGGGTGGTGCAACACCCGAGGCCTGGCTTCCACGCGACGAAAGCCATGTTGCAATTCCTCCTCACGAGATATAAACGTCTCGCACGATCAGTGTATCGCCAGCAGACCACCCAGCCACGGCCTCGAGCGTGGCCAGCCCACACCCGGTACCGGAGGGGCCGCCGATGAGCGACGACGTCCCCGAGACCAGAAGCGGCTGTTTCTGGGCCGACGACCCGTTCGAACTCCCGGAGTACGGGCCTGACGTCACGCCCTGCCCGCGCTGTGGCACGCCGATCACTCACGTGACCTCGACCGGCCCGCTCGAGCACGTGGCCATCCCCTGTGGCTGTCCAGCACCGGGTGAACTCCTCGAGCAGTTCATCGATCAGTCCGAACCGGAGCGAGAATACGGCGAAGCCGACTCGAGCTGAGACTGACTCCCGGCTCGAGGTCCTCCTGCGTTATCAATTGGTGCTCACGATCTTGATCACGTCGCCTTCCTCGAGTTCGTAGCTGTCGCTGACTTCCCGGTTCGACTTCGCATCGACGGCGTGGAGGTAGCCCTCGCCGATGTCGGTGTGGACGGCGTAGGCGAGATCGACCGGGGTCGAGCCCCGCGGGAGGAGGTGGGCGTCCGGCAGAACGTTCCCGCTGCCGTCGGACCACTTCGCGGCGTCCTCGACGGGGTACGCAGTAACGTGATCGAGCAACTCGTAGACGGCGTAGTCGAGGGCTGCCTGAACGCCGGTGCCGTCGTGCTCGGCCATCGCCTCCGACAGTCCCTCGAGGGCCTCACGCTGGGCGTCGCTGACGCCGTCGCCGATCTCGAGGGACTCGTCGCCGGGGTCGTAGTCGACGAGGTCGTTCTCGGCGGCCCGGCGCAGAGCGAGTTCGCCCTCGGCCGTCGTGGGAATCACCGGTTTGTCGAGCGAGCGGAGTTTCTCGACGTGTTCTGCGGGGGCGACGTCGATCTTGTTCGCCGCGACGACGATCGGCTTGGTCTTCTGGCGGACCGACCGGGCGAGTTCCTCGCGGAGGTCGTCGTCCCACTGGATCGGGTCCTCGGGGTACTCGAGGTCTCTGAGGACGGTCGCGATCTGGGTCGGTGAAGCGCCAAACCCGGAGAGCATCTCCGCCAGCGATTCGTCGATATCGAAGTCTGGTGAGCGGGACTTGCGTTCGATCGACTCCCAGTTTCGCTCGACGACGTCGGCGAGCCAGAGGTCCATCTCCGCTTCGACGAAGTCGATGTCTTCCATCGGGTCGTGTTCGCCGATCTCGACGGGTTCGCCCTCCTCGTTGGTGCCGCCGGAGGCGTCGATCACGTTGACGATTACGTCGGCGTTGGTGAGTTCGTCGAGGAACTGGTTGCCCAGTCCCTTCCCCTCGTGGGCACCCGGAACCAGTCCGGCGACGTCGAGCAATTCGATCGGGACGTACCGCTTGCCGTCTTCGCAGTTGTCGGCGTTGCACCGCTGCTCGCGCTCGAGGCAGGGGCACTCGGTGCGAACGTAACTCACCCCCCGGTTGGCGTCGATCGTCGTGAACGGGTAGTTCGCGACGTCGACTTCGGCCATCGTCGCCGCGGTGTAGAACGTGGACTTGCCGGCGTTTGGCTTCCCGGCAAGTGCGATCGAGAGCATGCGTACGGCTACCGCAGTCTCGAGGAATTACCTTTCGATTCCGTCGGTCTCGTCCGGGCAGTTTCTGAACTGCCTGCACACTCCGGGCCGGTGACCATGCTCGCATACGGCGGACGTGTTCCAGTCATGGCGGGTACCAACGGACGTGATCCAGAATCACATGGAACAGTTCGGAACGTGGTCGTGGTCGTCTTCGACACGGCTCGAGCGGTCAGCGTGAATCCCGAGACGACGCCCACGCTCTGTGAACTCGGCGCGTCGGGGACGACCGTCGAGAACGCGTTCGCGGCGGCGCCGTGGACGCTTCCCTCCCACGCGTCGATTTTCACGGGGACGTACCCCTCGGAACACGGCACCCACGGTGGGAACCTCCATCTCGACTCGAGTTTGCGAACCCTGCCGGAGGCGTTCGCGGACGCAGGCTACGAGACCGTCGGTATTTCGAACAATACCTGGATCACCGAGGAGTTCGGGTTCGACCGGGGCTTCGATGAACTTCGCAAGGGCTGGCAGTACCTCCAGTCCGACGCCGACATGGGCGCGGTCGTCCGGGGGGAGGATCTCCGGGAGAAACTCGCGGCGACCCGCCGTCGGCTCTTCGACGGTAATCCCGTCGTCAACGCGGCGAACATCCTCTACAGCGAGGTGTTCCAGCCGGCGGGCGACGACGGCGCTGCCAGAACGACCGAGTGGGTCACAGACTGGCTCCGCACCCGCGAGGCCGACCGTCCGTTCTTCCTCTTCTGTAACTACATCGAACCACACGTCGAGTACGATCCACCGCAGGAGTACGCAGAACGATTCCTTCCAGACGACGCGAGCTACGAGGACGCGACCGCGATCAGGCAAGATCCGCGCGCGTACGATTGCGACGACTACGAAATCACAGACCGGGAGTTCGACCTCCTCCGGGGCCTCTACCGCGCCGAACTCGCCTACGTCGACGACCAGCTGGGCGCGCTCAGAACGGCTCTCGAGGACGCCAGTGAGTGGGGAGAAACCCTCTTCGTGGTCTGTGGAGATCACGGCGAACACGTCGGCGAACACGGCTTCTTCGGCCACCAGTACAACCTCTACGACACCCTGTTGCACGTCCCGCTCGTGATCCACGGCGGCCCGTTCACTGACGGCGGCCGTCGGACGGATCTCGTCCAGTTGCTCGACCTCCCGGAGACGCTGCTCGAGACGGCCGGGATCGAAGACCAGCCGCTTCGCGACCAGTCGTCGGGCCAGTCACTTCACCCCGACGCGTCCCACAGCGAGCGCGAGGCCGTCTTTGCCGAGTACGTTACCCCACAACCGTCGATCGAACGGCTCGAGGCCCGCTTCGGCGAGTTGCCCGACCGCGTCTACGAGTTCGATCGACAGCTCCGGGCCGTCAGGACGAGCGATTACAAGTACGTCTGCGGCGACGACGGCTTCGAGCGCCTCCACCGCATCTCCAGCGATCCGGACGAACGGGTCGACGTCGCCGACGGGGAACCGGAGGCGGTTCGCGAACTGCGCGCACGGATCGAGGAGCGATTTGGCACGTTCGACCGGATCACTGCGGGCGACGCGACCGCCGGAATGCGCGAGGGGACCAAAGAACGACTGGCCGACCTCGGGTATCTCTGACCGACCGACGCGCCCGAGAGCCGCTCGACGCGCCTGCCGCTTTGCCCGTGCTTATCCGTGTGAGACGAAATCCTCCGGACAGTGACGAGTCGGCGACGCGCGTACGGACTGGTGGTGGCGGGGACGTTCAGTTACACCGCCCTGATGTTCGTCTGGTTCTCCCTGCCGGCGTACCTCTCGACGATCATCACGGAGGTCGGCCTCTCGAGCACGCAGGCGGGTGTTCTCGCGGGTGCCGTGCCGCTGACGTACATCCCGCTGGCGCTGTTTTCCGGGCTGGTCGTCGACCGGATCGGTCCCGGGAGAATCATCGGTGTCGGGGTCGTGATCTACGGACTCGCACAGATCGGCCGGAGCGTCGCGGGCGACTTCCCGACGTTACTCGCGACGACGCTCCTGATCGGCGTCGGGGCGACGACTATCACCTTCGGACTCCCGAAACTCGTCTCCGAACTGTTCCCGCCGGATCAGACCGGTCGCCCCTCGGCCATCTACCTCGTCGGGGCTTCGGCGGGATCGGCGCTGGTCTTCGCCGTCGGCCGTCCCGTTATCGGCCCAGCGCTCGGAGGGTGGCGACCGCTGTTCTTCTGGAGCGGCGTCGTCGCCGTCGTCTACGGGCTGTGCTGGCTCGCCGTGGCGCTGTGGACGGGAATCGACGACCACACCAGCGACGCCGGCGACTCCTTCGCCCTCGAGTCGGTACTCGCCGATCTCCGGGTTGTGCTCACCCACCGGGACCTCCAGCTCGTGGTCGTCGTCGGGACGATGTACCTCCTGTTGAGCCACGGTGTGCAGGGCTGGCTCCCGACGATCCTCGAGGCACGGGGGCTCGAGCCAGCGCTGGCCGGACAGGCGACGAGTCTGTTCGTCGCAGCCTACGTCGTCGGCATCCTCACCGTGCCGGAACTGGCCGACCGGTATCAGGCCCGAACCGTCGCCATCGTCGGCTGTGGCGCCGTCGTATTCGTCGGCATGGCAGGCGTCCTCCTCGGCGGGACCAGTCCGCTGCTCGCGGTCGCTATCGTCGTCGCCGGACTGGGCGGAGGTGGAATCTCGCCGCTCGTCCGGGCGATACCGCCGGCACTCGAGGGCATCGGTGCCCGCCTGACCGGTACGGCAGTCGGCTTCATCTTCGCGGTCGGCGAGATCGGCGGCTTCTTCGGCCCGATGCTGGTCGGCGTCTTCCACGACGTAACTGGCTCGTTCGTTCCCGGGCTCCTCATGCTCTCGGCTGCGGGGATCGTCGTCGCGCTCGCCGGTGCGACACTCCATCGTCGAACTGAATCGCGGGCTGCAGTCACGGACAGTTAAGGTCCCTGACTCGAATCGTGACGCATGGTCTCCCGACGATCACTGCTTGCCACCGGCGGCCTCGCTCTCACCTGCACCGCAGGGTGTCTCGATTTCGGCGACGAAACGGCTGACCCGGCCGACGACGATGCCAGCGACGACACCGACGGCGAGACGGCACTCGAGGCTCGCGATCCCGACGCCCCGCTCGTGACCACGATCGATCCGGAAGCGGCGGTCGACGACGACGTGGACGCCGAGGAAATCGTCCTCGCGACCTACGGCGACGTCGTGGACGTTGGATCGATGGACCACGACGACGCGGTCGGCCATTACGTCCCCGTCGAACTGACCGACGACGCCGCCGAGTCATTCGTCGACCGCCTCGAGTCCTTCGGCGGCCTCGAGCGGCCGATGGACGTCGAGTTGACCGTTCACGTCGACGACGAGGGAATCGGCTCGTACCTCCTCGGCCAGGACTTCGCCCAGTCGATGGCAGACGGCGAGTGGGACGGGTCGTTCACCGTCGTCGCCGACGACGAGTCACAGCTCGAGGACGTCCTCGAGCAGTTCGAGTAGCCGCTTCCCAGATACCGCCAGTTCGAGACGGCGGCCGTGTTGCTGGGACGGCCGATACCCTCGAGTTGCGGGGCCGGTCGACCGCGAGCCGTGCATTCATGGTCGTCGCCGCGAACGCTCGAGTATGGAACGAGACGTGTGGCTGATCGGTGCCGGCGTGTTCGGCCTGCTGGCAGGGCTCTGGGGTGTCGTTTTCTACGAACCGTACGCGGCGATCTGGCCGTTCAGCGCTGGCGTCGCCGCCTTCGGACTGGGAAGTCTGGTCGCCGGCGGCCTCCAGCGAGTCGGCGTCTACTGAGAAGCGTCAGTTCTCGAATCGCGATCCCTGCGCCGCCGGCGACGTCGATGGCCAGCGAACTGTCGCCGCAAGCATCATATTCCGGGTGTCCCATTCGAGCACATGGGGACGGCAGCGGCGTCGCTCTCGGAACCGGCGGTGCTCGCACACACCAAGCGGCGGCTCTTCGCTGACGACGAGCGCACGTACGCCGTCGCGGACACCCAGTTCGCCACGGAACGGTGGCTCGAGGATCAGCCGGTCGCCACGGAGATCCGGGAGGTGCTCGCCCCGTTCAACCACGTTCGCGTCGGAAGCGGCTATCCCGACCTCGTCGGCGTCGGTCGCCTCGAGTCTGACCTGCTCTCGGTCGAACGACTGGGCGAGGAGCCGCCACTCGTCGTCGTCGAGGCCAAAGGCTACGCGAGCGGGGGCGTCGACACTCGCCGGGGGATCGTCCAGGCCCACGATCGACTCCACGAGGCGAACGCGGCTTACCTCGCTGCGCCCGCTCCAGCGATCACCGAGGCGGATCGGACGCTCGCGCGCGAACTCAACGTCGGCGTCCTCGGCGTCGACGCAGACGGCGAAGTGACGCCGCTCGAGGTGCCGCGTCTCGTCGGCAACCGGACGACGACCGAAGCGAACGCGATCAGGTTTCAGGCGAGCGCACAGGGCGTAACCGATCAGTCCTTCAGCCTCAATCACCCCAAGAATTACCTCGGCTACCCGCTGGCCGCGTACGCTGACGGGGATACGACCGACCTCCTGTCGAGGTACAGCGTAGTGAGTGCCGTCGAATCCGCCAGACGTGGCGCTGCCTTTCTCGGGCTCGTCGAGGACGGTCCGCAGGAACGACTGACGCCGCTCGGACAGGAGGTCGTCCGATTCGCGCTCGCACGCTGTGGTTCCGTCGAGGCCGCCCTCGAGGAGTTCGCCGACTGGTATCGCTCGCCGAAACGGTTCGTCGACCTCGCCCCGGCGTGGGGACGGCTCGCGCGACGAGTCGTCTTCGCGTATCCCGCGACGGAGCTCATCGTCACCGAACTGCAGACGATGCACGACGACTGGATCGACGAGCCGACGCTCGTCGACCTGCTCGAGCACCTTCACGAACTCCACCCGACGTTCGCGGTCGAACTGTTTCTGAGGGGCGACGAGGCCGTCCGACGCCGTGTGCTCAGGAGTGATGGCGGTCTCCGGCGATCGGAACTCGAGGACGGGACGATTTACCACGCACCGACGGTCTTCCAGCTGAAGGCGATGTGCTATCACACGGGCATCCTCACCGACCGCGGCGCCGAGCCCCACCGACTCGAGCCGACCGAAGACGTCTGGGCGCTGCGAGAACCGTTGTGACGGCCACTGCTGACGCTCGGCGGGAGTGGTATGTTCACTCGGGGAAAGCCGACGCTCGAGGAGACGGTCGTCGAACGGGGTGGAGAAGGTTCCCTAGAGCGACGGTTCGCCGCCGGTGGTGGTATTCGGCCCCGTGGCCGGCGTCGCGGCGTCGTCGATCGTGACCGCGAGTTCGTCTCCGACAGACCGGAGCGTGACGACGCGACCGCAGTAGGTAAACTCGAGACTCGTGAAACCGGGTGCCGCACAGGCCGAATCCAGGACGTCAGGGTCGATGGTGTCGTAGAGCGGGTCGAGGTCGAGCGGATCGACGCCCTCGAGGCGTGCACAGCGTTCGATAACGACCATGCTTGGCCGCCGGTCTTCCGAGACGGTCTCAGTCACGGCCTTCGTACCCGTGGTTGCATCCATACATGTGTACGTCGGGGCTGTCCAATATGAAGATGTTCCAATTTTACACCTTCCGTGAGATAGAGAACTGAACGGTTTCTCAAGACGACCTGAAATCCGGACAATTGTACAGGTCAAATACACGACCCGATCGCGGTAAGACCCCGGAAACAGCGACCGAAGCCCCCAGAGAGGAAGGTCCCGACGTATCGCGGGTGAATTCGTGGCGGAAACCCCACCGAGAAAAATTAGGGAATGGGAAAGATTGCTTCGTCGTGAAGGAAGACTTCCTTTCCGAAGTAGACAATCTTAATAGGGAAAAGTGGTAATCGTCTATCGATGACTGGGTCAAACCACGACTGGTGGCCTGAGCAGCTGAACCTGAAGATCCTCGACCAGAACGGTCGTCCCGTCGATCCGCGAGACGACGACTTCGACTACGCCGAGGAGTTCGAGAAACTCGACCTCGACGAGGTGAAAGCGGACATCGAGGATGTTCTGACGACGTCCCAGGACTGGTGGCCGGCCGACTACGGCCACTACGGGCCGCTCATCATCCGGATGGCGTGGCACAGCGCAGGTACGTACCGCACCACCGACGGCCGCGGTGGCGCGACTGGCGGTCGACAGCGCTTTGCGCCCCTCAACAGCTGGCCGGACAACGTCAACCTCGACAAGGCACGTCGGGTGCTCTGGCCGGTCAAGCAGAAGTACGGCCGGAGCCTCTCGTGGGCCGACCTGCTCGTTCTCGCGGGTAACGTCGCCCTCGAGTCGATGGGCTTCGAGACCTACGGGTTCGCTGGCGGCCGCGAGGACGACTTCGAGCCCGACGAAGGCGTCGACTGGGGTCCCGAAGAGGAGTGGCTCGGGAGCGAGCGCCACGACGACGAGGGAGAGCTCGAGGGCGACCTCGCCGCAGACCACATGGGTCTGATCTACGTGAACCCGGAAGGGCCGGGCGGTGATCCGGACCCAGAAAAGTCGGCGGAGTACATCCGGCAGTCGTTCGGCCGCATGGCCATGAACGACGAGGAGACAGTCGCGCTCATCGCTGGCGGACACGAGTTCGGGAAAGTTCACGGCGCGGCCCCCGACGACAACCTCGGGCCGGACCCAGAGGGCGCCCCCATCGAGCAGCAGGGCCTCGGCTGGGAGAACGAGTACGGCAGTGGGAAAGGCGACGACACGATCACCAGCGGGCTCGAGGGGCCGTGGACCGAGTCGCCGATCGAGTGGAACCACGACTTTCTCGAGAACCTGTTCGAGTACGAGTGGGAACTCGACGAGAGTCCCGCCGGTGCCTACCAGTGGTCGCCGGTCGACGAAGAGGCACAGGACGCGGCACCGGCCGCCCACGACCCCGAGGGCAGCCAGACGCCGATGATGCTCACGACGGACCTCGCGCTGAAGAAGGATCCGGACTACCGTGAGATCGCCGAACGGTTCTACGAGAACCCCGAGGAACTCGAGGAGGCCTTCGCGAAGGCCTGGTTCAAGCTCATTCACCGCGACATGGGCCCGAAGGAGCGATACCTCGGTCCCGAGGTGCCCGAGGAGGACTTCCTCTGGCAGGACCCCATCCCCGACGCCGATTACGAACTCGTCGGCGAGGCAGAGATCGACGAACTCAAAGACGAGATCCTCGCGTCGGAGCTTTCGATCTCCCAGCTGGTCAAGACCGCCTGGGCGTCGGCCTCGACCTACCGCGACAGCGACAAGCGCGGTGGCGCAAACGGTGGGCGCATCCGCCTCGAGCCCCAGAAGAACTGGGAGGTCAACGAGCCCGAAGAGCTGGCGACCGTGCTCTCGACGCTCGAGGAGATTCAGTCCGAGTTCAACGGCTCCCGGTCGGACGACGTCAGAATCTCGCTGGCCGACCTCATCGTCCTTGGCGGCTGTGCGGCCGTCGAACAGGCTGCGGCGGATGCCGGCTACGACGTGGACGTGCCGTTCGAGCCGGGGCGCACCGACGCGACTCAGGAACAGACCGACGTCGAGTCCTTCGAGTGGCTCGAGCCGGACGCCGATGGCTTCCGCAACTACTTCACCGAGGGTGACGTGATGGACCGCTCGGCGGAGGAACTGCTTGTCGACAGGGCAGACCTGCTCGACCTGACGGCCCCCGAGATGACCGCTCTCGTCGGTGGCATGCGTGCCCTCGACGCGAACTACCAGAACTCGGACCTCGGCGTCTTCACCGACGAGCCCGAGACGCTGAACAACGACTTCTTCGAGACCGTCCTCGACATGGGCTACGAGTGGGACGCAGCCGACGAGGACGAACTGGTCTTCGAGCTTCGCGACCGCGAGACCGGCGACGTCGAGTACGAGGCCTCCCGCGTCGACCTGGTCTTCGGATCGAACTCCCGACTTCGCGCCATCGCCGAAGTCTACGGGGCTGCAGACGGTGAAGAGCAGTTCGTCCAGGACTTCGTCGACGCCTGGCACAAGGTGATGATGCTCGACCGGTTCGACCTCGAGTAATCTCTCCCGCACCACCCCGTCCGGCCACGACGACCGAACCGATCCGTTTTTTCGCCCGTTTCGAACGACCTCGAGCAACGAGCTTTTGCTCTCTCGCACCCACCCTATCGATCCGAATGCCGGTCGAACCAGACGCGAGCGCCGACGACCCCCACACCGTCCTCCGAACCGATCCCGTGATGGCCGACCTGCTCGAGCGCCACGACCTCGAGCCACTCGATCCCGAAGTCGACGAGTTCGAACGGCTCTGCGTCTCGATCGTCAACCAGCAGCTCTCGACGGCCAGCGCGACCGCTGTCCGAAAGCGCGTCTGGGACGTCCTCGACGACACCGTCACTCCCGAGCGAGTACTCGAGGCGTCGACCGACGAACTTCGGGAGGCCGGCCTCTCGAGGACGAAAGTCGAGTACGTGAGGAACGTCGCCAGCGCGTTTCAGGAGCGCGACCTGACTCGAGCGGGGCTCGCCGATAGGTCGAACGAGAGCGTGATCGACGAACTGACCCGGATCAGGGGCGTCGGCCGGTGGACGGCGAATATGTACTGCATCTTCGTCCTCCAGCGGCCCGACGTGCTCCCGCTCGGCGACCTCGCCGTCCGTCGCGGGATCGAGCAACTGTACAACGACGGCGACGATCTATCGCGAGCCGAGATGCAACAGATCGCAGCGCCCTGGCGGCCCTATCGCAGTCTCGCGACACGGTACGTCTGGGCCGAGTACGAGTCCTGAAATCGACTGGCGTCCAGCGTTGGTCGAGAGTGGAGTCGACACCGACACAGACACACGCCAGACTGGACGAGACTGGCCCCGTCGCTTTTCGACCTCGAGACCGTAGCACCGACCGATGCAACCGGTCGTTCACCTGGCGGTCGGCTACCTGTGCTACGCCGGGTACTCCCGGGCGAGAACGGGGAGCGCCCCCGCGGAACTGCCGGCGCTCGTCGCGGTTGTCGGTGCGGCACTCCCCGACCTCATCGACAAGCCACTGGCGTTCGCGGGCATCGTCGACGTCGGGCGGACGATCGGTCACTCGCTGTTGTTCGCACTCCCGCTGGTCGTCGCCGTCTGGGTCCTCGCTCGAGCGTGGAACCGCGAGCTCCTCGGCGTCGCGTTCGCCATCGGCTACCTCTCGCACATCACGACCGACGTGCCGTGGCACGTCGTCTCGGGCGACTACCACGAACTCGGCTTTCTGCTGTGGCCGATCACGCCGATGCCGGAGTACACCGGCACGAAATCGCTTGGAACCGTCGCCGGCCTCGAGGTCACGACGCTCTGGCTCGAGGCCGTCATCCTCGTCGCTGGCGTCGCGCTCTGGTGGGTCGACGGCCGACCGGGACTCGAGCCGATCCGTCGCCGGTTCAGAGCGTCCCGACGGTGATCACTCCTCGTGTGTGGGCGGCGTCTCGGGTTCGACGTTCGCCAGCCGCATCGCGTTCCCGGTCACGCCGAGGCTCATCCCCATGTCGCCGATGACGACCGCGTGGATGACCGTCACGATCCCCACCGGGGCACCCGCCGCGAGGACGGCCTTGACCGCCAGACTCGACCAGATGTTCTGGCGGATCACGCCGTTTGCCTTCTCCGAGAGTTCGAAGAGGTACGGGAGGCGCGTGAGGTCGTCGCCCATCAGCGCGACGTCGGCCGTCTCGAGTGCGGTGTCGGTCCCCGCCGCGCCCATGGCGATGCCGACGGTGGCGGTCGCGAGCGCGGGCGCGTCGTTGATACCGTCGCCGACCATGGCGACGTGGCCTCCGTCGCCGGCGTCGCCCTCGAGTCGGCGGATCCACTGGAGTTTCTCCTCCGGCAGGAGTTCGGCGTGGTACTCGTCGATGCCGACCGTCTCGGCGATGGCGCGGGCGGTGCCCTCGTTGTCGCCGGTGAGCATCACGACGCGGACGCCCTGCTCCTGGACCCGCGAGATAGCCCACGCGGCCTCGGGGCGAACCTCGTCGGCGACGCCGATCACGCCGATCGGTCGGTCCTCGGTGCCGACAACCACGACGGTCTTGCCCTGTGCTTCGAGGTCCGGGACGACGCTCTCGAGGACGTCGAGACAATCCGCTCGGCTACACTGGGGTGTCGTCTCGTAGCCCATCGCCGCCAGCGAGACGCCGCCGTCGGTCGTCGCGTGGACGTGCGCCAGATCCGCGAGGCCGTCGAACAGGTCTGGTTTGCCGACGTACCAGGTGTCGCCGTCGACGTCGGCACGGACGCCCTCGCCGGCCAGCGCCTCGAAGTTCGAGACTGCGAGGTCGCTGGCGGTGCCGTGTTCGTCACCGTCATCGGCGCCAACATCCTGCTCGTCGGCGTAGCCGACGATCGCCCGACCGACCGGGTGTTCGCTGCGTCGCTCGACGGCGCCTGCCAGTTCCAGCACCTCCTCCTCGTCGGCCCCCTCGAGCGGGATCACGTCGGTCACCGAGAGGTCGCCCTCGGTGAGCGTCCCCGTCTTGTCGACCGCGAGGACGTCGGTCTCGCCCGCGGCCTCGAGGTGACGGCCGCCCTTGACGAGGACGCCGTTTCGCGCGGCGCTGGTGATCCCCGAGACGACGCTAACCGGCGTCGAGATGACGAGTGCACACGGACAGGCGATCACGAGGAGCGTCAACCCGACGAGGAACCAGTAGCTCCACGACCCGCCGAAGACGAGCGGTGGGACCACCACGAACGCGGCGGCGAGGACGACCACGATCGGCGTGTAGACGCTGGCGAAGCGATCGATGAACTGCTCTCGGTCGGTCTTCTCACGTTCGGCGTCTTCGACCAGCTGGACGATTCGGGCGATCGTCGACTCCGCCGCCGGCGAGTCGACCGTAACCTCGAGGTAGCCGGAGTCGGCGATCGTCCCGGCGTAGACCTCGTCGCCTGCCGTTTTGTCGACGGGGACGCTCTCGCCGGTGATCGGCGACTGGTCGACGGCGCTCTCACCGTCCCGCACGGTGCCGTCCGCGGGGATCTTCTCACCGGGTCGGACGACAACGCGGTCACCGATCTCGAGCTCGGAGACGGGGACCGTCTCTTCGCTGCCGTCTCCGTGTGTGACCGTCGCGGTCTCCGGCGAGAGGTCCATGAGCTCCCGGAGAGAGTCACGCGCGCGGTCCATCGAGAACCGCTCGAGTAACTCGGCGACCGAGAAGAGGACGGCGAGAAGCGCCCCTTCTTTCGGGTGGTGGGCGACGACCGATGCGACGATCCCGATGGTCATCAGGAAGTCGATGTCCAGACTGCGGTTGCGGGCCGAGTAGTAGCCGTTGCGCAATATGGGCGCGCCGGCGATCGCGGCGGCGATGACGAACAGGACGTGCGAGAGCGCGTACTCACGGCCGAGGGCGGTCGCGAGCGTCGGATCGAGCCCCGGGAAGACGAACTCGAGTGCGAGTCCGATGGCCACGAGGACACCCCCGAGAGCCGTCCCACCGCCACGAGGTGTCGCCCACACCGCGCGAGCCCGGGCCACCGGCTCGTCGGTGCTATCCTCGAGCGAGTGTGCCTCGTATCCCGCCGATTCGATCGCGTTCCGAACCGTGTCGGCGTCGACGTCACCGTCTCCCGTGACCGTCACACGTCCGGACGTGGGACGCGTCTCGATCGTCTCGACCCCGTCGACGCCCTCGAGGGCGTTCTCGACCTTCGTGGCACACGAGGCACAGTCCATCCCGGGGACCGAAAACGTCCGTTCGCCGTCTTCGTCTGCAACCTCGTAGCCCGCTGCGCGAACGCGCTCGCGGATCGCCGCGTCGCTGGTCGCGGTGGGGTCGTAGGTCACCGCGAGGCGCCCGCTCGTCACGCGGGGCTCGATGGCCTCGATTCCCTCGAGTCGGTCGACGCTCCGCTCTACTTTGCCCGCACAGGAGGGACAGTCCATCTCGGGGACCGAGAGCGTGAGCGTCCGTCCCTGCTCGCCTGACTCGTCGACACCGACATCGCTCATTGCTCACTCGTACGACCCCGATCGTGATACGCCTTATTTGGCGTGCGCCAACTCACTCGCCACGATCGCCTCGAGCGACTCGTCGGCCTCGACGTAGGTCCGTGCGAGCGTCGCCTCGGCGCGCCGGAGACGGTACGAAAGGGTCGAGCGTGGAATTGCAAGCCGGTCGGCAAGGTCGCCGAGTTCGACCTCTCGCGGGGTCTCGTAGTAGCCGTGTTCGACGGCCGCCCGGAGCGCCTCGCGCTGTTCGGCGGGCAGGGCCGGTCCGGTGCCGGAATCGACGTCGTTCCGGTCGGGATCCAGTTCGGTCAGTCGGAGGACCTCCATTCCGGTGCAGGCGTCGACCTCGCGTCCGAGTGCGTCGAAGAACTCGTGGACGGGCGCTTCGCTCCCGAGGACGATCCGCCACCGGTATCGGCGACCCTCCCGGTAGGTCTCGAACAACAACCCCTCACCCAGTTGTTCGAGAGCGACGTGGGGAACCGAGGTACAGACGTCGGTCCGGTCCCAGTAGGTGTAGACGACCAGCGCGTCACTCGAGCGATCGAGCACCTGTACCTCGCAGTCGGCCCCACAGTCGTCTTTCACGAGACAGTCAGCGTAATAGTCTGCCGTCTCGTACGCTTCCTCGAGTTCTGCGAGCGCCTCCGAGGGCCCCTCGGCGTGATCGACCCGCCAGAGACTATCGGCGGTGACGTGACACGATAGCGAGCGGATCGACGCCCCCGGGTGCTCGGCGAGTACGTCGGCAACCGGATTCGTTTCCGGCTCGTACTCGAGGGCGAAGACGAACTCTCTCATGGTCGGAGACAGGGGATGAACCGATAAAGGCGTTCCCGACCACGGGCCGGCACTGACACCCCGACATGCGACGGGACCAATCTGTTTTGGCGGCAGGTATAGGACTACCCGGGTTCAGGTACTGGTATGACCCAGTCGAAGAGCGCCCGCATGGAAGCGGCCTGTTCGTTACTTGCGGCGCCAGAACGTCGCTATCTCCTCTATCAGCTCGCCGATCGCGGAGACGCCCCTCTCGACGACCTCGTGACCCAGATCGCCGCCTGGGAAGACGAGTCGACCCCGGGCAGCGTCGAACGCGAGACGCGACAGCGCGTCTACGTCTCGCTGGTCCACAACCACCTTCCGCGACTGGCCGACTACGACATCGTCGACTACGATCTGCGCAGCGGCGACGTCGTCCTCACCGACGGCTACGCAGACGTCGAACCGCTGCTCGAGCAGTTCCGCCAGACCGAGTCGATCGACGAGATCCGCGACCTGCCGGCACTCTGTTGAGTCCGACGATTCAATTTTGATCTCCACCGGTTGCTGCGGTGGCAGACGTAGTTCTGTCACACTCGAGGCAGCGAGCTGGCGTTGTGCTGGCGGCACGCTATCGGCGTCACAGCAAATAGACGATCAATATATAAAAACTGAAACTCCCGCAGTGTGAAATTAATAGCGATTCCAGCGCATGCGCGTCTCCTATCAACATGCGAACGTCCACAGCGGTAACGAGTCGACACTCCTGCGATTTACGACTGCAGATGGCACGCGTGCGTGTCTGCTCGTCGATGCCGGCGCTGGCGTCGACGTCGAATCCATGCTCGGCGACGACGAGTATCTGAACGCGATTTTGCTCACCCACGCTCACATCGACCACTACCAGACGCTCGCGAGAAACGTCCACCACAGTGCCCCGATTTACGCCTCACCGGCAACAGCGGCGATCCTCGAGCAGGCGTTACCCGAGGCCCAGAAGGACAACGACCTTGGCGACGTGTCAATCGCACTCGAGGCACTCGAGCCACTGGAGGAGTGGACATCGATCCTTCCACCACTCGAGATTCGACCGGTTTCTGCCGGACACACGCCTGGGGCAGCCGGGTTCGCCATCAGATTCCGCGACGAGAATTCGGGTGACGGCCCGCCCACCAGTGAGCAACATCTCCTCGTTACCGGCGATTTTACGACGCGACCGTGTGCCGGATACGCTGGCCTCGAGACCTCCTACCCGTTCGATATCGACTGTCTGTTGTTGAACGCCTCGAACGACAACTCTTACACGGACTCGCTCAACGAGTCACTCGAAACGGTACTCGAGCGTGCGCTCGCCGGGTCGCGAGTCGTGGTTGCAACGAGTTCGCTCACCGGGGTCCACTACGCAACGGTACTCGCCCGCGTCGCGACGGAACTCGACTGCAGGTTGCCGATCACCCTCGTCGGCCAGGCTGCCAAACTGTACAACGCACTCGAATACGACGAGCCAGAGGTCACACCCTGTGAAGTGTTCGACTGCCCTGACGAGGTACTCGACGACGGTGGCGTGACGATCACGGGACCTGAGTCGCCGACGACCGGGAGTTCCCGCCGCCTGCTCACAGCAGTCGGTGACGATCCTGGCGCGCTGTTCGTTCAGCTTTCGACAGGTTCCGGTGACGGTGTCCCGAACACACAGTGTACGACGCAGTCAGTTCGGCTGTCTAACCATCCGACACTCGAGACGATCGACGACGTCGTCCGCTCACTCGCTCCGATCGAGGTCGTCATCAAACACGCGGGAGGTGGTAGGCTCAGCCGGTTTCAGCGTCGGTTCGATCGGTGCTTCACGTGGGGGACGAACGACCACGACGTCCACCGACTCTACGAAGACGGAAGCTGGAACGCTCCCGGATGGATCGCGGAGGAAACTGCGAGACGGATTCGGAGACGTCGGTGGGAGGCGGTACAAGAGCAGCCACTCGCAGCTGATACCACACTCGAGGTCGGCCGGCACGACCCCATCGACCTCGAGTCCGAGGGCGTCGACCTCGACACCCTCGAGGCGACGTTTGCACGGACTGCGCCAGACCCATATACGTCCACGGCCACCGATACCGGGGCCACCGACGGAGTAGAGCCTGCGTCCGGGATTGAATCACTCGAGGATCGATCGCTCGAGGAAGAACTCCTCGCTCGACTCGACGCGATCGACGCGAAACTCGACCGCTCCGACGAGACTGTCAGAGCCCGTGTGTTGAGTGGAGGGGAAGGCGAGCAATTTCTCCAGCTTCTCGACCGGACAGCACTCGAACCCGGAACGATCATCGAGATAACGATCACGACTGATCCGCACAGCGAGTAACCACCAGCTATTCACCCCCCGATAGACTCTCGAGAAGCCGATCGAAACCTATAGGAACGGCTGAGGGAGACGGTCGATGTGAGTCGGTATCGAAACTTCGGCCTCTTCATTGCACTCGCTGCCATCTGGGGGTCGGCGTTCGTCGCCATCAGTGCGGGACTCGAGTACCTGCCGCCGGTGCTGTTTGCGGCGCTTCGCTACGACGTCGCCGGCGTTCTGATGCTCGCGTACGCCGTTGTGGCGACCGATCACTGGCGTCCCCACGGTCGAGACGAGTGGCTCACCGTCGCCGTCGGCGCCGTCCTGCTGATCGCGGCCTACCACGCGTTCCTGTTCGTCGGCCAGCAACACACGACGGCAGCCGTGGCCGCGATCGTCGTGAGCCTCTCGCCCGTCCTGACCACCGGGTTCGCGCGCCTGCTGGTTCCGTCCGACGCGCTGTCGGTCGTGGGCCTCGTCGGCGTCTTTCTCGGGCTCGTCGGCGTCGCGATCATCTCCCAGCCCGATCCCACGAACCTGCTCTCGACGGATTTCGTCGCCACCTTCCTCGTCTTCTGTGCCGCCGCGTCGTTCGCCCTCGGGGGCATCCTCACGCGACGAATCGACTCGGGCATGCCAATCGAGACGATGGAGGCCTGGTCGATGCTCGGCGGCGCACTCGTCATGCACGGTGTGAGCCTCGCGCTCGGCGAACCGATCGACCCGTCGGCCTGGCTCCACCCCGAAGCACTCGGCGCGCTCGTCTATCTCTCGATCGTCGCCAGCGCACTGGGCTTTCTGCTGTACTTCGACCTCCTGGAGCGTCTCGGGGCTGTCGAGATCAACATGGTCTCGTACGTCGCGCCGATCTTCACCGCCGTGGTGGGCTGGCTCTACCTCGGCGAAGGGATCGACGTCCCAACGCTCGTCGGCTTCGGGTTCATCGTCGCCGGCTTCGCGCTCGTCAAGCGACGGGCCATCCGCGAGGAGTTCGCCCTCCGAGGCGTCGGCCGCTCGAGGCCCGGCGATTGAGGCGGTACGCTGTACTCCCTGACGGATACAGGATTCGTTTCCGGGGACGGTGGTGACGTCCAGCGGACAACACGAGAGGACCGTCGACAGTCACCGTCGATAGGAGTGTCCGACGTACAGCGCCAAGAGGTTACACCCTAACAGAAGGAGAAACGCCGTCGACTCGAGACGCGATCCGAGCCCCACTGCGAGCAGCGGCAGGTAACACACCGGGAGCACGATCGCCGCCCAGAAACTCGTCTTGCGGATCGACTCGGCGAGGTGTGGAATCTGCCGCTCCAGAAATGGGTGGTCCGGCTCCTGTGCGCTCGAGTCGCTTCTCCTCGCGGATGGCTCGTTTTGCGTCGCTGGCGTTTGCTGTGATCGGTCTGACATTACTGACGGAACGTCAGCATCGTACTCCAGGGTCGAACGACATTACCGTTCCGACAGTTCCGGATGTCTACGTACGGTTCACGAATCGGTCGGTCCCTGCCTGAACCGGGCCCCGTCGACGTGCTGGCGGTCCGGGTCACCGGCCTCCGGTCGAGAACCAACGTGGCGCTCACGGCGGGAGCCTGCGCCACCCGACGTCAACCGACGGTCCAAGTGCCGCTTACCGATTCGTAACAGATGCTTACTCGTCGATTCGGTGGAAGATTCGCGCCCAGTCGTCGGTGGGTGCAACTGCTCGAGGCGAGCAACTGCTGAGGACAGGGACGTGGTGGCTCGCCGAGTCACTCGCCAGAGACCGCGACCCAGCGATCGGCACGCGAAACGAAAATCCGAAAACAGGTCGACGCGCTACTGGAACCCGATGCGGCTGCCGCGGCGGCCACCCACGTCGGGACCGGTCTGCCCGCCCTGGAACTCCTCTTCGATCCGTTCGTAGTACTCGAGGATGTCGTCGGTGATCGTCGGCCGGACGTTCTCCATCGCCTGGCGGAAGTGGCGCATCTCCACGATATCGGCCTCGTGGTCCTCACGAAGGGCCTCAATCGCCGCCTCGCGGGCGATCGACTCGAGGTCGCTACCGACGTAGCCGTCGGTGATCTCGGCGATTTCACGCAGGGTGACGTCCGGGGCCAGCGGCGTGTCCTCGGTGTGAATCTCGAGGATTCGCTCGCGGCCGTCGACGTCGGGTTCGCCGATCATGACGAGGCGGTCGAACCGGCCCGAGCGCAGGAGTGCGGGATCGATCATGTCCGGACGGTTGGTCGCGCCGATGACCATCACGTTCTCCATCTCCTCGAGTCCGTCGAGTTCGGTCAGCAGCTGGTTGACGACGCGCTCGGAGACGTTCGAGCCGACCTCGCCGCCGCGGCCGGGCGCGAGGGCGTCGAGTTCGTCGAAGAAGATGACCGTCGGCGAGACCTGCCGCGCCTTGCGGAAGGTCTGGCGGATGGCCTTCTCCGATTCACCGACCCACTTGCTCAGCAGTTGCGGGCCGCGCACGGAGATGAAGTTCGCGTTCGTCTCGTTGGCGACGGCTTTCGCCATGAGCGTCTTTCCGGTGCCCGGTGGGCCGTAGAGCAGGACGCCTGCCGGCGGGTCGATGCCGAGGCGGTCGAACCGCTCGGGGCTCGAGAGCGGCCACTCGACGGACTCCTGAACCTGGTCTTTGGCCTCGTGGAGGCCACCGACGTCGTCCCACGAGATCTTCGGGAGTTCGACGAGGACCTCCCGCATCGCCGAGGGCTCGACCTCGTTGAGCGCGCCGCGGAAGTCCTCGCGCTTGACGATCATCCGGTCGATCAGGCTCGGCGGGATGTCCTCCTCGTCGAGATCGATCTCGGGGAGGTATCGTCGGAGGGCCTTCATCGCAGCCTCCTTCGTCAGGCTCTCGATGTCCGCGCCGACGAAGCCGTGGGTTTCGTCGGCCAGGTGGCCGAGGTTGACGTCGTCAGACAGTGGCATCCCGCGGGTGTGGATCTGGAGGATCTCCTCGCGACCCACCTCGTCCGGGACGCCGATCTCGATCTCGCGGTCGAATCGGCCCGGACGCCGGAGTGCAGGGTCGACGCTGTCGACGCGGTTCGTCGCCGCGATGACGATGACCTGGCCTCGAGCCTCTAAGCCGTCCATCATCGTCAGCAACTGGGCGACGACGCGGCGTTCGACCTCGCCGGTGACGTCCTCGCGTTTGGGTGCGATGGAGTCGAGTTCGTCGATGAAGATGATCGCCGGTGACTCCTCGCTGGCGTCCTCGAAGATCTCCCTGAGTTGCTGTTCGGACTCACCGTAGTACTTCGAGATGATCTCCGGACCGGCGATGGAGAAGAAACTCGCGGAGGTCTCGTTGGCGACGGCCTTCGCGAGCAGCGTCTTCCCGGTCCCCGGTGGGCCGTGGAGCAGGACGCCCTGTGGCGGTTCGATCCCCAGTTTCTTGAAGATCTGGGGGTGTTTCATCGGCAACTCGACCATCTCGCGGACCCGCTGGATCTCGCTCTGGAGCCCGCCGATGTCCTCGTAGGTGATGCCACCACCGGTCTTTTCGAAGCCGCTGATCGGCTCCTCGCGGAGTTCGACGTCGGTGTCCTCGGTGATGAGCACGACGCCTTCGGGTTCGGTTTCGACGGCGATCAGCGGAATCGCCTGGCCCGGCGACCGCATGAACGGGTGGTTCGTCGAGGACATGACGGGGACGATGTCCCGGCCGACGACGGGCCGTTTGAGGATCTGGCGTTTGACCATCCCGGCTGCGTCGGAGCCGAACTGGACGGAGGCCTCCTCCGGCGGGGCGAGTACGAGGCTCTCGGCTTTCGTCGCCTCGGCTTTGCGGATCGTGACTCGCTCACCGATACCCACGTCGGCGTTCTGCCGGGTGAAGCCGTCGATACGGACTGTATCGGTGTTCCAGTCCTGCCGGTCGGCGCGCCACACCTTCGCGGCGGTGGTGTCTGCGCCTTCGATTTCGATGATGTCGCCCGGACTCAGCTTCAGATGCAACAGCGTGTCCGGGTCGAGTCGGGCGATACCACGACCCGAGTCGTTCGGGTACGCCTTCGCAACCTCCAGTTGAACTTCGTTCATATTTCGGGATGGGCGGGAATGTCTGTGACTCCGTTTCCGGGTCGGATAGGTTTTGCGCTCGTCCTCACAGTGCTAGATGCTACCACCCCAATCTCGGAGGGGGGAATACAAAGACGTGTCGGCAGCGGTCGCTTTTGGGACGACCCACGAGGGAGTGAACGACTTTTTACTCCTCGGCATCGCCAACAGATTCATGAACTACCTCGCGTTCGACGGCCGGATGGGCGCAAGCGGCGACATGATCCTCGGGGCGCTGCTCGACGCCGGGGCCGACCCCGACGCCCTCGAGCCAATCACCGACTCGGACGTCCTCACCCTCGAGTACCGGCTCGAGGAGACCGTCAAGGCGGGGATCTCGGGGACGAGCGTGGACGTGGTGCTCGAGGACGCGTCCGGTGACGGGGGCTCGAGCGGCGGGTCGTCCGAAGACGACGGTGGGCACGAGCACGATCACGGCGACCAGTCCCACGAGCACGCACAAGACGACCACAGCCACGGTGGCGACCATGATCACGGGGACCACAGCCACGGCCACGACCACGTCCACGCCGAGGGCCACGGTCCCCACCGGAGCTACCGCGAGGTCTGCGACATCGTCGAAGAGATGGCCCTCCCCACAGCCGTCGAACGCGACGCCCTCGAAATCTTCGAACTCCTCGGCGAAGCCGAGGCGAGCGTCCACGGCGAATCGCTCGAGGAGATTCACTTCCACGAGGTCGGGGCCGACGACGCCATCGCCGATATCGTGGGCGCGGCGCTGTTGATCGACGACCTCGAGCCGGACCGGATCGTCACCACCTCGCTCGCGACGGGCGGTGGTACGGTCTCGATGAGCCACGGCGAGTATCCCGTTCCGACGCCCGCGGTGGTCGAAATCGCCGCCCGCGCCGACTGGACGCTGCAGGGTGGCCCCGTCGAGCGGGAACTCCTCACGCCCACGGGCGCGGCTATCCTGGGGCACTACGCCGACGGCGTCGAAACCCTCCCTGCGCTCGAGGTTTCGGCCGTCGGCTACGGCGCGGGTGGGTACGACCTCGAGCCCCACCCGAACGTGCTCCGGGTCCTCGTCGGCGACGGCGGGGGCGGCCTCCGCAAGGAGGACATCGCCGTTCTCGAGACGAACCTCGACGACGCCACCCCCGAGGTTCTCGGCGGCCTGCAGGAGACGCTCACCGACGCGGGCGCTCGAGACGTCTCCATCCTCCCGGCGACGATGAAGAAGTCCCGGCCCGGCCATCTGGTGAAGGTGATCTGCCGGCCAGCGGATCGGGAGCGCGTGGCTCGAGCGTTAGCGGAGGAGACGGGCACACTCGGCGTCCGGGACGCTGGGGTGACCCACAGGTGGGTTGCTACTAGGGAATTTGAGACGGTGAGACTCGAGATTGACGGCGAGGAGTACGAGGTGACCGTGAAGGTGGCGAGCGACGCCGACGGTGAGGTTTACGACGTTAGCGCGGAATTCGACGACGTTCAGTCTGTGGCGCTCGAGACCGGAACTCCCGTTCGAGAGGTGCGAAGACAGGCTGAGCAGCAGTACGTCGGATAATTCATGTTCCACTGATTCGATGCCGACGGTGACCGGGTCTAAGCCGCGAATGTACGTCGATTCCTGGCACCAACCGCGTCAGAATCCTCACGGTAGTTGTGTCGCTAATTATCCACCGACCGACGTGGCACGTGTGCGTCGTCCTCGAGGTATTGCGGTCGGGAAATTCGGTTACTCGCTGCGGGGTTTCTCGTATCGAGGTTTCAATTCTGTTGTGGTCCGCCACTGCCGCCGGTTGGTGCAGACCTCGTGCAGTATCGTTGTAAAATAGGAATAACGGAGGTAGTTACAGCTGCGTTAGCCGATTACGTTGGTCGCAGTGGAGGTGCCGTCCTGGACTGCGATGTTGTTCTGCACGTTCGACTGGTCGATTTCCGCGGTCTGGGTCTGCTCCACGTCTTCAGCGAAGCCAACGCCAATAGCGGTAGCAGTAGCGTCACCAGCCGAGAAGGCACCAGTATCGCCGTTGGTATTGCCGTCATTCAGGGCCCCAATCTCACCTTCTTCACCAGCGACGTTCACCTCGAAGGTCCAGTCGCCACCGGTGGCCTCAGCCGATGCAAGGCCAACGCCAGCAGCCTGGCCCTGGTTGATCTCGGCTTCAGGCTGGTTGACGTTCACCTGATCACCTTCCTGAACCTGGACCATGTTAGAATCAGCGTCCTGGGTGGTCTGTGCTGCTGCTGTTCCGGCGAGCCCCATAAACGCGAGGGCCCCGATCATCGCTACCGTCAGTGTAATTGCGAATGCGCGCTTCATGTTTGATAGTCACGAGGCACGCATCACCCCGGGGGGTACGCTCCGTAACGGATTCGGCGACCATCGCATGGCCGCCGCTCGTCACGGGAGTATCATCCGACTCCCTGTGTCCCCGCTGTGACGCGTTGCCCAGTCCGGTCTCATCACGGTGTCCCACTTCAACCCGATAAACGGTTTCAGAGTCCAGAGCCGGATTTCGTCGTTTGAAAATCGTCTAAAGGCGGGACGTTCGACCTCGGTTCGGATCATTCGGACCCACAGTCCAGTGAGCATATGCCGCCTTCGGGTTACCGTTATCGGCGAGTTCGATTACTCATTGGGATGG
Organism: Natrarchaeobaculum aegyptiacum; assembly: GCF_002156705.1. Classification (NCBI taxonomy): domain Archaea; kingdom Methanobacteriati; phylum Methanobacteriota; class Halobacteria; order Halobacteriales; family Natrialbaceae; genus Natrarchaeobaculum; species Natrarchaeobaculum aegyptiacum. The sequence goes on from NZ_CP019893.1 coordinate 3,498,833, forward strand.
CTCTTGTTGACGTCTTGGTTCGGTACTGACCAACCTTTATCGACGATGGTTGAAGGCGTCTCTCGGACTCGCTGTAAAAAAGAGAAATAACGGTCAATGATTACGGCCGCGTTAGCCGAGGATGTTGGTCGCAGTCGAGGTACCGTCCTGGACTGCGATGTTGTTCTGCTCGTTCGACTGGTCAATGGTCGCGTCCTGCGTTTGCGTCACGTTGTCAGCGACACCGATGCCAACAGCGGTTGCGGTAGCGTCACCAGCTGAGAAGGCTCCACCATCGCCATTGTTATCAGGCTCACCAAATTCGATAATGGGTGAGTCATTTGGTGGTTCCTCACCGTCACCATCGAAGGTCACCTCAACGGTCCAGTCGCCACCGGTGGCCTCAGCCGCTGCGAGACCAACGCCAGCGGCCTGGCCCTGGTTGATCTCGGCTTCAGGCTGGTTGACGTTCACCTGATCGCCTTCCTGAACCTGGACCATGTCAGAATTCGCAGTCTGGCTGACCTGTGGCTGCTGCTCGACGACTACCGGCTCTGCTTTCTCGACTGGCTCTGCTTTCTGGTGTGCTGCTGCTGTTCCGGCGAACCCCATAAACGCGAGGGCGCCGATCATCGCTACCGTCAGTGTAATTGCGAATGCGCGCTTCATGTTTGATAGTCACGAGGCACGCATCACCCCGAGGGATACGCTCCGTAACGGATTCGGCGACCATCGCATGGCCGCCGCTCGTCACAGGAGTATCATCCGACTCCCTGTGTCCCCGCTGTGACGCGTTGCCCAGTCCGGCCTCATCACGGTGTCCCACTTCAACCCGACAATCGGTTTCAGGGGCCAGAGCCGGATTTCGTCGTTTGAAACCGTCATGTATTGTGACACACGCCACTGATCCGTAACAATTGGACGTCCGAATCAATGAAGATACGCCGTCCTCGAGTTGGCGTGGTCCACGAGTTCTGTTACTCGTCGCATCGGCTTTGGGATTTACGTCTCGGTTTGGTACTAATCTGGCCCCATCGCCGATCGTTCAAGCCGTCGCTCGCTACCGGTACACAAAAAGGAAGAAATAACGGAAGTCGTTACGGCCTCGTTAGCCGAGGATGTTGGTCGCAGTGGAGCTACCGTCCTGGACTGCGATGTTGGTCTGCTCGTTCGACTGGTCGATGGTCGCGTCCTGCGTCTGCGTCACGTTGTCAGCGATGCCGATGCCCAGAGCGCCAGCGTCGGCGTCACCAGCCGAGAAGGCACCATCATCGCCGTTGTCATTACCATTGCTCTCAAAGACTTCGACTGGTTCACCGTTTTCACCATCGACGTTCAGTTCGAAGGTCCAGTCGCCACCGGTGGCTTCAGCCTCGGCAGCGCCAACGCCAGCGGCCTGGCCCTGGTTGATCTCGGCCTCGGGCTCGTTGATGTTCACCTGATCGCCATCCTGAATCTGAACCAGGTCAGAGTTCGCAGTCTGGCTGACCTGTGGCTGCTGTTCAACGACTACCGGCTCTGCTTTCTCGACTGGCTCTGCTTTCTGGTGTGCTGCTGCTGTTCCGGCGAACCCCATAAACGCGAGGGCGCCGATCATCGCTACCGTCAGTGTAATTGCGAATGCGCGCTTCATGTTTGATAGTCACGAGGCACGCATCACCCCGGGGGTACGCTCCGTAACGGATGCGACGACCACGCATGGCCACCGCTCGTCACGGGAGTACCATCCGACTCCCTGTGTCCCCGCTGTGACGCGTTGCCCAGTCCGGTCTCATCACGGTGTCCCACTTCAACCCGCCAAACGGTTTCAGAGGCCAGACCTGAATTTCGTCGTTTGAAACCGTCTACGGGCGAGATAGGGACAGGATGAAAGATCCGTTGGGCGTCGCTTAATAACCATACGGAGCGCCTATTCACAACCCACCCCCACCCGTAACCGATCTCCGACCACCCGAGACACTGTCGAACAGTTCACCCCAGTGACTGATTCGGTCACCGAGGAGTGGGATAGTTGTACTTTCGAGGCCGCTCGAGCGGTTTCGCCGCTCACCAACGTGTTGCACTCCGGGCTACTCGTGATCGGCTGGGCCCGCACCTGCCGTCGAGACCTCGATCGTCGACCGGCCATCTCGAGCCGGCGTCGGAAGTCACCGCATTCGAGTTCGAAGGTGACCGCTTCTGATCGGTAGGCGACTGCATCCGCTATGCAACTGACAGATAACAAAGTCAGTCATCAGGAAATGAAGGTTCACGCCGTGGAGTTCCGGAAACAAAGACTCTCACGGTCTACGTCAAACGAATCATGACCAACACGACGACCATACGTTCACAGTGTACGACGATTTTGATGGCCTGCATCGTCGCCGTCGCGATGCTCGGCGCCGGTGCCGCCGGCGCCGCCGCTCAAGAGGATCCCGCGAGCGAAAGCGCATACGCACTCGAGAACGACGAGGGACTCTACCTCGTCTTCGGTGCTGATCTGGGCGACGATATGACCCTGGAGGAGTACATCGAGGCTCACGCCTCCGGTGATCAGGTTGCAGACGCAGAGGTCACCCAGTACTCGGACGTCGACCAGGTGAATATCAACCAGCAGGGTAACGCCACGTCGATTTCGATCGACGGCGGTGAGGCCACCGCGGTTCAGGAGGCCAACCAGCTGAACTCCAACGAACAGTTCGCCGATGCATCAGCTGACAACGTCCAGGGTGACGTGGTCCAGTTCGACGACGTCGGTGACGTCACCATTATCATCGGTAACGGTGACGGCCAGAGCTTCGACGGCTGGGGTATCGCCGACAAGAAAGGTGACAAAGCCGAAGTTGACGGCGACCAGGAAGCCGAAGCGGTCGTCACCCAGGTCCAGGAAGTCGGCCAGCTGAACTACAACGAACAGAACACCGCGTTCGCGATCGCCGAGAACGGTAGTACGGCGACCGCTATCCAGCAGTCCCATCAGTCTAACCAGAACCTGCAGCAAGGAATTGCAAACGCGACGAACGTCTACGTCGGTGGCGGTGAGTTCGTCGACAAGACCGGCGACCACACGAAATCCGGTGACTCCGGATCCGGCGTCGATCAGGTCGCCGAGGCCGAGGTCGCCCAGGGACAGGCCGGTGACCAGTTGAACGTCAACGAACAGGACGGTGCCGTTGCCATCGCCGTCGGCGAAGACAGCGTGGCGACCGCCATCCAGTTCACTGACCAGACGAACCTCAACGAACAACTCGCCGATGCCAGCGCCCAGAACATCGTCGCTGGAATGGCCGGGATGGACGTCGCCACTGCTGGCTTCGACGGCAGCAACGATGTCCTCGAAACCGACGAAGTCGTCGATACCTTCGGCGACGAGAAAGACGACCACCACAAGAAAGCCGACAAGGACGAGATCCAGTCGGCGACCTCTGAAGTGACCCAGGAGCAGGCTGTCGAGCAGATGAACGTCAACCTGCAAAACACCGCGTTCGCGTACGCCACCAACGGCAGCGAAGCGACCGCGGTGCAGCTCGCCTACCAGAGCAACATCAACGCACAGGTCGGCTTCGCCGATGCGCTGAACGTCTACGCCGGCCCGAGCCACCAGTACGAGAACGCGATGGTCACCTCGACCATGAGCGTCACCGTTGGTGGCGAGGACGTCGACGGCCTCGAGGGGCTCGCCTACGACTACGACGCGCTCCAGACGAACGACCCGAGCCAGCACGCGACCGCACAGCTCGAACAGGTCCAGTTCATCGACCAGCAGAACGTCAACGAGCAGCAGGCTGCCATCGCCGTCGCCGAAAACGGTGAGAGTGCAGACGCTGCCCAGGTGAGTCTGCAGGAGAACGAGAACATCCAGTTCGGCTCCGTCGCAGCGACGAACGTCTGGGCCGCGTAAAGACGATTCCCCGCTGGCATCGATATCGTCGATTTCCCGTTTCGGGACATCGTTGTCGGCCAACGACTGCGGTTGAGAGTCGATGATCGACCCAGACTGACTATTCCGTATCGCCACCGCAACGTTTCTTACTGTTTGTTTTGCCACGACACCCGAACGGCTATAGTAACAACTGCAACGATTCACACACTGATCACCGATCCGTCTGGCGATCAGGTGTGCACTGACGTGCAGTGGCTACTATACCAGTTGGTCCGTCAGTTCGGTTATCCAACCAGGGGAACCGGGTAGAAGTTCGAACCGGGCGCAGGTCGTACGTCCCGGTGGTAGCTCACGGTGGCCGCACCGTCACATTGAGGGACGACGCTACCACTCGTGATTTTCGGCTCAGCCTAACTGAGGAGTCACGGCCTCAGGTCTTCTTCAGCCGGCAGTGTATCGTCGAGAATGTCGTCGACAAGGTCATCGTTCACGTCGTCACCAGGATCGGTGTCGACATCGTCGACGATGTCTGAACCAGTATCATTGAGCCCAAGGTCGAGATCTAGATCAGGGAGCTCGTAATCTAACTCATCTTCCTGGACATCCGTTTCCGATTCCTCCTGGATTACGACCGATTCGGTCGTCTCTTCCTGTGTTTCGGTTTCGGTGATCGTTTCGTCGAGGTCGAGTTCGACCCAATCGGTGTCGCCGTCTTCCTCTGCAGCCACCGCACCGGCCGCGAGTGTAAGCGTCAGTGCAGCCAGTCCGACGACGAGTGCGATCGTTATCGTCCGTCGACCGAGTGTTGTACCTGTCATACTGGATTGCCTCGAGCGGCAGCGAGGGGGTCGACAGTGACGGGTATAAACGCCGGAAATCGTTGGCCTCTCAAATTTCGGGTTGGAAGCCTGTAGTCCGCCGTTTGCGTCAGGACCAACGGGTTCGCCATCCGAACACTCCCGGAACCCTGAGAAAGTGGCTTGACGCTCGGTGCGCTCTCACTCTGACATGGATCGACGAAGGTTCCTCCTGGTGGGGGCGAGTATCGCCTCGGTCTCGAGTGCGATCGCCGGCTGTCTGGGCGACGCTTCGCCTGCGGCCGACGTGGCGAACGTGGTCGGCGGAGACGACGCGGGATCAGAGACGGACGAGCGAGGTACCGAAGACGATACCGGCCCGGACGTAGCCGACTGGGTCGAGTTCGAGCACGTCGACGAGGCGTCGATCGAACGAGTAGAAGCGATCGATCTCGAGGCCGAACTCGACGACGACGCGGACGAAGCCATCGACGAGTTCATCGACGACCGCGATCACGACGGCGTCCACGACTGCTGGCTCGTGAACGAGGCGGACGAGGCCCTCGAGGCGACGATGGATATCGTCACCGGGGACGAGACCGTTCTCGAGGGCTCGGTGTCGCTCCCTGCCGGTGGCGCACTCGAGATGATCCTCTCCGAGGAAGGGGCCTACGAAACGACGGTCGCCGCCGAATCTGACGGCACGACCACCGAAACGACGACCACTGCGACCCCGGATCCCTCGTGTACGGTCTCACGGACGGTGCTTGCGTTCGGGGACGGTGGAAGCGTCAGCACGCACACCGAGTCGAGATGCTGACGAACGGCCAGTCCGAGTCTCACGACGGCAGACAAAACCAGTTCAAGCCGGGTAACGAGGACCTACGCCGTTCTTCGAGCGAACTGACCGGCTCGAGTATTTGCAACTGAACGTCGACGGCAGCAGTTTCAGGAGTCCTCTCCCGACAGCCGACGGTGCTCGGCCAGCGCTTCCTCGATCGTCAACTCGCCGGCGGCGACCCGGCGGGCGAGCTCCTCGTCGATCGTCCGGTTCGTCTCGCTTTGCTCACGAGAGCGATCCTTGATCACCTGTAACTCGCCCGCCGTCGGCTCGACGTCGCGGGCCTCGATCGGCTTGCCCTCGAGTCGAGCGATGTTGACCGCGGCGAGGACGTCACCCATCCCGCGAGCGCCGGTGCCGAGGTAGGGCGTCGTTCCGGTCTCGTCGACGAGTTCGACGCGAACCCCCTCGAGATCGTTGACGATCGTCGACCCCTGGAGGCGGGCCCCGTCGCCGATGCGGACGACCGGGTCGGCGGCGTCGCGAACCTCGCGCTGGATGCGCTCGACGGCGTCGGCGAGCGGGACCTGAAAGGCGGCGACGACGGTCTCGCCGGTGAGGACGGCGATTCCCGGCCGACGCCCCGGATCGACGCCGACGGTCGTCCGGCCGCCGTCGCCGCGAAGCGCGGTCAGCGCGCGGTCGACCGCGCTCCGTGACTCGCCCGGTTCGGCGACGATCGTCGTCACGGTTGGCTCAGCGTCTGCGAACGCATCGACGTGCTCGGCGTCGGTCACCACGACGGTCGTCCGCTTCGGAAGCGGCTGATCGGGCTCGAGTGTCGTGAACGTGGTCCCCCGATCCCGGAGTTCGTTGACGACGCCGTGGTAGACCTCGAAGTCGGCGGTTGCGACGACGATCACGTCCGATCGTTGGAGGGCGGCCCGAATAAACGTATCCGACGCTGGCCGTCGATCCTCACGCCGAGTGGGGCACTCGAGTCGTCCCCTCGACAATCGGGGTAGTCGATCGATCGTCGTCGGACCGCGTTCTCGACCGTTCGTGCCGTTCCGGGGCCTTTTTGCACCGAGCCTTCCAAGGGCGACCGTGAAGGACGAGGCGATTCCGACGGGCTGTGAGGCCGTCGACGAGTTGCTGGGCGGCGGCTTCGAGCGTGGAACCGTCACCCAGATCTACGGTTCGCCCGCCGCGGGCAAGACGAACGTCGCGCTGTCTGCCGCCGTGGAGACGGCTGCTGCCGGCGGCACTGCCGTCTATATCGACACCGAAGGCGTCTCCGTCGACCGGTTCGAGCAACTGCTCTCGGCACGGGCCGACGAGAATCGCACTCGTGGACCAGACGACCGGTCGACCGACGTCCTCTCGAGCGGCGTCGAGGAGACGGACGTCCCGAGCGGGGACGAGTCGCCGAGAGACGAGTCCGCGGAAACCGACGTCGAGACGCTCGCCTCGCGAATCGTCGTCGAGGATGCCCTCGACTTCGAGGAGCAGGCCGAGGCGGTCCGGGACGCCGAGGCGTTCGCGGAGGGGGCCGACCTGATCGTCCTCGATAGCGCAACCGGGTTCTACCGCCTCGAGCGCGGCCCGGGGGGCGGCGACGGGACGGGCGACGGGGGCGAGGCCCTCCGGTCGGTCGCCCGGCAGGTGACCCACCTGCTCTCGCTGGCGCGCAAACACGACCTCGCCGTCGTCCTGACGAATCAGGTCTTCGCCGACCCAGACTCCGATCGGACGCGCGCACTCGGCGGGAACACCTTAGAGCACTGGACCGGTGTCGTCGTCCGCCTCGAGCGCTTCCGCGGGGGCAATCGGCGGGCGACGCTCGAGAAACACCGGTCGAAGCCGGCCGGCGAGTCGGTGCAGTTTCGGATCACGGAGACCGGACTCGAGAGCGGTGGCGGGATGCCCGAGCCCTAACGAGAGCCTTCGACCCGGCTGAGACGGCTGGGGCTACCCATGGAGTTCGGCGTCGTTTCGAGAACGATCAGTTTTCGGGCTGGACCGCGGTGTCGATAGGCGTCTCCCCCCCGAAGAGCCTGATCGTCTCGCCGACGGTGTCCTCGTTCTCGAGACTCGCGACGACCGCCTGCGCCACGTCGGCACGCGGGATCGACGCACCGCTTTCACCGGGATACTCGAAGGCCGACGACACGTGACCGGTCCCCTCGTCGTCTGTGAGCGCGGTCGGTCGGAGGATCGTCGCCTCGAGCGGCGACGCCTCGAGGAAGTCGTCGGCACAGCGCTTTGCGACCCAGTACGGACGCATGGCTTCTGGCTCGCCCAGTGGCTCGCTCGCGTTGAACGAACTGATCATGACGAAGCGATCGATGCCCTGCTCGACGCAGGCGTCGATCGATCGTCGTGCTCCCCAGAGGTCGATCAGGAGCGTCTTCCCCCAGTCGGTGTCGCCGCCGGAGCCCGCGGTGAAGACGACGGCGTCGCACGCCTCGAGTGCGTCGGCGAACTCCCCCTCGAGGTCGCCCAGCCGTGGTTCCCCGCCGCGGTCGCGAATCTCGTCGAACTGGGATTCGTCCCGGACGATTCCGATCGGGTCGTGGCCGGCATCGTCGAGTCTGGGGAGCAACTCACGACCAATTCCGCCGTTGGCACCGATCACTGCGACGTTCATCGTGCCCGTCTCCACGGCGGCACGGTCAAAAGGTGCTGGGGGTTTCGCCTGTCCCTGGCCGATCTGAACTTCCTCGGCGAGAGGAGACAGTCAGAGAGTCGGGCTGGGACTCGAGGCCCGTGTTATAGCTCGTTCAACTTCCGCAGGAGCTGTCCGCGGTACTCTTCGTCGCTGGTAATGCCTTTCAGTTCGAGGACGTTGCGCTCGAGTTTCTCGAGAGCGACGCGGAAGGCGTTCTCTGCGCCGTAGCCTTCGCCGGTACCGGCGACCTGCCCCTTGTTGGTCCGAAGGCGGACCTGACAGTGGATCAGTGGCGTCCCGCGGAGTTTCTCCTTGTGTTCTTTGAACCGGACGTGCGCGTGGAGCACCTGCATCTCGGCGTACTTGTCTGCGACCTCCTGGATGTCCTCGACGATCGCCTCGCGGGTGATGGTGTCGAGCATCGAGATGTTCGTGATCTGGACGTCCATGCGCTCTTCCTCGGTGAGCGTCAGCGCCCGCAGGACGTCCGTCTTCGTGACGACGCCGAGGACCTCGCGATCGTTTCCGTCGGGCGTGACCATCAACCCGGCGTAGTCGAGCTCGAGCATCTGTTCGATCGCTTCGCGGGCGGTCGCGTCGAGCGTGGTCGTCTCGACGGGGCTGTTCATGATGTCGTAGACGGGAACGTCGAGCATCCGCTGGCTGTCGCCGACGCGGTCGCCGGTCGTCGTCGAGTACTCCTGACGGATGACGAAGTCGGCGATATCGTGAGTGGTGACGACGCCCGTGAGCACGCCGCTGTCGTCTAACACCGGGAGTCGCGAGATGCCGTGTTCGCGAAGCTGGTTGATCGCCCGGCCGATGCCGTCGTCCTCGTTGAGGGTCACGGGATCGGACGAGTAGACGTCCTCGACGGTTAGCGTGTCGAGGTTCTCGAGAACGGCCTCGAGGATGGCGTCGTCGCTGATGACGCCCCAGAGGTCGCCGTGTTCGAAGACGGGTGCGACCTTCGCGTTACTCTCGATCAGCATCCGGGCGGTCTCGCGAACGTCCTCGTCGCGGTCGATCTTCGGTGCCGGGGAGTTCCGGCTGGGCTTGATGAGCGCGGCGACCTTCGCGTCGTCTTCGACGTGCGACTGGAGGACCTCGCGTTCGCTGATCACGCCCTCGTACTCGCCGTCGTTGGTGACGATGATCCCCTTCGGGTTCCCGTTCTCGAACATCGAACGGACTTTCCCCATTCGCTCGCCGACTCCGACCTCGATATACTCCTGCGTCGCGATATCAGCAATATTCATCGTTCTATCAGTACCGTTCTGGCTCAGAGGGTTTGAAGATACTGCCTCACTCTCGCAGGGCCCTCTGGATCAGCAACGGCCCACGACGCCAAGACTCTTTGAGCTTCCCGTGGCCGTGCGCCCATGGGACTCGCTGCACCACCCGACGACCCCACTCGAGTCGACGCGCATCCGGGGTCCGACGATTCGACGCCAGACACTGGTCCGTCCGAGCCCGATCCGGAACGCGAGGGCGATCGGACTCGAGGAGACGACGCGACGAATCGAGACGAGGGAACGGTCCTGCCCGACATCGGCGTCTTCGGTCGGTACACCTACCTCGCGACGGAGGTCTTCTGGGGGGCGATCGCGTTCGCCCTGTTACGCCGCGCGGGTGCACTTCGGAAGGCGGCGGTGACCATCCTCGCACTGTATCCACTCGCGTACGCGTGGGACCGGTACACCCTCGAGGTCGGCGTCTTCGACATCAGAATGCGAACCGGGATCGACGTCGCGGGCATCCCGCTCGAGGAACACCTGTTCATGGCCGTCGTCCCCGGGCTCGTACTGGGTGTTCACGAGACGATTTTCGGTAGTGGGGATGAGTAACAACAGCGTGTGACCATACCGGCCTCACTCCCTACCAGACGGTTTCCTGTACACCTATATGAGTATCGATCGAATGCAATCGACGAGTGAGAGCCGATGCCAGGAGACGATGCTCACGATGGCCTCGAGGACCAACCCGGTGCGCGGTGGGACAGCGGTCGTTGTCCTCCCGGATCCGAGGTAGCCGATGACGATCCACTCTTCAGTGCGCCATCAGTGAGTGCCGACGAACCGATCGATGAAGTCGATATCGACGACGTTCTGTACGGCGAAATTGCGGTCCCGAACGATAACGATCGGAACTGACGAACCAGCAGTACAGCGATCTGGAACGTTCCGACTCCTACTCGAGCCTCTCGAGCACGGCCGGAAGCTCGGTCGCGATGTCGTGCTGTGACACGTGCGCGACGGCCCGCGGATCCGGCTCGGGACCGTCCTCGAGCAACACCTGAACCACGGCCATCCCCGCGTTCGTCGCCCCGCGGACGTCGGCGTCGACCTCGTCACCCACGTAGACCGCCTCCGCGGGCTCGACGTCCAGTTCCGAAGCGATGGCCTCGAAGGCGCGCGGATCGGGTTTGCCGGCCTCGAGTTCGCCGGTGACGAGCGCGGCGTCGAAGGCCTCTTCCCAGCCCAGCGTCTCGAGTTTGTCCCGCTGGGCGACGATGGGGCCGTTGGTGAGCAGCCCCACGTGGTAGGACTCCCGCAGTGAGGCCAGCAGCTCTTCGACGCCGGGCAGGGGCTCGAGTGCGTCGGCGATCGTCTCCCGGTAGGCGGTCGCGAGTGTGGCGGGGTCGACTTCCGCGTCGGCGTCGTGGTCATCGAGCAGGTCCGCGAAAATCGGCTCGCGGGTCTCCCGGGTGAGGTTCCGGCGATGGGCCTCGAGGTAGGCCTCCCGGGAGAGCGACGGCGCGTCCGCAGCGGCGGCGGCCTCCTCGAGGATGGTCGCCCGGTCCCGCGTCGGAACCGCGAGTGTGTAATCGAGGTCGAAGACGACCGCCTGTGGCATAGTCGGAGGAGGGGACTCGAGGGGGTTGAAGTTATCTGTTCGTCCCAGCGGTTGCAGCGAACGGAGGACCGGACCGCTCGAGGAGTCGTCGAGGTGATCGTGCGCGGCTCGGATGATCCCCGAGGGGGTCGACCGGGTGGCCGACCGAGGACGGGTTTCGACACTGTTAATTGACGACCCCAAATAGAATCGGCCGAACGCAATGGTCTCCGAGGTAGCTCTTTCGCCCGATCTCGCCGTCATCCTCCTCTGTGCGACGGCCGTTGGCTTCCTCGCGAAACAGACCGGCCAGCCGACGATCATCGCCTACATCGTCACCGGTGTCGTAATCGGGCCCGCTGCTCTCGGGATCGTGGAAGTCAGTGAACTCACCGAGTTGCTCTCGGAACTCGGCCTCGCATTCCTGTTGTTCTTGCTCGGGATCAAGATGCGCCTCGACGAGGTCGAGCACGTCCTCGCACCGATCGTCAAGATCTCGATCCCGCAGATGGCCGCCGTCGCAGTGACCGGGATCGTCCTCTCGCTCGCCCTCGGATTCGACATCTGGGCCGCCATCATCATCGGTCTCGCGCTCATGTACAGCTCGACGGCGGTCGTCATCAAGATGCTGACCGACAAGGACGAGGCGACGTCCTTGCACGGCAAAATCGACGTCGGCGTGTTGCTCGTCCAGGACATCGTCGTCGTCATCTTGCTCGCCGTGCTCGCTGCCGGCCAGCCCGACGACCTCGCCGAAGTTGTGACCACCCTCGGCGTCGTCCTCGTGCTGGTCGCGATCATCACCGTCGCCGCCATCGGTGCCTCTCGGACCGTCTTGCCCGTCGTCTTCCGTCGAATCGCCGACAACAAGGACGTCTTCTTCCTGCTGGCCATTTCGTGGGCGTTCCTCTTCGTCTTCGTCTCTGACAACGTCAACCTCTTTCTCGCCCCACTCGGCATCGAAGCCTACCTCTCGATCGAGATGGGGGCGTTCCTCGCCGGTCTCGCCATCGCTCAGCTCCCCTACAGCAAGGAACTACAGGACCGTGTCAACCCATTGACTGACCTGTTCGTGATGATCTTCTTCGTCTCGGTCGCGCTCGACCTCGATGCAACCCAGCTCTTTGCCCACACCTGGGAGGCGATCGCCGCAGCACTGATCCTGATGCCTGCGAAGTTCGTCATCTTCTTCCTGTTGATCGACTGGCAGGGATTCGACCTCGAGACGACGTTCCTCGGGAGCATCAACATGATGCAGATCAGCGAGTTTGGTATCATCGTCACCGCCGTCGCCGTCGAGGGTGGGTTCGTCGAACCGGAAGTACTCGGCTTCATCACGCTCATCGCGCTGTTCACGATGAGCGTCTCCGTGTACTTCATCGAGTACAACCACCAGCTGTTCAAACGCGTCGAGCCCTACCTCTCTCGCTGGGAGGGTGACGACGACTTCGAGGGCGGAAAACGTGAGTACCGTGACCACGCGGTCGTCATCGGTTACGACGAGGTGACCCGGAACGCGGTCCCCCTCCTTGCCGACCACTACGAGGACGTCGTCGTCGTCGACCGGACCGTCTCTCACGTCGAAACGCTCGAGGACGAGGGCTACGACGCGGTGTACGGTGACTTCCGGAACTACACGATCCGCAAGGACGTCGCGCTCAAAAAGGCCGATTTCGTCCTCTCGTCGTCGGTCGAGCCCGACGTGAACAAAGCGCTGCTCAGGGAGGCCGGGGAAGACGCCACGGTCTTCGTCGAGGCCGAACACGTCGACGACGCACGCGAACTCTACGACCGCGGTGCACACTGCGTGATCATGACCACCCACCTCGCTGGCGACCGACTGGCAGACTACCTCCGGGCGTACTTCGAGGACGAACCGGCACTCGAGGAGGCGATCGAACTCGACGTCGAACAGCTCGGCAGTACGGATCCGTTCCCGGCGACGCCGGAACGCATGGGAGGTGCCCTCGATGACTGATCTTCTCACGACGGTCTCGATCCTGTTCATCGTGCTCGGGCCGTTCCTGTTCGTGGCCAACCGATACCGGCTGCCGACGGTGCCGGCGCTGATCGTCGCGGGTGTCGTCGCCGGCCTCTTCGTCGACGAAAGTCTCACCCTCGAGCTCGCCCAGTACGGTATCGCACTACTCGTGTTCACGTTCGGCGTCAGGGTCGAGTTTACCGGCGTTCGGACGGTGCTCGTCGACAGCGAAGTCGTTGCGCTCGGCCAGATCCTCGTCGTCGGGAGTCTCGGGTTCGTGTTCGGACTCTGGCTCGGCATTCCCCAGTCGGAGGCGATCTACCTCGGTGTCGCCGCGGCGTTCTCCTCGACGATCGTGGGAACGGCGCTGATGCAGACCGAGATTCGACGGGAGCTCGTTCGCGGTCGGCTGGCAGAGTCGATCCACTTCGTCCAGGACATCGTCGCAGTGGCGTTCATCCTGCTGATGGGCGCAGGTGTACTCGGCCTCGAGGCGATCGGAACCCAGCTCGCCGCCGGTGTCGGGCTCGTCGCCGCCGCGTACCTCGTCAACCGGTACCTCTTCGACGTGATCGGACGACTGGCCGGTGGGTCATCAGAACTCATGATCGTCGGCGTCGTCTCGGTGCTCGTCGTCTTCGTCGGTGCGGCCGAGCTCGCTGGCGTCTCGGTCGTGGTCGGCGCGTTCGCTGCCGGACTCGCCGTTCGCCACGACCCCGTCGAGTACCTCGGCCTGTTCAACGGGCTCCAGTCGGTCCGGGACTTCTTCGTCGCTATCTTCTTCGTGACGATCGGCGCGCTGGTGGCCGCCCCGACCATCGAAAAACTGGTCATCGTCTCCGGGATCGTGATCCTGACCGTCGTCGTCAAACCGGTGGTCACGACCGCGATCTTGCTATACAAAGGATACGATCCACGAACCGCGACCCTGACCAGCCTGAGCACCGATCAGGTCAGCGAGTTCGCACTCATCATCGCGATCGAAGCGCTCGTCATCGGCCTGATCACCCAGTCGGTGTTCGACGCGATCATCTTCGCCGCCGCCATTACGATGATCACCTCGAGTCTCACCCAGCGCTACGACGAGGCGATCTATCGCTCGCTCGCCGATCGCAGCGTGTTCCCGGTCCGGACCGGACGACTCGAGGAGTGGAGCAACGTCCCAGACGACGTCTCCGACCACGTGATCATCGCTGGATTCGGCCGACAGGGCCACCAGCTGGCCCAAACCTGTCGTGAAATCGATCAGCCGTTCGTCGTGATCGAGAACGACCCGACGGTCCGGAAAGATCTAACGAACGAGTGCGACGCCTACGTCTTCGGCGACGCGATGGAACGGTCGACCTGGGAGCGAGCGAACGTCGAGGACGCTCGAGTGGTCGTCTCGACGATCGACTCCGAACTCGTCTCGAAACGGCTCCTCTCGTTCGACTTCGAGGTCGACCTCACCCTCCGGGCCAGCGAGGAAGACACCGCCCTCGAGTTGCTCGAGGCCGGGGCGCTGTACGTGAGCGTCTCCGAACTCCTCGCGGGAGATCAGCTGGTCAAACACGTTCGTGGACTGCTCGAGGGCGACCAGACGCCCGATGAACTTCGGGCTGAACGACGGGAGGCACTCGACGAGTACGTGACGTTCCATCCAGCAGACGACTGATACGGTTTCCTGTCCGTCAGTTCCGACCCACCCACGACCCGGGCGGCGGTTGCGCCGGGACATCGGTACAGGAATCCGTATGGGAATTTCACCGTCGCCTGTCGTTCTGAGAAGCCGATCACCGCGTTGCTTGCACTGGAATCCTGCAACACGCTGAAGGCCGACGGCCGAGTGATTCGGGTACCGTCCCGTCGGTCGTCGGCAGATGTCTGAAATCGCACTCGCTGCGGACTTCGCGCTCATCGTCGTGGTCGCGACAGCGATCGGGCTGGTCGCCCGCCAGACCGGGCAACCGACGATTATCGCCTACATCCTGACGGGGATTCTCCTCGGACCGGTCGTCTTCGACGTCGTCACCGACGAGGGACTCGTCGACCTGCTCTCGGAACTGGGCTTTGCGTTCTTGCTGTTCTTGCTCGGACTCAAGATGCGCTTCGAGGACATCCGCGAGATCCTCCCGGCGGTGACCAACGTCGCGTTCGGACAGACCGTCCTCCAGACGGCACTCGCCTTCCTCGTCGCCTGGGCATTCGGCTTTCAGACGACCGAAATCCTCGTCATCGCGCTGGCGACCGTCTTCGGTGCCACGCCGATCATCGTCAAGATCCTGACCGACAAGGACGAGATCACGAACCTCCCGGGGAAGATCGACGTCGGCGTCCTCATCGTTCAGGACATCTACCTCGTGGTCGTCCTCGCGCTGTTCGCCGCCGACGACCTCAGTGGCGGGGCCGAGATCGCCTCCACGCTCGCCGTCATCGTCGTCATGATGTCCTTTATCGGCATCTTCTCGCTGCTCTCTTCCCGATACGTCCTTCCAGAACTGTTTCGCCGCGTCGCCGACAACAAGGACGTCTTCCTCATCGTCGCGATCGGCTGGGCGTTCCTGTTCATCGCAATCGCCGAGGGGACTGATCTGGATCCGAAAGTCGGGGCCTTCCTCGCGGGCATCAGCCTCGCCCAGCTCCCCTACAGCAAGGAACTCGAGGACCGGATCACGCCGATCACCGACTTCTTCATCCTCATCTTCTTCGCGAGTATCGGCCTCCAGATCGAGGGGCTCTCGAGCCTGCTGGCCTACTGGTGGCAGGCGATCGTCGCCTCGATCGTCCTGATGATCGGGAACTTCTGGATCATGTTCTACCTGATCGACCGCGAAGGGTTCGCCGTCGAGACCTCCTTCCTCGGCTCGATCAACATGATTCAGGTCAGTGAGTTCTCGCTGATCGTCGGCGCGCTGGCGATCGATCAGGGCTACATCGGTTCCGACATTCTCGGCTATCTGAGCCTGATGGCGCTGTTCACGATGAGCATCTCGACGTACGTGATCACCTACAATCACTGGCTCTACGCCCAGGCAGAGCCGTGGTTCGAACGATTCGACTCGCGAGAGAAACAGGACGCAGACCTCGGCGGGTACGAGAGACACGCCGTCGCGATCGGCTACGACGAGATCACCGAACGTGCCCTCCCGCTACTCGCTGAGCGCTACGACGACGTCGTCGTGATCGACCGCCGGACTGACCACCTCGAGGCGCTCGAGGCCGCCGGGGATTACGAGTACGTCTTCGGTGACTTCCGCCACGAGGAAGTGCGAAAGGAGGCAGCGCTCGGGGACGCCGCGTTCGTCCTCAGTTCGACGGTCGAACGCGAGGTAAACGACGCGCTGCTCGCCGAAGTCGACGACGACGCGACGGTCTTCGTCGAGGCAGAGCGAATCGACCACGCCCGGGCACTCTACGACGCCGGAGCGACCTACGTGATCATGAGCACCCACCTCGCGGCCGAAAAGATGAGCGAGTACGTCGACCTGTACGTAACCGATCCCGACGCCTTCGAGACGGCGATCGAGAGAGACGCAGCCAGCCTCGAGTCGGCTCGAACGGGCCGGTCGCTTCCGACGGAATCGGGTGTCGACGTCGGTACCGACGATCGATGGACGGGGGGTGACGACCGTGCCTGAGGCGTTGATCATCGCGCTGGCGGTCGTCTTCGTGACCGCTGCGATCCTCTCGCTGGTCGCGAACCAGCTCGGCTTCTCGCCGATTCCGTTCTACATCATCGCCGGGCTGATCGCCGGCCGGTTCGTCACCGAAGCGGAGATCCTGTTGCTCGCCCAGTGGGGGATCGCCTTCCTCGTGTTCGCCTTCGCTATCCGCGTCGACTTCGGCGACATCGAGTCGGTGCTCCGGGACGCCGAGGTCGCTGCACTCACCCAGCTCGCCGTGGTCGCTCCCGTCGCGCTGGCGATCGGCTACCTGTTCGGAACCACCTTCGGGTTCGAGGAACCGGTCCGCAACGCCGTCTACTTCAGCGCGGCCGTCGTCCTGAGTTCGTCGCTGGTCGGTAGCGTCCTCCTCGGCGAGGAGATCAGGGAGAACCTGGTCCACGGCCGGCTGGCCGCCTCGATCCACCTCGTCGACGACGTCGTGGCCATCGTCGCACTGTTGATCTTGAGCGTCGAGGTCGTCACCGCCGACGCGGTCGCCGCCCAGATCGGGTACGCGGTCTTGCTCGTCGCGGCCGGACTGGTGATCTATCGACACGGGTTTCCGCTGCTCGTCCGACTGGCCGACGGCGACAGCGAACTCGTGCTCGTCGGGAGTATCTCGATCCTCATCGCGTTCATCGCCGCAGCCGAGTACGTCGGCCTCTCGATCGTCGTCGGCGCGTTCGCAGCCGGCATCGCCATCCGCAGCGACGGGACTCAGGCACTCGAGGTCCAGAACGGGATCAGTTCGATCACCGACTTCTTCGTCGCCATCTTCTTCGTGACCGTCGGCGCGCTCGTCGCGATCCCCTCGCTCGAGGTGCTCGTCATGGCGCTGACGCTCACCGTCCTCGTCCTCGCGTTGAATCCGCTCGTCCACGTCCTCTCGTTCGTCTACGAGGGCTACGACGCCCGGACGGCGTTTCTCGCCGGCTCGAGTCTGAACCAGGTCAGCGAGTTCGCGCTGATCATCGCCATCCAGGCGCTCCTGATGGGGACGATCGCTCCGCCGCTGTTCGACGCGATCATCCTCGCGGCCGCAGCAACGATGCTGCTCACGTTCGTGACCCGGAAGATCGAAGACACCGTCTACGAGACCGTCGTCGCCCGACTCTTCCGGCGGCGACGAACGCGCAAGGTCGACGAACGGAGTCAGGTCGACGACCTCACAGACCACGTGATCGTCGTCGGATACGGCCGCATCGGCCGGCAGGTCGTCGAACGACTCGAGGAACGCGATCGCCCCTACGTCGTAATAGAGAACGACCCGATCCTCTGGGAGGAACTCGACGCGGAGTGTCAGAACTACGTGCTGGGTGACGCGCTCTCGGCGTACCCCTGGCAGAAGGCACAGGCCGAGGACGCTGCCCTGATCTGTTCGACGATCGATCACCGCCCCGTCTCGACGGCGATCCTCGAGAGCGACCTGCCGGCCGACGTCCTCCTGCGAGCCGCGTCGGCAAACGAGGCGACCGCGTTGCTCGAGGCCGGCGCGACCCACGTCGCCGTCCCTGACGCGCTCGTGGGCGAACAACTGGTCGAAACGGTCGAGAAGCTCTTCGCAGACGAACTGGCCGCGGAACAACTCCAGGAGAATCACCTCGATTACCTCGAGCGACTCGAACGCTACGGATTTGCGACCCGTGACGCTCGTCTGTGACCGACGGTCGTGGGGCTGTCTGCACCCACGCGATCGGTCCTGAACCCGAGACGCGCCCAAACGCATTTCGGACTCCCAGCCGAATGACCGCCATGTTCGAGTCGATCCAGCCGCTCGAGGTCGGCCGGAATCTCGTGGTCTACGCGATTGGCGTCGCCATCCTGGTCGTCGCCGCGCTCGGTCTCGCCGACGCGATCGATCTCTCGACCCAGATTGCAATTCCGCTGTTTGCACTCGGTCTGATTCTCGTCATCGTCGTTCACGAAGTGTTCGACGGCCCGTTCTGAAGGTTCGATTGATCCTTCGTACCGCGTGAGCGTCCTGACCGTCGTCGAGTGCGCCCAGCCCTCAGTCGATCGTCACCTCGAGCTCGAGCAGCCCGAGGTAGGAGGGAGCGTTGCCGCCGCTGGTTCGGAACGAGGTGGGCGTCGAGTCGACGAACTGGTAGAACTCGGACTGCGTCTGGGGGAGGTGGACCGTCCCGTCTTCGGATTGCAGGTACGCCGGTGCGTTCGTGGACTGAATGCGTTCGACCTGCTCGTCCCAGCTTTCGCCGGTGTGCAGGAAGATACCGAACGAAAAACGGCCGGCGACGACGGCCTCGTCTTTCGACGGGAAGTGCTCTTCTTCCTCGATGCGATACTCTTCGTCGCTCAACCAGGCCAGCGCAGCCAGTCCCCGGGTCCGCAGGAGGTAGACGTCCCACGAGAGCGTGTCGTCGAACTTCGCCCACGTGTTTCGCGGCCCGACGGTATCGACCTCGACGCTCCAGGCCGGCCGTCCACGCGCACCAGCGGGCTCGTGGACGAACGTCGCGTTGTAGCCCGGCACCCGAATCCCACGGTCGTGATAGACGACGCCGTCGGCTTCGACGCCGAAGTCGGCCTGCTCGTTCAGATCGGAGAGCAACTCGAGGACCGGGACGGCACCGGTCTCCTCGAGCTGGTCGATAAAGTCGGGGAGGCGGGTCGCGTCCTGCCACCCGCGCCTGTCTGTCGGTGCGCTCACGGGTGACGACCTCCGTGGCCGTGGTTCATACCACACAGGTGGGTGACGACGCGGATTATGTGTTGCGACTCTCTTGCTAGTCGACGGCCGATCTGGTAAGCGTTTGCTCGATTCGGATGATACCACCACGAAAGCCCCCGACTCGTTCGACCATCCGCGACTCGCTGCGCGCTTCGCTGCAGTGCTTACGTCGTCGGGGATGGTCGAGCGGGTCGCCCCCTTTCATTCCCACCCGTGTCTCCAGGCCGGTCAAGCCGCAGTCGGGTGGGAATGAAAGGGGCTGCCAGCGTCCGGAAAGACGGGCGACGAAAGCACTGGAGGGAGCGAAGCGACCGAAGGGCGCAGCGAGCCCATCGACCGGACGCTGGCAGGGGCTTTCGTGGTGGTTACACCCCCGCCAGAACAGACGCCGTCGAATTCACGCACAGAGACGACTCGGAGCGACACGTCTTTTTGACAGGGCCGGGCACTGATTGGTATGGACCCAAAGCGGGAACTCACGAGCGTCGACCTCGCCGCCCTCGTCAGGGAACTCGAGTCCCTCGAGGGGGCGAAAGTCGACAAGGCCTACCTCTACGGGGACGACCTCCTCCGGCTGAAGATGCGGGACTTCGACCGGGGGCGGGTCGAACTCCTCGTCGAGGTCGGTGAAGTCAAGCGCGCCCACACGGTAGCTCCCGAGCGGGTGCCCGACGCGCCGGGACGACCGCCGCAGTTCGCGATGATGCTCAGGAATCGCCTCTCCGGCGCGGACTTCGCCGGCGTCGAACAGTTCGAGTTCGACCGCATCCTCGAGTTCGTCTTCGAACGTGACGACGGCACCACCCGGATCATCGTCGAACTGTTCGGGCAGGGCAACGTGGCCGTCACCGACGGCGAGTACGAGGTCATCGACTGCCTCGAGACCGTCCGGCTGAAGTCCCGCACGGTCGTCCCCGGCTCTCGCTACGAGTTCCCCGAGACCCGGACCAACCCGCTGTCGATTTCCCGGGAGGCCTTCGGCCACGAGATGGACGACTCCGATACGGACGTCGTACGAACGCTGGCGACCCAGCTCAACTTCGGTGGGCTCTACGCCGAGGAGGTCTGTACCCGCGCAGGCGTCGAGAAGGCGATGGACATCGACGACGCCGACGAGGACGTCTACGACCGACTCTACGGGGCGGTCGAACGGCTCGCGATCGACATCCGGACCGGGAACGTTGACCCACGGCTCTACGTCGAACGAGAGTCCGACGACCACGATGACGACAGCGACGACAGCGACGACGCCACCGAACGCGTCGTCGACGTCACTCCCTTCCCGCTCGAGGAGTACGCCGAAGTGGCCGCCGAACCCGCCGACTCGTTCCTCGCAGCCCTCGACGACTACTTCTTCCGCCTCGAACTCGAGGAGGAAGGCGAACCAGACCCGACCGAGCAGCGCCCGGACTTCGAGTCGGAGATCGCCAAGTACGAACGGATCATCGAACAGCAGGAAGGCGCAATCGAGGGCTTCGAACAGGAAGCCGACGCCTTACGCGAGCAGGCCGAGTCCCTCTACGGGAACTACGGACTGGTCGACGACGTCCTCTCGACGATTCGCGACGCTCGCGAGGCAGGCCACTCCTGGGAGGAGATCGATGCTCGATTCGAGGAAGGCAGCGAGCGTGGCATCGAGGCCGCCGAGGCCGTCGTCGACGTCGACGGCAGCGAGGGCGTCGTCACCCTCGAGATCGACGGTGAACACGTCGACGTGATCGTCGACCAGGGTGTCGAGCAAAACGCCGACCGACTCTACCAGGAGGCCAAAACCGTCGAGGAGAAAAAAGAGGGTGCCCTCGCCGCGATCGAGGACACCCGCGAGGACCTCGAGGACGCGAAACGGCGCCGCGACGAGTGGGAACTCGAAGACGAACCGGCCGAGCAAGCCGAGGAAGACGGCGAAGACCGCGACTGGCTCTCGATGCCCTCGATCCCGATTCGCGAGAACGAACCCTGGTACGACCGCTTTCGCTGGTTCCACACCAGCGACGGCTACCTCGTCATCGGCGGCCGGAACGCAGACCAGAACGAGGAGTTAGTGAAGAAGTACCTCGAGCCCGGTGACAAAGTCTTACACACCCAGGCCCACGGCGGTCCCGTTACTGTGCTGAAGGCGACCGATCCCAGCGAGGCCGCCTCCGCAGACATCGAGTTGCCCGAGACGAGCATCGAGGAAGCCGCCCAGTTCGCCGTCACCTACTCGTCGGTCTGGAAGGACGGTCGCTACGCAGGCGACGTCTACGCCGTCGACGCCGACCAGGTCACCAAGACCCCCGAAAGCGGCGAGTACCTCGAGAAAGGCGGCTTCGCCGTTCGCGGCGATCGGACCTACTACTACGATACGCCAGTGGGCTCGGCCGTCGGAATCCAGTGTGAACCCTACACGCGCGTCATCGGCGGGCCACCGTCGGCTATCGGGGGCCAGGCGGCGACGACGATCGAACTCGAACCCGGCCGATATGCGCAGGCCGACGCCGCGAAGCGACTCTACCGACGGTTTCGCGAACGGTTCGAAGACGACTCGTTCGTAAGAAAGGTCGCGAGTCCCGATCGCATCCAGCACTTCATGCCACCGGGTGGGAGCCGCCTCGCCGACGACTCGTCGTAACAATCGAACGGCATCGAGACATCCGTTTCTCGTCGCGAACGAAGACTCAGAGCAGGTACTTCTGGGCGACCGGTGTGACGACCGGGATGTGCACCACATCACCCTGGTAGGCTTTGAACACGAGGAACAGCCAGGCGAGAAACACGCCGAGCCAGAGGACGAGCGATACGAGGAGGCTGACGAGCCACAGGAGCATCTCGAGGGCGACGCCGAGGACCGGAATCGCGCCAGCTACGACACCGAGGACGAGCATGACGACCGTGAGGGCGACGTAGAGACCGATCACCGACAATCCGAACACGACGCTCTGTGCGCCGTGATACCTCGCGAATTCGTTGTCCTGCTCGAGGAAGTACACGAGAACGCCCGTCAGCGGCGAAAACAGGTACGCGATCAACGCGATCACGTTGCCGTTCGGACCGAGGCTCGTCTCTGACGATGATGCCGATTCGATAGCCGCCGTACTGGGTTGTGTAGCCATCTCTGTCATGATTGCAGGCACCACTAATAGTATTTCAGTGAACTTTGTTACAGCAAGATACCCGACATATCCGACCCTGATGAGGTAAGAGACGGTGCGACTCGACTGGGATCGCCTATCGGCCGACGCGATTCCGAACTGATACACACGTGGGTCAGCGGCTAGCGCTCTCGAGTGTGACAACAGATGCTAGTAGACCTGCAAACGCATCAGCAATACAATAGTTGGATTGCTCCTCAAACGATATCTTCGACGTACTGATCCTCCCAGGACCGACGGTCCTCGAGTTCGCGCTGGCCGCGCCGAGTTACCGTATAGAAGTTGGTTCGCCGGTCTCGGGTCCCCTTCTCGACGAGCCCCTTGTCGACGAGCGTGTCGAGGTTCGGATAGAGCCGACCGTGGTGGATCTCCTTCTCGTAATAGTTCTCGAGTTCCTCCTTGATCGCGAGTCCGTGTGGTTCATCGAGGCCGGCGATGACGAACAACAGATCGCGCTGAAATCCGGTCAGATCGTACATCTTCGAGTGCAGATACATAAGATAAATAAATATATCTGTCGGAGTAGTACATCGTGTGAGACATTCGCTCTGAGTGCCCGTAGCCGTCTAAAACCAGCCCTCTGACGAAATGTAACCTGATTCCTCCACGTCAGGTATGTGGGAATCGTGTCCAGACCGAGAGACAGGTTCCACCGGAGGCCAGACTCGAGAGCGGGTCGGAGGCTCGCGTTCGAACGTCGCCTCGAGAAGAACGAAACGGGACGGGACTGAACACTCAGTCGACGATCACCGAACGTCAAACGGTGATTGTGGAGTCCGGATTGCTGTGCTGTGGTTACTTTTTGGTACGTTTACCACCCTTCCTGGTGTCGTGTTTTTTCTCCCGTGGTTTTTTGTCATCGCCAGCCGGCTCGACAACCGTGTGGTGGTCGTCGCCCGCCCGTCCATCGTACTCACACACCGGCTGGCCGTTTTCCGTTCGGACGGCGTCAGGGTGGGAGGCTGCCGCGCCGACGGGTCGCCCCTTGTAGTACAACGTGACCGTCGCGACACCTTTCGGAGCCTTCACCCAGAAAGTCCCGGCTGTAGCGAGGCTATCTTCGACCGTTATCGTCCCCTTTTCGCCGGTCTCGGAGACGTAGTAGGTGAACGTCAGATCCGTATCCCGCGCGTGGTGGACGTAAAACTCCGCCATCTCGGCGCACGGATCGAGACGCTCGAACGAAAACACGACGTCGTCTTCGATTCCATCTCCGTCGTCGGCACTCACGCCGCTGGCACCGAGTGCCACACCGCCAAGGAGGGCACTGCTCGCCGCGATACTCTTGAACCACGCTCGCCTGGAGAGTCGGTGTTCGTCTGTCATGGCTTTCCCCCCGGTCCGAACGGCGCCGCCGTCGAACCGGTGAGTACCGATCACTCCATCTGCCGTACATTTTGTTATCAGTGAACTACCGAATTCGACCGAACTACGCCCTTCTGAACTGTTCACGAACGAACACGGTACGATCGGACAGAATGCCATAATCTGATCAGAGAAACCCTCTCTCCTCCAATCGACCGGCACAACCGAACAGCCACCTCACCCGATCTCTACCGACAATTTCACCCTCCGATCTCGAGCTGTATGGTCGACATATCACTGATAGGTTCCGACAATCCCCGTAACGGGATCCGTACAGCGCGACACAGACGACCATCCAGTCAACCGCCCCGGGATCAAGCCCCAGGACACTCCCCTTGCCCATCTGTAGACCATCGCGACGGATTGGGAACTGACATCCCCCCGGCAGCAGCCCAGCACGCTGTGAAAGGGAAAGACGTGACGGGGTCGAGCGAGCGTCACTCGACGGATCCGAACGGAAGACTCGAGCGAGTCCGGCGATCAGTGAGCACTGACGGTACGTTGACCCACGGTCGTTCCACTTCCTGTTCGAACCCACGCACCGTGAGGAAGTTACTGCTCGCGTGGTCACCCACAGCAAAATCAGTGGGTTGGGGCAGATTTGAACCACGGTCGTTCCGCTTTGCTCCACTCCCTGATTCAACTCTGCCCAACGTAGCGATTCTGTCGCCCGCGGGTTTGCTCGCGACAGAAGTAGTGGGTTGGGGCAGATTTGAACTGCCGACTTCCTCCGTGTGAAGGAGGTATCATAACCGGACTAGATCACCAACCCGCACGCGTTGGTATCCGTGCGTTCGACTTAAGACTTCCTTTCGTCGGTTGATCCCAACCCGCCCGTCAGTACCGCGGCTCCTCCTCTGGCTCACCATCTCGAGCGTTCACCACACGCGCCAGCGTGAACAGCCCATCGGAGAGTCGATTCAGGTACTGGATCGCCTGCTCGTTGATCGGCTCCTCGTTCGCCAGCGACACCGCACGACGCTCCGCGCGTCGACAGACCGTCCGCGCGTGGTGAAGCTGTGATCCGTGTTCGCTCCCCGTCGGGAGGATGAACGACGTCAACGGCTCGAGTTCGTCGTCGTACTCGTCGATCCACGCTTCGATCGTGTCGACGTGCTCGGCGCGGACGACAGGATCGTCCTCGTCAGGATCGGGATTCGCGAAATCAGCGAGCACCACGTGCAAGTGGTTCTGGACCGTCCGCAATCGCTCGTCGACGTCGTCGTGTCCAGTCGGTCGGATGCGTCCAACGAGCGCGTTCAGTTCGTCGACGGTGCCGTACGCTTCGATCCGGGCACTCGCTTTCGACACGCGAGTCATGTCCCGGAGGTCGGTCTTGCCCTCGTCACCGCGACCGGTATAGATCGACATACTCGTTCCGACGACCAGGGCGTACTTAATTCCACACGGGCATTCCCCGGCTGAGAGCACGCTCTCAGATCCCGTGCCCCAGCACTCACTCGGCGGAAGATTGCCACAGACCAGTACGTTAAACACCTCCCGCCACCAACGCTCGACCAATCATGGAACTCGAGCACCACTGTCCCGAGTGCGGGGGAGAAAAGACGTTCTACCGAGCAGCAAGTACGACCCTCCACCTCGGCGAGAAGGTCAAGTGGCACTGTCCGGACTGTGACTACGGGTTCGTTCGGATCAACGGCGACGGTGCTGGAGTCGATACGAGCACCGCCGACGCCTGATCGACGCTTCTGCACCACCGTCTTTGCGAACCACGTACACTGCGATCGGTCCAGAGAGGTCTCACGCGCGATCGCACGACTACGATCGACCTCGTTTTCCCAGCCACGTCAGCTCCTGTCGGGTCCCCCCGGATCGAATCGCTGCCGCGTGACTCCCGTCACTCGAGTCGTCACCGACTCGCGACCGAATCGAGACCTCGAGCGACGCCAGATGGCCTGCCGACAGTGGTCATCGGTGACGAGGACCGTCGAATTCCTGTCGTATGCCGAGCATCGCACTAGTACAGGCCGATTAGCTGGGCTGTCGGGAGTGAATTGCAGTGAGGATGGGGTCGGAGGGATTTGAACCCCCGATCGACTGATATCTCCGGTGCGCCTCGGAACTCCAGAGGGTCATCACACGGACACTGATCAGGTGTCCGATCAGTATATCAGTCTGGAGTGTCGTCCCGGGCGCGGTGCCTCTGGAGTCAGTCGCCATGCCTGGCTTGGCCACGACCCCTCGTCGTCCACTTGGTCGATCCCCCCTAAAGTGGTTTCGATTCGCGAGGTCGATCATCCCTGCTCCTCGAGGGTGGTCGGTAACGATGGGACCGAATCACTGACTCCCCGGGTTCCGGCACCGGCCCGTTGGGACCGGATTCCGTGAGTGGAATCCAGTGATCGGTCTCGGTCAGCTGGTGGAAGTTGACCGTAGTCCCTCGAAACTAGACACTGGTCAACAGCAGCTCCCAGAATATAATACACCCCGCTCACGTCCTCCAAATCCTAACCGTCTGAAAATCGGATGGGCGCTGCAGGCGATGCAGAGAAATGAGGATGGGCGCTACAGGCGTTCGGTATCTACCACGCGATTTAACGCAAAACCAACACGAGGGGCGGTTACAGTGCGATGGCCAATACTAGCCATGCACACTGACCTCAAACCCATCGAACCAAGAAAAGCACTGGAACTGTATTTAGATGACCGACGTGGTGACTTAGCAGACTGGACACTACGGTCGCACCGCTCTCGACTCTCCACTTTCATCGACTGGTGTGAGGAAGAAAGAATTGGAAATCTGAACGAACTCACAGGTCGTGACATTCATCGGTATAAGGTTTGGCGGCGAAATGACGGTGATCTGTCGAAGGTGACAGTCAAGACGCAGATAGATACGGTCAGAGTATTCGCAAAGTGGTTAGCCAGTATTGAAGGCTGTGACCCAGAACTACCCGCAAAAATCAAATCTCCTTCATTGGCGAAGGGCGAGAATGCACGATCTGTCGAACTTCATAGCGATGAAGCGACGAAGATCCTAACATACCTCGAAAAATACCACTACTGTACTTTGCCTCATGTCACTTTATCTTTATTATGGCACGGGCTAATGCGCCGAGGTGCAGTAAGAGCAATCGACCTTCGAGACTACTATCCAGATGAACAGTATCTTGATCTCAAACATCGTCCCGAATCAGATACGCCGCTAAAGAATGGAACTGGTGGAGAACGGCCAATCGCTGTGTCTGAGTCTGTCTGTGAACTACTAGATGACTGGGTTGCAGATAAGCGGCCCAATTCTACCGATGAATATGGACGAAAACCACTTCTCGCAACATCACAAGGCAGAATCCATCTGACTACAATTCAACAGTACGTCTATATGTGGTCTCGTCCTTGCAAGTATGGTGCTGATTGTCCACATGATCGAGACCCCGACGACTGTAGCTCGGCCAATGAGCGTTATTCTGCGTCCGAATGCCCATCAAGTATCTCACCGCACGCTGTACGGCGAGGAAGTATAACGCACTGGCTACGTGAGGAGATTCCCCAACCGGTCGTAAGTGACCGTGCAGACGTTTCAGCCGACGTTCTTGACGCTCATTACGATGAACGCACGTCTCTCGAAAAAATGGAACAAAGAAGGAAGTTCTTAGACAATATATGAAATAAAGAGGCTTACCTAACGGTAGTTTTTAATATTTTCATTCTTACTACCGAAGAACCCATTGAATGGATTTCTAGTTCCAGTAGAACGCTTATTCCGCTTTTTCTTCCGTTTCTTTTTCCTTCGACTCTTTTTCCGACCGCTGTTCTTTCGCTTTGTCGCCTCAACCGTTCCTTTCGCAACCTCACCATCTATATTCGTGATTCTTACAGTCAACTGATATCCCTTTTTAACATCGCCATCTAATTCGATTCGTTCAATGTTATAGCCATTAAGATGTATAACTGGTCTTTCTTTCGGAACAATCACTGGATCAGGGATTTTTATTAGATCATTTTCTTTGAGTATGAGATCGGTTTCAGGCGAATAGTTTCTTGCAGCATCTTCCACAGAATCGAAAGGTACATTCGGATATTGTAATTGGTTTGAATACATCGAGGAATCGGAACCAAGGAAGACTATAACCTTTTCTCCCTTCTGACCATGAGATATATGTAGGTGATCTTTGGGAATATTTTCTGAAAATGTAAGGAGATTCCCCTTACCATTCACTTTCTCTATCTCTACTTGTGCGAATTTCTCAAGTGGATAATTGTATTCCAATTCATTACTATCATTATCTTCTTCAGATATGGTTTCTAACTGTTGTGAATCTTCTAATTCTTTTGCGTATTTGAATAGCGATTCATTATACTCCTCTCCATCTTCGCCATGATGAACACGGAAGTGGCAGTTTGGACAGAGGGCGACAACAGTGTCAGGTTTGTCAGATCCCTTATCACTGAGTTCATGAATGTGATGGGCATGAAGATAGGGTTCGCCCGTTTTGCTCGTAAATGGAGCTGGATTTCCGCAACCTTCGCAATTTCCGTTCGCCCGTGCTTTCACATACTCACGTACAGCAGAGGATCGTGTATACTCTTGTGTTGTTCTTTGTGTAGTCTGTACACTGATTTCATCAACGGATTCTTCAATCGCTTGATCTCGTAGTTCAGACAAATACGTTGATGTTGTCTCCGACCTGCTCTCTTTTTCTGATTTCTCCTGTGATTTCCCTGAGTCACTTGGTTGCTCCTTCTCAGACAAATTGATCTTAGGAGTGGTAGAACTCTTCCCGGCCGACGCTTCATCATCCATCCTTCTTTTCCCAATAGACAGTATTTCCTTGCCTCGAACAACCATACTGTCCAACTCAATGTTCATGTGGTGATCATAACTAGAAAGTCGTCCAGAAATTGGTTTAGATTCTTTTCGATATACAGTCACCTCCTCTCCTAGCATACTCTCTAATGCTTCAAGTGGAGTGTCAGCCATACCCTCATAACAGTTAGAAAATGGTTTAAACCCATCCTATAAAATTGCGATGAGTACCATTAATTGAGGAGAAACAGGTTTAGAATATATCCGAATACGTTGTAGTCTGCTATTCACCGTGAGTGGACGATACAGAGTGTGACACCCGTTATTGTAGGTCTCGATCTATGCTGAGACTGGAGTCACTCAAAGTCATCTACAACCTCTGTCAGTATTGTGGCATGCAATTTGCGTTTCTTTTCTTTATCTGTTTTATCGTAGTGTCGGTCGATAACATCGGCCGAGGCATCTACATTATCAGACAGGGTTGGTCCATCCCATCCATTTTGGCGCATATATGTAATATATCCTTTACGAAGGTCATGCGGAGAACGTTTACTTGGACAATTCATGTCTCCAGCAACTGTTGCTGGGCGGCAGGTATCTGGGTTCCTACCGTGAGGGCAATCTCCGATCAAACACGGGGCAGACCATTTATTAATTCGTGTCCGAACCGCTGACGCTGAAATCCGTCCCTGCTCAGTAGCGATCAACGGTTCCCGCCCATAACGATCAATCGTGTCTGGGCGTCTATGCTCAATGTAATCACTAAGCACCTCACATGTGCTAGACGAAATCGGAATCTGGCGTTCACTAGCAGTTTTGTTCTTCAATCGAGTTCCAGTCTTTGGTCGATGCTCTAGGTTAAGATAGCCGGTACCATCTTCCAATTCTACGAAGTCGTCAATGTCCAGAGACCTTAATGTACAAGTCCGAATCCCAGTGTCGGTGAGTAGTAGCCATAGTGCATGGTCCTGAGAGGCGTAATTAAATCGTGAAAGGTGTGATACGACCTCTTTTGCTCGTTCTCGTGTCATGTACCGATCTCTGCTCTTGTCTTCCTCTGCTACCTCTATTTCCGGTACTTCAACCGAAAGTGCAGGCTTGACATAACCCTGTGATTCACAGTATCGAACAAAGACGCTGAGAGTCTGAAACTGAGTTTCGAGTGTTCGAGGCTTTACCTTCTTTTCCCTCTTTTCTCTGTACGCTTCCAAATCCTCTTTGGAAAGGTCATTCATATACTCGATTTCGTTATCATCACACCAATCAACAAATATTCCTAACCGCGACTCGTGGGATCTCATAGTCGATTCGCCGTTGCTCTTCGGGTTGACATCAAGGTATTCGGCCACTGCTTCTTCTGGAGTAATTAGACTAAGGTTGAGTTCACTATCATCAATCTTACCTGTTCGGTAGAGGGCGCGGATAACCGCGTTCTCAACGTCTCCAGACGGGTTTTTCGATAACATCGTGAATTAACAGAAGAGTTTCACTATAAAAGCTAATATGGTTACTACCTTGCCGCAAACAAAGTCTGTTAACACACACCAATGATGTGCCCAACAGACTCTGGCCAATATGACCTAATATTGACTCCTAGAGTTGGATTTTACAAAAAATCCGTTCATTTATTCACAGGCGTCGCTATTCCGTCTAAAGATCACATAGAAGACTTGATAGGGAATACTTAGTCTTCGTCTTCAAACCACACTTCGGCTTCTTCTTCGTACTCAAAGGTTTGCGCTCGACCATCCTGCGGGATGCCTGTACTTTCCCCAGTCGTGCCCGGTGCAGAGTCACCAACATCATGACTTTTGTCAGGGCGACGACCTTCTCCGCAAGCATCTTTCTTACCCATACTGTCCTATAGGGTGGACAGTATAATAAATATATGTATAATCGTAGTCAGTCATCCAAAAGAAGTTGTTGATAAAGATAGGATTGTGCAGGTCGATTACCCAACTAGCTTATTTTAGCAGTACAGACGTTCGCTCACCATTCGTGGCTAACATCTGGGTCATATGTTTCATCATCATATTCACTCCATCCGTTCTAGCTTAGCGACTAACTGAGACGGTGATCACGCCGAAAATGCGTCGAGTCTCACCGCAATCATACCGAGATAGCTGCTGCTCAAGCAAACCAGCCGGTTCTTGGTCATGTCTCCCGTCGAAGGCGGCGCACTCGCAGTCGTGAGTGCGCCGCCGTTCCAGAGCCGTCGCTGACCAGCCTGGGCGATCCAGCCCGTCTCGTCAGGCGAGTTCGTTACCAGAACTCGCCTGACTCCACCTGTTCACGTAACCTCGGACGGTGTGGATTTGGATCTCGTGACGACCACAGCAACAACGAATCGAGATCCGGTAGCTCGTACCCCAGATCCAACATCAGGTACAACTGGATCAGATGAGCGTGGCGTTCGACAGCGTGTGAACATCGTCGTCGAGGAAGCCGCGTCGACGACGCCGCGGCGTCGTCGGCGCAGTCTCGCTGCTTTGCGTCCAGTTTCTGGAGTTCGTCGACGATAACCCGGCTCATCATCCGTTCTAGCTTAGCGACTAACTGAGACGGTGATCACGCCGAAAATGCGTCGAGTCTCACCGCAATCATACCGAGATAGCTGCTGCTCAAGCAAACCAGCCGGTTCTTGGTCATGTCTCCCGTCGAAGGCGGCGCACTCGCAGTCGTGAGTGCGCCGCCGTTCCAGAGCCGTCGCTGACCAGCCTGGGCGATCCAGCCCGTCTCGTCAGGCGAGTTCGTTACCAGAACTCGCCTGACTCCACCTGTTCACGTAACCTCGGACGGTGTGGATTTGGATCTCGTGACGACCACAGCAACAACGAATCGAGATCCGGTAGCTCGTACCCCAGATCCAACATCAGGTACAACTGGATCAGATGAGCGTGGCGTTCGACAGCGTGTGAACATCGTCGTCGAGGAAGCCGCGTCGACGACGCCGCGGCGTCGTCGGCGCAGTCTCGCTGCTTTGCGTCCAGTTTCTGGAGTTCGTCGACGATAACCCGGCTCATCATCCGTTCTAGCTTAGCGACTAACTGAGACGGTGATCACGCCGAAAATGCGTCGAGTCTCACCGCAATCATACCGAGATAGCTGCTGCTCAAGCAAACCAGCCGGTTCTTGGTCATGTCTCCCGTCGAAGGCGGCGCACTCGCAGTCGTGAGTGCGCCGCCGTTCCAGAGCCGTCGCTGACCAGCCTGGGCGATCCAGCCCGTCTCGTCAGGCGAGTTCGTTACCAGAACTCGCCTGACTCCACCTGTTCACGTAACCTCGGACGGTGTGGATTTGGATCTCGTGACGACCACAGCAACAACGAATCGAGATCCGGTAGCTCGTACCCCAGATCCAACATCAGGTACAACTGGATCAGATGAGCGTGGCGTTCGACAGCGTGTGAACATCGTCGTCGAGGAAGCCGCGTCGACGACGCCGCGGCGTCGTCGGCGCAGTCTCGCTGCTTTGCGTCCAGTTTCTGGAGTTCGTCGACGATAACCCGGCTCATCAGCAGCGAGAGTGCTGCCATGATGATCAGCGCCTCGATGATGTAGGCGTCGGTCGTGTTGATCTCGTCCAGACCGAACCGTGATTTGAGTTCTTTGAACAGCAGTTCGATCTCCCAGCGCGCCCGATAGAGCTGTGCGATATCGGGCGCGCGGTAGTCGTCTCTCTCCAGATTCGTCAGGTACAGATGATACTCGCCGCTGTCATCGTTGCGAACGCCGACTAATCGGAAGGTTCGGGTCGCGCTGGCGCCCGACCCTCGTTTGCGGTCGAACGAGAGCGTGATCTGTACGTCAATTTCCTGTCGCTTCAGGTCGTCGAGGACGGCCTGCAGCGACTGGCCTTCTAGCGGAATGCTGTTCCCTCGCCACGTCCGGAGTTCTTCGACGATTTCGAAGTCTGCGTTTTCTTTGACGCGAGAGACGAACCAGCCATCATTGGCGTCAATGCGGTCGAACAGCCAGAAATCGTAGTAGCCGAGATCGAACAGAATGAGGGCGCCAGCTACCCACTCGCCGGTGGGTAGCTGGCTCCGTTCATGGGTGCTCGCGTCGGTCGTCCGAAATCGCGTTGGAAGTCCCGTTGAGAGCGATTCGGTGAGATGGAGTTTCGCCCCGGCTCGGTCATCATCGAGTGCGTAGACATCTTTGGCGTCTTGGTAGAGCGAGATGATCGTCGCGTCGACGATGAGGACGTCTCGAAATCGTTCGAGACGTCCGCTCAGCTCGGTTTGGCCGGTGTCGAGATTCTCGATGGCCTCATCGAGAATCTCTCGAAGGAGTGCGACGAACCCTGGTTTGAACCAGCCGTGAAACGTCGCATACGAGAGTTCGTCGCAGTCAGCCATCTCGACGTAGCGTTCGAGAAACGCCTGAATGGATCGATCAGAACCAGCGGCAAAGCCGAGGGAGAGCGTGTAAAACAACGCGACGACGTCGAGTTTCCGCTCTCGCTGGATAAGATTCGTTGCGCGAGCACGCTCGCGCAACTCATCGGATGGAAACGCTCTTTGAATTCGGTTCACAACTACTGAATCCGGTGGTTTGTACACACTTCCCACCGGATTCTCACATTCCTAGTTACTGACGATTCTAGCTTGGCGTCTCTGGATACCCCGACCTGTTAAACTAGAACGGATGGTACTCAACTAAACGAATACAGCATCAAAATATCCCACCTCATCGGGTTCTCCGAAGGCACCTCAAAATCAGACAGTTTAGTTCCAATATTAAAATTGGGTAAAATCCATGCTACTAACCACTGCTAAAACGGGAGATATGTACCGGATACCGGAGTAAGCGGGAAATGTTGAAAATTTGGGAAAAGATCCATAGAGAATCTATATAACTTCCTCTTTTTGTCTGGGAATTATTTGAGAACCATTCTTGTGGTGTGTTAATATACGCACCACCGTTTCCAGTCTTTCCAGTCTTTCCAGTCCTTCCATTTAATCTTAAGTATCACCCGTAGTAATGCCTATGTATACAAGTCAGAAATACGATATAGGTTGCCAATTCACACTAATTGGGTGAAGGCCGGGAAAAGGGCGTGAAGCACTCTTTTCTTAGGTTTGAGTGATCTTAGTATTTCCGACTATACCCATATATGTCCATATCTAAACATACTCAAAACCGTTCGACCGAGGATTCCGAATGTAAAACATCCAGTACTAACCACCCACCCACCTTGTGCGGTATCGAGATTCCTTGGGAGGGTGAGAAAGATGAGGAGAAAAAAACCGAATTTGCCCGCAAAGTAAGGTACAACCCCGAGGGGTTGGCGTTATCGCAGGTAGTACGTTGGGTTTGGGGTGGCCTCGGCAGTAACAGAAAACACTATCGGATGGGTAAGCGCCTCTGCGAACGGTTTGATTTGCTGAAATTGGAGGATCGTGGTGATGAGGAGAGGTCTGACTATTGGGTCTATCCGTCGGTAGAACTGCGGAAGACGGCTGCTCTTGATATGGGTAGGGAACGGACAAGATCGCAATACGGCGGTGGGTCCAAGAGTAAAACGGGTGAGATACAATCTACGTTTGGTTCGGGAGACTGGAAAAATGATAATCGAGTCCACTACCCGAAGGATCGAGCGGTCCAGACTCCTAAGATGTTTAGTACGATTGACAATGAGGCAACTCGTGAGTACTTGGCCGGAGAACTAATGAACGAGATCGAGCATAAGAGGAATACAACACAAGTTCTCAGGCGGGAAAGTTTGGCGGGGGAGGACTTTGGACCGGAGTATATTTTGAAGCCAATGACAGATCGTTTTAGTGATGACTTTGAGGCTAAGTCGTCGTATGCATCGTTTTGTGGGGCTTTCGAGAAGGCTTCTGAATTATACATTATTGGACAAATGATTACGTTGACGACGGACCCGAAGCGGTTTGATTCGATTGAGGAAATGTATGAGTCGTTGATGAAGAATAAGACCCGGTTCATGCAGTGGCTCAAGGATAAATTGGGGCGAGATACGGTCCCGACGAATCTTCACGTTGTCGAGTTTACTGATACTGGACTCCCTCACTTGCATTTGTGTGTGTTTGGGGTGCATGTATCAGAGGTTCCGTCTGAGGCAGATGTTTCGGAATATTGGGGCGAGACGAGGGATCAAGGCTCTGAAGTTGATTGTCAGAGGATTCAATATTCTACTGGTCGTGACCGTTGGATTATGGGGAGTGGAGCTGATTTACAGTATTACTTGGCCAAGACGTATAACGATATGATGGCGGTGGCGAGTGGTGAGACGGAGCCAGAAAACTTTACTCATGGGTGGAAACTCGCCCTATATTGGTGTATGGAAATACAGGTCCACAATGGCAGTCAGGTGTTAATGGGCAACAGTCGTGATGACGATGAAAATGGAGACAACGTGAAATTTTATTCGTATGAATTTGTGGGGGCGGCAAATATTATTGACATACCCGCCCACATAACCAATAAAGCCACATGGATTAGTGATTTGGAGGTCATTGATAAAACAGAGTCCGATCCGCCGCCGTGTAGTTCGCGGTACATAGGGCATCCGCTGGAAGACCAGCGACGTTAGTTACAACGTCGAGGACGCCCGATTATTCAGTCTCTGGTTAGGACCCCCCACCATTTCAAGTGTTCAGCGACGGAGTAAGAATGAATAGTGAGGACAACAAAAGTACAATTGGGCTTCTCCATGTCCTTCACCGGGGCGCTGCGGGCGCAACTTACGTCCGCACCCCAATTTGAGCAAGTGAGTAGCACCTGTTGTTATTGCACCCCCGCCCGCGAACGCTACCGCAGAGCATATGAGACCTGCATAGAACAGTAGTGATATGCCCATCTCGCTTGACGAACTGGAATCTCATCTGTTCAAGTGCGCCGATATAATCCGAGACGCCGTTGACCCGACCGACTACAAGGAATACATTCTCCCACTCGTCTATTACAAGTCCATCTCCGACGAGTTCGAGAAGCAGTACGCCGAGAACGTTGAGGAGTACGGCGAGGACTTCGCACGGCGGAACAACCTCTACGACATTCCAGTCGTCCCCGAAGGCTATCTGTGGGAGGACATTCGCGCAGTGAGCGACAACGTGGATCAAGCACTCAACGAGGCGTTCGATGCGCTCACCGAGGAAAATCCCGAACTCACGGGGGTCTTCCGCGCAGACTACATCGACGCCGACGCGCTTGATGACGACCGGCTCGGGAAACTCGTCGAACACCTCTCAAAACACGACCTTGACCGAGACAGCGTACCACCGGATATGCTCGGAGAGGCGTATATGGACTTGGTTCGCCACTTTGCGGAGGAGGAGGGCAAGTCTGGCGGGCAGTTCTTCACGCCACCGCACATCGTCAATCTCTGCGTGCGACTGGTCGATGAGTTCGAGGACGGCCACACATTCCACGACCCGACCGTTGGCTCGGGTGGGATGCTCATCGAGGCCGCACGCTACTACCGCGAGGAGCAGGGCGGCGACCCGACAAAGATGACCTTCACCGGGCAGGAAGTCAATCCAGACATTTCGGCCATCGCCAAGATGAACCTCTCCATTCATGGACTGGATGGGGAGATCGAGCGCGAGGACTCTCTTTCGAGTCCCGCGTTCACCGACGACGACTCGAACGAACTCACACGTTTCGACCGTGTATTGGCGAACTTCCCGTTTAGTGCTAACTGGGCGAAAGATGATCTCCAAGATGATCCGTATGGACGCTTTAACTGGCACGAGAAACTGCCGCGTGCCGACCGAGGGGACTACGCCTTTATTATGCATATAGCGGAGCAGTTGAAGCGCCCCGGGCGCGATGAGACGGGGGGCAAGGCCGCCGTTGTCATTCCTCATGGCGTGCTGTTCCGCAAGCGCGAGGGGAAATACCGGGAACATATGTTAGAGGAGGATATAGTAGAGGCTATCGTCGGGCTTCCTGAGAGTCTATTCCAGAATAATTCAATTCCCTCCGCAATCCTTGTGCTGAACACGGGCAAGCCCGCTGAGCGCGAGGACGAGGTGCAGTTCATCCACGCCGCAGACGAAGCGTTCTACGAAGAGTTGTCGAATCAAAATGAACTAACTGAGGACGGCCTCGACCACATCGTCGAGAACTTCCGCGAGTGGGCGACCGAGGAGCGGGTGAGTCGCACAGTATCGCTCGATGAGATTCGAGAGAACGACTACAACCTCAATATCGCGCTGTACGTGGACACGACTGAACCGGAAGAGGATATTGACGTGGAGGAGGAACTGGTGAAGTTACGTGAGCTGCAGGCAGAGCGTGAGGAGATAGAGGCGACGATGACGGAGCATATGGAGGCGTTGAACTATGAGTGAGCAAGTTGACATCACTGACTACGTAGATTCGGAATCCAAACAGGATTCTGCATGGGTTGAGAAACGTCTCGGTGAAGTCTTTAATTCCATTTATAGCGGAGGAACTCCAAAGAAAGGGGTAGATGAGTACTATGGCGGGAACATACCATTTGTCAAGATTGAAGACCTGAACGAACAGAAAGGGGAAGGAGTTTCGACAGCAGAAGACTATGTTACCAAACAGGCGTTAGAAGAAACAAGCACAAGAGCGTTTGACTCAGGGACGCTTCTACTAACTATCTATGGGAGCCTCGCTGAGACAGCAATAGTTCAGAGCCGTGTGGCTACAAATCAGGCTATTCTCGGACTATGGGATGCCGAGGAGGATAACGTACTCTATGTTCGCTATGCGATTGACAATTCACAACCAAGATTGGAGAGTTTGAGCCGTCAAACAACTCAAGCGAACTTAGGAAAGGGAATTGTAAAGAAGCATAAAATACCTATTCCACCACTCCCTGAACAGCGCAAAATTGCCACTGTACTTTACACGGTTGACCGGGCGATTAAGAACGCCGAGGCTATTGTTGACCGGCTTGAACGATTTTACAAGGGTCTTTACCAAAGTCTAATTCCGAGAGGAGTTGACCACGAGCAGTATGATAACGTTCGTATTTTGGGAAGGAATGTACAGATTCCTGTGAGTTGGGATGTAACAACAGTATCCGAAGCCTGTAGTGAGATTATTGATTATCGTGGAAAGAACCCAGAGTTCTCTGACGAAGGAATACCTCACCTCAGGAACATCAATATTGAACGAGGAGAAATTATTCTTGACGATCTCAAGCATGTTTCAGCGGAGACTTATGATGAATGGATGACAAGGGGAATCCCACAGGAGGGAGATACACTTCTATCGACTGAAGCCCCAATGGGAAAAGCTGCTGTCTTGCCTGAGATGAAATTCTCACTTTCTCAACGACTCATTGTTCTCAGGCCCGGGGAACAGTTTGACAATCGGTTCTTTGCACATTTAATGGGTTCTCCATTCGTTCAGAAAGAATATGAGGCACGCGCGACTGGCTCTACTGTTAAAGGAATCTCGAATTATAATCTACAAGAAGTTACCATACCTGTGCCACCTATGAAAGAACAAGAGGAAATCGCACAGCGAATTGACGAGACTTTAGATGTTATCCAAATAAATGAACAAGAAGTTGACCGACTCAAACGTCTCAAACGCGGTCTGATGCAAGACCTACTTTCGGGAACAGTCCAAACAACCGATACCACCATAGAGGTGCCCGAGGAAGTCGCTCAATATGGTTAGTATCCCATCCGAGGGCGGCGTCGAACGGTCGCTTCTCTCGTGGCTCGACGGCATAGGATGGGAGACACACGGACAGGACGGCGGACGCGGTGCGAACGTTCTCAATGAGGCCTACGAGCGCGACAGCCACGAGGTCATCTACTGGAACCTCCTCGCGGAGCAGGTCGTCGCATTGAATGAAGGAGTGACCGAAAACAACGTTGATAAGTTCGTCTCCTCCCTCCGGCGTGATCTCGACGCCGAGAACTTGATGGATGGTAATCAAGCCTTCTACCAGTTGCTTACCAAGGGCAAGACGTTCAATATCCAGCGCGATGACGGCGCGACCGACACAATCTACGTTGACCTCATTGACTACGAAAATCCCGAGAACAATCGCTTCCACGCGGTGAATCAGTTCTCCGTCTCGCGGGAGACGACTATCCGCCCGGACGTGAATCTGTTCGTCAACGGGATTCCGCTCGTGACGATGGAACTCAAGAGCCTCGCACAGGATAACGACTGGCACGACGCCGTTCGCGATCTCAAAGAGTACGAGGAGGACGTTTCCCGGCTGTTCGTCCCCGGTCTGTTCAACGTTGCCGCCGACACGATGGAACTACGGTACGGGGCTGTGGGTGCGCCGAAAGAGTTCTACGAGCCGTGGAACGACGCCCCGGAAGAGTTCGCAGACGACAACGCGATGAAGCAGGCGGTGAAGACGCTGTGTAACCCCTCGTCCATTCTTGACCTGCTCAAGCACTTCGTGTTCTACGAGCGGCGAGCCGGGGGCGACGCGAAAATCGTCCCGCGATATATGCAGTACTACGCGGTGAATCGCATCCTTGACCGCGTCCGTGAGGGCGACCACAAGCGCGGCCTCATCTGGCACACCCAAGGGTCGGGCAAGTCATTCACAATGCTGTACGCCGCCGAAAACCTACTCTCACGCCCCGCAGTCGCCCGCAACCCGCAGGTGTTCATCATCGTGGACACGGACAAATTAAACAGCCAGATGCGCGACCAACTGGCGAACCTCTCGCTGGAGCAATGGACGGAAGCCGAGAGCATCGACCACCTTCAGCAGCTCATCGAGGAGGGGAGCAGTCAACTCGTCCTCACGACCATCCAGAAGTTCGAGGACGTTGACCCTGACGTACAGGGGAACGACGAGGTAATCGTGATGAGCGACGAGGCACACCGATTTATGGAAGCCGATCTCGGGAGTCGTCTCGACGCCGCGCTCCCCGACTGCTACCACTTCGGGTTCACCGGCACGCCCGTCCGCGAAGGGGAGCGTCACGAAGACC
Organism: Natrarchaeobaculum aegyptiacum; assembly: GCF_002156705.1. NCBI lineage: Archaea > Methanobacteriati > Methanobacteriota > Halobacteria > Halobacteriales > Natrialbaceae > Natrarchaeobaculum > Natrarchaeobaculum aegyptiacum. Next base: position 3,538,257 of record NZ_CP019893.1, read on the forward strand.
GCAACACGTTCCGCGAGTTCTCTCCCGAGGGCGAGGACTACCTACACCGCTACTCGGTCAAGCAGGGAATTGATGATGGCCTGATTCTCCCTGTGTACTTCACGCTCCGTCACCAGATGAAGTGGGATATTGACGAGGCCGGGCTTGATGAGGAGTTCGAGCAGGAGTTCCGGGGACTGACTACGGACGAGAAACGCGAGGCCATCCGCGAGAACGTCACTGCGACGACGCTTGCGGAACTCGAACCGCGTGTGGAGAAGGCCGTCGAAGAAATCGACAAGCATTACGACACCCACGTTTCCCCGAACGGCTGGAAAGGAATGGTCGTGACCCCGAGCCGCCGGTCTGCGGCGATGTACGGTGAGCGGCTCGCAGAACTCCGAGGCAAGGAGGAGGTGAAAGTTCTCTACACCTCGACCAAGGATGACTCCGATCTCATTCAGCAGTTCCACACGGACTCTGAGGAGCGTGACAGCATCGTCAAGGCGTTCAAAGAGGAGGAGAACCCGAAACTCCTCGTCGTCCACAATATGCTCCTCACGGGCTTCGACGCCCCAATGCTCAAGACGATGTATCTCGACCGCAATCTCAAGAACCACAATCTAATGCAAGCCATCGCCCGGACGAACCGACCTGCCGCAGGCAAGGAGAACGGCGAGATTGTGGACTTCCAAGGCGTCTTCGAGAACATCGACGAGGCGCTCGACTACGACGCTGAGACGAAGGCCTACGCCGCCCGTGACAAGGATGAACTCTACGACGATCTCGTAGAGCAGGTTGAGCGGGTGATGGGTATCTTCGACGGGATTCCGAAGACCGACACGCAAGAGGCGACCTCCGAGGCCATCGAGCGCGTTAGCACGCACCCGGAACGCCGCGAGTTCAAGCAGAACTTCCGGCGGCTCCAAAACCTCTACGAGGCCGTCGCACCAGATGGGCGGCTCGTAAGCGAAGGCATCGAGCGCGACTACAAGTGGCTGAGTCGGATTCACGTTGCGTTCAAGCGCACGACCTCGGGCGACGATGACCCCGAAGAGGAGATGCGCGAGAAGACGAGGGAGATAATCAACAAGCACGTCGATATTTCGGAAATCAAGCGTGACTTCCCGACGTACAAACTTGGAGAAGAATACCTCGAAGATGTAGAGGGATTAGACAATCCCGGCGTCAAGGCATCGCAGATCGCGCACGCAACTCGCGAACATCTTCACCCACGTGAGAACCAGAACCCCCGCTACAAGCGACTAAGTGAACGAGTCACAGATATAGTTGAGCGGTGGCAGGGCGATGAGATGGCCGATCCCGAAGCGGTTGAAGCCCTGAAATCTGTGGAAGAGGAAGTGCTGAACGTCGAGAGAGAAGCCGATGAGGAGGGGATGGAAGCCGCTGAGTTCGCTATCTACACACACCTGACCGAGGAGACGCCGGACGCGATAGAGTCCGACGAGCAGGCAGAGAGAGTTGCTGAGGAAATTGTCTCGCAGTTCCGTGAGCGTGTTGACCGAGGCTACTCCGGCTGGAAGACGAATCAACAGACCATCGCGGAAATCGAGCGCATCCTATTGGATGTGCTGGTGGTAGAACACGACCTCGGCCACCTCATCCGAGATTATGACGGCTTCGTTGATTCCGTTCGGGATTACCTTGTCCAGAATGCCTAACACTCAACGGCGAACGGTGGAGTTGTTGGGCCAACCCGTCGAGTACGAACTCCGACGTAGTTCCGATGCAACTGAGCCGCGAATTGACGTGGATATTCACGGTATCACGGTTGTCGTTCCAGAATCCGACGAAATCCATCCCGAGGAACTACTCAAAGAGAACGCGGTATGGGTCGTGGAAAAGAAGGAGAAGTACGACACGTATCGCGAAAAGATTCCAGAGCGGGAGTATGAGGAGGGTGCGGTGTTCCCGTATCTTGGCGAGGAGCGTGAAATCGTGGTAGAGCGCCGCCCGTCATCGGGCGTCACAGAGAACACACTACGGCTGGCACGCCACCACGTCGAGGATACTTCGGTCAAGCGCGCCCTCGAAACTCTCTATCGACGCAAGGCACGTGAGACATTCGAGGAGCGAGCGGAGTACTACGCCGAGCAGATGGGCGTAGAGTACGAGAAAATAGAGGTGCGCAATCAGAGGACGAAATGGGGTTCCTGCTCTACAACCGGAACACTCGGTCTAAACTGGCGGTTGATGATGGCCCCACAGGAGATCGTGGACTACATCGTGATTCACGAGTTGGCTCACCTTCGAGAACCCAATCACACTGATGCGTTCTGGTCACTCGTCGCGGAACACGATCCGAACTATGAGGAACACTCACGTTGGCTTGAAGAAAATAGCACCAGATTAGTTTTCTCCGACGAAGACCTCTGAGGTTGCTTTTCTCAGGTAGTAACCAGTGAGATGATGCCAAATCCGTTAGCCGTAGTCTCGCAGAGCGTGTTACAGACACACAGACTTATGATGAATGAGCAACTATTGGCACTTGGCTAATCGCACGACGGGACCGACCCCCGTTATGGAAAATAGCGAACTCTAACCGTCAAACAGACCATCCTTTATAAGTAATCCCGCGCCGTCCTGTGATTCCTAATCGTGATGAAACAGGATGGGCGCTGCAGGATTTGAACCCGCGACAACTTGGTCCGAAGCCAAGCACTCTGTCCAGACTGAGCTAAGCGCCCTCGGTCCTCTCTTTCGGGTGGCTTCGTATAAGTCACTCGATTTTCACCGGCCTCGAGTCCGGTCGGCGGGACGTGGGCGTCAGTTCCCGGGGGATGAAAATTACCAGTGGATGTCTATGTACTCGAGGACGTATCGTCACGTGATCTATGACGATCCACGATAGTCACGTTCCGCACGGTGGTCGGGTTCAGGCCGACGGTGAGGAACTCGAGTTGCTCACCGACGATGCAGACGTCTGGACGGTCGTCCCAGTCGAGGCGACCGGTGACGAGCGGGTGTGTCAGTGGATCTCTGTCGACGCCGAAACGCTCTGTGATCTCGAGGAGTGGCGCTGACCACGTGGGTTTCTGAAGAACAGTGTGCTCTGGTGCTGGTCGGTTTTCGTCCAGGTAAGGAGTCGACGACGGATCGGATTGCTTAACCGGGATGGCCCAACAGCCGTGGGTATGACCGCGGTTCGCGAGACGGTGAGGGGGCTGCTCGAGTTGACGCGGCCGGTGAACGTGATCGCAGCGAGTGTGCTGACGTTCATCGGTGCGTTCGTCGCTGGCGGCGTTACCGAGTATCCACTCGAGGTGGGTGCTGCGGTCGCAGCGACGGGGCTGGCCGTCGGTGCGGGGAACGCGATCAACGACTATTTCGACCGGGAGATCGATCGGATCAACCAGCCGGAGCGGGCGATTCCCAGGGGTGCAGTGAGTCCACGTGGTGCGCTCGTATTCAGTATCGTGTTGTTCGTCGCCGCGGTGGGGCTCGCGTTGACGCTTCCGGTACTCGCACTCGCGATCGCAGGGATCAACCTCGTCGCGCTGGTCGCGTATACCGAGTTCTTCAAGGGGCTGCCGGGCCTCGGAAACGCGCTCGTGGCTTATCTCGTCGGGAGCACGTTCCTGTTTGGCGCGGCGGCGGTGGGCGACGTGTGGCCGGCGGTCACCCTCGCGATCCTGGCGGCAGTGGCGACGGTCACCCGTGAGATCGTCAAGGACGTCGAGGACGTCAGTGGCGACCGCGAGGAGGGGCTGAACACACTGCCGATCGCCGTCGGGGAACGCCGGGCGCTGGTGATCGCGGCCGTCGTACTCGTGGCGGGCGTTCTCGCGAGTCCGCTGCCCTATTTCCTCGAGTACTTCGGCGTAACCTACCTGTTCGTGGTACTTCCCGCGGTCCTGGTTATGCTCGGGGGGATGGTTCGGAGCTTCGACGATCCGACGTCGGGACAGACGCTGCTCAAGTACGGGATGTTCCTCGCTGCGGTCGCCTTTATCGCCGGACGTGTGGCACTCGAGTTCGGGTGGTAGGTCTGATTGACGAGCCGGCTCGAGGTCCAGTCGAGGATTGTCTCGACTGTCCTTCGGGGACTCGTAACGCATCGCGCGTGAGCGATCCGTCGAGTCGATCCGGCGCAGGTGGGAAACCAGCGGCAGACGCACTGGCGCACTCGCAAATCGGAGTGTATCAAAAGGACTATATCCCAAATACTGCATTACTGTACCAGACTCCACGCGAAGGTCTCAGCCGCGTTCGCCAACGGGGCTGCCGATGGAAGTGATCATCTGACATGTATGATCTCGTCGATGTCGTTCCGGCATCTCGGATCGAGCCCGGGACGAACGTCCTCGTGACGGGCCCGCCGATGACCGGAAAGCGAAGCCTCGCTTACGAAATTCTCCTCGAGGGTGCGGTCCGGGGTGACGGTTCGATCGTCGTCTCGACGAAAGATAGCGCCGAGAACGTACTCGAGGAATTTACCTCACGAGCGGACGCGTCCGACGCAGACGTGGGGGTCGTCGACTGCGTCACGAAACAACGCGGCGTCGGGACGGTCGATGACGACCCTCGGGTCAAGTACGCGTCCTCGCCAGTCGACATGACCGGGATCGGGATCAAGCTCTCGGAGTTTTTACAGGATTTTTACGAGGATCGGGGCGTTACGGAGAACCGGGTTCTGTTGCACTCTGTCTCGACGCTCCTGATGTACTCCGATCTGCAGACCGTGTTTCGATTCCTCCACGTGTTCACCGGTCGGATTCAGAGCGCGGACGCTCTCGGTCTGTACGTCATCGACTCGACGGCACACGACGACCAGACCATGAACACGCTGAAACAGCTGTTCGACGGCCTCATCACCGTCGACGAGGGCGACGGCGACGAACCGGCCATCGACACCGTCGGCCTCTGATCTGGCCCGTAGTCCGTCGGTTCTCGGGACCCTGACGTGGAGCGTTTATACCGGACAGGTACGTAGCCCACCGCATGCCACTCGAGGAAGACGACGAGATCGAGGCGGTGCTCGAGTACGAGACGGTTGCGGTCGTCGGCTGTTCGACGACGCCGGGGAAGGCGGCCCACGACGTGCCGGCGTACCTCGCCGAACACGGGTACGAGGTGATCCCCGTCAATCCCTACGCTGACGAGGTGCTCGATCGGGAGGCGGTCGACTCGCTGTTGGCAGTCGACGAGGAGATCGACGTGGTCTGCGTCTTCAGGCCCAGCGAAGAGGTCGACGGAATCGTCGATGCAGCCCTCGAGCGAGACGACGTGTCGGTGATCTGGACGCAACTGGGTATTCGTGACGACGACGCCGCCGCGCGGGCAGAAGCCGACGGTCGGTCGGTCGTCCAGGACCGGTGTATGAAGGTCGAACATCGACGACTCGCAGCCTGAGGAAATCGAAGTCGCCGCTATCGGATCGACACCTGAGGGCACCGACAGAGACTTACCGGCAAGCGCAGTACGACAACTGAGACCATGTGTGACCAGTTCGGGGACTGTTCGAACGACGGGACCTGCCAGCTCGTCCTCAGAAACCGGCAGACGGGGATGGAACTGGTCGAGCATCACTGCAAGGCCCACCTCGTCCTGCGGGTCTGGGAGGTCGAACGCGACGACGCGTTCGAGGTCGTCGACGCGCGGACACTCGACTGGTCGCCGGACGCGACAGATCCGTTCGACGTCCCAGCCGACGACGACTCTTCCGACGATGGGCAACCGCTCGAGCGTCACGGACCAGTCGTCGGGCCGGTTCGTGAGCCGTCAGCCGAGATCACTGACGCGGACGAGTGATCGGGGAGAAACGCCGAGCGTGTTCTGGGTCAGTCAGCGGTCGCGTCTTCGCTCTCCTCGCGTTCGTCGGTCGAGGCGTCCTCGCTCGCCTCGGGGTCGTCCGGGTCTGGGGCCGTCTCCGGTTCGTCTGCGTCGTCGATCGCAGCGTCGGCGAGGATCGCGTCGGCGTCGAGTCCCTGTTCTTCTGCGATCGCCAGCAGTAACGCTCGCTGTTCGGTGACCTGATGGTCCAGCCGCTTGACGGTGTCGTGGGTGTCGTCGACCTCGCCCTCGAGGTTGACGATCCGTTGCTGGAGTTGCTGGACCTGCTTGTACATCGCTTCGGCGCTCTCTGAGAGGGTTTGAATCTTCTTTGCGGTGCTGCCGAGTCCCATGGTCGAGCGATGTTTCGGCTGGCTAATGGGCCTTTTCCTCTCTGTCACGCCTCGAGCGACGATAGACTGTCCACTGGTACCCTACTACATTATGGGGTCGCGTGGTTCTTTCACCGCTGGGCGTCCATTCCGGAGGGATGGTTCCCAGAGAGCGCTGGACGTCCGAGTGGGCGGAATGCAGGTCGCGCTCGTCTTGGGAGCGTACGACGTCGTCCTGATCGTCCTCGCCGTACCGCTGTCGTCGAAAGAGCGAGGCGAGTCGGGGGCCACAGACCACGGCGACCTCGAGTGACCGTCCGTCACCGCGGAGCAAATCAACTGAAATGCGTCGAACGATTCCATCCTGCTGAACCCAGATGGAGCGGCGGAGCGAACGGGTGAGACGACTGCTGTGGATTGCTGAGGACCCGATCGCAGTCTGGCGATTTTGGAGGCGAAAGGTCCTTAAGTGCCAGGCGTCTACGGGTAGATGGATAGGTCGGGCAGTTTGGCCCTGCTCACAACCCGCGCTATGGTCATTAGCGGGGACCGAAGGCCGCGGGCGTCCGGTCAGACCGACCGGGGCCCCGGGAGCCAACAGAGAAGCCTCGTCCGTCGGGGACAGCGGTCCACGGTGGCCGTCCGCAGGGACGTCCCATCGTGGTTAACCGGCGACAGCCCATCAGGCGCGGAAGCGAGCAGTGGACCGCCGGACACCTGTCGCTCGACGGGTCGCGGGGTGGAGAAGGCAACCGGGATTCCCCCGGTCGGAACGCCGGGCAATCGCGGAATCCACCATTCATAATTCATACCGATCATTGACGCGACGCGAGCGACGTCGTTCGCGCGACCCCACGTCGATCGCTGTCCCGATCTCGGTTCTGTCGCCGCAACTGGCAAACGGACGGATAACCGCGGCGCGCCGCCTCGAGAGTGTCACTCCTGGGGCGTCAGCCGAACGATCGGTGCGTCCCCGTCGTCGACGGCGACGTAGACGTCACCGGTATCCGGGGCCACCACGACGTCCCTGATTCGCCAGCCTCGGCCCTCGAGCAGACGATCTTTCTCCGAGACGTCGGTTCCGTCGACGCTGAAGCGACCGAGGTACTGTCCAGCGAGATTTCCGACGAGGAGGTCGCCCTGCCACTCCGGGAAAGTATCGCCGTCGTAGAACGTCATTCCCGCCGGTGGAAATCCACCGGAGCCACACTTCCAGTAGTAGACGGGGTCGACCACGTCGTCGCGGTCGGCCGGCTCGTCACCGATGGGTTCGTCGGTCCCGTACGCACAGCCGTAGTGAGCGATCGGCCAGCCGTAGTTGCTGCCAGCCTCGAGCACGTTGAGTTCGTCGCCGTCTTCTTCACCGTGTTCGCTCTGCCAGAGTTCGTCCGTTTCGGGGTGGACCGTCATCCCCTGGGCGTTCCGGTGACCGTAGGTGTAGATGGCGTCGACGGCATCTTCATCGTCGACGAACGGGTTGTCGTCCGGGATCGAACCGTCGGGCTCGAGCCGGAGCGTCGTCCCGAGGTCGTTTGAGCGGTCCTGAGAGACGTGCTCGGCGTCGAAGCCGTCTTCCCGTCGGTCGCCGACCGAGACGTACAGCCGGTCGTCGGGGCCGAAGACGGCGCGTGAGCCGAAGTGGCCGCTCGAGTCGAGCCACGGCTCGGCGACGTACAGTTCGGTGCCGTCGGTGAGTTCGGGGTCGTCTCCGTCGTCGGCCTCGAGTCGGGCGCGGCCGACTGCCGTCGTCGACTCGCCGTCGTCGTTCGCGATCGAGTACGTCAGGTACACCCGCGGGTCGTCCGGAAAGTCGGGGTGGAGTGCGACGTCGAGCAACCCACCCTGTCCCGTCACGTAGACGACCGGCGCACCGTCGACTTCGGTGTGGCTCCCCCCTTCGCGGTCCACCAGTGAGAGCCGACCCTCGCGCTCGGTGACGAGCAGTCGCGAGTCCCCGGGAACGATGGCCATCGCCCACGGGTGTGCGAGCCCGTCGACGACCGTCTCGACCGCGAACGGGTCGTCGACGCTCGTCTCGAGGGCATCGACACAGCCGGCGAGTGCCGCAGTGAGTCCGCCGCCGATGGCTGCGAGCGCGCCTCGACGTGTGGACCCGGGGCCGGTCCTCGAGCGGGGTTCGCGCCGAGGTCGAGGGCGCTCCTGACTCGGTTCCATGACCGACGCTGGTTCCCGTAGTGGGTAAAATCCGTCGCCCGTCCCTGCGTGCCAGTTATCGTCGGATGGGACGGCCTCGCTGTGGCCGGTCGCGCTCGCACTGGTCGCTCTCGCTGGGGCTTCAGCCCGAGCCGACCTGCCGAACCTGTTCGGATGACAAAGTATACACCGTTCTCGAAAAAACGGTCTACCAATGGATCGGCAGCGAATCGCGCTCGGTCTCGTCGTGCTGGCAGCGACGGTCACCCTCGCTGGCTGTAGCGCCATCAGTATTCCCGGGGCCGACGGGACCAGCGGGGAGCCCGACCCGGTCGACGTCTTCGAGGGTGCGTTCGTCCACAGCGACGACCTCGAGGCCGTCAGCGGCGAGCGGACGATGCTCGTGTCAGACGGCGAGGCGACCACGAGTGAAACCGTCGCGGTCGCCGAACGACCGTACGTCGAGTACCGCAGCGAGGTGCTCGAGTCGGCAGTTCCCGACCGCGAGGGGGACGTCTACGTCTCGAACGCGACGGGGTCGTGGTGGTACTATCCCGACTCGAACGTCGTCCACGAATATCGGGCCGACGAGCCGTACGATAGCGACGAGGTCCGGGCCGCCCGGGCCGACGAAGCCGACCGACAGGCGGACCTCTACGACGTCGAGTACCTCGGAACCGAAACCGTCGCCGACCGCGAGGCCCACGTCGTCGACGTGACGGCGGCAAACGAAACCGTCACCGAGGGGCTCTCCTTGCTCGTCGGCGACACCGAGTTCGTCTTCGCCCTCGAGACCGTGAACCCGGAAGCTGAACTCGAGGTCGTCGAGCAACGCCTCTGGATCGACGTCGAGTACGACTACCCGCTCCGCGAGGAGGTCGTCATCGAGGACGACGACGGGACCGAGTACCTGCTCCGAGAGTGGTTCGAGTCGGTCGACTTCGAAGACGACGTCGACGACGAGACGTTCGTGTTCGAGCCGCCGGCGAATGCGACCGTCCACGAGTGACGGTGGGAAATCTCGAGCAGCGGGTACCAGCTATCGGTAGAAAACGGCGGTGTGTCCGCGGGTCTCGAACAGCTCTGCGTCGACGCGGTCGGCGAGGGTCTCTGCTTTCTCTTCGGTCGAGCTGCCGGATCGAGCCGCCCGGAGGAACTTCACCTTCACGAGGTCTTCGTTCGTGAGTTGGTCGTCGAGTTCGTCGACGACGGCTTCGATGCCACTCTTGCCAACCCAGACGGTGACGTCCAGATCGTGGGCGCGACGTTTGCGCTCCTGCTGGTCCATAGCCCGTCTAGCGGTGCCGACGGTTTGAATGTTCTCGAACGGATCGCTCGAGACGGAACCAGCCACGGTCGACTGGTCAGTATCCTAACGTTCATGATGGTTGATTCCGAACGAATAGGTGCGCACGAAAGTGCGCGAAGCCGGAGTGCACGCCTCCAAGCTACACACTCCGGCTCTAACACAGCCCCCGCGTAGCGGGAGCAATCCACCATTGACACCGGCGAAATAAAGACCTGCCGACGTCCACTCGAGTCAGCCGGAGCCTGTTCTGGTTCTCGAGCGTGGTTGCCTCCCGCCACGTCGGGTGCGATCACCACACACCATGCCCAGACCCGCCACGATCCATTGCGACTGTGGAACCGACGTTCGAACGGAGCCGACTGTCGGTGTCGTCACCTGTCCCGATTGCGACTCGAGGTTCGCCGCGAGAATCGTCGAACTGCCCAGCGACCACGACGGCTCGAGTCCGTTTCCCGGGATACGCTCGACTCGCGGGCCTTGACCTCCTCCCACGGCTGAACAGTAGTTGCTGATTCGATCAGGAAAGCCGCAAGGATTGGAGTGTCGTTCTCAACTCCGGCTTCGTGAAACCGTTCTCAGTGCTGTCCAGAGAGCGTAACAGCTGTCGAAGCGTTTCCTCAGCCTTGTTCTTCCAGTCTTACCAGTACTGAGGGGCGTACTGACTCGGGCTGCTCAGCCCGAGTCAGTCGCCGAGATAACCGCTACCCGTACGGTATTTGCCCGAGAAACGCGCGAAACAGGGCGGTCGGGACGACTGGATCCGTCCCGACCGCCCGGCGGGACGTCACGAGCAGGTTCGTCAACACCCACAGATTGTACAGCGCGACGGCGAACAGGAAGTAAAAGAGCCGTACTGAGAACGTCGGTGACGACGTTCTCGGGAGAAACTCCGTAATCTTGCGATAGGACGTTTCGATTCCCCAACGACGGCGATATGCTTCAGCCAGTGGCCGGGCGATCTCGACGTCAGTGCCGACGTCGAGATCGCGGTTGGTAACCAGACAGAAGTGGTCGTCATTTCGTGTTCGATGCGGAACGACGACGAGCCGGACTGTCGTTCGGCCCGTCGGCGGATTCGACCGAGCCATCTCGTACTCTGCAATGAACGTGTCGCTGTCGTGGTCATCAATAAATTGCTGTACCTTTTGTGTTTGCGGCGCACGCATGAGGAACTCAACGTCGAGTTCTTCGAGCGCTAGGGCGAGGTGAACACGATAGAAGCCACGATCGAGATAAAGGCGGTTGATTTCGACATACTCGCGGACGTCTGAGACGAGTTGGCGGAGTGCATCCGCCAACTCGTCGGTATCGCTGCCCTCCAAGGCTACCGATCCAAGCGTGAAACGGACGCTCGGATCGACGATACAGACGGTAGCGAACTTGTACGCGCGATCGGTGCCCTGCGCTGGATTCGTTGTACAGACGTGAGGAGTCTCTTTGTCCCCGTAATAGAGCCAGTCGTGAACGTCGATTGCGACGTCTACTGGCCTGGTAAACACGCGGTTGCGAGCGGCTTCGTCGAGGATTGCGTCGCGGACGCGGTCGAACTGATCGTCGACCGCGTCCGCGTCGAGTCCACGTAGATGGTAGAGGAGCGCTCGTGCGAGCGGATTTCGAGCGGTTGCGTCAATGGCGATATCGTCGCCACGGGCGAGCTGATAGGCTTTCGCACCAGTATTGGCGAATTCATTGTCGAATGCGATCCGAGCGAGGACTTGCTGGAAGTCCTCGCTCGGATAGGTGCCGTTCGCAGCGATCCCGAACTCAAGTTCTGGAAACAGCATCGACGACGCTGCACGAGTCACCTGCGTTGCCTCAGTTGTCTCGACCATATCGAGACAACGACCGCGACGGCAATCGTCACTTGGTCACTTCAGCAACTACTGTGAAGCCGTGGGATTCCTCCGCTGGGATGTAGGAACGACTCCGACGGTTCGGGGCGGCAAGTCCCGAGCGTGATGGGGCCTCGACGGTCGCCAGCGATCTCAGCGATCGCCGGCGGTCCCAGTGGCAGCGTTTCCCACCGCTCGAGGTCAGGTGTCGTACGGATACCGCGCGTGAGCGCCACAGGAACAGGTGATCACGACGTGTCCACGCTGGAGCCTGACCCGTGCGTTTTCGCCGGGGACGAGGTAGGTATCACACTCGTCGCAGGTAAACCGTCGAAACGTTCGGGGGAGGGTGAGTCGATTCCGTTCGGCGATCCGTCGTGCCAGTCGAACGTACTCTCTGGCACGATCCTCGTCCCCGGCTTTCGCCGCCGCTCGAGCGAGGTTCTCGAGCCGGTCGATCCGTTCGGCGGCGACGGTCATGCCAGATCGTTCGGGGACGGCCACCTTGGGGTTACTGGTGTCGCGTCGGGAGCAGAACTCGCGAACACGCGACTGGCTCACCCGACCGTCCGGCAGCGCAATACTGTTAACCGCCTGTGGCGAACGGTCGCCTGTCCAGATGTGCGGATCCCCACGGCCCTCCAATCGCGACTCGAGCGGGGTCGACCGTCGATCGCTTCTCGCGGCGACGGGAGTCGGTCTCTCGGTGGCGACGAGTGGCTGCATCAGGCAGGTTCGGAGCGCGATCAACCGGGACGACCCCGAGCAGCTCTCGCTGACGATCACCACGCGAACCGCTGACGGCGACCGCGAGAGCATCCAGCTCGCACGGGCGGTCAGGACCGCACTCGAGCGCGCGGGAATCGCCGTCGACCTCGACATGCGATCGGAAGAGGAGTTCTTCCGGTCGGTGCTGATCAACCAGGACTTCGACGTGTACGTCGGACAACACCCGGGTGACGTCGATCCGGACGTTCTCTACGAAGCCCTCCACTCCCGGTTCGTCGAAGAGGCCGGCTGGCAGAACCCGTTCGGCCTCTCGAGCCGACCGATCGACGAGCGCCTCGAGGCCCAGCGGTTGGCCCCGGAAGACGAGCGTGAGGCGGAAGTCGAGGCACTGCTCGAGGCGTTCGTCGCCGAACAGCCGTTCGTCCCGATCTGTGCCCGCGAGGAGTTCCGGCTCGTCCGGACGGACCGTTTCGGGGGCTGGAACGCGGGACACCCGGCGACGCGACTCGGATACCTCGGGCTCGAGGTCCACGACGACGCGAGTCAGCTTCGGATCGTCCATACGGACGCGCGCGTGTCGAAAAATCTGAATCCGCTCTCGGCGGAGTACCGGGAGGTGGGCGTCTTCGCCGACCTCTGCTACGATTCGCTCGCGACCGAAACCGGCGACGGCGCAGTCGTGCCGTGGCTGGCCTCGTCGTTCGAGTACGACGACGGTGGCGACGCCGAAGGCGACGAAACCGGGGGACGACTCGAGGTCGAACTCCGCGAGGACTGTTCCTTCCACGACGGGGAATCGGTAACCGTCGACGACGTGGTGTTCACCTACCAGTTCCTGCGAGACACGACGCGCGGAACCGCCGATTACCCGGCCCCGACGCCGCGCTTTCGCGGCCGGGTATCGATCGTCGACGAGGTGACCGTTCTCGACCGTGACGAGGGTCGACTCGCGTTCTCGGTGTCGGCGGACGAACCGGTCGCCGAGCGTGCGCTTCTGGTCCCGATTCTCCCCGAACACGTCTGGGCCGACCGGGACGGACGGCCCGATATCCCGGGCGTCCAGATCGCCGAGGGGACGACCGACGCACTCGTGACCGACGACGTACCGCCGGTCGGCAGCGGCCCCTACCAGTTCGCAGTGCGCAGCGAGCGCGAACACGTCACGTTCGAACGCTACGACGATCACTTCACCACCCGTGAAGACGTCTCGCTGCCCGGACCGACGGCGGCCGAACTGCGCGTCCAGATCGACCCCCGGAGCACGTCCGCGATCGAACTCGTCGAGACCGACGCCGCCGACGTCACGAGCCTTCCCCTCGAGAGCTACGTCGTCGGCGACGTCCTCGAGTCCGAGTCGATCGAGGGCAACGGCGACGTCGAGGTGCTCGAGTCGCCGTCGTGGTCGTTCTACCACCTCGGATTCAACCTCCGGCGGGCACCGTTCGGGAACCCGAACTTCCGGCAGGTCGTCGCCAGGTTGCTCGACCGCGAGACGCTGATCGCGGACGTGTTCGACGGTTACGCCCGGCCGACGGTCGTGCCGGTCACCGAGGAGTGGACCCCCGACTCGCTCGCGTGGGACGATGGACCTCCAGACCCGGTCGGTTCGTTCCTCGGGAGCGACGGCACGGTCGATCCCGGGGCGGCACGTGAGGCGTTCGAGGACGCGGGATTCGGCTACGGTGACGACGGAAGGCTCCGGGTGAGACGCTGATGCTCACGCAAGTCCTGATCCAGATTGCGATCGTCGTGAGCCTCCTCGTCCTCCTCGGGCTCGGACTGATAGTCGGTCGCGAACGACTTCGCCGAACTCGGTTCGAGTGGCGCTCGCGGGTCCGAGCGGTCGCACCCATCGCGGTCGTGCTGGTGGGCGTCCTGTCGTTCAACGACGTCGCTCGAGAGGGTGGTCCGGACGTCTCGTGGCTCATCCAGTGGAACCTCACGTGGACGATCTACGACCTCGAGGGGCAGTTCGTCCTCTGGTTGCAGTCGTTCGAGACGGCGTGGCTGACCGCGTACTTCTCGTGGATCTACATCTACGGCTACGTCTTCTTGCTCGTGTTCCCGGTCGTCGCGTACTTCGCGCTCTCCGAGACGCGGCCGCTGCGAGAGTTACTGGCGGCCTACACCCTGAACTACTCGCTCGGGCTGGTGATCTACGTCTTCATCATCGCCTACGGGCCGCGAAACCTGATGCCGGAACTGGTCGACGCACTGTTGTACGATACGTATCCCCAGTATCAGCACCTCACGAGGCAGGTCAACCGGAACACGAACGTCTTCCCGTCGCTGCACACCTCGCTCGCGGTGACCGTGTCGCTACTCGCCTATCGAACGCGCGAGTTCTACCCGCGCTGGAACTACGTCGCCGGGTTCCTCGGGTTCTCGGTCGCCACGTCGACGATGTATCTCGGCATCCACTGGGCGATCGACGTCGTCGCTGGCGCGATGCTCGCGTACGTGAGCGTTCGGCTGGCCGGTTCGCTCGTCGGTCGCTGGTCGATCTCGGCGTTCCTCGGGGACCGGTTCGGTTCGCTGTCGGTGCGTCGTCCGTTCGGGGCAGGTTTCGGCCGCAGTCACGACGCCGATTCCGGGAACACGTCCGGGACGGAATCCGAGTCACGGTCGGACGTCGAGACCGGCGCACGGTCCGAGTCCAGTACTGAATCCGAAGCCGAGTACAACTAGTACCGTTCCAGGCGTCGACTGCGAGGTCGATCCGACTGACGCCGATCGGTTCGACCTCGCAGTTCAGGCTTGGACCGCAACTAGCGTTACAGTTCCTCGAGCGAGCGGAGCTTCTGTTCGACCGCCGGCGGTGCAGCGCTCGGCCCGTCTCGGACCCGGTGGTCGGGAATGAGGATCGGAGCCGGGTTCTCGTCGAGGGCGGTCCTGACCAGCACCAGGTCGTCTCCATCGTCCGGGTCGAGTTCCGGCGTCATCCGGGCCAGCGCCTCCACGCCGACCTGATCGCCGTAGGGAATCTCCCGGACTGACTCGAGCACAGCCCGCTGGTCCGTCGGAACGGTCAGCGCGACCTGCACGTTCTCGAAGGTGACGGGCTCGAGCCCATCCAGGTACTCGAAGAGTTGCTCGAGGATCGGGTGGTCGGGTTCTGCGTCGTCGTCCGCCTGCTCCGGGAACGAGACGGTCAGGACCCGTCCGCTGGCGACGCCGACCTGTACGTACCGGTCGAGATACGACGATTCGCGCGCGTAGATACCCGCGTCCGTAACCTCGTCCATGCGCGTGGGTTCGTGCCACGGACTTGAATAGCCGCCGGTCCCCGACTGGCGGGCGGCGACCGCGAGGACGCAAGCCTTATGTACACATGAGTACGTCGATGTACAATAATGAACTCCGAGACGGAACTGGCTCCCCCGGTGGCGTCGATTCTCGAGGCCGCCGACGAGCGCTCGAGTCCGGACGGCCGGGTCGACGTCGACGCGCGGCCGTTCGACGAGGCGATCGCGCGGGCGGACGCCGACGGGCGGGTCCCGCTGATCGCCGAAGTGAAGCCGACGAGTCCCACCGCCGACGGAACGCGCGAGGACGATCCCGTCGAACTCGCACAGGCGATGGTCGACGGCGGCGCGGCGGCGATCTCGGTCCTCACGGAACCGACCCACTTCGGTGGCTCGCCCGAGGCGCTGACAGAGATCCGGGAAGCCGTCGACGTCCCCGTCCTTCGGAAAGACTTCCTCTTGCGCGAGGAACACCTCGACCTCGTCGAGGCCGACCTCGTCCTCCTGATCGTCCGATTTGTCGACGACCTCGAGGGGTTGCTCACCGCTGCTCGCGAGCGAGGCTTCCAGCCGCTCGTCGAAGTCCACGACGAGGCCGAACTCGAGACCGCACTCGAGGCCGGTGCTGAACTCGTCGGTGTGAACAATCGGGATCTGGCGAAACTTGAGGTCGACCTCGAAACCTTCGAGTCGGTCGCTCCCAAAGCGAGGCGCATAACGCGCCTCGAGAACGCGAATAGCGAGGGACTCCCCGAGTCCCTCGAACCATGCGAGCGAACCGATGGTTCGCACGCAGACGGCGACGCCGTAAGCAGCGTTCCCAACGACGTGACGCTGGTCGCCGAAAGCGGCGTCTCCTCGCCCGCAGACGTACGACGGATGCGCGCGGCGGGCGCAGACGCCCTGCTCGTCGGCAGCGCGATCATGGACCACGGCGCGGGCGAGACCGACGTCGAGGCGAACACCCGGCGGCTGACCGAGGCGAGCGGCAACTGTGACGGCGACGCGAACGAGATCGAACACACATGACTGCGACACCACACACTGACGGGGGAGACCGATGAGCACGGGTGACCAGACTGACCGACGGGATAGCGAGGCCACCTTCGGCGAGTACGGCGGCCGGTACGTCCCCGAGGCGCTGATGCCGGCGATCCTCGAACTCGAGGACGCCTACGAGCGCTACGTGCTCGAGAACGAGGATGGCTTCATGGACGAGTTCCGCGAGCGGATGCGTGAGTTCGGCGGCCGGCCGACGCCCTTGCAGCGTGCAGACCGACTGAGCGAGCGCTACGACCGGGAGATCTACCTCAAGCGCGAGGACCTCCTGCACGGGGGTGCCCACAAACTGAACAACGCACTCGGGCAGGTCCTCCTCGCGAAGTACATGGGGAAAGAACGTATCATCGCCGAGACCGGTGCCGGCCAGCACGGCACCGCGACCGCGATGGCCGCGGCCCACCTCGAGATGCCCTGTGAGATCTACATGGGCCGGACGGACATCAACCGCCAGCGGCCGAACGTTTACCGCATCCGAATGAACGGGGCCGAGGTCAACTCCGTCACCGCCGGTTCCGGGACGCTGAAAGAGGCCATCAACGAGACGATGCGCGACTGGGCGACGACCGTGGAGACGACCCACTACGTGATCGGCTCCGTGGTCGGCCCGCACCCGTTTCCAAAACTCGTGCGTGACTTCCAGTCGGTCATCGGAAAAGAAGCACGCGAACAGGTTCGCGAGCAGGCCGGCCGACTCCCGGACAGCGTCGTCGCCTGCGCCGGCGGCGGCTCGAACACGATGGGGGCGTTCCACGCGTTCGTCCCGGATACCGACGTCGACCTGTACGCCGTCGAGGCCGGCGGCTCGAGCCTCGAAATCGACGAGGCGGAAGGCCTCGCTCCCAACTCGGCGACGCTCTCGACCGGTACCGACGGCGTCCTCCACGGCGCGATGACCAAGCTCCTCCAGCAGAGAGACGGCCAGATCGTCGAATCCCACAGCGTGAGCGCGGGGCTCGACTACGCCGGTGTCGGTCCGGAACTCGCCCACCTCGTCGACACCGATCGGGTGACGCCCGTCAGCGTCGACGACGAGACCGCACTCGAGGGCTTCCATCGGCTCTCGCGACTCGAGGGGATCATCCCCGCGCTCGAGTCCTCCCACGCGCTGGGGTACGTAGAAGAAGCCCACGAGGACCTCGGCGAACTCGTCGTCGTCAACGTCTCCGGCCGCGGCGACAAGGACCTCGAGACGGTGCTCGAGGAGACCGAGAAGCGCGACCTTGAGGCCGCCCCGGACGTGGAGGTGTTCACCAGTGAATAATCCGGACGCCGCCTCGACGGCCGACAGCAAGATCGAACGCGCTATCAGCGAGAATCACCCGGCGCTCATCACCTACGTCACCGCGGGCGATCCCTCGCTCGAGGATACCAAAGCGTACGTCGAGGCGCTCGACCGTGGCGGCGCGGACCTGATCGAACTCGGGCTTCCCTTTTCCGAGCCTATCGCCGAAGGGCCGACGATCCAGGCGGCGATCAATCGCGCGCTCGAGGCCGGCACCACGCCCGACGGCTTCTTCGAACTCGTCGAGGATCTCGAGACCGAGGCACCGTTGCTGGTGATGACCTACTACAACATGGTCCTCCAGTATGGGACGGGCGAGGCGTCACGCGTCTCTGACAGTCGAGCGGTCGAACCGCGAGACGGGCCGGACGTTCGGCCGTTCGTCGAACGCGCGGCCGAGGCTGGACTCGCGGGAATCATCGTCCCGGACCTTCCCGCAGAGGAGGCCGATCCGTTGCGCGAGGCCTGCGACGACCACGGACTCGACCTCGTCTTCATCGTCGCACCGACGACCGACGGCGAACGCCTCGAGCGCATCATGTCTCAGGTCACTGGCTTCGCGTACGTCCAGGCTCGCCTCGGCACGACCGGTGCCCGCGCGGACGTCTCGGGAGCCACCCACGAGAGCCTCGAGCGCCTCGCCGACTACGACGTCCCGAAGGCCGTCGGTTTCGGCGTCAGCGAGGGTGCCCACGCGACCGAAATCGTCGAGGCTGGCGCTGATGGCGTCATCGTCGGCAGCGCGCTGATCGACATCATCGCCAGCAGCGACGGCACCGACGAGGCCGTCGGCGCACTCGAGGCCAAAGCCGCAGAGCTCAAAGCTGGTGCACTCGACGGTGTCGGCGACCCGGGAGGAACCGACCGGGATGCGCCCGAACCAGAACATCCATAACGGCTAGCTTGCTACTCACCCGCAAATGAAGACGACAGGAACGCAGGCGCGACTCGAGCGTATCGGGACAGACGACACGTACGTCATCGTCCCGATGGACCACGGGATCACACTCGGTGCCGTGACCGGCCTCAAAGAGATCGAGTCGACGATCGACGCAGTCACCCGCGGTGGCGCAGACGCCGTGCTCACCCAGAAGGGAATCGCCCCGCGCGTCCACGACCACAAGAACGACGCCGGTTACATCGCCCACCTCAACGCCTCGACGTCGGTCGGTCCGGCCTCGAACGACAAGCGTCTCACTGGCACCGTCGAGGAAGCCATCCGTGCGGGTGCCGACGCAGTAAGTTTCCACATTAACGTCGGCTCCGACTACGAACCTGACCAGCTCACCCAGCTGGCCGAGGTGACCGCCGAGGCCGACCGTTTCGGTATGCCCGTCCTCGCGATGGCCTACGCCCGCGGGGCTAACCTCGAGGGTGAGGACCCCGAACACGACCCCGAATACCTCGGTCACGCCGTCCGCCTCGCCGAGGAACTCGGTGCCGACGTCGTGAAGACGGCCTACAGCGGCGACGCAGAGAGCTTCGAACACGTCTGTGAGTCGACGTGCCTTCCCGTCGTCATCGCCGGTGGCTCTCGTGGCACCGACCGCGAGACGATCGAGATGGTCCGCGGCGCGATGGACGGCGGTGCCGCCGGCGTCTCGATGGGCCGGTCGATCTTCCAGCACGACGACCCTGAAGCGATCGCCGCCGCCGTCGCCGGCGTCGTCCACGACGACCTCGACGCCGACGAGGCCCTCGCGGAGGCCGGACTCACGCTCGAGGCCTGACCTCGTCTTCGTACTCCTGACTCTCCCCAGCGGGAGACTCGATCAGAACCGATCGAAGAGCCCACCGTGGCTCTGGAGCATCGATCGGTCGAGACTCAGTCGCTCGAGTCCGACGTCTCGGGCGTGCTCGACGACCGCTTCGTACTCGTCAGCGGTGATCGGACGGCTAATCTCCTCGTAGAACGACTCCGTTCTGGCCCTGTAGTGGGGGCGGTACTGGGCCATGACGTTGACAAACGTCTCCGTCGAGAGTTCCTCGGCGAGAAACGTCAGCACGCCGGTCGCGTTCTCGACGTGGTTCGGCATCACGAGGTGACGGACGAGCAGGCCGCCGGTCGCGAGGCCGGTGTCGTCGATCCGGAGGTCGCCGACCTGCCGGTGCATCTCCCTGAGTGACTCCGTACCGTTTTCCCAGTAACTGGGCGCTTTCGAGTATTTTGCCGCGGCCGCGTCGTCGGACCACTTGACGTCCGGCATGTAGACGTCGACGATGCCGTCGAGGTGCTCGAGGATCTCCGGGCGTTCGTAGCCGCCGCAGTTCCAGACGATCGGCACGTCGAGGCCACGGTCCCTGGCGATTTTGACCGCCTCGATCAGGTGGGGGGAGTGGTGAGTCGGCGAGACGAAATTGACGTTGTGACAGCCCCGTGCCTCGAGTTCGAGGGCCATGTCGGCGATCTCTTCGGACGTCGCTGGCTCGCCTTCCGCCTCGTGACTCGTCTCGAAGTTCTGGCAGAAGACGCACTTCATGTTGCAGTTGGCGAGGAAGATGGTGCCGCTTCCGTTGTGGCCGCGGAGGCAGTCTTCTTCTCCGAAGTGGGGGAAGTACGCCGAGACGTACGCCGTGTCGTCGACCTGGCAGGTTCCCTTCTGGCCGGCCGTTCGGTCGACGTAACACTCGTAGGCGCAGAGATCGCAGTCGGCGTATCGCGCCCGTAAATCGGCTATCCGCGCTTCGAACACCTCGTTTGGAAGCTGCTGATAGTTCGGAGTCGCGGCGTGGGAATCGATGCTCACACGATCCAGTTTGGGACTGTCCCACATACGTCTATTGTGGGGAGAACCCGACAGTCCGGTAGTTCGAACGGTTACAACGAAATGGGGGTCGTCACGAACGGACTCGAGTCGGTAGTCCCGTCGGCACTGTGGTCGCAAACCATTATCGCACCCGCCGTCGTGGACCATGCCCGTGTCTCGACCGACCATCACGACCCGGCCCCTCGAGGTGACAGAGACGGGCCACTACACCGAACTGCTGTACGACGACGGAGAGAACGACGATCGCCTGTGGTGTGCCGCCCACGGTGGGTTCGTCGAACCCGGGACGGCAGAACTCGCACTCGAGCTCGCGACTGGATCGGCGACTGCCAGCTGCTGGGCCTGTCTCGGGTACGACGAGGAACACGACGAGTTCGACCTCTGGCACCCACCCTCGAGCGAGTTCGCACCCGGGACGTACCCCCTGCTCGAGCGAATCGCCGATCGCGGCTTCGAGACAGTGATCAGCCTCCACGGACTCGCCGCAGACGAGGTGATCGTCGGCGGCGGCGCCGACGAACGGACGAAGGGCGCACTCGAAACTGCGCTCGAGCGCACGGTTTCGGTCCCCGTCAAGACGGTCACCGGAGGCCCGTACGGCGGCGTCAGCCCGCAGAACTTCGTCAACTGGCTCGCCCGGGACGGGACCGGCGGAATCCAGCTCGAGCTGGGGCCGACCGCGCGAACGACCGACGTCGACGCGGTTCGGTCGGCACTCGAGTCGTGGCTCGAGTGATCGGCGACCGTCGCCGGGGGTCAGTCGCGAGAACGAACCGATTTACCGGTTCGACCCAAAGCGACGCGTATCAGCATGCGTCCGGCACACCCTATAGAGCAAGCTGTCGGTATGAGCTACTACGTCACCGAGACCGACGGCGTCGGCGGTCGCCTCCGAGTCGCGGACGAGCACTTTCGCGTGCGCGAACTCGAGCGGTTCGCGACCGAACCGGTCGACGCGCCGACGGACGCCTATCCACATCTGGTCTTCCGGGCGACGCTCCGGGGCTGGGACACAAACGACTTCGCGTCGCGGCTCTCTGACGCCCTCGGCGTCTCGCGGGAGCGCGTCGACTGGGCCGGCACGAAGGACAAACACGCGATCACGACCCAGCTGTTCTCCGTCTACGGAGCCGACCCGTCCGACCTCCCCGAGATCGACGGCGTCGAAATCGAGGTACTCGGACGGGCCGGGCGCTCACTCGAGTTCGGCGACCTGGCAGGCAACGCGTTCGACCTCGTCGTAAGCGATCCCGAGCGACCCGAGAACGCCGACCGTATCACCGCCGAACTCGAGGCGTTCGCTGGTGCCGACGAGCGGCCCGAAGCCGAACCGGACGACGCCACGCGGATCGGCGTCCCCAACTTCTTCGGCCAGCAACGCTTCGGCAGTCGTCGACCGGTCACCCACGAGGTCGGCCTCGAGATCGTCCGCGACGACTGGGAAGGGGCGGTGATGGCCTACCTCGGAAATCCGGCCGCGGCCGAACCCGAGGGAACCCGGGATGCAAGGGAATTCGTCGAAGAAACTCGCGACTGGCAGGAGGCACTCGAGCGGTTCCCCCACCGCCTGCGCTACGAGCGCTCGATGCTCCACGAACTCGCCGAGTGCGACGGCGAGCCCGAGCCCGACGACTTCAGGGCCGCTCTCGAGCGCCTCCCGTCGAACCTCCAGCGGCTATTCGTCCACGCCGCCCAGTCGTACGCGTTCAACCTGATGCTGAGCGAGCGCCTCGAGCGTGGGCTCCCGTTCGACCGCCCCGTCGAAGGCGACGTCGTCTGTTTCGCGGATACCGATGCCCCCGAGGGGCTCGAGTTGCCCGACGTCGATCGGCTCCAGCGCGTCGACGAGCGTCGCGTCCGGTCGGTGACTCGCCACTGCGAGCGGGGCCGGGCGTTCGTCACCGCCCCGCTGGTCGGCACCGAGACCGACCTTGCCGACGGCGAACAGGGCGAGATCGAACGCGCCGTCCTCGACGACTTCGACCTCGAGCCCGCCGACTTCGACCTCCCCGGGGAGTTCTACTCGAGCGGGACCCGGCGGGCCATCCTGGTCCGAACCCCGATCGAGGTCACCGGGGACCCGATCGAACTCTCGTTCGCTCTGCCGAAGGGGTCGTACGCGACCGTCGTCGCCCGGGAGTACCTGAAGGTCGACCCCGTTTCCCTCGGATAGCGCTCACCGCTGTCGTTCTCGAGTGTTCGTCGAATTCCCTCACGGGGGGCTCGACCACCGCTGTACGAAACTGGAAATCAGGGCTCGAGGCTGCTGGTCACTTCCAGGCCTCGAGTTCGACGGTGTAGTCAGATTCGATCCACCGCGTGTTCGGATCGCGTGCGCTGTAGAAGAGGTACGGGCCGGACGCGACCACGTGCAGTTCGTCGCCGGGGACGTCGCCAGGTTCGGCCTCGTTCCAGGTTTCGGTCCAGCCGTTCGATCCAGGATCTGCGTCGTTCATCGTCATCTCGCTCTGTAGTAGGTATTTGGTCATCACCTTGCATACCCTGCGTTCCTAACAGTGTCGGGTACTCACGACCCCGTCCCGGACGATAGCCGGTGTTTTCATACGAGTCCGTTACCAAGTTCAACCTACCAGAAGAGATGAGAGTACTCCGCCAGCCAGACTGTCATATCAGTCACCGCGTCCGTCGGCGACTATCCCTTCAGACGCCGACGAGCGACCGATGACACCGTTTCACTCCTCGGTCAGACGGACCGAGACACCGATCGACTCACTCCCGGACGATCGGTCGGGATTCGTAGAGGCACCGACGGTGTTACTCGTCGACGACGACGAGGCGTTCATCCAGCTCGTCGCAGACTACCTCGAGGACGAACACGGCTTCGAGACGGTGACCGTCACGTGCCCAGCGGCGGCACTCGACCACCTCGAGGACGACGGACGCGCCGACTGCGTCGTCAGCGACTACCGGATGCCCGAGACCGACGGGCTCGCGTTCCTCGAGATGATCACCGAGGCGTACCCGAACCTGCCGTTCGTCATGTTCGCCGGACAGGGATCGGAAGCAGTCGCGAGCCGGGCGATCCGGCAGGGAGCAGACGACTACTTGCAGAAAGACACCGGTGAGGCCCGCTACGACCTGCTCGCCAACCGGATTCGACACTGCGTGACGATCGCCAGACAGCGACGCCAGCTCGACGAGCTGTACGACGCGATCGAGGATGCCGGGCACGCGATCCTCGTCACCGACGGGGCGGGGAAGATCACCTACGCCAACCCGACGATGAGCGATCTCTCGGGATACGACGAGTCGGAGTTGCTCGGAGAGACACCGGCGCTCCTCAACTCCGGCGAACACGACGAGGGATTCTACGAGCAGCTCTGGGAGACGATCCGTGACGGCGACATCTGGCACGGCGAGGTCGTCAACGAGCGGAAAGACGGCACACGGTACGTGATCGACCAGACGATCGCCCCCATCACGGACGGCCGATCGACCGACGGCTACGTCGCGATCAACCGCGACGTCACCGACCGAGTCGAACGCGAACGCGACCTCCGCCGGTTCCGGAAAGCCGTCGAACGGGCCGGCCACGCGATCATGATCACCGACGCCGAC
The DNA here is from genome assembly GCF_002156705.1 of Natrarchaeobaculum aegyptiacum. NCBI lineage: Archaea > Methanobacteriati > Methanobacteriota > Halobacteria > Halobacteriales > Natrialbaceae > Natrarchaeobaculum > Natrarchaeobaculum aegyptiacum. Next base: position 3,562,321 of record NZ_CP019893.1, read on the forward strand.
GGCCGAATCGAGTACGTCAACCCCGCGTTCGAGTCCCAGACCGGCTACGACTCCCGCGAAGTGATCGGCGAGACGCCCGCGATTCTCGAGTCCGGCGTCCACGACCAGTCGTTCTACGATGACCTCTGGGCGACGATCGCCGATGGTGACGTCTGGCACGGCGAGGTCGTCAACGAGCGTAAAAACGGCACCCGGTTCATCATCGACCAGACGATTTCCCCGATCACGACCGAGGGAGGGACGATCGACGGCTACGTCGCGATCAACCGCGACGTCACCGAACGCAAGGAACGTGAGCAGGAACTCGAACGGTTCCGTAGCGCCGTGAAATACGCCGGCCACGGCGTCGTCATCACCGACGAGAACGCGACGATCGAGTACGTCAACGACGCCTTCGAGGAGATTACGGGGTATACAGCGAGCGAGGTCGTCGGCGAGACGCCAGCCCTCCTGAAATCCGGCGAACACGACGATGAGTTCTATCGGGACCTCTGGGAGACGATTCTCGACGGCGAGGTCTGGCACGGCGAAGTGATCAACGAGCGCAAAGACGGGAGTCACTTCGCGGTCGACCAGACGATCGCCCCGATCACCGACGGGGACGGCGCGATCGACGGCTACGTCGCGATCAACCGCGACGTGAGTCAACTCAAAGCCTACCGGGCGGAACTCGAGGCCCAGAACGAGCGACTCACACAGTACGGCGAGACGGTCGCACACGACCTTCGAAACCCACTGACGCTGCTCGAGGCCGACCTCGAAAACCTGACCCACGTCGTCAAAGCGACTGACGGTGACGTCGACCCCGAGACCGTGTTGGAGGCCTGTTCGAACCTCTCGGAGACCCTCGAGCGGATGCGAAACCTGATCGACGACCTCCTCACGATGGCCGAACAGGGACAGCTCGTCCTCGATCCGGAGCCGGTTTCACTCAGGGCCGTCGCCGAGGAGGCATGGCGACAGGTCGACTCCGACGACGCCTCGCTGTCGGTCACAGAGACGACCGTCGAGGCCGATCCCGATCGACTGCGGGAACTGCTCTCGAACCTGTTTCGCAACGCCGTCGAACACGCCGGGCCGGACGTCGACGTCCGGGTCGGCCCCCTCGAGCGAGTCGCCGGCTTCTACGTCGAAGACGACGGCCCCGGCATCGATCCCGACGATCGTGCGGTCGTCCTCGAGCGAGGGTACACGACCGACGAGAGCGGCACCGGGTTCGGACTCGCGATCGTCGACCAGATCGCCGACGCCCACGGCCTCACCGTCTCGGTCGCAGAGGGATCGGCAGGCGGCGCGCGATTCGAGTTCTCCCCGGACGACGCTCACGAACGGAACTGATCCACCGAGACGAAATTTTCGCGCTGGGCCACTCTCCACAGCGAATGCGTCGCTGGCGCAGGTCTCTCCATGGAAGACGAGCGCTACTCGCTCGAGCGTGCTCGATCGAGTTCGATCGTCACGACGCTCCCGCGGGGGTCGTTCTCCTCGAACGCGAGGCGGCCGCCGGACTTCCGGACCACCCAGTAGACGAACCAGAGGCCGAGCCCACTCCCGTGGTAGAGATCGTCCTCGGACCTGATATCGTCGAGTATGTCGCGTTCCATCTCGGGAATTCCGGGACCGTCGTCGGCGACGCGAATCCGAACTGTCTCGTCGACCTCGATCGAGATCCTGACGGTCGGTCGTGCTCGATCCGTGTGGCGAATCGCGTTCTCGACCAGTTCGGTGACTGCGTCACCGATCCGCTCCGTCGTGGTCGCGTCCGCCCGATCGGGTGCGTCCACGACGACGGTTGCGTCCGGTTCTGCCTCGTCGACAGCCGCCGCCGCTCGCTCGACGGCCGAGGCGACGTCGACCGGCTTTTTTCGATCTGGGTCGAGGAGGACCGACGTCACCTTCCGTCCTTTCGTCGCAGTCTCGAGCAGTTCGGTCGTACTCTCGAGGATGGCCCCCGCGTGGGACCTGACGACGTCTGAGCCGCTGGCGCGAATTACTTCCGCGTGCCCGTTGACCACGTTCAACTCGTTGCGGAGGTTGTGTCGGAGGACGCGGTCGAGTGTGTTCAGTTGCTGTTCTTGCTCGATGCGATCGGTGATGTCTGTCTGGATCGCGACGAATCCGCTTACGCGTGGACCACCAGTTTCTGTGCCATCGCTGTTACGATCACTATCGCTGTCACCACCACTGCCACCCTCGCTCTCACCTTCGCTCTCGGCGTCATCGTCGGTAATGGGCGCGATCGTCTGGTGGGCGTGGTACGTCTCGCCAGACTTGCGACGGTTGACGATCTGTTCGTCCCAGCGTTCACCCGCGAGGATCGTCTCCCACTGTTCCCGATAGTATCGCTCGTCCATCAGCCCGGAGTTCAAGATCGCCGGCGTCTCGCCGATCGCTTCCTCGGCGCTGTAGCCCGTTATCTCCTCGAATGCGGGATTGACGTACTCGATCGTCCCTGTTGGATCGGTCAGAAAGATCGCGTGGCCAGCCGCCTCGATCGCCTGTCGGAACTGCTCGAGTTTCCGCTCCCTACGTTTTCGCTCCGAAATGTCCCGACTGACGGCCAGGATCCGCTCCTCGCCGTCGATTTCGATCTTGTTCAACCAGACTTCGACCGGGAACGTCGACCCGTCTTTTCGCCTGTGGACTCCCATCACTTCCCGGTGGGAGCCGACGTCCATCTCCCGCCAGAGCCGTTCGAGCTCCGCTCTCGGCGAGCCCCTCTCGAACTCGGTGACGTGCATCGAGAGGACCTCCTCGCGATCGTACCCGAGGTTCTCGAGGTGTTTCTCGTTGACGTCGAGTACGTTCCCCTCGAGGTCGTGGACGATGATCACGTCCGGCGATTCGTCGAACAGCACCTCGAGTCGTTCCCGGTCACGTTCTCGCTCTCGCTCGCGCCCCTTCCGGTCGGTCACGTCGTGGATCGTTCCGTAGACCGTCGGCTCGGAATCGCCCGTCGACCGGGACTCGGCTCTGGCGCGAACCCAGCGGACTTCCCCGTCGTCGGTCACGATCCGGACCACGACGTCGTATGACTCCCCATCTTCGATTGCCGCCTCGAGGGCGTTCCTGATCGTCGATCGATCCTCGGGGTGAAATCCCCCGATCGCCTCCTCGAGGTCAGGCTGGACCACCGACCCCTCCTCAGCCGATCGGCCGAACAGTTCGAAGACGTGTTCGCTCCACCAGAGCGTCTCCGACCCGGCGTCGTACACCCAGACGCCGACGTCGACGAGTTCCTGAACCGTCTCGAACAGGTGTGCTCGCCGCTCGACCGACTCGAGATGCGACCAGGTGCTGTCGGGTTGGTACACCCTCTGGCCAGTCGACGACGAGTGGTCGACTGTCGTCGCTCCTCTCGTTTTACCCCCGCCGGCGCGGGTCGTATCGCCCCCCTCAAACTCCCCGTCACGACCCGGGTCTCGGGATGTACCGTCGTCCCGGACGTCGAACGACCGGACGAGCAGACCATCCCCGTGGTCGACGGTCGTCGTTCGGACGACCACCCGTTCACGGTCGTCACCGCACTCGATCCAGATCGCCGATCCGTCTTCCAGTCGGTCGACCGTTCGCTCACACGCCAGTGCCCGCCGGTAAGCCTCGCGTTCCTCGGGAGGGTGAACCGAGAGCAGCGATCGATCGACCAGTTCTGGGGCTGAGCGGTCGAACAGCGCCTCTGCAGCTTCGTTCGCCCAGACGATCCGTCGGTCCGCCATCGTTGCGACCAGACACGGCCGATCCGCGGCCTCGAGAAGGGAACGTGCCGAAAGCGACGAGAGTACTTCGGCGGTACTATCTGATCCCTGAGTATTCCCCATCTACTACATACGACTACCAGTTCCGGCCCTAAATCGGTTCTCATGTCGATTTGGCTCAGTGAAGGTCAACTCAGACAGGAGATTTCTCGACAGCCGTGACCGTTCTCGAGCGTGGAGTCGACCGCCGCTGCACTCGTCGTCGGCGCCTCGAACTGGCAACTCACTCGTGGGGCCCCGCTGGTCGATCTGGACCAAAAATCGAGCGACTCTGGTTGCTACCACACTCGATCCGAACCGTGGATCGACGTGGGACCGACTGTCGAGATCAGTCGTCTGCTGCGACGTCTTCTTCGTCGACGTCGACGGAGGTCGCTTCCTCCTCGGCGACTTCTTCGGGGTGAGCCTCGAGGGTGGCTTTCTGGATCTCGACGCGGCGCAGCGGGTAGATCGTCTTCGCTTCGCCGTAGATCGCCGAGGAGAGTCGACCCTCGACGACGCCGTCGATGAGTTCCTCGAAGCTCCGGTCGGCTGCGGCCTCTTCGACCATCTCGACCATCGTCTCGCGGATGGCCTTCTCCTGGCTCGCGTCGGCTTTCTTGGTCGTGAAGGCGACGGGCTGGATCTGGACGCGGTAGTCGTCCGTCGTGAGGACGGTGACGTAGGCCTCGACCTTCGAGGCACCGCGACGGACCAGCGAGCGCAGGTAGTCACGGGTCAGCGAGTGGGCCTTGAACTCGGTGTAAGCCGTGTCACTGCCCACGTCGGTGATCTTGAAGGTGAGCTTCGTGTTGTTCTCGCTGGCGTTGTTCGTCAACTCGCCGAGCGTCGTTTCGATGGTTCGGTCGTAGACTTTCTCCGGTTCGTCAGCGGGGGTCTCGCCGAGTTCCTGGCGGTCGAACTGCTCCGGTGCCAGGACGGTGTACCACCGCTTCTCCTGTTTCGCACGTGAAACTGATCGTTCACTCATTGTCTGTTGTATCGTCTGGTTGGTCGGACGCAGTTCCCGCGTCCGCTGGGCGTTCGGGCTGTTCGTCTCGAGTCGCGTCGACAGCGGCGACGACCGCCGTGGCAACCTCGAGGTTGACCACGTAGTCGTCGACGGTCGCGTGCAGGCCACCGGTCGTCTCACGCTCGATTCGCGTCTCGAGCGTACCGGCTTCCGTGACGGTCGTCTGCATCTCGTCTGTGTTGTCCGGGCGGAGCGCTCGTGCGAGCGTCGTGGCGTCGGCGTCGTCGCATCGGGTCCGGATCGTCGCTCGTCTCATCGCACTGCCCTCACGTGTTCGATCACCGCGGCATCGTCGATCTCCGCGTCGAATCGAAGGGTGCCACTGCGCGGAGCGACGTCGTAGGCGACGTCCGAGCCGTCGGTCGCCTCCTCGAGGTCGCGGGCGATCCGCTCGACGGTCCCGGCCGAGAGCGGTTCGTCCACCGTGACGATCGCTGCCTCGCCGGCTCCCGTCGCGAGGACGGCCGGCTCGGGCGACAGGAAGGCGGCGGCGAGGTCGGCGACCGACGCGACCGGTGCGTCGTCGACGCCGACGACGAACAGGCCGTCGTACCGGCCCGTCGACGCCGCCTCGAGCGCCTCGTGAACTTGTCGACCGTGTCGTCGCCAGACCGCGAGTGCCTGTTCGCGGGCCCCGTGGCCCATCGCGAGCGCCGCACCCGTACCGGGCTCGAGCCGCGCAGTCGCCTCGAGGACGTCCGCGTAGCCGCCGAGGGTCGCGAACGGACCCTGCGGCGTGGCGTAAGGCTTGAGCGCTCGAGCGATAGAATCTGCGGCGCGTGGGGCCGTTTCGCCCCCACCGACCACGTCGAGGGCGACCAGCGAGCCGATAGCCCGATGGTCGTCTTCGGTTGCGTCGGCATCACCTTCGGCGTCGAGGTCAGCGTCGGTATCGACGTCGACCTCCGCAAGCGCCTCGGCCGTCGCGTCGGGATCACCCGACCACGGCGCGCGAATGCGCGTCGAGTGTGCGAGGCCGTCGACGGGATCGCTCGTCGGCATCACCACGCCGGGTCTGCGCTCGAGCAGGCCGCGTTCGTCGGCGGTCTCGAGCAGCCACTCGCTCTCGCCCGCGCCAGGTTCGACGCCCGCGGCAACGAGGCCGGCGAGCGCGAGCACGGGATCGAGACTGGACTCGGACTCGGAATTCGAACTGGAATCGAGCGCTCGAGTCACTTCCACGGCCGCGAGCGTGGCCGGTCGATCCGACGCGTCGAGTCGGGTCACGGCTGCGTCCGTCGCACCGATCGAGAGCGTCAGGTCTGCGTCAGCGCCGCCGTCGGCTACTGCTTGCGCGCGCTCGGTTCGTTCGGCGATCGTCCCGCCGACAGTCACCTGAAACGGCGTCCCACGGTCGGATAGCACACGGGTGAGGATGCCACTCGCCGCGAGGGCATCACCATCTGCACGAACGACGAACTGGACGAAGCCCGCACGCTCGAGGTCGGCCGCAACCGACGCTCGAACCGAGCCGTCGCTCTCTCCGTCCGCGCTTGCGTCTGCACCTGTCGTCCGACCGTCCGCTCCCATACGCGATCAGTCCTCGACGATCTCCTTCGCGACGTCGTAGGAGTACGTAAAGTCCGGCTCGAGTTCGTCGCCACGGTAGTAGTCGGCGAGTCGGCGGACCTTCGATTCCGTGTTCTGCAGGGCGCGCTTGTTCTGGTAGTCCTGCTGGTTCTCCTGAACGTGCTCGCGCAGGCGCACGGCACGCTCCATCAGGTTGTACAGGTCTTCCGGCACCTCGGGAGAAGCGTCGTTCTCCTCGAGGATTTCGGTGATCTTCTTCCCCGTCGCCAGCTTGACGTCGGGAACGGGCGTGCCCGTGACGCCCTCGTCACGCAGCTTGATCCCGATCTGGCTGGGATCGTAGCCCTGTTCGGCCAGTTCGACGACGCGGTCTTCGATCTTGTCCGCGTCGACGTCGCTCCACTCCGGTGGTTCGTCTGCCGCCGGCCGGTCCGAACCGGACGAGCCGCGACGGCGGGTGTGCATTCGTGCCATTGGTAGAGGATAGGAACCGCACTGACCGCTCGTAGCGTGACGGCCGGGTGGCCGTCGGTGCACTTCCGCAATCCCAAGCCACTCGAAAGAGTGAGCGGCACAGTCAGATTTGCGGCCGTGCGCTTCCCACGCGGGAGTATCGCTCGTGGTGACTAAAGGGTTGCTACCTGGCTCGAGCTGGAGGTAGATGGTGGTTGGCCCGAGGCGTACAGCTTGAAAATGCGTCTGGAGGAGCTCGGCTGGACTCGTCGACGCCAAGGTGGGGCAACGGTGCTCGAGGCGGTAGGGTTTCAGGGTCACGAAGCGACTGGAGGAAGGGGCTTGCGAGTCACTGTCACCGTCGGCTCGAGAATTTCGAGGGGTTTATCTATCCACCCGGAAAAGATGGTAATGCGAAGGCGGGCTCGTAGATCAGCGGTAGATCACTCCCTTGGCATGGGAGAGGCCCCGGGTTCAAATCCCGGCGAGTCCACTGCGATTCCACCGGTATTCTGAGGGAAGTTGAATTCGGCTTAGACAACGTTTCCGCACGCACCCCGACGCCCTCTTGCGATTAGTCGTGACACCGGCTACGAGTACCGACCGGCTAGAAGTCAACACCCTCGTCGAGATGTCGGGAAACAGTCACCGTCAGTAGTTACAGGAACTCGAGCAACTCCTCGAGCGAGGCGATCTCGAGGTAGCTGTCGACGGTTGGCTCGAGCGTCTCGTTGTGCGGCCGCCGGATCAAAACCGGGATGAGCCCCGCGTTCTGGGCTGCGAGGAGGTCCGTCTCGCGGTCGCCGACGTAGATCCCGTTGTCGAGTCCGAGCGCGTCGAGGGCCGTCTCGATGTAGTACGGTTCCGGCTTCCGTCGGCGGAATCCCTCGACGCCGAGGTCGCGGCCGCGAACGAACGAGAACGCCTCCAGGCCGAAGTGGTCGACGACGAACGAGACCGTCGGATCGTAGTTGTTACTCACCAGGCCGACCGGGTACGCTCGGTCGAGTTCGTCGAGGACGCCGACGTCGTCGTAGAGGCCGCGAGCGCCGTCCCCGATTCGCTCGATCGACCGCTTGGCGCTGTACTCCTCGCGGAGCGCGTAGAACTCCGTCGGCTCGAGGCCGAGTTCCTGACAGGTCGTCGCGAACGTCTCGGTGTACTCGTAGGTCTCGAGGGCCGACAGCGACTCGAGGGGGGCCTCGAGGTCGAGGTCGACGACCGCATCGTGGAGCGCGCGGGTGTGTACTTCGGGATCGGTTTCGTACCCTTCGAGGATGACGCCGTCCATGTCGAACAGCAGCGCCTGTTCGCCGTCCGGTTCGATCGTCGGTTCACTCGTCGCGTTTCGTGTGAGTCTGGTGGTCATCGTTGTGAATCTGTGAGTAGTCGTAATCGTGATCTCAGTCGGGACAGCCGCAACCGGCTTGGTCGTCCGTTGCAGTTGTACTCTCTCCCGTCGCGTCGGGGTCACCACCTGCCGTGGCGGCGTCGCTCGATTCGTCAGTGGCCACTGGATCGTCCGGTGTCGCCGTCCGGGCGGGTTCCGTGGCTGGTTCGTCCGTGCGGTTGTTCTGGCGGGCGCTTCCGTATCCAGCCGCGACGAGGGCGATTCCGGAACCGATCGTCGCAATCACCGATCGTCTCGCGGTGAGTCGGTCGATCGACGTCATCGTCAGCGCACCATCGCTCGAGCCCGTGCGGAGATCGTCTCGCTCAGGAGCACGATGCCGAGGATGGCGATCAGTATCATCAGGACGGACGACCACCGGAAGGCGTCGACGGAGTTGAACAGCTGGACACCGATCCCGCCGGCCCCAACTGCGCCGAGGATCGTCGCGCTCCGGACGTTGATGTCCCACCGATAGACGCCGATCCCGACCAGTGCGGGCTTGATCTGGGGAATGACGCTGTAGAGCAGGACCTGGAACGAGGATGCCCCGGTCGCACGGATCGCCTCGACCTGATCGAACTCGATCTCCTCGATCTCTTCGCCGAGCAGTTTGGCGACGAAGCCGATCGATCGGACGGCGATCGCGACCATGCCGGCGAACGCGCCGGGGCCGAGCATGACGACGAAGACGAGCGCCCAGATGACAACGTGGACAGACCGGGTAACGGTGACGATCAGTTTCCCGATCGCGTACGTCACCCGGTTCGGCGTCGTGTTCTCGGCGGCGAGGAAGGCTACCGGGAGCGAGGCGGTGACGGCGAGTATCGTGCCGACGACGGCGATGTGGACCGTTTCGATCAGTGGCAACACGATCTCGGTCGTATACGCCCAGTTCGGGGGGAACATCCGGACCGCGAGGTCCATCAGTTCCCGCGGTGCCGTCCAGACGTACTGCAGGTCGAGGCCCATGTAGAGCCACGAGCCGACGACGGTTCCCATCGCTAGCAGGAACACTGCCGTCCGCCTGATTCGCTGGCCTGCGTCGAACCGCTGCCAGCGGCGTCCAGCTTCGGCCGCCATCACTGGACCCTCCGTCGGACGTAGGCGCTGAAGAGTTCCCCGGCGAGTACGACGGCGATGATCGAAAGCAAGATCAGCGCGGCGAAATCGTACTCGTAGCGTTCGAACGACCGCAACAGCAAGGTCCCGATCCCGCCGGCGCCGACGATTCCGATGATCGTCGACGAACGGATGTTGATATCCCAGCGGTACACCATGAGACCGACGAATCGCGGCGCGACCTGCGGAACGACCGCGTAGACGAGCGTCTGGAAGCGCGAGGCGCCGGCGGCGTCGATGGCCTCTTTCGCCCCCATGTCGATGTCCTCGATGTCCTCGGCGAACAGCTTCGAGAAGAAGCCGATCGTCAGGTAGCTGATCGCGATGATACCCGCCAGCGGCCCGACGCCGACGGCTTTCACGGCGATGATGGCGATGATGAGTTCGTCGATCGCTCGCGTGATGCTGATGATCCCCCGGTTGAGGTAGTAGACCGGTCGCGGCGCGATGTTCTCGGCCGCACCGAACGCGATCGGTATCGAGATCAGGACGCCGGTGAACGTCGCGACGAACGCCATCGCGATCGTCTCACCCATGTACCCGACGACCCGGTCGACGTTCTCGCTCGCGGTGTTCGGCGGCACCATCGCCTCGAGGAGCAACACGCCGTTGTTCACGCCGATGATCACCCGCCCGAGGCTGACACCCGACAGCAGGGAGACGAGCGACCACAGGACGAACAGCGTCGCTCCGACGTAGACCGTCCACTTCACGCGGTAGCTCCCGAACGCGGTCGGTCGCTGCCAGGTTCGATCCGGCGGCAACTCCGAGCGTCCCTCTCCGGTCGCCATCTCAGTCACCCGTGATCGCAGACTGCTCGGAGCGTTCGGTCTCGTCGGTCACCGTATCCGACTCCGCGACCACGCTGAGCGACGAGTTGCCGGCGATCGTTTCACCGCGATAGATGACGTCTTTCGCGTTCTCGTCGAGGTCCGTCGTCGGACCGTCGAAGACGAGCGTGCCGTCGTGCAAGCCGAGAATGCGATCGGCGTACTCGACGGCCAGGTGGACCTCGTGGATGTTGATCAGGATCGGAATGTCCCGTTCGGCCGCGATCTCCGTGAGCAACTCCATCACGGCGTGTGAGGTTTCCGGATCGAGGCTGCTGGTCGGTTCGTCGGCGAGCAAGATCTTTGGCTCCTGGACGACGGCGCGGGCGATGCCGACGCGCTGGCGCTGGCCGCCGGAGAGTTCGTCCGCCCGTTTGTTCTCCATCCCGCCGAGCCCGACCGTCTCGAGGACGTCGTAGGCCATTTCGACGTCTTTCTGTGGGAACTTCCGGCGCAAGGCCGCCCAGTTCGAGACGTACCCGAGTCGGCCAGAGAGCACGTTCTCCATGACGGTGAGCCGTTCGACGAGGTTGTACTCCTGAAACACCATTCCGATGTTCCGACGCGCCGTTTTCATCTCTCCTGCGTCGAGGGCAGTCAGTTCGGTGCCGTCGAGTCTGATCTCGCCCTCGGTCGGCTCGGTCAACCGATTGATACAGCGGATGAACGTCGACTTCCCGGCCCCGCTCGGACCGATCATCGCGACGATCTCGTTTCCGTCGACAGTCGTCGAGACGTCTCGGAGCGCCTCGTCTCCCGTCGCGTACACTTTCCGTAGGTCAGTGACTTCGAGCATTGGTGGTGAAATAGCTGAATCGGCTGTCAGGCTGTGCTAGAGTTCCTCTTCGTCGTACTCGACGCCGTTGAACTGCTGGTTGATCATCACGTCGTGCCAGTGGTTCACGTAGTCGACCTCGACGTACTGTGGATATCCTGCCTCCTCGCCGTACGAGGTCCCCGACCAGTCGGTGTTGAGCCAGGTCTCCCGAGCGCCTTCGATGATCTCCTCGTGGAGGTTGTACCGGTAGCCGATCGGTCCCGGCGGGAACGGATCCGCGGCCCAGACGACTTTGAAATCGTCCCAGCTGATGTCGTCGACGGCGTCGATGGTCTGTTCGATACACGTGCTACAGATCGGCCCACAGTCGTAGTCACCATAGGCGATCCCGCGAGCGGACTGTTCGTGGCCGCCGGACATCTCGGGGTTGTAGTTGTCTCCTCGGGTGAGCCCGAAGTGTTCGTCGAACAACGCAGACGGGGCCTGGTTGCCGGAGTTCGAGGACTCCTCCGTGTGCGCCGCTCGGAAGTCGTTGAAGTCCTCGACGCTTTGTATCTCGTCCATGTCCGCGCGGGTGATCGCCAGCAGTCGGTACCCGAACTGCCCGTCGCCCTCGACCCCCATCGCCATCGGCACCATGCCGGCCATGTTGACGCCGAAGGGGGTGTTTCCCGTCGCGAAGTTCGCGATGTGAATCCGCTCGGAGCGCATCCCCTCGACGACCGCCGCGTAGCTGTCGATCGTCTGGAACTCGACATCGCGGCCCGTTTCGGCCTCGAGCGTTTCGATCATCGGCTCTAAGATATCGCGGTACGCCGACTCACTGTCTTCGCGAGGCAGTTCCGCGTAGACGATCGGATCCGGGTCGATCCACTCCGATGGATCGTCAGGGTGTTCGCGCGGTTCTGTACCGTAGACGGCCCCGGTGTGACCACGGTCGCCCATGTTCTCGAGGTCGAAGTCGCTCCCACGAACGTAGTCGTTCTCGTAGATGAGCCCACCGAGATAGTTGTTGTTCTCCCAGTCCGGGTTCTCCGGGTCGAAATCCGTCGAGAGCATCGGGTCCTGGGGCTCGCCCCCGTTGCCACCGCCACTAGCGCCACCGAGTCCGGCCCCTGCTCCGCTTCCATCGTCCCCGTCGCCTTCTAGACAGCCGGCAAGAATCGACGTGCCGATCGCGCCGGTCGCCAGTACGAACGTTCGTCTCGAGGAGTGTCCGTCTCGGTTTGCGTGTTGGTCTGCCATCGACTACTGATCAGAAGGTCTCGGTAAATACCTCTTATATTTCTTATATGTACGGCCGTAGAAGTGAACATACCGGGATCGGGAACTAGGGTCACGGACCGATTGCACAGTCCACTCCATCCTGCTACGTACCGCTTGGTACGACGACGGACTATCGGGGATTGCTCCCGTCGCGTACGGAACCGAAATACTCGCGTTCAAGCACCTAGGCCCTGGATATCCGGGCATGATTCGAAATCGACTCTTTCGACACGGGCCTGTCGAGCCACCGGGCTTCGACCCGTCGGCAGTACCGGATCGACCGATCGACGGGACCCAGCAACTCGGTGGACAGGAGTACTACTGTCGAACCGTCGAATCGCCGGACGAAACCTGGACGGTCGCGTTTGGCCGTTCCACGAGCGATTCCGAGTCCCGTCTATTTCGGATTCAGGATGGACAGATCGTCGATGAGCGACCGGTTACGCACCCCATCAACGGCGCTATCGCCGACGACGGCACGGTCGCGCTCGTCAGCGGAACCGACTCGACCAAAATCGGTTCGACCCTCGAGGTATTCGGTTCGGACGAACCGGTGTTCTCGCGGCGATTCGACGCGACCCTGGGCCGCCCCGCTATTTGTACAGACGGTGACCTCGTCGCCATCTCCACCCGCCCGCCGACGTCGACGGTGTACCTGATCGACGTTTCCTCAAGTGAGGAACGAGCCACGTGCTCGGTACACGGGCGCACGCCCCGCGTTCTCGGGTTCCACGGCGACGATCGACACCTCTACGTCGGGATTGGTTCAGGTGAGACTCCGTACCTCGGGATGGATGTCGACGGCGACATCGTCTGGGGCTGCGAGCGGTATCAGGCGACGAGACCACTACGTGACCGGGTCGAATCAGCTTTCGAGATCGTTCGCCCCTGACACGGTTGATTAGCTTCTACGTGATATTTCTCGTGAGCGGTGCTAGCCGTTGATGTGTGGTACTCGATAACAATAGAGGTTTTTTCGATCGGCCGATTGGGGTGCAGGTTCGCTACTGAGCCTCGAGGTCGTCGAATAACGCTTCGACGCGAGTTCGAACCTCCTCACGGATTTCACGCACCTCCGCAATCGATCGACCGTGCGGGTCGGCGAGGTCCCAATCTCGGGCGTCGCCGCGCCAGGTAGCAGGACAGATACCGTCGGCAGAACACCCCATTGTAATAACAATATCACTCGTTGTGATCTCTTCAGGTGGGATTTCTCGTGGCTGCCGATCGGAAATATCAATTCCGACCTCGTCCATGACCGTCACTACGACGTCGTGAACGCTGTCAGCTGGATCAGTCCCACCAGTGCTGATACAAACGTGGTCTTCGAGTCCTCGCTTCCCTCGTTCTCGTTCAGCAAACGCAGTCGCCATCTGGCTCCGGCCAGCGTTTTGCACACAGACGAAACTGAGTGTCGTCGGGTTCATGAGCGTGATTGACGTTCGATCGAACCGCGGTTGGTTAGCGTCGCTTCAGTCATCGTGTCGGCAATGAAACGACCGTTTGCCGATGTTCTTCGTAACCGTCTGATGACCGCGCCATACAGGTACGCGTTTGGTTCGGCTCCGCTGTACAGGTACTGATCGAGATCGTCTAGCTTCGGCTCAACGGCAGTTGCCGTCTCGTACGCCGACACTGCGTCACCCTCCAGAGCCAACTCGACAACGTCACGAACCTCAGCAGCGATCGCCTCGAGCCGATCAGCGAACGACTCCTCGGGTGGCGCCGACTGCTGTGTCGCAACCGTCGCGATACGTTCCGCGTGGTCAGCGATACGTTCCAGACTGTGGGCAACTCTGTACTCGCGAAACGCCGCGACCCGGTCGGTACCGAGCTGTTCTACCTCGTGAACATCTTCGAGACCACGGTGGAATCCCCGGCAGACGAACGCAAACAGACGATCGATGTCGTCGTCACGGGCGATCACACGTCTGGCGAGGTCTTCGTCAGCGGTTACGAGCGCTATGATCGCGTCGGAATACATTTCGGTGAGGAGTTGCTGTACCTGGGCGATCGTCTGGGGAAGAGACACGTCGCTGGCATCGAGCACGTTCGTGATCGTCAGGCGATCACCGGTATCTTCCTGAATGGTAAGGCCCATAAGACCACCCGTGGCACGTTCGATAGAACGTCTAACCTGCGGCTCGGTCTCATCGAGGTTGGTAACAGTAATTCGATCGAAGCCGGTCTCGTACGCAACCTCGACTCGGCGCAACACGATATCACCAGCGACGGTGTTCGCGTCGATCACTACGGTCCGATCCTGAACCGAAGCGATTTCGGGCGCAGCGACTAGCCGGTCTGCGTGGGGATAGAGGTACATCGACATCCCCGGCTCGAGGTCCTGTTCGACTGCCCACGACTTCGGCAGCGAGACGGCGAACGTAGAGTCACCAACCAGCTGGATCTTCCGTTCGACAGCATCGTCAGATCCGTTCGTCAGCTGTTTGTAACTCATCAGTACAGTAGCGTATCGTCGTTTTCGACCATGTACAGTGTTCGTGCGGCGACGTTGACCGCGTGGTCGCCGACCCGTTCCAGATCTCGGATCGTCAGCAGCATCTGCGAGACGTCCTCGAGAAGTTGCTCGTCCGAGGGGTCGGCCGTCAGTAGTTCCCTGACGACGCTCCGACTGGCTCGTTCGCAGAGCGCATCGATCTCGTCATCTGACGCAGCAATTTCGTGAGTCGCTGCCGCATCGTCAGTCGCGTACGCTTGCATCGCATCCTCGAGCATCAGGACCGTCTCGGTGCCGATATGGACGACGTCGACCTCCGGGTATCGCTCGCGGCCGGACTGTGTGGCGTATTCCGCGAGGTTCACGGCGAGGTCGCCGACCCGTTCGAGGTCGGTGATGATCTTGAACGAGGAGGCGACGAATCGCAGGTCGCCCGCGACCGGCTGCTGGAGCGCAAGCAGGTCGATACAGTCAGCCTCGAGGTCGAGATACAGCTGATTGATCTCGTGATCACCCTCGATTACCCTCTCGGCCAGTGCATCGTCACTCCTTTCGTAGGCCTCGAGTGAGCGCCGAAACCGTTGACAGACAACGTCACTCATCTCGAGAATTCTCTCACGCAGTTCGTAGAGTTGCTCCTGGTAGGCGTTTCTCGACATGGTTATCCGAACTTCCCTGTGATGTAGTCCTCGACGCGGTCGTCGTCGGGATTCTCGAAGATTTTCGCCGTGTCGTCGAACTCGACGAGTTCGCCGCCGGTGAGGAAGACGGCCGTCCTGTCGGAGATGCGCGCGGCCTGTTGCATGTTGTGGGTGACGATGATGACCGTGTACTCCTCGACGAGGTCGTCGACGAGGTCCTCGATCTTCGAGGCAGCGACGGGATCGAGCGCAGACGTCGGCTCGTCCATCAGGATAACCTCGGGGTCGGTCGCGATGGCGCGAGCGATACAGAGGCGCTGTTGTTGGCCACCCGAAAGGTCGAGTCCCGATTCGTCGAGCTGGTCTTTTACTTCGTCCCACAACGCGGCTCCGCGAAGTGCGTGTTCGACCGCTTCGTCGAGGTCCACCTCGTCGGCTTTTCCCTGGACGCGCAGGCCGTAGGCGACGTTGTCGTAGATCGACTTCGGGAACGGATTCGGCGACTGGAATACCTGCCCGATCTTCCGGCGCAAGGCGACTGGATCGACGTCCTCGTCGTAGACGTTCTTCCCGCGGAAGGAGAGTTCACCCTCCACGCGTGCGGCCGAGATCCGATCATTCATCCGGTTGATCGAGCGCAGGAACGTCGACTTTCCACAGCCCGAGGGACCGATCATGGCCGTCACGCGGTGTTCTGGAATCTCGATCGAGACGTCCGAAAGCGCCCGATCGTCGCCATAGTAGACGTTCAGACCCTCCGCGCGAACGATCGTCTCGGTGTGTCCGATCGCGCGCCTCGAGTCGCGGTCGACGTTGACGTCGGTCTCGATGATCGTGTCGTCCGGCGTGTCGTGGTGTTCGGTCGTCGATTCGCTTGCCGTCCGTTCGTTCGACGTGTTACTAGACATTGCTGATCGAACCTCCGTCCGTCTCGTATCGCCTGCGCAGATAGCCTGCAAGAGCGTACAGTACGATCAAGAAAACCAGCAAGACGACGATGCCGAGAGCAGCCAGCCCGTTGAACATCCGGTCGGCCTGGTAGGTCCAGTTGTAGATCTGCGTCGGCATCGCGCTGAACGACGAGAGCGGGCCCGACGGGTACCGCGTCGCGTGCAACATGGTGCCGACCAT
Source organism: Natrarchaeobaculum aegyptiacum (assembly GCF_002156705.1). Lineage (NCBI taxonomy): Archaea > Methanobacteriati > Methanobacteriota > Halobacteria > Halobacteriales > Natrialbaceae > Natrarchaeobaculum > Natrarchaeobaculum aegyptiacum. The sequence continues at coordinate 3,578,687 of NZ_CP019893.1, forward strand.
GATCAGCGGGGCTGTCTCGCCGATCGCACGTGCGAGCGCGAGGATCGTGCCGGTGAGAATGCCGGGCATCGCTTGCGGGAGGACGACCCGGCGGATCGTCTGCCATTTCGTCGCACCCATGGCGTAGGAACCGTCGCGAACGCTGCTCGGAACGGCCCGGATCGACTCGATCGCGGCGACGATGATGATCGGGACGATGAGCAATGCGAGGGCGATCGCGCCCGCCAGAATCACCGAGCCCAGTCCGGCGTCGTTGACGATCAACGCGAGGACGAGCAGCCCGTAGACGATCGAAGGGACGCCAGCGAGGTTGGCGAGGTTCGCCTCGATCAGTCGAGTGACGCGGTTCTCCGGAGCGAACTCGACCAGGTAGATCGCACAGCCGACGGCGATGAAAAAGGCCAGGACGGCCGTCAGGGCCATCAGCCAGAGCGAGGCGAGTATCGACGCCCCGAAGCCGGCGCGCTCGGCGCGCGAGGAGGAGGTAGAAGTAAGGAATTGCACGAGGTCGATGTCGAAGGTAGTCATCGCCTGAACGGATTCCCAGAGCACGTCGGCGAGCAACAGGATCAGCATGACGAGCCCGAAAAGCGACGCGACGACGAGCGTCCCGTAGAAGAGGCGGTTGAGTAGTTTCTCGCGGCTGAGGTCGACGTCGGCCAGGAAGTCAGTTTCGCGTTTCGTACTCATCGGTACTCCTCCTGAAATCGGCGTTTCAGCCGGTCGTTGAGCAGGTTCATCGCGAGCGTCATCAGGAACAGCAACAGGCCGACCGCGAACAGGCTCTGGTACTCGACGGTCCCGACGGCGGACGTGCCGCGGGCCATCGAAACGAGATAGGCGGTCATCGTCATGATCTCGTCGAACGGATTCGCCGTCAGGGTCGCGTTGAAACCCGCGGCGAGCGTGACGGCCATCGTCTCACCGATCGCTCGCGACAGTGCGAGAATGTACGAGGCGAAGATCCCCGACACCGCCGCGGGAAGGACGATCCGGATCGATACCTGATACTTCGTCGCCCCGAGGGCGTACGCCCCGTTTCGGAGCTCGTCCGGGACCGCCTGCATCGCGTCTTCGCTTATCGAGGAGACCATCGGAATCGTCATGGTGCCGACGACGATGATCCCCGCGAGCATGCTGTACCGGCCGACGCCGACGCCCATCATCCACGTCGCAACCGGCTCGAGCAGTCCTGGCGCGAGGTGACTCACCGAGTCGAGTCCCCGGCCGACCGGATTGACGAGGTAGGTTGCGATGCCGTCGACGAGGACGGGTGTGACGAACGAGACGGCGAAGTAGCCGTAGACGATCGTCGGGATACCCGCGAGTACCTCGAGGATCGGCTTGAGTCTGTTTCGGGTTCCGGTCGAGGCGTACTCAGAGAGATACAGTGCCGTCGCGGTTCCGATCGGAATCGAGACAAGCCCGGCACCGATCGTAATCGCGAGCGTGCCCCAGACGATCGGTAAGACCCCGTGTGCCGGCGTCGAGTGGTCGGGTGCCCATCGAGTCCCGGTGAAGAACTCGACGAATCCGACCGTTCGTTCGACGGCCTCGCCAGCGAGGAGCACCTCACTGATCCGGGCACCGAAGAAGTAACTCGCTGCGTTGTCGAACAGGACCAGAAAGATGGCGACCGTCGTCACGACGGTGACCGCCGCACAGGCGAAGAACAGGCGTCGGATCCGCCGGTTCGTCTCGTGGGCAGCCTCGAGGCTGTCGTCGCCCGAGATTTCCGATCCAGATTGAGTTTCTGTGCTCATGAGTGCAGTGAAAGAAGGGACTCGTCGTTCGGTTCAGGGGTCCTGTCGCTCGACCGTGATCTCGTCTGGATCCTCGCCGATTTCTTCGAGCACGCTGTCGAGCTGGTCGTGGTTGTCGACGATGTCCTGGTCGGTCGCCCGGTAGAAGCCAACCTCCGTGGCGAACTCGTGCTGATTGTTGATGTAAAAGCGGGCGAACGAGGCGATGAGGTCTGGCCGTTCGGCGAGTTCGGCGTGGTTGAAGTAGAAGAACAGCGGCCGGGCGAGCGGCGAGTACTCTCCGCCTTCGATGTACTGCTCTTCCGGCGGATAGAACTCGCCATCCAGCTCGCTCTCTACCTCGACGGTTTTGAGGGTGCCGCCCTGTTCCTGGAGACTCCGAAGGTGGCCGACGCCACCCCAGCCGAGGGCGTACTCGTTGTCGGCGACCGCGTCCCAGATCTCGTCGGTCTGGCTCGTCGCCGAGTAGTCGTCGCGGATGTTCCCCATCTCGCCGTTGATGTTCTCGGTGAAGTAATCGAACGTCCCCGAGGCGGAGTCTCGCGCGTGCAGTGCGATGTCTTCGTCCGGCCACTCGTCGCGAACGTCGCTCCACTGCTGGACGTTGGACTCGAATTCCCAGATCTGGTTCAGTTCGTCGAGCGTAATTTGCTCACACCAGTCGTTGTCCTCGTTGACGCCGACGGCGAGCGTGTCCTGGCCCACGGTGTAGTGGGTGTATTCGATGTCGTTCTCGCCACAGAGATCGACTTCTTCGTCAGTGATTTCGCGGCTTGCGCTCTGGAACGCCGAGTTCGCGCGGCAGAATTCCTGGAATCCAGCTCCGGTCCCCTCCGGTTCGACGTTGACGCCGACGCCGGAGAACTCCGCCTCGAAGTCCTCGGCGGCGACCTGCGTGATCGGTGCGACCGTGTTCGACCCGGACGCCTGGATCGTTCCCGAAAGTCCGTCCTCGTCGCCGCCGGTGCAACCGGCCAGCGCCAGTGCGCCGATACTCCCGATCGTCGCGATCGCCGATCGTCGACTCAATCCGCTTCCCCGCGAGTTCTGGCTTGGTGCCATCGACCGATGCTTCCGAGGATGGATATAAAAGGCGTGCTAATATCTATATATCCGAATACGGGATTATATATCCTTCTCGGGAGTCATCCCGACCGGTACGAACACCTCTATAGCCGAATGTAGAACTAGAGTGTGCCAGTGTCACGTTTGAAATCGCGTCAGTATCTCGAGTAGAACCGAGGGTATCCACACGTTCTATCTCACGATCCCTCAACAGCGTTCGAGAAGTGACCGAGAATCAGTCCGGCCACCGCGTCGAAACACCCGAAAACGATCGCAAACGCAGCTAGCGGGATTGGATCCACTCCCAACCCAATACCAGGAATTGCTTCGAGCAGTCCGATCGCGCCAACGGCGATGACACCAATCGAGCCCTGAAAGGCATCAGTTCTGTCACCGATCACCATCCAGATACCACCACAGACAATTACGAGTGCTGCGGCGAGCCAGAACGAGACGATCGTGGCAGCCCCACCAAGAAGAGAGCCACCGACGACGACCCCCACACCCGACGCTCGGAGCCGCATCGACCCGGTCGAAGACTCGTCGACCATACGGCAGTATCTGACCGGGCGGGCAAAACGGTTCCCCTTCGAGAGAAAGTATATAGACATACATTGGGCATGGTAGACACTTATACTTCTGCATAGTTTCCCGTTCCGATATATGCGGCTATCCCCCATAACTGAGGCCTCTAACACCAGATATAGACGATCTCTATAGACAAGGGTAGATTTATGGTTCCGCTATCGGCAACTCGTAACATGGAGACGCGGAAAGTCCAGGTGACTGGCGGCTCGACGTACACTGTTTCGCTTCCGAAAACGTGGGCGACCGAAAACGACGTCACCAGCGGCGATACGGTCGAACTCTACGCCGACGACGAAACACTACTGGTGACGCCCCAAAGCGATGCTAACCATCAGGAAGGGACGTTGGAAGTTACGACTCTGGAGGGCACGGAACTCGTCCGGGCGGTCTTCACAATGTACGTAAGCGGGTTCGACGTGATCCGACTCGAGGCGAGCCGCATCACGACCGACCAGCGACGAGCGGTCCGCAGTGCTGTACAGGGTCTTGTCGGCGTCGAAGTCGTCGAGGAGGGAACTGACCACGTGGTGGTGCAAGACCTGCTCGACTCCTCGGAACTCTCGATCGTCAACGCTGTTACACGCATGCGACTTATCGCGACGTCTATGCTCAGTACTTCACAAAGCTGGTTAGTTGAGACGTCTGCTTGCTGAAGTTGTGCCTAAGAACCCACAGCAAGCAGACGGTTCAATCCACGAGGACCAGCTCCTTAACTTCCTCGTCAACACGATTGACGAGGAAGTTTCTCTCGGTCTGAGCGATAATGCTCAAATCGATGCTGAAGACATCTATGAGGTCCTCGTCGGCGCGTGCGCCGACGGGACCTCGGTCTCGACACTCTGCGAGGACAGTGAAGACTCTCCTCACCAAAACACCGTTCTGTACCATCTCCGCGAGAAATTCGACCTCGAATCGGTTGAACAAGTTGGGAACACGCTTCTCCAGAAGGACGTACTCACTGTGCTTCCTGAGCAGGTGGAGGTCTGCGCAGACCTCCACCTGCGGCCCTACTACGGTGACGAAGACGACACAGACGGCCTCTATCATTCGGAAGCGAAACGTGGAACTACCGCATTCCACGCCTATGCTACACTCTACGCGCGTGTACAGAACAAGCGCTATACGCTGGCGGTGCGCCGTCTCACCGACGGCGACACCGCCAGCAGCGTCCTCGCCGAGTTTCTCGGTATTCTCGACGGCCTTGACCTCAGCGTCAAGGCCGTCTATCTTGACCGTGAATTCTACGATAGCAAGTGTCTCACGCTGCTTCAGGCGCACAACCACGCCTATGTGATGCCGATCATCCGCTGGGGACAGACGATCAAGCAGGAACTCTCGGAAGGTTGGAGCCGCGTCATCCAGCACGATCTGACGGCGAAACTCGACGGTCACAGCTGGACCGTCGAGTTTCCCGTCTACATCGACTGCACCTACCAAAACGGGCGATACGACGAACACGGGGTGGCGCGTCACGGCTACGCCGCTGACGCGCCTTTCATCAACTCACCACGAGACGCTCGATACCATTACGCGAAACGCTTCGGTATCGAGGCGACGTACCGGCTCTCCGAGCAAAGTATTGCAACAACGACGACACAAAACCCGGTAGTACGGCTGCTGTACGTTGTGGTGAGCTTGCTGTTACAGAACGTCTGGCGGTACTTGCACTGGGAGTACGTGGCGACGCCCCGCCGTGGCGGGCGTCGCCTCTGGTCCTGGTCGTTCAAGGAGTTCATCAAGATGCTGTGCCGGGCAACATGGACGGCCCTCGCGGTGCGTCGGGCCGTCCCTGCAAATCGGCCACCGGACGATCGGTTCCACCGCTAAGGCCCGACCAAGTCAGCCTTCCTGCGAGTGGCAACGCCGTCGCGTCGGCGGCTGACCGCCGCCGACAGCGACGACTCTGCTCGATCTTCGGTCAGAACTCCCGTCAATCACTACCGATCAGGATGAAACTGCGGCTTCAGTCCAAGCTGGCAGGGACGCTTTGTGAGGTACTGATGCTCGAGGATTCGGTGATCGCACTCGTCGAGAACGACGACGACGTTGCCCACGACGTGATCGAACGGGACGACGACGTCGACCGGCTTTTTCTTGTCGTCTCGCGAATCTTCCGCGCGACGCTCCGTTCGCCACGAGCAGCCGAGGAGCTTGGTGTTTCACGGGAGGACTGTTTCGACTACCACTCATGTGCTCGTCAACTCGAACGAATCGGCGACCACGCCGTCAAGATCAGCAAACTGGCGCTCAAGCTAGACGACATTCCGGCGGACGTCGCCGCCGCTCTTCAGAATCTGCACCGGGATGTCGCGACTATCGTTGACCAGTCTATGGATGGACTGTTCGCCGAAGAGAACGACGAGGCGACCGAACTCAGCCACACCGCACTCGAGTCAGTTCTGGATATCGACGAACACACGCGGCATATCGACGACATGTTACGTGATCTCGACCCCGTTCAAGCGCAGTCACTGGGCCTCATTTTGGACTCGCTGTCGCGAAGTGCCGACTACGGAGGGAATATTGCAGAAACAGCTCTGCAAAAGGCCGCACCAACCCCCTGACGCTCAAGTTACAGCCCGCTGTCAAAAGTCGGACTCTCAGTGGTTGTGCTCTCCAAAACTGGTTGCGGCGAGCGCCTACCGATATGCGTCAAATCCGTCGCTAACCGATCGATCAATTTCGATCGATAGCGTTCCCGACGACAGAGCGTGAGCGCGAGCGTCGACGGATAGTCGTCATGCGCCTTCCATTTTTCGTGCTCGCGACGTTCGCCGGGTTCGTTCCGTGAATTCGGGACGGCGAAACGCTCGGTATCGTCGGGCCCTCCGGGTGCGGCAAGACGACCACGCTACGGACGATCGCCGGATTCGAAACGCCGACTGACGGCCGAGTCACCTTCGACGGAACCGATGTTACACACGTCCCACCCGAGAAGCGAAATGTCGGGTCGGGACGCCGGATCGCATCTACAGGCAGAGCAGGCCGAGTGCCTCGGGGCTTGACCCCGAGGCGGTTCACCGACGGCCAGCTAACGAGTTCGTGCCACGTTCGTCGGAACGTCGAACCTGTTGACCGGTGTCGCTCGAGACGATCGAATCGATCTCGGATTCACCGAACTCGTGGGCGATACGCGGGCGACTGGCGAGGTCACGGTTGCCGCTCGGCCCGAAGATTTCTCGCTCGGCGGGGCAGTTGATGCAACTGTCCTCGAGACGACGTGCCTCGGCCACCGAACGGATCTCCAAGTGGAACTCGCCGATGGGAACGTGATCACGATTCAGGTAGACGGCGATGCCGAGTACCGGACTGGTGACGAGATCGGTGTCGAGATCGATCCTGAGAAGGTGCAGGTTTTCCCAACAGAATTTCGTGAGGGGATCAATGCTGTCGCGTAGCCAAACTATCGGGATTAACTGACAGCCGAAGAATCCCGTATTCGTCTTCGGATCGGACGTATTCGAGTGCTAAACGCGTTGCCGTGAGGGATTTTGCTGTCGCCGGTGCTCGAGCATCAGGTAATCGTCGACGCTCTCGACCAGGCTCACCGGAATCCGGAGCAGGCCGTCGTCGGTCTGTTCGAACCCGAACGTCGAATCGTTCGAGGGGGTCACCAGAATCGACTCGAGTTCGCCGGTCGTGACGTTTCCGGTGACGTTGCGGACGGTGCCGACGTCTTTGCCGTCGGATCGCATGACGGGCTTGTTCGAGAGGGTAGACGCGAGGACTGTCATCCGGAGCAGTTTTCCACAATCGTGCACATAAAAATTGTTTAATTTCAGCAACACGATCCAGTATCGTACTGCGTCCGGTCGGGGCCCGGTATCGACCGCCACTCGAGCTGGTCCAAACCGCAGATCTGCGTCGGACTACTCTTCTTCTTCGGGCGAGTCGAGTTCGTCCCCGTCGACGCGGCGACTGACGTCGACCTGATAGTGCTCGAGGATGTCCCGGCCGAGGAGGACGGCGTAGTCCATGTGACTGCGGTCTTCGACGCTGGCGGTGACGGTGTGCTGGTTGCCGCCGACGCCGACGACGACGTCGACCACGGGGCGGCTTCGGGTGGTCTTGCTGCTGCCGGATTTCACGCGTGTGATCGACTTGATCGGCCCGGCACCGATTTCGGCGGCCAGCGAGGTGTCGATACTGGTCCGGGTCGCACCCGTGTCGGACTTCGCGTGGACGGTCGCCGATCCGCTGGTGCCCGAGAGGACGACTTCCTCGATGTAGCCGATGACGGCGCGCTCTTCGGAGACCGGGGTGGGCTGGCTCGGCTGGGCGCTCGGGCGGCTGTCGTCGAGCACGGTCGCCAGTTCACGAACCCGCCCCTGGTCGACGCTACCGCCAGCGCGTTCGATGGCCAGCGCCGCGATGTAGGGTGCCGGGCTGACGTGGGTCGCCTCGTAGAGACCCTTGAATCCCGCCGTGGGGTTGACCTCGAGGACGAACCAGCCGTCGTCGCCCTCAACGAGGTCGACGCCAGCGTAGTCCAGCCCGACGGCACCGGCGGCCATCCGGGCCATCTCCCGGGCTTCCGGCGGGAGGTCGTCTGTCGCGTCTTCGACGGACCCACCGAGGGCGACGTTGGTTCGCCAGTCGTTGTCGGGTGCGTAGCGGTACATCGCGGCGACGATGTCGTCGCCGACGACGTAGACCCGGACGTCCCGGTGGCGCTCGCCGTCGCGGTCGACGAGTTCCTGCAGGAAGGCGTAGCGGTTGCCCACCTTGGCGTTGATCGGGTCGTCGGGGCCGACCTTCCAGGTGCCGCCGCCGTGGGTGCCGATCGCGGTCTTGTAGACGGCCTCGTCGTCGTAGCGCGTCCGGGCCGCCGCGAGGGTATCGCTGTCGAGTGCGAGCGTGACGTCCGGCGTCCGCACGTCGTTCGCGGCGAGCGTCGTCGCCGTCGCGAGCTTGTGGATCGCTGTCAGGACCGACGCCGGCGTGTTGAGCGTCGGCACCAGCTGGGCGAACGTGTTCGCGAGCCCGAGCTCCTCGGCAGGGTGTTCAGTGTTCGAGAGCAGCATCCGATTGGCGATCACGTCGACCTCCGGCTCCAGGACGACGGTCCCGTCGGTGACGCTGATCGCCGTGTTTTCGGTTCGAAGCCATTCGGAGTCGTGCCCCAGCGCCTCGACGGCGTTCAGGATCGCTTTGGTTTCCTTGCTCGTATGAAGACTCAGTACCCCAACAGTGACGGGATCGGCGTCGGTCATACACCTACAACGCCAGGCCGCCGGATAGTATTTCGCGTTCCCAACCTGTTCCACACGTGTCGACAGGACACACGCTCATCACCACCTTAATATCATATTTCGAAGCATTTCGTTCGGGGAGCGCGTCAACCGACGGGTTCAGCCGATCACTGGACGTGCAGTGTCATCCGTTGTTCACACGCCTCCGATGGACGGATCGGCCCCTCGCTCTCAGTGAGACTCCCCGGATCGAACGACCGACCGAACCTGTCGAAGATCGAGCATTCCGCTGACGACCGCGAGGACGGCCCAGGTGGCCGCTCCAAGCGCGATCGCACCGACGAGCATGACCGGACTCGAGATCATAGGAACGACCAGCCAGACGGCGCCGGCCATCACGGCCGTGATCGCACAGATCAGGCCGATCGAGCGGGCGAGCCGCCGAAGTCGCAACGAGAGCTCGAGGTGGACGACGTAGAGGTTCACGGCGACGTAGACGGTGTGAGTCATCACCGTCGCGATGGCGGCGCCGACGACACCGATCGTCGGAATCAACAGGATGTTCAGGCCGAAGTTGGCGATCGAGGTCGCCCCCTTGGCGATCGCTCGTTCGCGGGCACGCCCGAGGTAGTCCAGGCTGTCGCTCGTGAGGTTCGTGATCGACTGCAACAGGACGAATCCGGCGAGGATTTGCAACACCGGGACGGCACCAGCGTAGTCGGCCCCGAAGACCAACGTGACGAACGGCTCGGCGACGAGGACGAGCCCCACGGCGGCGGGTACGTAGACGAGCATCGTGTGGGTCAGCGACGTCTCGTAGATCTGGCGAGCCTGCTCGAGTTTGCCAGCGGCCTTCTGCTCGCCGAAGTTCGGTGAGATTGTAAAACCCAGCGATTCTGCGGGTGCGAGCACGAAGTCCGTGATCTGTTTGCCGAGGGTGTAAAAGGCGACTGCCGTGGGCGTCAGGAAGACGCCCACGAGGACCGTGTCGATTTGCTTGTCGATCACGTTCGCACTCCGGGTCGCTGTCAACGGAACGCTGTACTCGAGCAGTCGGCGGGAGAGGCCCTCCTCGTACTCGTCGGCGGGCTCGGTGGGCCGGTAGAACGTGAGGTAGATGATCCCGAGGCCGACCACGGCGGCGATAGCGTAGCCGACGACGTAGCCGAACAGCGCCCCCAGTGCGCCGAAGCCGAGGAGGACGAACGCGACGGCGAAGGCGAGCCGGGCAGCCCCGGAGATGGCCTGTACAGCGGCGCTGTACTCGAGGCGGTTGAATCCCTGGAGAGCGACCTGCGAGAAGACGTTGAACGAATTGGCGATGATGTAGAGGACGCCGATGGCGAGAAAGGGCGCGGCGCTCGGATCGCCGAGCAAGATAGCAATCTGTTCGTGAAAGAGCAAGAGTGCGTAGCAGACGACCGCGAGGACGATCAGCTTGACTGCAATTGTCGACCGCAGAAGGTACGGAATCTGGCCGGCGTCGGTCTCGCGGTACTCCGAGACGTACCGGGCGACGGACTTCCCGAGTCCGAGGTCTGCGAACAACTGGACGACCGCGAGGATACCGATCGCCCAGTAGAGCGCGCCGTAACCGTCCGGATCGAGCAGATAGCTCGCCAGAACCCACATCAACAGCGCACTCGAGATCATGTAGACCGCGCGGGCGACCAGTGTCGCTTTGAATCCGCGAACGATGTGTTCCTGTCGACTCATTGTGGTGAATAGGCAGACGAACGAGCCGGCTCAGTCCAGCCGCTGACCGTCGACCGCTCGCTCACCCGTAGCGACGCCGAATCGCCCAATTGTAATGGGGAGACAACAGCGGGTCGACCTCGAGCTGGCCCGCGACAGGCCCTGTAAGCGAAGATTACTGTCGGTGAAGGCCAGCACTACGTTTCGAGTGGCATCCGAGCGTGCGATCACAGCGTTCTAACACTCGAGTTGCTCGCAGGGAAGCCACGAGTAGCCGGAAACGACGATCGACGGCCCGTTCGATTGGCGGTAGTACAGAGACCGCAGCGATCACGCCGATTCGCGCTCTCGCTCGCTATCCTGGTCGTGTGGTGGCTCCGGCGGCGCGTCCACTCCAGCGACGGTTTTCGTCGTGACGTCCCAGACACCGGGGGAACCGGCGACCTGTAGATACAGCGAATGAAGCTGCACGACCCATCCGAAGACGATCCACAGGTTCGCGTAAACGATCGTTTCCACGACCCGGGTCGGCGTCACTGTTGCAGGAATCTCCGGATCGGCGACCGCTGCGTAGCCGTACACGATCGACCGGGCCGGCAGCAAGAACACGGCAAGTGCGATGGCGAGGAGAATCGGAAGCGGCGGCGCGAACCCGATGAACCAGAGCAGAAAGAAGATCGGGAAAACAGTCACGAACGGTGAGCTCACCGGGATAAACAGCACCCACGTCAGTCCCAGCGTTCGCCGCCAGCCGAGTTCCCGCCAGGATCGCCAGATAGAGCCGACGTGGAGCCGTGTCACCTGTGCCCAGCCCCTCGACCAGCGGATTCGCTGGCGGACCAGGTCCCAGACCGTTTTCGGCGACGACTCCCACACTACCATCTGCTGATCGTACACCACCTCCCAGTCGGTCTCGAGGTAGAGACGGATCGTCAGTTCGATATCCTCGGTGAGAACGCCCTCGGTCCAGCCGCCGACCGACGGCGAGACTTCGCGACGGAAGATCGCTGCCGACCCGGCGAAGTGCCCCGCCTCGAAGACGTCGTCGACGAACGGGTGGTCGATCCACGTGCTGTACTGGCGTTCGAGGCTGACAAATCGCGACAGCTGACTCTCGTCCGGGCGCGCCGCTGCTTTTCGACCCTGAACGACGCCGACGTCGGGGTGATCCCGAAGGTGAGCCAGTCCTCGAGCTACGAACTCGTCGTCGACGAACTCGTCGGCGTCGACGATGAGTGCATACGGCGTCTCCACGTGGTCCCAGGCCGCATTGAGGTCGCCGGCTTTCGATCCCGTCGTCCCCTCGATGACGCGAAGCCGGTCGGGATACTCGGTCTCGAACCGTCGAGCCACGGCGACGGTATCGTCCGTGGACTTCGTTGCCGGGACCACGATGAACGGTAGAGCAGAAAGTGTCTCGAGGTTGTGCTCGAGGGTTTCGGGGAGCACTGGCCCTTCGAAGGCAGCCGCGACTACGACGGTGACAGGCGGGTCCTCGGGCATCGACGGGGGTGGCTCGCGAACCCGTCGGCGAGCGTGCAGGACCTGGAGATACTCGAGCGTCACACTAAGTACGAGAATTCCGAGATATCCGCCGAGCACCCACAGAAAGAGCCCTAGTGCGACCAGAAAGACGGCGAGCACCAGCGCGTTCAACGCGAGAACGATCACGACAGCGTGTTCGACGATGGTCGCGCCGGTACTCGTGAGTACCTCGCTGGCAGTCGGCGGTGGACCTGGAGCGGCGAGCGTCGCGAGGACGATCACCGACGCAACGCCGGCCACGACAGCCGTCGACCGACCCAGGGTGTCGGCAGGAATCAGGATGCCCTCTCGAGCGGTGAAACTCGACGCGACGGCAGCGGCGATGGCAACGATGACGACCACGAGCAAGACGCCCTCCCAGTACCGGGCTTCGGTCCCCGGTTGAGGTGGAATCACTACGTCGACGAGTTGTTGCATCCAGAACTGGTGAACTACCAGTATCGAGAAGCCGACGATGTAGACGATCACGGCGAGGCCGGGTTCAGATGGGATCCACCCGAGAACTCGCGCGCTTCCAACGAAGACGAGACCGTGCCCCACGAAAAGGAGACACCACCGAACGGCACGCGACGCGCTCGAGGGGCGAATTTCGAGGGCGAGCAAGAACAGCTGGGCTGCGGTCGCGTACAGGACGACGCGGACGTCCGTCGGGACGCGAGGAGAGAGCGTCGCGCTGGCAGTCAACGAAAGTGCGAGTAAGCCGACCGCCGCAAACACGACGGGGAGTACGCCACCAGACCGTTGGGCTGTGGTTGCTCTGGCGTGGCGAAGCGCCGCAACGAGCGCGAGAACCGAGAGGATACCTCCCCCAGCGGCTACGAGCACGCCACCCAGGGGGTCGATATCGAGACCCAGGCCGACGACGCCGACGATCGCTACGGCCGTCGACAGGGACCAGACGACTCTGTACAGACTGAGCGACACTCGAGGCGCTACACCGAACGAAAGAAAAAACCCGGGTGGAAACGCGGGTTCTGCGAAGACCCACGCTGTCGATCGTACTTGAACAGTCGCCGCCACTCGATGTATTCCGTTCAGACCGCGCTACCGGGCTGGTACTCGCCGAATTCGTCACGCATCACGTTACAGATCTCACCGACGGTCGCGTACGCTTTCACCGCGTCGATGATGTACGGCAGCAAGTTGTCCTCACCCCGGGCGGCCTCGCGGAGTGCCTCGAGTTTCGCGTCGACGGCCTCGTCGTCGCGGTCTTCCCGCGTCGACTCGAGACCCGCGATCTTGCGGCGTTCGTCTTCTTTGGTGATCTCTTCGACGTCGATCTCGGTCTCTTCTTCGACTTCGAACTCGTTGACGCCGACGATGATCCGCTCGCCTGCTTCGATCTCCCGCTGTCGCTCGAAGGCGGTATCCTGGATCTGTCGCTGGACCCACTGCTGGTCGATGGCCTCGAGCATGCCGCCGCGGTCGTCGACCTCCTCGAGGAGTTCGTAGGCCTCCTGTTCGACCTGATCGGTGAGGCTCTCGACGTAGTAGCTGCCGGCGAGTGGGTCGATCGTGTCGGCTGCACCCGACTCGTGGGCGAGAATCTGCTGGGTTCGGAGTGCAGTTCGCACGGATTCTTCGGTCGGGAGCGCGAGCGCCTCGTCTTTGCCGTTGGTATGGAGACTCTGGGTCCCGCCAAGCACCGCCGCCAGCGCCTGGTAGGCCACCCGGACCACGTTGTTCTCGATCTGCTGGGCGGTCAGCATCGAACCCGCGGTCTGGGTGTGGAACTTGAGCTGTTTGGACTTGGGATTCTGGGCGTCGAAGCGCTCGTCCATGATGTCGTGCCACATCCGGCGGGCGGCCCGGAACTTCGCGACCTCCTCGAAGATGTTGTTGTGTCCGTTGAAGAAAAAGGAAAGCTGGGGGGCGAACTCGTCGACGTCGAGGCCGGCGTCGATCGCTGCCTCGACGTACTCGATGCCGTTACCGAGCGTGAACGCCAGCTCCTGAGCGGCGGTCGCACCTGCCTCGCGGATGTGATAGCCCGAGATGGAGATGGTGTTGAATTTCGGCGTCTCCTCGGCACAGAATTCGAAGATGTCCGTGATGATCCGCATCGATGGCTCGGGCGGATAGATGTAGGTGTTTCGTGCGGCGTACTCTTTCAGCAGGTCGTTCTGGATCGTCCCGCGGAGTTGCTCACGGTCGACGCCCTGACGGTCTCCCACCGCGATGTAGAGTGCGAGCAGGACGGACGCGGGCGCGTTGATCGTCATCGAGGTCGAAACCTCGTCGAGTGGGATTCCATCGAAGACGGTCTCCATGTCCGCGAGTGAGTCGATCGCGACGCCAGCCTTCCCGACCTCGCCGGCGGCCATCGAGGCATCGGAGTCGTAGCCCATCTGGGTCGGCAGGTCGAACGCCATCGAGAGCCCCGTCTGGCCCTGGTCGAGCAGGTAGTGAAACCGCTCGTTCGTATCCTCAGGCGTCGAGAAGCCGGCGTACTGGCGCATCGTCCAGAGCCGTCCCCGGTAGCCCGTCGAGTAGACCCCGCGCGTGTACGGTGGCTCGCCCGGGTAGCCCAGGTCCTCCTCGTAGTCGAGGTCGGCCACGTCCGCTGGCGTGTAGAGTCGGTCGACCTCCTGTCCCCCGGTGTCCGTCGTGAACGTCTCCTTTCGCTCGCCGAAGCGGTCGACGACGGGCTCGACCGATTCCTCGTGCCACTCCTCGCGACCGGCACGAATCTCCTCGAGTTCGTCGGGATCGAACATTAGGAATACCGACGAGACGCCCCGGCTTGAACCTTGATGATTCGTCCGATGGGTACGATCGATCGCCCGGAAAAGCACGAGACGAGAAGCGGCGAGACTCGACGGGCGATCGGGGTCGGTCGCGATGCGATCCCGACCCGTCTGTGTCAGTTACCGGCCCGTATCGTACTTGTACGTCGCCGAATCGGGGTCGATCCCGAAGTCCTCCGCCGTCTCCTCGTCTTCGTGACCCTCGTCGTGGTCCGAAGCGCGTTTGAACGACTCACGGAGGCGTTCGGGCATCCGGAACCGGTCGACGTCGATCGCGTACGGGACGGCCTCGGGATCGACGCCATCGCGTTTCTCCTCGAGGCGTCCCTGCAGCGTCGGCGGGAGGTCGGATTCGTCGATCCGGCGGAAGCCAAACTGGGCGAGGTAGCTCCCCGAGCCGGTCAGCGTGTAGACCGTTTCGAACCCCTCGTCGCCCGCGTACTCGAGGAGGCGTTCGACGACGTGTGCGCCGACGCCCTGGCCGCGCCACTCCTCGACGACGCCGATGCTCGTGAGTTCGAGGACGTCTTCGTCGTCGTCGGTCCGGTGGACGCGAATCCGACCGAAGCCGGCCTTCTCGCCGGATTCCTCGTCGACGGCGACCACGTAATCGCGAGATCGAAACGCCGTCGCGTCGAGACCCAGTGCCTCGATGTTGTCGAGCAGCCAGACCTCCTCCCTGTTTTTCGCGTCCCGTACGTACATACCTGCGCGTACGGAACCTGCGGGCAAAAGAATTTGTGGGCACAGGATACCGTCGACTGCCCACGTCGACTCGAGTCCGGAGCAGTCAGTCGGCAGACAGCGCGTCCTCGAGTCGGTTCTCGATGGTCTCGAGTTCGTCCCGCAGTGCCTCGCCCTCGGGCCCCTCGAGCGACTCGATTCGGTCGGCGATCCCCTGTAGCCGGGAGTACTTCTCGTCTTCGTCGATGCCCGTCTTCTGGGCGTAGACGGTCTCTTCGACGTCGAAGACGTCTGTTTCTTCGAGATCGGTCGCCTCGACGACGACGTCGAGTTTCGAGGGATCGACGCCGGTGACCCACTCGCGGGGGACGCCGTGGTCGTCGAGAGCCGCGAATACCGTCTCGTCGTCCTTCGGTCGTCGGCGCGTTCTGGTCGTTCGACGGACGGTTCCGTACCGACCGTGGAGCGTCTGATCGGGACCGAGTCGCTCGAGGATCGGCTCTCGTGCGGCTTTCCGCAGGCGGTCGGCACCACGCTGGACGTCCGAGGACAGGACGTAGCAGTCGGTCAGTACGTCAGTGTCGAGCCTCGAGAGGTCGGCCTCGTCGACGAGATCGAGGCGTTCGACGAGCGCGGCGAGCAACAGCGCGTCGTCGTGAATGCGTTCGACCTGCGTGCGTGCTTCACTGGCGGGGACGACAAACGGGTTGTCCTCGCCTTCGTCTGCGTCGACGTCGGAATCAGGCTCGTATACGAGTGCGTCGGCCCGGACGGCGAACTCGTCGGCCAGCGAGAGGATCACAGCGTACGGTTCGACGCCCGGTTGTAGCGCGTCGAGGTCGATCCGATCGGTCTCTAGCTGGTCGACCAGCACGGAGAACTGCTCGCGCCAGAGGGGCCGTTCCTCGCCGCTGTCGGCGAAGGAGACGACGATTAGGTCCGCGTCGGTTCGGCGCACGTCGAACCGTCGGTCCGACACCGGCGTGAGGAGTACCGAACCGGGCTCGAGTGCCTCGCACTGCGTTCGAAGGTGGCCCCATCGGTCGTCGTTCATACGGTAGCTACCGCCGCTCGAGGCAAAAAGCGGCCGCCGGCAGATGCCGCGATGACGGCGATGGTGGCTGGCCTCACCGGTTCGGTCCGTCGCGGCCTCTACTGTGACCTCGACCGGAACAAACGTACAACTAAGATGGTTCACCTGATACCGTGTGAACATGCTACACGCGACCGGGCCGATGCTCACCGTCGACGTCGGTGACCGAACGGCCACCGAGACGGAAATCGACGAGTCCCTCGAGACCTACGTCGGGGGGCGAGCGCTCGCCACGGCACTGGCTCACGACCGGATTCCGTTCGACGCCGACCCGTTCGGTCCCGAGAACCGTGCGTACCTCTCGACGGGGCCGCTCCAGCAGTCACAGATGTCCTTTACAGGTCGAATGAACCTGACCGGCCTCTCGCCACTGACCGACGGACTGGCCTCCGCGAACGCGGGGGGATATCTCTCGCGAAACTTCGTCGCCACCGGCATCAGCGTCCTCGAGCTGGTCGGCGAGAGCGACGACCTGCTCGCGATCCACGTCACCGATTCTGGCATCGAGTTCGAGGAAGTTCCAGAACTCGAGGGAGCGACCGTCCCGAAGACCTCCGAGTACATGGCAGACACCCACGGTCTCGGTCCCGACAACTGCGTCGCTATCGGGCCGGCCGGCGAGAACCTCGTGCGCTTTGCCTCGGTAATGACCTTCGACTCGCGGGCGTTCGGCCGCGGGGGGCTAGGAGCGATCCTCGGTGCGAAGAACGTCAAGTGCATCACGTTCGACGGCGACCAGGAACCGCCCCTCGAGATTCCGAACCCGCCGGAGTCAGAGGTCCACCGGGAGGCAGCCACCTCGGACGACCGGATGCGGTCGCAGGGAACTGCCGGCGGGACGGAGTTCATCAACGACTCGTTCTCGCTTCCGACGCGCTACTTCGAGGACTACGAGTTCGAACACGCCGAGGACATCGGCGGGCAGGCCGTCGCCGAGAAGAAGTACAAGAAGGGAGCCTGCTCGGCCTGTGCGTACGCCTGTAAGCTTCCAACGCGGGACGAGGAGACGGGCGTCGAGACGGAGGGGCCGGAGTTCGAGACTATCTACGCCTTCGGATCGATGCAGGGCGTCGGCGACCTCGTGGACGTCATGCGGGGCAACGAACTCTGTGATACCCTCGGGATGGACACCATTTCCGCGGGGGTAACCGTCGCGGCTTACCTCGCCAGCGAAGACGAGTTCGGCAACGCCGAACTGGCTCAGGAAGTCACCGAGAAAATCGCACACAGAGAGGGCGTCGGCGACCTGCTCGCGGAAGGGGTCGACCGCTGTCACGACGAACTCGGCGTCGAGAACCTGACCGTCAAAGGTCTCGAGTTTGCCGCCCACGACGGGCGCGTCCTCCACGGACAGGGACTCTCCTACGCCGTGGCAAACCGGGGGGCTGACCACCTCTACGCCAGCATGCTTCGGCTCGAGTACAGCGGCGAGTTGAACCCGGAAGGAACCCTCGGCAAGGCCGACCGACTCGTGGAAGCCGAGAACGCCGCCGCCTTCCTCGACACCGGCATCATCTGTGTCTTCGGCCGCGACTACGTCACGCCCGAACGGATGGAAGTGCTGTTCGACGCCGACTACGAGGAGCTGCTCGAGGTCGGGGCGAAGGCCGTCGAACTCGAGCGTCACTTCAACAACCAGCGCGGCTTCGACCGCGAGGACGATCAGGTGCCCTACGAGTTGCCGGACCTCGAGGAAGCGATCGACGAGTACTACGCGGCTCGCGGCTGGACGGACGAGGGCGTCGTTTCGGAGCTGTCGGCCGAGCCGGCAGTCGCGGACGACTGACGGTTGGTCGTCCGGGACCGGATCACGATCACGGACCCGACGTGCTCACGACGAGATACCAGCGGAGCAGGAGGCCGATGGCCGGGAACGCTGCCAGAACGACCAAGAGCAGTGCGGTCCCGCCGTACGTGATCGCAACCCCGGCGATCGACGCCTCCGCGGCGGAGTCGCCACTCGAGGACGAGCAACTCGATCGCGGCGACGAGTGGACCGAAGGCGGTCCCGACGTTGCCCGCGACGCCGTGGTAGGCAGGACGGTTCACTGTGAGTGAGAGCCGGGAGTGATCAACGAGAGGCCGGCGGAGTGAGACAGGCTCGCTGTGGCCCCCAGAGGACGAGCGCGAACCCGCCGCCCATTCCCGCCATCGAGGCGTCGACGAGGCGTTTCGAACCGATCCGGTCGGCGAGAGCCTCGCTCGAGAGCGCCGACGCCGATCAGTGCGTAGTCGACCGCGACGACCGTTCCCAGCACGGCCGCGGACACGTCGAACGCGTCGAGCCAGATCACCACGAACAGCGGGATCGTGAGTTCGTAGACGGAAAACGGTGCGTTCCCGAGCATCGTGAACCGGGCGATCGCCCGGTCGGTTCGATTCAGCGTCCGCCCACAGCCGCTCGAGGCCAGACACCGTGCGCTGGCTCGACGCTGGCAGGGGCGAGTCATCCGCCGTAGACCGACGGCACCAGCCGGATCACGTCGCCGTCCTCGAGGTCGGTCGCCAGTCCGTCGAGGTGGACGACGTGTCGCCCGTTCCTCGAGACGACCGTGTCACCTGCGAGTTCCGAGCCATCGTCCGCGAGGATCTCGCCCTCGAGAGCGGGGTACGCTTCCTCGAGTTCCGCGAGCAGGTCGCCGACGGTCTCGCAGTCGGTCTCGCGGACGAGCGACTTCTCGCCGATGGCGTCCCGGAACGGCCCGTAGAAGCAACACTCGAGTTTCACGACCGATGATACGAGGAGCGGTGATTTGTAAGCGACGGTCCCGGTCAGCGGCGGCAATCAGGCACAGCAATCCGTCTCAGTACTCGAGGGTCCGGGGATCGATCCGCGTCGGTTCCGGTGCCGACGCCGTCGCGACGGCGAACGCACCGTGTTCGTCGGGCACCTCGTCGTCACCCGTTAGCACGATCACCCCGTCGACGAGCAGTGGGACGAGCACGCCAGCGACGACCGCTCCCGGTGCGGCGAGTGAGTCACGGACGACGACGCGGTCGCCAGCTTCGATCCCGTAGTCGTCGACGACCGATCGGGCCGCCTCGAGTGCCTCTCCGTGGGTGAGCGTCCGATCACCGTCGGTCAGGTACGCCGTGTCGGGGTCGACCTCGAGCGGCGGAAACGCCGGGTTCTCGGTCCAGACGCCGGCGTCGAAGTGGTGGACGCCCGCTTCCTCGGGTTTCGCGCCGTACCCCACGCGCTGGGTTCCTCGCGGCAGCTCGTACGCGCCGGACTCGACGACCGGGACCGGCGCGACGAACGCACGAACGTTCTCGACCTCACCGAGATCAGACGGCGGGTCGAACCGCGTGGTCGCCTCGAGCAACGTACTCCCGAGATGTGCGAGTAGCGCGAACGGACCCTCCCCCACGATTCCGACCGTTACCCCGTTTCGAACGCCGAGGTGGCGCAGGAAGTTCCCCGATTGCCAGGCCGTACTGCAGAGCCAGTGGTGATCGAACGCCCGCCCGGTGGCGTCGACGAGCGCCGTTCGATCGGGCTCGAGGTCGCCGGTCAGCAACTCGTCCACCGTTGTCGCAGTCATACCCGGTACTCGGGCGGGAGACGAAAAAAGGCCGCCGACTCGAGTCGGCCTGCAGGAGGTTGCCACCACGACAGCGGAATCAGAACGCAGAGGATGATCTCGTCGGTTCATCCCGGAGGAATCGGGCTTTCCTCGAGCGACAGACCAGACCGTCACTCGTCGCAGAACACCTCGAACGTGGCGCTTCCGCACCGACATCCCGAGGGCTGCCCGATCGGACGGACTTCACCATCGGCTCGTTGCGTGCTCGCGTACGAGCGTCCACAGTCGGTGCACGTCGCCGCGACTTTCCGTGGTGTACCAGTCGTCGACTCGAGTGGCGTCGCGCAGACGCCCTAAAACGCCCGTTTGATCTTCTCGAAGAAGCCCTCGCTGACGTCGATTTCGTCGCCGCCCGCCTCGGCGAACGCCTCGAGTGCCTCGCGTTGTTCCTCGTTTAGCTGCTTGGGGGTAACGACCTGCACCTGCACGTAGAGGTCACCCTGACCGCGACCGCGCAGGCGGGGCATTCCCTTGCCCTCGAGGCGGAACGTCTCGCCGCTCTGGGTGGCCTTCGGGACGTCGAACTCGACGGTCCCGTCGAGGGTGGGAACCGAGACGGTGTCGCCGAAGACTGCCTGCGGGAACGAGATCGGTAAGTGGTATCGGAGGTCGTCGCCTTCGCGTTCGAACTCGCCGTGTTCGCGGACCCTGACGTCGATCAGGAGGTCACCGTGGGGACCGCCCTCGGGACTTGGTGCTCCCTCGCCTTCCATCCGGAGGGTCTGGCCGTCGTCGATTCCCGGCGGGACGTCGATCGTCAGGGTAGCTTCGTTGCGGACGTACCCCTCGCCGTGACACTCGCTGCAGGTCTCGCTGTAGAGGGTACCTTCGCCGCCACAGCGTCGACACGCAGTCGTCTGCTGGACTCGCCCGAGCGGCGTCTGCTGGACCTGTGTGACCTGCCCGCGACCCTGACACTCGGGGCAGGTCCGGGCGTCGGCGTCGGGCGGATGGCCGTCGCCGTCACAGGCGTCACAGGCCTCGGGACGCTCGAGCGTGAACTGTTTTTCCGCACCCTCGAAGGCTTCCTCGAGGTCGATCTCGAGTTCGGTGCGAAGATCACGGCCCTTGCGTGGACGACGGCGACCGCGGCCGCCGCCACCGCCGAAAACCTGTTCGAAGAGGTCGCCGAGGCCCCCACCGCCGCCCATGCCGCCCATGCCGCCGAACGGGTCCCCGCCCATGCCGCCGCCCTCGCCAGCGTCGAAACCGTGTTTCTCGGCCTGCTCGTAGCGCTCGTGACCCATCCGGTCGTAGGCCTCGCGCTTATCGTCGTCGGTGAGGACCTGTTTTGCCTTCTGGATCTTCTTGAACTTCTCCTCGGCGTCCGGGTCGTCGCTGACGTCCGGATGGTACTCCGTCGCCTTCGACCGGTATGCCTGCTTGATCTCCTCGGCTGAGGCGTCCCGGCTCACGCCGAGGATCTCGTAGAAATCCTCACTCATTCGTTAGCCACCGATACTGGATTGAACCACTTGAAACGAACGTTCTCGGGCGAATCTCCGCCCGCTCCGTTCGGCGCTCGGACGACCACCCCTCGCTACCCGATCAGGGCCGTGGGGCCGCCTTCTGGAGGGCCGTCTCCGCGATGTTCCCGCCGTAGTCGGCGCTCCGTGAGAGCGAGTCGACGATCAACCCGAGCGACTGGGCCTGGATCGGATCTAACTCGCGGAGCATGTCGTCGATCGTGCGCGTGTGTTCGTCGATCTCGAGGACGGCCTCGCGTGCGGCGTGTCCGAGCTGGTTCGCTTCGTCGGAATCTTCGGCGTAGAGGGCGTCCATCGCCTTCTCGAGGACGTCAGAGGCATCCGCGCGAAGGTCGGCGAGGGCGTCGGCGACGTCCGCTGGAATGTCGTCGAGTTTCAGCGCGAGATTCGAGATCTTGGCGGCGTGGTCGGCGACGCGCTCGAGCTGGCGCGCACTCGAGTGGTAGTCGAAACAGTCCTCGCGGGGGACCCCCAGTTCCTCTGCGGCGCGAGGCGAGCGAAGCGTCGCCCGGAAGATCCGGGAGACCACGAGCCAGAGACGGTCGACGTCGTCGTCGCGTTCGATCACGTCGAGTGCGACGTCGTCGTCGTTCTCGATCAGCGCGGTGACGGCGTCTGCGAGCATCGAAATGGCGATCAGGCGCATCCGCGAGACGGCGTTGACGATCGAGAGCTCCGAGGAGTCGAGCAAGTCCTGAATGACGACGCTGTCGGTGGTCTCCTCCAGGATCTCGACGCCGACCAGACTCTGGGTGGCGTCCCGGATCGCCCGCCGTTGCTCGGTCGTGATCCGGGTCGCCTGAAGTCGAATGATGTCGAAGCCGCTGACGTACATCGTCATCACGGCCCGGGTGAGTCGTTCGCCCTCGAGATCGGAGACGTCGAGCGTTCCTTCCTGACGTCTCGACTCCGACCGGGGCGTCAACAGGAGCGAATCACCTTCCGGGAAGAACTCGACGGTCGTCCCAGCCTCGACGCCGTTTTCGGTCGCCCACGTCTTCGGCAGCGATACCGTATACGTAGATCCGCCGGTCACCTGGACCTTCCGCGTCTCCATACGGGCCGTTCGAACGGCGACACTATAAATCACCACCCATCTATGTATCTCACGTTCGAGTCGGTCTGCCACCTGTTGAGAATCCTGTGTCCAGTCGACGATTGGGACAGGAAGGTCAATGCCGCGCCCATGGTGTGGTACTTGGAAACGAACATAGCACTATATAGAAATCATAGAAGGGTATTTAGACGGGTCGAGCCGTAGCTGCTGGCAATGGGAACGGAGCCGATTCCGGGACGTGGTGGCTACACGCGCCGTCGCGTTCTCCTCGGCGCTGCCGGGGCGTCGATGGCCGGGTTGGCGGGGTGTATCGTCCACGGCGAAGACAGCGGTCTCGAGGGCGAGATCGTCGTCGACGGCTCGAACACGCTCCGGCCGACGACCGCCCTCGTCGCCGAACAGTTCATGTGGCAGAACAACCAGGTCGAAATCCCCATCAGACCGGCCGGGACGGGGGCCGGCTTTCAGCAATTTTGTCGCGGCGAAACCGACCTGCAGAACGCGAGCCGCGAGATCGCCGACGACGAGCGAGACCTCTGTGACGAGACCGGCGTCGACTGGTTCAGGCTCGACGTCGTGATGGACGGCATCGCGATCATGAAACACGAGGACAACGATCGTGTGGAGTCCCTGACGACCGACCAGCTGCGCGAGCTGTGGCAGCGTGGCTCGGACGTCGAGACCTGGCAGGATCTGGACGACGACTGGCCCGACGAGGAGATCTCGCTGTACGGTCGCGACACGGCCTCTGGGACGTTCGACTACTTCACCGAAACGATCACCGGCAACGTCGGAAACATTCGCGCCGATTACAGCGGCACGCCCGACACGAACGCGATCATTCGCGGCGTTCGCGGCGACCGGTACGCGGTCGGCTTCGGCGGCATGGGATATTACGAGGAGAACCAGGAGGGCCTCGACCTGATCGGCGTCGAGGACACGGATACCGACGCCGACGGCCCGGTGTTCCCCGACGCGGACACGATTCGGGAGGGAACGTACAGCCCGCTCTCGAGACCAATGTTTCTCTACGTCCGGGAGGCCGCCATCGAGCGGGAGCCGGTCCGACGTTTCCTCCGGTTTTACCTCGATAACGTTCAACAGGCTGCTCTCGATACAGGCTTTTTCGAGATCCCCGACGAGACGATCGACGAACAGCACGCGAAACTCGACGAAAAATACGAGGCCTACGAATGAGCTCGGAACCGATCGACCTGCGGAGAGAGCAAAACAACGTCGGCTCGATCGTCGACAGAGCCGCGAAGTGGATCTTCTTCTCCTGTGCGCTCGTCACCGTC
Source organism: Natrarchaeobaculum aegyptiacum (assembly GCF_002156705.1). Taxonomy (NCBI): domain Archaea; kingdom Methanobacteriati; phylum Methanobacteriota; class Halobacteria; order Halobacteriales; family Natrialbaceae; genus Natrarchaeobaculum; species Natrarchaeobaculum aegyptiacum. The sequence goes on from NZ_CP019893.1 coordinate 3,602,488, forward strand.
CTGACGACGCTGGCGATCATCCTCGTCCTCGTCGACGGGGCGGTCGACTTCTTCTCGCACGTCTCGGTCGTGGAGTACCTTACGGGAACCGAATGGAACCCACGAGACGCGGCCGACCCGAGCTTCGGCGTGTTGCCGCTGGTCTGGGGAACGCTGGTGATCACCGTCGGGTCGGCGTTGATCGCGATTCCGGTCGGCACCCTGACGGCGATCTACCTCTCGGAGTACGCCGACGAACGCGTCCGAAACGTACTGAAACCGACGCTCGAGGTGCTCGCGGGGATCCCGACCATCGTCTACGGGTTCTTCGCGCTCTCGTTTATCACGCCGATCATCCAGCTCGTTTACCCGGGCGTGGGCGTGTTCAACGCGCTCTCGGGGATCATCGTCGTCGGGATCATGATCATCCCGATGGTCTCGTCGATCTCGGAAGACGCGATGAGTTCGGTGCCGGACTCGCTCCGAAACGCGGCCTACGGACTGGGGGCGACGAAGTTCGAAGTGTCGACTCAGGTCGTCTTACCCGCCTCGCTGTCGGGGATTCTCGCGGCGTACATCCTCGCGATCTCGAGAGCGATCGGTGAGACGATGGCCGTCACACTGGCCGTCGGCATGTTGCCCCAGATCACCGCCAGCCCGTTCGCGGAGATGCAGACGATGACCGCGTACATGGTCGAAATCGGGACGGGTGACGCGTCGGTCGGGTCGATCGGCTACATGAGCCTGTTCGCGCTCGGGCTGACACTGTTCCTGATGACGTTCACGATGAACATTGGAAGCATGTGGGTCCGGTCACGCTACCGGGAGGAGTACGAATGAGCACGGGCACCGAATCTGACGGCTTCGACCTCGAGGACGCCTCGATCGAGCGAATGCAGCTGTACGGCCGCATCTTCCTCGGCCTCTGTCTCGCGGCTGCACTCGTCGGGATCGTCGCCTTGCTCGCGCTGCTGTACGACGTCGTCAGCGAGGCCTGGGGCTGGCTCACCTGGGAGTTCCTGACGCACCCGCCGTCGATGCTCGTCGAACACTACAATCCCGGAAACTACGGCGACCTGCCGACCGGCCCCGGCGGCATCTACCCCGCGCTCGTCGGGTCGATCTACCTGATCTTCCTCACCGCGATCTTCACGCTCGTGCTCGGGGTCGGCGCGGCGATCTACCTCGAGGAGTACGCCGCCGACACCCGCCTGACCCAGCTGATCGAGGCGAACATCGCCAACCTCGCGGGCGTTCCCTCAATCGTCTACGGGCTGCTCGGGCTGGCACTGTTCGTCCGGGCGATGGGCGCAGGCTCGAGTCTCATCGCCGGTGCGTTGACGCTGACGCTGCTGATCCTGCCCATCGTCATCGTCCAGACTCAGGAGGCGTTGCGAGCGGTTCCGGATTCGATGCGGAACGCGTCCTACGGTGCCGGTGCGACGAAGTGGCAGACGATCCGCAGCGTCGTCCTTCCCGAGGCGATTCCGGGAATCATGACGGGGATCATCCTCTCCCTGTCGCGGGCGATCGGCGAGACGGCACCGATCATCATGGTCGGGGCGGCGACGTCGATGTTCGGCCCGCCGACACTCACCGATCCGACGACCTCGTTCGCCGCGATGCCGATGCAGATCTTCGAGTGGGCGAAGGCACCCGAACCGAACTTCCAGCACGTCGCCGCCGCGGGGATCATCGTTCTGCTCAGCGTCCTCTTGCTGATGAACGCGACAGCGATCTACATCCGGAACAAGTACGATCGGCGCGCCTGAACCGCGCCGGTATCGTTCGAATCGACACCTCACGACAGTTTTCCCGCACCTGCCGCTCGATGCCAATCTCCCTTTGCGACGTCTCCCTCGACGGCGACCCGTACCGTCACGATCGTCGTCACTATAGCTCTATATAGGAGACATAGTACGATATTTAGGTCGTGGCTGTTTCGTAGTCGATGATGAGTAACGAGGCGAACGACCGACAGAACGCGTTGAAAGCAACGCTCGCCTCGGTCGTTTCCGGTGACGGCCGTTTCGCAACTGGTAACTTTCTCAGGCTCAATGCCGAGACAACTGGTATGAACCCCGAGTCTGAGGCGGCGACGGAATCGGAACAGACGGAGGTGGGGACCGCTCAGCGCTCGAGCGACGTCGACACGACCGCCGCCGACAGGCCGCTGGGGACGCCCCGGGTCGACGACGCGATCATCGAAGCGCGCGACCTCGACGTCTACTACGGCGATACGCAGGCGCTCCACGGCATCACCATGGACATCCCGGAAAAGCAGGTAACCGCGCTCATCGGTCCCTCGGGCTGTGGGAAATCGACGTTCCTGCGGTCGATCAACCGGATGAACGACCTCATCGACGTCGCTCGCGTCGACGGCGATCTCTACTTTCACGGCAAGAACGTCTACGACGAGGACGTCGACCCCGTCGCGCTTCGCCGGAAGATCGGCATGGTCTTCCAGAAACCCAACCCGTTCCCCAAGAGCATCTTCGACAACGTCGCCTACGGCCTGCGCGTCCAGGGCAAAGACGACGGCGACGTCGAGGGGAAAGTCACGACCGCACTCGAGCGGGCGGCCCTGCTCGACGAGGTCGAGGGGAAACTCGACGAGAGCGGCCTCGACCTCTCCGGCGGCCAGCAACAGCGTCTCTGTATCGCCCGTGCGATCGCTACCGATCCGGAAGTGATCCTGATGGACGAGCCTGCGAGCGCGCTCGACCCCGTCGCGACCTCGAAGATCGAGGATCTGGTCGAGGAACTCGCCGAGGAGTACACGGTCGTGATCGTCACCCACAACATGCAACAGGCCGCGCGCATCTCCGACAGGACGGCCGTCTTCCTCACCGGCGGCCACCTCGTGGAGTTCGACGACACGGAGAAAATCTTCGAGAATCCACAGAGCCAGCGCGTCGAAGACTACATCACCGGCAAGTTCGGGTGACGTCGGCCAGTGGCTGGTCTCCAGCCGGCGGCTCGAGTCGATTGGATCGCCCCGATCCACATCGAATTTATCCGACTCAGTCTGAACGTTCGCTCGAGATGAGAGTCAGTTTCGGACAGTAGCTGCTGGTCTCCGTCGTCGGAATCGGCTTCGTGCTCTTCTTGCTGTTGTTCTTCCCGTGGTGGCTCGCGCTCGTCGGGCTGTTCACGATGGTGCCGTTCTTTCTCAAGGTGTTGACGGCGTGAGTCGTGCGACGCTCGGCGTTCACAGCGAGGTGAACAACAGTGTCGCGAGAACGTACAGCGTCGTGCCGGCGACGAGCCACCGAACTGGCCCTGTGAAGACGAATCGTAGCGGCGTATCGAAGAGTACCCGTTCTCGCAGTGTCCGTGGTTCGCGCCGGACCGCCACCTGCGGAGGGGCGAAGAGGCTCGGTCGAACACGGGCGTCGAGTCGCCGCGTCGAGAGTTCGTGGATCTGTAGCCGACCCATTCCAGTGAGGTCCTCGTACTCACAGCGAGCGTCCGATTCGGCGAGGAAGCCGGCACAGGACTTACAGAGTGTGAAGTGCCCGGAGTCGGGCTCGTCGGGTCCCGAGGGTGGATCGATCCAGGCGACGAGGTCACCGGAGTCCGTTCGTTCGACGCCACAGCGGCTGCAACACTGATCGATCGGTTCGCGCAACCGGGCGACGGGGTCAGGAGCGTCGGGCTTCGGAAACAGCGGCGCCTCGTCACGGACGTCGTCGAACGAGGAGTTGGACTGATGGATCACGCCATGGCAGGGTCGACAGAGGGTTAGCAGGTTCTCGAGGGCGTCGGGACCGCCAGCGCCACGGGGAATCACGTGGTGGGCCTGCAGCGTCCGGTCGTCGGCCCCGCAACGCGTGCAGGCGTAGCCGTCTCGGCGCAGTGTCGCCTGGCGAAGTTCGTCCCATCCCTCGCCGTACCCACGCCGATCCGGGTGATCGGGACGATCAGAGTCGTCACCCTCGCTGCCCATCGGTCACACGTGTGTGCCTCGGGGGCAAAGACCCATCGGCACCGTCGAAGCGAAATTAGTCGTCCTCGAGTGCCTGCCAGGAGAGTCGCGGGTTCCGTGCGGCGCTGGTCTGGTCGATCCGTCGGGCAGTAGTTCGACCGGGGGCTGCCTCGAGCGTGTCGGCGTCCTCCGTTGCGACGGCGTCGAAGGCTGCGGCGAGCCGATCGAGGGTGGCCTTGCTCTCGACTTCGGTGGGCTCGGTCATCAGGGCCTCGGGGACGATTTCGGGCCACTTGGTCGTCGGCGGATGGACGCCGTAGTCGAGCATCCGTTTCGCGACCTCGGCGGCGTCCTGCTCGCCCGCGCTGGCGACGAACTCGTGGTGGAAGGGGCCGTAAGGGATCTCGTAGTCGATCTGGCTCGCGAGGTAGTTTGCGTTGAGGACGGCCATGGCGCTGGCGTCGGCCAGTCCGACGTCGCCGAGACGGGCGATGTAAGCGAAAGTCTTGACGAGCACGAGCCAGTTACCCTGGTAGCCGTGGACCTTGCCGATGGTGTGGTCGGGGTCGAACAGTTCGTAGGTCGGCTCACCGCGTTCACCGTCCGCATCGTCGCTCCCCCCGACCTCTCGCACGCGAGGTGCCGGGAGGAACGGCGCGAGTTCTTCGACGACGCCGACCGGACCGGCGCCGGGACCGCCGCCGCCGTGAGGCGTCGCAAACGTCTTGTGCACGTTGTAGTGCATCACGTCGAAGCCCATGTCACCCGGACGTGCACGGCCGAGCAGCGCGTTCAGGTTCGCTCCGTCGTAGTAGAGCAAGCCGCCGACGTCGTGGACCAGCTCGGCGATCTCTTCGATGTCGCGCTCGAACAGTCCGAGCGTGTTCGGGTTCGTCAGCATCAGCGCCGCCGTGTTCTCCGAGAGGGCCGCCTCGAGGGCCTCGAGGTCGACTCGTCCGTCCTCGTCGCTCGGGAGCGAGACGACGTCGTACCCCCCGAGGGCGGCGGTCGCGAAGTTCGTCCCGTGGGCGCTCTCGGGGATGATGACCTCGTCGCGGTGAGCCTCGCCGTTGTGTTCGTGGTAGGCCGCAGCGACGCGAATCCCGACGAACTCGCCGGCTGCACCCGCCGGTGGCTGGAGTGTCACGGCGTCCATCCCGCCGATTCGGCCGAGGTAGTCCTGCAGCCGGTACAGGAGTTCGAGGGTGCCCTGGATGGTCCCGGGGGAGCGGTCGGGGTGGACCGCAGCCGTCGGGAGGGCAGCGACGTCCTCGGTGAACTTCGGGTTGTACTTCATCGTACACGAGCCCAGCGGGTAGGGGCCGCTGTCGATCCCGTAGGTCATCTGGGAGAGGCGCGTGTAGTGACGGGCGAGTTCGGGTTCCGAGAGTTCGGGCAACTCGAGGTCCTCTCGCGTGAGGTCGTCCGGGAGCGGAGACTCCTCGCCGACCTCGACCCGCGTCAGGTCCTTCTCCGAGAGCAGGGGTTCGTACTGACCGTCCTCGACGTAGCGGGCCTGGTCGTAGCGGACGCGTGCGTCCTCGCCGTCGGCTCGAGTGTCGTCTGCGGGGGTGGGGTCGTCGCTCATCGACCCACCTCCTCGAGTGACGCGACGAACGCGTCGAGTTCGTCGTCGGTCGTGCCTGCCGTACAGACCTGTATCTCGTGATCGCCGACGACGTGGACCGCGAAGCCGCTGGCCTCGAGGTCACGGGCGACTGCACCGGCGGGGCGTTCGAGACGGGCGACGAACTCCCGGAGGTGGTGGCGGTCGTGAACCGGCGCGGTCACACCGGGGAGGTCGTCGAGACGGCCCGCGAGGTCGGTCGCGCGGGTGACGCCGCGATTGGCGAGCTCGACCAGTCCCGACGGCCCGAGCATCGCCGCGTGCATCGCGGTCCGGAGGGCGACCCACGCCTGATTCGTGCAGATGTTGCTCGTCGCGCGTTCCCGCCGGATGTGCTGTTCGCGGGTCTGGAGCGTGAGGGTGTAGGCCCGCCGATCGGTCGCGTCCTCGCTCACGCCCACGAGTCGCCCGGGGACCTGCCGGAGGTGCTCCTCGCGGGTGGCGAACAGTCCGAGGCCCATCCCGTAGCTCGTTCCAAGACCGAGGACGCTCGCGTCGCCGACGACGACGTCGGCACCCACGTCTGCCGGTCGCTCGAGCACCGAGAGCGCGACCGGGTCAGAGCCGAGGACGAACAGGGCCCCGACGTCGGCCGCGAGGTCGCCGATGTCCGGGAGACGCTCCTCGATCGTTCCCCGGACGGTCGGGTTCTCCGCGTAGATCATCACGGTTTCGTCGTCGACCAGTTCCGCGAGCGCCTCCCAGTCGACGGTGCCGTCGTCGCTTGGGTAGGCCTCGACGACGAGGTCGGTTCCGGCGACGTAGTTCTCGAGCGTACTCGACCGACCGTCCCGGAGCAGGTCGGGGACGAGGACGCGATGCCCGTCGACGCTTCGAACGCGATCGGCGAGCGTCGCGGCTTCGCCGAGGGCGGTCGCCGCGTCGTACATCGAGCAGTTCGCAACCTCGAGGCCGGTCAACTCGACCAGCAGCGACTGGTACTCGAACAGCGCCTGCAGGAAGCCCTGTGAGACCTCCGGCTGGTACTGCGTGTAGGAGGTGAGAAACTCCGAGCGATCCGCGAGGTGGTCGACCAGCGACGGCACGTAGTAGCCGTAGTGACCGCGCCCGAGTAGTTCGGTCAGGTCGTCGTTTCGCTCGAGAATCGAACGGACCAGTCGCCGCGTCTCTCGTTCCGTTCGAGCGTCGATTCCGAACTCGTCGTCGAACCGTACCGGTTCGGGGATGTCGAAGAGGTCTTCTACGGTTTCGACACCGACCGCCTCGAGCATCGCGTCCCGTTGTGCTGCCGTGTGGGGGGCGAAGGGGCTCCCCGTCGATTGTGTACCCTGCATGGTTAGTCGGTCGATCGAGCGGGTGCCGTCTCGTCGACGGCACGTTCGGTCGCTTCCCACCCGCGTCCACCGCAAGCGTCGATCAGTGCCACGATATCAATGGTTACTGGCGTGGGATAATTAACGCATCCGGTCTCCCGGACGAGTGGTGGAGCGGGGCAACCGGGGATCACCGGAAGTACAGTCAGATCAGCGAGCGTCGTCAGTCCCGTCGTCCGATTCGGGCGCGTCGCTGTCACGCTGTGAGTCCGGGTCTCCTTCCGGTTGGTCACCGGATTCCGGATCCGCCTCTCTCTCGATTCTCGGCCGGAGTCCGCCTCGTCGAGCCCGCAGGTCCGAAAGCGACCAGCCAACGTCCCGGGTCGCCCGGACACCATTTGCGCCGACTCCCGAGCGGATGCCCGTCTCCGGGTCGGTGTCGACGGCGGGCTCTCTCGCTGGCGTGATCGTCCGCCGGTCGCCGTCCTCGGATCGCGCCCGTTCTCGAGCGAAGACGTCGAGGGTTACCTTGGCGCCGCCGAGGACGACCGGCCCGATGAACAGGCCGATCGCGCCGAAGACGACGATCCCGCCGAAGATTCCGACGACGACGATCGCGGCGTTGAACGCCGTCGTGCGGCCGATCAGGGCCGGTCTGAGGTAGGTGTCGGAGGCGCTGACGAGCGATCCGTACAGGACGAGCAACAGCGCCGCGACCGGTCGACCGATCGCGAGCAGGTAGACGGTCACCGGGATCCAGACGCCGAACGCGCCGACCAGCGGCAACAGCGCGAGGACGAACGTTGCGACCGTGAGGAAGACGACCGTCGGAACGTCGAGGATCGCGAGACCGACCCCGAGAGCGATCGCCTGGATCGCCGCGACGGCGACGTTTCCGACGACCGATGCCCACATCAGTCGATCGAGTTCGGCGAACAGTTCCTCCTGGAGGTCGTCTGCGATCGGCAGGACGTGGCCGAACCAGGCGACGAGGGCGTCGCCGTCTCGCAACAGCGCGAAGAGGACGAACAGCGTGACGGTGAGCCCGATGGCGATGATCGGGAGCCCGCTCACGATTTCGATCGCGCTCGTCGCGATCCCCTGTAATCCGGAGGTGATCGGTCCCTCGTAAGTCTGATACATCTCGACGAGGTCGACCTCGTAGCCGGTGTCCTCGAAGCGATCTTCGAACGTCCGGACGTCGAGTGACCCCTCCTGGAGGGCAGTCAGCACCTCGAGTGCCTCGCGTAACGCGATCGCGAGCACGTACGCCAGCGGCAGGAGGATCATCGAGACCGCGACCACGACGAGGACCCCGGCAGCCATCATCGAGCCCACGTAACGCTCGAGGCGGCGCTGGGCGGGCATGAGAACGTACGCGAGGACGACGCCGAGGAGGACGTACTGCAGGTAGGGCAACACGACGAACAGGCCGAGGATTGCACTGACGATCGCGATCGCAGTCATCGCGGTGCGATCGGAGATCCACCCCGGTTCGTCGCCACTGTCGGCCATGGCGGGTGTTTGGCGGGCCACACAAATTAGTGCACTGACGAATTGCAGCACGGTTTTCGACGGACCCTCCCGGTCCGTCTCCAGTCACTCGTCTGAACGGACGGCGTCGAGAGGAGCTCGCCCGCTCGTGCCGGTCGGCGGCTAGAAGGGATCGTAGTGGGGGAGCGGAACGTGCGGAAGTTCGATCCCGACGGTCATCAGACCGTGCTGGAGCGGGATGTAGCCGAGGACGATGAACGCGATCCCCAGTACACGGTGGAGTCGGACGCGTGTTTCGACGCTGAGTGACTGGAACAGCGTCCCGTAGACGAACAGCGACGGGACGGTTCCAAGGCCCAGAACGCCGAGTGCGAGCGCCCCGCCAACGGGCGAACCCTGTACGAACGCGTAGAGGAACGCTGGATACAGCAACGGACAGGGAAGCAGGCCGTGTGCAGCACCCAGACCGACGATTCGGCTGTTGCCGACCCAGCCATCCACGTTCGCCAGCAATCGCCCCTGAAGGCTGGCGAGGACACCACCGACCACCGGGAGGTTGACCGAGCCGCCGAGAAGCCCCCGTCCGACCAGGTAGTGGAACCCCATTACGACGATCAGGAGGCCGACCGTGATGCCGGCGATCGCGTGGACGTCGGTCGCGACGGCGGTGACGTCCTGCGTCGAGACGAAGACGAGCGATCCAGCCAGGCCGAACAGTCCACCGATGATCGCGTAGCTCACCGTTCGACCGAGGTTGAACAGCGCGTGCTGACGAACCATCCCGAGCGTCAGGCTGTTCCGGGCGGCCGGTCCGTCGGCCTGTTCTCTGAGTCGATCGGAGTAGACCGTCACGAGCGGTCCACACATCCCCAGACAGTGTGCTCCCCCGAGCAGTCCGATCAGGGCGAAGACGACCAGCCCGACCGGCTCCATCGCCGTCGGATCGAGCGACGGATCGTAACAGGTGTGCTCGAGGAGCCAGCCCGACGGAATCTCCGTCGACGGCTCCGCGACCGGGGATGAGACCGCTTCCGCGAGACTCGAGCCGGGAACGGCCATCACCAGTTATCCACGACGCTGACGACGTCTGCCGAGACGTCGTCGACGGGCAAATTCTCCCCCCGGTAGGCCCGTTCGACGATCCCCTCGGGATTGACCAGGAACGTGACGACGATGTGAGCGAAGTCGTAGTCGTCACCACCCAGTTCCTCTCGTTCGAACGGGATACCGAGGGTATCGTAGACGACGTCCTGGGCCTCGGATTCGTCCGCTGGGCGGAGATAGTGGTAGTTCCCAGCCTCGAGGTCGATCCGGACCATGTCGGCGTGATCCCTGAGTGCGTCGGCGGTGTCGCGCTCGGGGTCGAACGTGATCCCGAAGAATCGGGTTTCGTCGACGAGCCCGTCGTCGTTGACGTTCGACTGGACGGCGGCGATGTTACTCATCAGTGGGATGCACTCGGCGGGACAGTCGGCGAAGAACGCGGTGAGGAGGAACGTCTCGGAGATGGCGGAGACGTCGATCGGTTCCTCGGTCAGTGGATCTGGCAGTTCGAACGCCGGAAACGCCTCACCGTAGGTCGGATACATCGGGTCCCCGACGGCGTCCTCACCCGTCGGTGGCTCGAGGGCGACCTCACCGTCGACCTCGGGGCCGGACTCGAGTGCACCGGTGACACAGCCAGCCACTGCCGCCAGACCTGTCGCAGCACTGATACCGAGTACGCTCCGTCGATTCATTACTCGAGAGTAGTGATCCGTCGGCCAAATAGCGTCTGGTGCACTTTTCTAAAGGCCGTTAACTGACCGTTTGTGGTTCGAATGTCGAATTGTAGATACTGCGTCGTCGAGGCCAGAACACAGTCCATTCAGCGCGTATACCAGACGGGTCTTATGGGTTCCCCCGCTAGCATCACCTATGACCGAGCGATCGATTCGGACGGTAACGGGAGATGGATGTGGATCGCGCCGGGCGTTTCTCGGGGCGATTGCGGCCACCGGTGCCGTCGCCATCGCTGGCTGTGCCAGCGAGGACGAGCCAGCACCAGACCCGGTCACGATTCCCGACGAGCAGGTCTGTGACCACTGTTCGATGATAATCGGACAGCATCCCGGTCCGAACGGCCAGACACACTACGACGACGCCGAAGCGGTCTTCGACGAGGATCGGCCCGGTATGTTCTGCGCATCGACGTGTACCTACGCACATACGTTCGAAGAGGAAGATCAGGGCAACGAGCCATCGGTGATCTACCTCACCGATTACTCGAGCGTCGATCACGCCGTCAACGAGGGTCAGGGGATCGTCGAGATCAGCAGTCACCTCGAGGCCGACTCGTTCGCACGGGCCGACGACCTGCACCTCGTCGTCGACAGCGAGGTCGAGGGTGCGATGGGGGCCTCGATGATCGGGTTTTCGGATGCTGACGACGCCGAGGCGTTTCAGGCCGAGTACGGCGGCGACATCTACGAACACGGCGACGTCTCGCGTGACCTCGTGATGTCGTTGATGTAATCGCAGGCACTGTTTCTTTCCCACGTTCGGACGGAACCCGCCGAAGACGACGAACCGGAATAGTCGGCCTCCGGCGCTCGACGGGTGCTGTGGAACCTCGATCGGTCGGGATTCTCTGTTGCGTCGTCGGTCGAAGAGCGGTCGACGCTGCTCACGCACGGTGAGAACTCGTCCCGACGACATCCGAAACGATTCGTTCGCAGAATTCAGGGCCGTTTCGATCAGCGGCCGACGCCCCAGACCGCGACGGCCAGCGCGCCGACACCCCAGACGAGGAGCCCGACCACGCTCGCGAGCGGCGAGGCAACCTGTGGGCCCGTGCCCGCTGCGACGACGACGGTCGTCTCGAGGACGAGCCCCCGGAAGGCACTCAGTGGACTCACCGCGAGTGCGTGGAGTAACGCAGCGTCCCCGAGTAGCCCCTCCGCGAGGCCGTACACCAGCGCGAGGTCGAGGCCGACGAGTAAGACGACGAGCGCGACGACCGAGAGCGCGAGCGCGCCGCGGGTGGCGCTGACGACCGACGAGATAGCGATCGCAACTGCGAGGACGACGAGTGCGAACAGCACTGTCAACGCGACGAAGCGCCCGAACAGCACCGGCGAGTCGGCACCCTCGTGGGTGGCGTAGACGCCGACGAGGTCGTCACCGGTGAGCGTGATCGCGGCGGCGACGATCGCGAGCGGGATCACGATCGTCACGGCGAGGCCGATCGCTCGCCCGACGTAGACGCCGAGGACGTACTCGACCGGCGAGACCGGGTACGTCTCGAGGACGTCCAGCTCGCCGCGGCGGTCGTCGTCGAGGATCGCCCGGTAGCCGAATGCCACGGCGACGATCGGAACGAGTAACTCGAGTGGCGTCAGGAGGTCGACGATCGTCGGCAGGTAGCCGGCGAGGTAGCCGCCACCGGTCCAGGTGATCCCGAGCAGCACGGCCGCGAGGGCGACTCCGAGCAGCAGTACCGTCCGGGTCCGGGTGAGCGTCCTGAGTTCGCGCCCGACGATGGTCCTGATCGTCCGCCACGATCCCGGCGCGGTCGTCGGCCGCGTGGTCGAACTCGAGGTGGGTCGATCCGGGTCGACGGACTCGCCCGGCGAGGCGTCACCTGCCATGATCAGGAACTCACCCCCTGGACGCGGACGGTGCCTGCCTCACCGGCGGTCCCCTCGTCGTAGACGTCCCGGAGTGAGCCGACGCCGAGTCGATCGCACAACCGGTCCGGCGAGCCGGTCTCGCGGATCTGTCCGTCTTCGATGAGCACGACGTCGTCGACCGTCCGTTCGACCAGCGCGAGGTCGTGGGAACTCAACAGGACGGCCGTCCCGTCGGCGGCGAGTTCGCCGGCGATCTCGAAGACGTGCTGGCGCATTCCCGGATCGAGCCCGCTGCCCGGCTCGTCGAGCACCACGACCGGGGGGTCACCGATCGTTGCCTGTGCGATCCCTACCAGTCGGGTCATTCCGCCCGACAGTGCGTCGACCTGCCTGTCAGCTGCGTCCTCGAGACCGACCAGCCGGAGGCGATCGCGGGCGGCGGATTCGTCGGCACCCACGAGCGCGGCGTAGAACCCGAGGGTCTCGAGGACGGTGAATCCGGGCCTGAACGCCGGCTGCTGTGGCAGGTAGCCGATCTGTCTGACCGTCTCGGGACCGTGATAGGACACGGTGCCGCCGGTGGGCTCGAGCAGGCCGGCGAGGACGCGCAGGAGCGTCGTCTTCCCCGAACCGTTCGGGCCGATGAGCGCGGTGACGGCACCGCCGTCGATGCCGACCGTGACGTCTTCGAGGACAGAGACTGTCCCGAAGTCGCGGTCGACTGACGTTACTTCGAGGATCGATCCGCCGGGGTGTGTGCGTTCACTCATAGATCACGAATCACGAATCTGGTGGGCCGCAGCCGTCGCCTCGCGTTCCGACTCCGGGTCCACGCTGGAGCCGGTCAGGTCGCAAGACCAGGCCGCCTCGAGGGCGTCGGCGCGCTCGAGGAGGTCCGGGTTGTTCGGTTCACAGGTCGGTGAGAGGTCGGCGATGCTTCGCTCGCGCATTCCGGGGACCGAGCCCTGGAAGCCGTCCATCGCGTCGAGGGCGGGTGCACGGGAGAGCGTCAGCGCGCCGTCGGTCCGGTGGAGTCGCTGATCGACGGCGGCGGTCGCGGTGTACGACCGATCGACCGTCGAACCGGGCGTCAGGCTCCCGGCTCCCTGCCAGTAGTTGCCGACGCCGTCGTGAGTCCAGATGCGCAGCGGGCCGGACCCGGCCGTCGCGTGCACGTCGTTGTCGACGAAGTCGTTCCTGACGACCTGGTTCGTCGGTAACATCTCACGTTCGCTCGCGCCCACGCCGTTGCCCACGAGGACGTTGTGCTCGATCAGTGAGTTCTGTGAGTCGATCTGTAGTCCAACGTCGCCGCCGACGATCACGTTGTTTGCGACGTACGCCTCGTCTCCAGCGGGAATGATGCCGATCGAGGCGTCGCGGACGTCGTTGTCGACGATCGCGATGTTCTCGGGACCGGTCATGACGAAGGTTCCCGCCGTCTCCTGGTTTCGGAACTCGTTGTCGGCGATGAGCGTATCAGAGGTGTGCATCAGGTGGACGCCAAGCCGGTTTCCGTCGAAGTGGTTGTCCCGGACCGTGAGTCCGTGAGAGCGGTGGGAGTAGATAGCGTCTCGCCCGTCTTCGACCGTCGAATTCTCGACGACGCCGGGTGCGTGAAACAGCAGGAGTCCGGCCTGTCCCTCGTTTGGATTCTCCGGGCTGAAAACCGTCACGTCGCGGATGACCGGCGCGTCACCCCGCCGGACGATGACCCCGCTCGCCGACGAGTGGACCGTCACGTCTTCGATCAGAACCTCGTCGGCCGTGTGCGCACCGATGCCAGCGTCGCCGCCCGCGTAGTTCACCTCGAACACGTCGTCCCAGTCGTTAGCCTGCTCACCGGGAAGCGGCTCTTCACCCTGGCGTTCCGACCCCGAACCGGTGACCTCGAGTCCGATCAGGGCCGTCCGATCGGCGGTCGTCGTGATGACGGTTCCGTTACCGTCGCCGCGAATCGTCACGTCGCCGTCGCCGAGCAGAGTGATCGGCTCGTCGATTTCGAGCGTTTCGTCGTACTCGCCGGCGGGAATCTCGACGGTCGTGTTCGCCGGCGCGTCGTCGATCGCCTCCTGGATCGTGTCGGCGTCCTCGCCGACGACGGTCGACACCGGCCGCTCACGGAGTGCAGAACGGTTCTCGACGATCGCGTCAGCGCCAGCGTGGTGGTCGTCCACACTGTCGCGGACTACAGTCGGGTCGCCGGGTTCGAACGGCTGCACGAGCAGGTCGGTCCACGATCGCACCGTGCCGTCGTGAGCGTCTGCGAACGACTCCGCGTCGTCCCGGTCGGAGAACGCGAGGATCGCGTCTCCCTGTGGCGTCTCGGCCTCACTGTCGGTGACGTACCAGGCGGTCTCGGCGTCGATCCAGCCCGATTCGCCACCTGCACGCGGATAGCCGTCCTCGCCGATCGTGACGTCGGTGCCGGCGTAGTCGGTCACGAGCACCGACAGCGGGTAGCCAAACTGCTCGTCGTGGCCCGGCGAATCCTCCGTCGCGAGGAACGTGTCGACGCCGTAATAACCGACGACGTACGGGAACTGCGAGTAGAAGACCTGCGCCCGCGGCAGGTCGACGTCGTCATCGAGTCCCCGATCAGCCTCGAGCGTGAGCCCCATTGAGACCGTGTCGCCGAACGGTGCAGGCTCGGCCGACGTGTCAACGTCGACGACGAACAGCCAGCCGACCAGGACGACGAGCACGATGGCGAGCGCGAGAACGAGAACGTCCCCGCGGCGTAACTCGGACACGGTCGAGCCTAGGGACAGACGCTACCTATAGCGTTTGGTACGACGCTCGAACGAGTCACGAGACACGCAGTGCTACACGGTCACCGCTCGAGTTCACGTCGGGTGCGACGATGGCGTTCGCGAAACATAAGCTCGAATCCGACCCGTGAAAACGGCGTTCCGAGGCGACCGATCGGTCCGAACGGGAGCGCGTAGGCGACGTGATCGCGGACCGTCGTCCGGCCGCCGTCTGCGAAGAATGCGTGCGTGTGGACCCACTCGTCGAACGGGCCGTAGACCATCCGGTCGCGAAAGTACGCTACCCCGTCCTCGCGCTCTCGCTCGACGATCTCGGAGGTCCAGTACTGGCGCGGCCCGACGCCGAACGGTCTGATCGACGCCGTCACCTCCGACCCGGCCTCGAGGACCTCCGGGTCGGGGCTACCGTCTGAACCGATCGTCGCCTCGACGCGCAGGTTCATCCATCCGGGCGTCAACGCCTCGAGACCGGCGGGCGTCGAGTGAAACTCCCAGACCTCTTCGAGCGGCGCCCGGACCGTACACTGGCGGTGATATGCGTCCATGGTACCGATAATGCGCCCGATCGTGAAAGAGTCGTGGCCGCGAGTACCGACCGAGACGGTGACACGAGCGACGGAAGCGATCGCAGACGAGACGCCTGCGACCGGCTTACTTCAGGCGTTCCTGCAAGAACGACGGATGGGCCGCCGTCACGCCATCGATCTCGAGCAGTTCGTCGGCGATGATCTCGCCGAGTGCGTCCCCGTCTTCGGCACGAACCTCAGCCATCAGCATGTGGTCGCCGCTCGAACTGTACAGTGCCTCGACCTCCGCTAAATCCTTGATCGCCTGGGTCGCCTCGACGTAGCGTTCGCTCGCGACGTCGATCCCGACCAGCGCGATCGTCTGGCTCGAGAGCTTCTTCGGGTCGACGTCCGCAGAGTAGCCGACGATAACCCCCTCGTCCTCTAGCTTGCGGATGTACTTCCTGACGGTCGGTTTGGAGACGTTCGCCCGGTCTGCAATCTCCGCGTAGGAGGCCTGCGCGTCGGCTTCGAGAACCTCGAGGATGCGATCTTCCGTCGCTTGCGTGCTCATAGGAGAGTGTTTTGCTCCGACGGGAAAATATCTTTTGTATACGAAAAGGTCGGATTCCCGGAACGTCAGCCCCGGCGACGGTGGCGAGAACGGTCGGCAGGGACCGATCGGCGGACTTATTCGGTCGCCGACCAGACGTTCCGTCGATGGTCGACGCCAGCGTGCTCCTCGGTGGCCTCTTCGTCGTCCTCGGGGTCGTCATTCTGATCCCGGCGTTCCTGATCGCTTTTCGGGGGCGAGCGGACCTCCACGTTCACTACGACGAGGACGTCGACCCGGCGTACGTCTCCCGACGCGCTGGCACGACGGCACTCCTGATGGGGATTCTGGTCACCGCCTACGGGGTCCATCAGATGGTGTACGGCTTCTATCCGACCGCGTTCTGGGGACTGATGGGGGCGTTACTCGTCTTGAGCCAGCTGACGAAGCGGTTCGCACAGGGCTGGGGTGCCAGTTAGAAGCAGCCTTCAGGCTCCCCCGAGTGCCGTCGCCGGTTCGCTCCCCCAGTGGTGGAACGAGACGAACGAGGATGGCCGAGAACGAGCCGAGTGAGGCCGGTACTGCACCTGCCCGCTCGAGCGACTGCGCTACCAGAACCCCGTCACATGACGGTTCACCCTGCATCCGTGGCCCCAAAATGTTATGCGACGTACGACGTCGGGATCGTATGCGCCGGCGAGCTATTCTGGTGGCAACTGGGGGATTGATCGCGGGAGCGGGCTGTGCTACCAACGAGGAGGCCACCGACGAGAACGGTCAGAGGCTCGACGAGGACCAGGAAGGTTCGGCGGAGATCGTCGGAACCGACGTGATCGAGGCACCTGCACAGGGAACCAGCGGCGATGACGTCCCCTGGCTCCGGGTCGACGTCGAGAACCCGACTGACGCGCCACACGGTGGGATCAGACTGGATTCGACGTTCTACGACGATGGGAACGAACTCTCGACGGAGACGTTCCGCAGCAGCTACCTGCCGGCAGAGACCACGCTCCGATTCTACCACCGTGGGGAGTCCGACCCTGAGGAACTCGAGGAAGTCGAGGTCGAGATCGTCGAGGCCCACCCACAGGTTCGGGGCACCGAACTCGAGGGTATCTCGGTCGGGACCACCGACCTGTCGGTCGGTGGTGACCTGATCAACGTTCAGGGCGAGGCGGAACTGGGCACGGACGACGAGTTCGAGCGGGTCACCGTGGTCGCACTGATCTACGACGAGGCCGGCTACCTCCGTGGCACGGGAACGGCAACCGAATACGGCCCGACGGAGACCTTCGAGTTCGGTGCCGATTCGTCCGGCTTTCGGGCACCACACGTCGCCGACCCGATCGACGACTACGACGTCCTCTTCTTCGACGACCTCCCCTGAGCGGTTCGGCAGTGCTGGACGACCAGCGGTCGAGCGACGAGGTCCGGACGACCCGCTGGAGTACCGGTGGCGTGACAGCGTCAGCCGTCACGGCTGAGTGATCGCCGCCGAGTTCGGGTTGTCACACCAGAACGTCTGCGACGGACCGTCAGACCCGCTCGAGACGGATCTCGTCGTCCGAAATCGATTCGACGTTCTGTTCGTCGAGTTTGTACGTCTCCTCGTCTGCGTCGCCCCAGCCGAGTTTCGATTTGATCGTGTCGGCCATACCAGGGTCGGGATCGACGTGAGGCGTCCCCGACTCGACCGACTCGACGATCCCGATCTGTTCGCCGTCTGCGTCGACGACTCGTTTGCCCTCGTCGTCTTTCGTGAATTCAGCGCACATACGGGGACCCTCGCCAGTCAGCCGGGTAGTCGTGTCACCTACATGTGCCAGCGTCGGCTGCTCACCTCGAGTGAGGGTGCAATCCGAACGAGCGGAGCGAACGTCGATGGTCGCGGTACTCGCACCGACGCGTCGAAAACCAGAGAAACTGCGAAAGTGCGAAACCGCCGGTCGATTCAGGTGTGACGCTCGAGCAGGTCGTAGCTGCGTTCCCACTCGGCGTCGTCGTCGAAGTAGCGCTCGGCGAGTGGCTGGTCGGGCATCTCACCGACGGCCTGTTTCTCTTCGGTGTAGGAGGGGCGGTCTTCGTCGACGTAGAACCGACCCGTCAGGACCGTTCCCTCGTTCAAGACGTCTTCTGCCTCGTGCATCATCTCGGCGGCCTCACGTCGGTCCGAAATGTCGAAGTCGTAGTCCTCGGAATCCTGGACGTCGACGTACGGGACGTACTGGCGGGCGTCCTTGTTCCACGTCGGACACTGGGTGAGAAAGTCGATGTGGGCGAAGCCGTCGTGTTCGATGGCTTCCTTGATGATCTCCTTGGCCTGGTTCGGGTTCACTGCCGCAGTACGGGCGATGTAGCTCGCACCGGCGTTCAGCGACGTCGACAGCGGTCGCAGTGGCGATTTCGCACTTCCCGAGGGCTGGGTCTTGGACTTGTGACCCTTCGGACTGGTTGGCGACGTCTGGCCCTTCGTCAGCCCGAAGATCTCGTTGTTGAACACGATGTAGGTCATATCGTGGTTCTCCCGGGCCGTGTGGATGAAGTGGTTTCCACCGATGCCGTAGCCGTCGCCGTCGCCACCAGCGGCGATGACCTCGAGCTCCGGATTTGCGAGCTTGGCGGCACGGGCGACCGGCAGTGAGCGGCCGTGGATGGTGTGGAAGCCGTAGGTGTCGAGATAGCTGTTCAGCTTGCCCGAACAGCCGATCCCGGTGACCGTCAGGACCTCCTCGGGAGTCTTGCCGACCTCCGGGAGGGCCTGTTTCAGCGCCTTCAGGACGCCGAAGTCACCACAGCCCGGACACCAGGTCGGCTGCGGTTCGACACCGGGGGTGAACTCGTCCCGGTCGATCTCTCGCTGCTCTCCGATGGCGTTGAATGCACTCATGGTCAGTCACCTGCTGCGGGCTCGATTCGAACCTGTGCGGTCGGTTCGCGCGCTTCCTCCGCGACGTTTACCTCGTAGCCTTCGACGATCTCTGCCGGCTCGAACGGGTTCCCGTTGAACTTGAGCAGGCTCGTCAGTTTCTCGCCGTAACGGCCGAGTTCCTTCTGCAGGAGGCCGCGGAACTGGCCCGTCGCGTTCATCTCGACGACCATCGCCTCGTCGACGCTCTCGACGAATTCCTCGAGTTCGTCGGACGGGAACGGCATCATGTCCGAGACGCTGATCCCGCGGACGCTGTGGCCATCGTCGTTCAGGCGGTCGATGGCCTCGGCGACGGCACCCTGGGAGGAGCCCCAGGTGATGATGCCGTACTCGGCCTTCTGGGGGCCGTAGTAGGTCTGGTTCGACTCGCGGTCGTCTAGGTCCGCGCGGATCGCCTCGAGCTTCTCGAGGCGGCGTTCCATCTGGAACGTACGGTTGTCGGGGTCCTCGCTGATGTGGCCGACTGGCGAGTGTTCGTTCCCGGTCGCGAGGTAGCGACCGCCCTTCTGACCGGGGAGCGAACGCGGCGCGACGCCGTCCTCGGCGGCCTCGTAGTTGAAGCGCTTGAACTTTCCGCTGGCGTCGTGGGCTGCCTCCTTCAGTTCCTCTTCGGTCAGCGTCGAGCCCAGGTCCGGAGCCGGTTCACGGTCGAAGAATTCGACGTCGACGTTCTTGTTCTCGCCGGAGAGCTTCTGGTCGTAGATGATGATCGCCGGAATCTGGTAGTCCCAGGCGATCTCGAAAGCCAGTCGCGTCTGCTCGTAGGCCTCCTCGATGTTCCCGGGCGCGAAGACGACGCGCTGGGAGTCGGCCTGGCTCGTGTAGAGGACGAACTCGAGGTCGGACTGTTCGGGCTTGGTCGGCATCCCGGTCGACGGGCCGGCGCGCATCGACTCGACGAGCACCAGCGGCGTCTCGGTCATCTCGGCGAGGCCCAGTGGTTCGCTCATCAGCGCGAAGCCACCGCCGGAAGAACCGGACATGGCCTTCACGCCGGCGTGGCTCGCGCCGACCGCGAGCGCCGCCGCGGCGATCTCGTCTTCGACCTGTTCGGAGATGCCGCCCATGTCGGGGAAGTTCTGGCTGAGGATGGTGAAGACGTCCGTCCACGGGGTCATCGGGTAGCCCGCGATGAACCGACAGCCGGCGTCGATCGCACCGTAGGCGATCGCGTTCGAGCCAGAGAGCAGCGCCTGCTCTGTCTCGTGTTCGCCCTCCGGAATCCGGAGGTCGTGTCCGAGGTCGAACTCCTCCTCGACCATCTCGTGGGCCTCGTGGAGGATCTCGAGGTTCGTCTCGAAGATCTCGCCGCTCATCGCGTCTTCCATCAGATCCTCGATGTGACCGAGGTCCATCCCGAGGAGCGCAGCCGTGACACCGACGCCGGCAGTGTTTCGCATGACCTCGCGACCGTGTTCCTTGGCGATCGAGCGGAGGTCGACCGGGTAGACGTGCCAGTCGTTCTCTTCGGCCCGTTCCTCGAGGCCGATCTCCTCGAGGTCCTCGTCGTCGAACAGCCCCTCGTCGTAGACGATGACCCCACCCTCGCGGAGTTCGTCCAGGTTCTCCGAGAGCGGCTTCAGCTCTTCGTTCCCGTAGTAGGCCTCTTCCTGTGGGTTCCGGGCGAATGAGTCACCCAGTGCGAGCAGGAAGTTGTAGCCGTCACCCCGTGACTGTACCTCGTGGGCTGCGGCCCGAATCTCGACGTACGTGTGGCCGCCGCGAATCCGCGACGGATAGTGTCGGTGAGTAAATACGTCGAGCCCCGAGCGCATCAGCGCTTTTGCGAAGTTCTGGCTCGTCGAGTCGATTCCGTCTCCGGAACCGCCTGCGATTCGCCAGATGAGTTCGTCGTCGCTCATAGTAAATCAGTGGCCGGTGGCCAACCGTACCCCGATTTTGGCCTACGTGACCTAAAGCCTTTGCTATACATTACCAAGGATCTTTCGTGAAGATTCTACGTTCATTTCCGTTTCTATATAGACAATCATTACTGAAGGCCGCCATTCGTTGATGATTGTCCATCCAGGAATGACAGGAAACCGATCGGTCCCGGGTGAATAATCGTTCAAAATGGTCGTCGGTGAAACAGTTTACTCACCGCTCGCACACGTCCCGCCAGCACTGGTCCTGCTGGCCGCCGATTCGCGAACTGGAGTGCACCGACGTTCGAGGACTTCGATACCTGCCGAGAACGAACCGACGTCGGCTCCGGGGTGGCCTACGATTCGAGCGCCGGTGGAACGACCGGCTCGAGACCCCACCGGTCGAGAAAGTCCTCGAGAAACGACGCCCGGGGGCCAACCTCGTCTGGTCGGTGTGAGTCGGTTCCGAGCGTGACCGGAACCTCGCGCTCGCGGATGACCTCGAGAAACGGACCAGCCGGGTGGACGATCCCGGCGTCGGTCGTCGCCCGGCCGGCGTTGATCTCGGGAATCGTCTGTGAGTCGGCGAACGCATCCGCGACGCGGCGATAGTGACCCTCGCGTGCCCGCCCGCGCAACGGTTCCGTCCGCTCGAGCAGATCGACGTGGGCGGCGACGTCGAACAGCCCCGAGTCGATCAGGGCCACGAGATGGTCGAAGTAGCTGTCGACGACGGCGTCCAGTTCGGCGTCGGAACACTCGACAAACGCCGAGGCTACCTGGACGTTTCGACCGTCGACCTCGTGAACGCTCCCGACGGCGTACTCGAAGTCCGCCCGCTCGAGGAACGATCGGATCCGCGCTTCGTCCCGCGGATCGTAATCCATCTCGACGGCGTCGTAGACGTCGATCGACGTGCGTTCGCGGAGTCTCTCGATGGCCTCCCGGCGGCGTTCGTACGTCAGGTCGAGGTTGAAACCGTAGAGGTCCCGCATCGAGGCCGTGGGTTCGCGCTGTGTCAGCGCACAGTGATCTGCGAACCCGATACCCTCGAGACCGGCCGACTCAGCCGCCTGCACCATCCGCTCGAGGAAACTCCCGTCAGAGTAGTTCGAGTGGACGTGGAAATCCTGCATACGTCACGAACCAGCGGCGACGAGTTAGATGTTCGCCTGACTTCGTCTCGCGCCAAAGCGGTGGCTCGAGTGTGAGGGTGACGATAAGAAATTGTAATTTTGGAAATCGTAATTTCCGAACTGGTGATTTCTATATTCGAAACACAGATGTGTGGGGAGAACAGTTGAGAGGTATGGAACAGTTCGTCGACCGCACCGAAGAGGTAGAGCGACTGACCAGCTGCTACGAATCTGACCGGGCGGAGTTCGTCGTGATCTACGGTCGCCGCCGACTGGGAAAGAGCGAACTGGTTCGACAGTCCATCGTCGACCGCGACGACGCGGTGTACTACCAGGCGATCGAGTCGACGGCACAGAATCAGCTCGAGCAGTTCGTCGACGTCGTCACGGACACGTATCCGGAACTGCGCGACGTTCGGCGAGACTGGGAGCCACTGCTGGGAGCACTTGGCGATCGTGATGCCGTCGTGGTGATCGACGAGTTTCCGTTCCTCCTGCAGGAAGACGACTCGGTACCATCTCGCGTCCAACGAGTCTGGGACACGCGAATACAGGAGACGAGCGCGACGCTCGTTCTGGTCGGCTCGGCGATTAGCGTCATGGAAGACGAGGTTCTCTCGGGTGGAAGTCCGCTCTACGGTCGGCGAACGGCGACGATCGATCTCGGCCCGCTCTCGGCTGCAGACGTACGGGAGTTTGCGCCGAGCTACGACGACGAAACGTCGATCACGACGTGGGCCATCTACGGCGGGACGCCGTACTACCTCCAGACGATCGATCCCGACCGGTCACTGGCGGAGAACGTCGATCGATCTATCCTCTCGGAGCGAGGGTTGCTCTACTCGGAACCGGAGTTTCTCCTGCGGACCGAACTGCGAGACCCGAACACGTACTTCAGCATTCTCCGGGCACTTGCTCACGGTCGACGCACCCCGAACGAGATAGCCGAGATGGCAGGCGTCGACTCCGGGTCACTGAGTTCGTACCTCCAGAAACTGCGTCGACTGCGACTCGTCGAGCGACACATCCCAGTCACCGAGTCGGCGAGGTCGTCGAAACGAGGCCGGTACCGAATCGCCGCGCCACTCTTCAGGTTCTGGTTCCGGTTCGTCTACGGAAATCAGGACCAGCTTCGATTGCTCGACAGGGATGCCTTCGAGACGATCGTGGAGCCAGAACTCGCCGATTACGTCAGCCCATTGTTCGAACGGCTCTGTCAACGAGCGACGCCGAAACTGCTCGATCGGCAGTTCCACGATATCGGCCAGTGGTGGTTCAGAGAACACGAACTGGACGTCGTCGGACTGACCAGTGCCGGCCTCGTGGCGGGCGAGTGCAAGTTCACCTCAGCCCCCGTGAGCGAGGGCGTCCTCGCCGACCTCGAGCGAACGGCCGACGAGGTGCGCTGGTCGACTGGGCCGGCCGACGGATCGACCCACTACGTCCTGTTCAGCCGATCGGGGTACACCGACGACTGCAAACGCAGTGCCGACCGCCGTGAGGACGTGTCGCTGTTCGACTGTGGGGACGTCCTCGAGGCCCTCTAGAGAGCGATTCGAAAACAGTCCGTCCGGACCGACCGGACGCTCACTGGTTTCGCGGGTTGCTCGGGTGGTAGTCCGTATCGTACTCGCCCGGTTTCCCGTCGACGCGGTCCGGGTTGATCCGGCCCGAGAGTAGCATGAAGTCGACGAGCGTGAGCGCGAGCATCGCCTCGACGACCGGCACGCCGCGAGGCGGCAAGACGGGGTCGTGGCGGCCGATGACCTGCGCGTCGTCGACGACCTCCTCGGTCTCCCAGTCGACCGTCTGCTGTTCCGTCGGGATCGAGGTCGGGGCGTGAAGCGTCACCTCACCGTAGATTGGTTCGCCGCTCGAGATCCCACCCTGAATGCCACCGTGATCGTTCTCGACCGGTACCGGGTTCCCGTCCTCGTCGAACTCCCAGTCGTCGTTGCGGTCTTTGCCCGACCACTCCGCTGCCTCCGTGCCGAGACCGAACTCGAAGGCCGTCGTCGCCGGGACGGCCATCATCGCCTGGCCGAGTCGGGCCGAGAGCGAGTCGAAGCGTGGCGCACCGAGACCGACGGGGACGCCGCGAGCCTCGAAGTAGATACTGCCACCGATGGAGTCACCCTCGTCCTGATAGTCGGCGATCAGGTCCTGCATCTCGTCGGCCGTCTCGGGATGGGCACAGCGAACGTCGTTTTCCTCGCTGTGCTCGAGCAGTTCCTCGAAACTGACCTCGGGTGCCACGACGTCGCCGATCTGGTTGACGTGGGCTTTGAGTTCGACGCCCTCGAGTGCGAGCAGTTTCTTCGCGATCGCGCCGGCGGCGACCCAGTTGACCGTCTCGCGTGCAGAGGATCGACCGCCCCCACCCCAGTTGCGGGTGCCGAACTTCGCGGAGTAGGTGAAGTCGCCGTGACTCGGTCGCGGCGCGGTGATGAAGGGTTCGTACTTGCCCGAGCGGGCGTCCTTGTTCTCGATGACCATTCCGATCGGCGTGCCGGTGGTGTAGCCGTCCTGCACGCCGGAGTTGATCGTCACCGCGTCGGGTTCGCCGCGGCTCGTGGTGATCATCGACTGGCCGGGTTTACGCCGATCGAGATCTTCCTGAATGTCGTCTGCAGAGAGCTCGAGGCCAGCGGGACACCCCGAGACGGTACAGCCCATCGCCTCCCCGTGGCTCTCGCCGAACGTGGTCACCTGGAAGAGGCGACCGAAGCGGTTGCCGTTCATTACGCCCCTCTCTGGGACGCGGCCACTTATCACTGCAGGGTTCGCACCCGATCCGCGACGAAACCGGCGTCTCGCTCGACCCCGGTTCCGTCCTTCGAGCAGGCTTCCGACGTCAGACCAGTTGCTCGAGTTCTGCCGCCGCGAACGGAACGAGCATTTCGTCGGGATGGAGACCACCGTGCATCCCGACGAACTCGAGTTTCGTCCGATCGCTCCCGTACCAGACGAGCGAGTCGCGGTGGACCACGACGAGGTCACCCAGTCGGCGAGAGAACGGCTCGCTTTTCGGCTCCGGACCGAACAACTCACACTCGAGGGCCGCCTCGCGGGTGAAGATCTGGGCGTCGAGTTCCCGCTCGAGCAACGTTCGAACCCGGTCTACGGTTCCCGGCCGCAGGTAGAGGTGCAGGTTGCGCGGACTGCCAGCGTATCGAACTGGGTCGCCCGTTTCGTGGCGTTGTAGCGACTCCATCACCGTATCGAACCGCTCGAGATCGACGTTCCGTTCAGCCCGGGTGTCGACGTGGCCGTGATCGGCGGTCAGGAGGACGAGCGTGTCGCCGGCCTCGTCCGAATCGAGAGCCGAGAGCGCCTCCTCGATCGTCTGGAAGACCCGATCGACGACCTCGCCGTACTCGTCCGAGGTCGACCCGTGTTCGTGGGCGACGGAATCGATCTGCGGGAGGTAGGCGTACAGGTACGCGGGATCGTCGGCGGCGGCAAACGCCTCGCGAAGGACCGGAACGAAGCCCTCGAGGGTCGGCTCTGGTCCGTAGGTGTGACACGTCGCGCCCGTATACGTTTCGGGGAACGGGACGACGTGCCGGCAGTCGATCCCCGCCCGCTCGAGCGCGGGATAGATGGGGTCACCTTCGAAGACGTCCTCGAGGTCGCGGTCGACCGTCTCGTCGCCAGCGGTCACCTCGGTCGTGAACGCCTCGCAGGTGGCGTCCGCTGCCGGATCGTACACGTCCCATCCCAGAACCCCGTGGGAGACGGGGAGCCGCGCCGTGTGAAACGTCGTGAGCGCCGCGGCCGTCTCGGAGGGGTACAGCGACGTTAGCGGCGTCACGCGCGCCCGCTCCTCGAGGCGCTCGACCACCGGATGTGAGCGGTGACGTTTCCAGTGGGCGAGCCCGAATCCGTCGACCAGGACGAGGAGCACGCGGTCGTACGACGCGCTGGGGTCGGGGAAGACGTCCGGCGGGAGCGAGCGCTCACCGCCGACGCCGAGTACCGACTGGACGGTATCGGCGACGTTCGCGAAGCAGTACTCGCCGTAGTCGGGGAAGAGATAGCCGTCGTCGGTCAGGCGGTTACGCAGCCGCGACTCGAGGTCGGTGCGCATCGGGTGCACTGCGACGGTGAGCGAAAAAAGTGTCGCCGCCTCGTCGATGCGGAGTGGTCCCCGGCCGTGCGACCGTCCCCATTTCACCCGAGTCCGAGCTGTGCCAGCCCGCCGTAGGGGAACAGGAAGAGGTACAGCTGAACGACGCCGGCGGCGATCAACAGGGCCCCGGCGGCACGCTCGAGCAGCGGGCCGCGTGGCACTGCTCGTCGGAGCAGGCTGTCACGGCCGAGTGCGATGACGGCCGTGACGGCGACGAGCATGGTCGCCATCCCCGCGGCGTAGGCTCCGACCGTGAGGAGGGCGATCGTCGCGCCGCCGGTGAGGCTCGCGAGGACGACCGCGACGAACACCGGTGCGGTACAGCCGGCGGCCGCGACGGCGTAGGCGACACCGAACGCGAAGTAGCCCCGGTAGGATCGCTGTCGTTCGGGAAGCTGGATCGTCAGTTGCGACAGGTGGGCGAAGCCACCGAGGGTGACGACGCCGAGGCCGATCAGTGCGAGGCCGACGACGGCACCGAGCAGGACGAGCCGTTCTAAGTACTGTGAGCCGATCGAGGTCGCGACGCCGACCAGACCGAGGTAGACGACGAACATTCCGAGACTGGCAACGAGGCTGACCCGGACGGCCTGAGCGAGCGTTCGTCGTGGATTGCTGGCGCTATCGGCCCCAAGGTAGTAGGCCACGTACCCGGGGAGCATCGGGAAGGCACACGGGGCGAAGAACGTGACCATCCCGGAGCTAAAGGCGAACCAGAGGCGCAGATCAGAGAGCGGCATCGGTCACTCGGAGGGGGTCTCGCCGTCGGTGTCGTCTGCGTCGCCGACGTCCGCGTCGGCTCCCGATTCTCCATCGCTGTCGTCGTCCGTTTCACTCTCAGCCGCCGACCCAGCGTCGCCGCTCCCGGTCGAATCGTTCTCGAGTTCGGCGTCGATGGCCTCGACAATCGTCTCCGCGTCGGCCGTCCCGCTCGTGTGCCAGCGGACGTTCCCCTCGGGATCGACGAGGACGATCGAGGGATAGACGCTCACGCCGTACTCCTCGTGGAGGTCGGCCCCGGGATCGATAGCGGCGGGCCAGTCGGCTTCGTTCTCCGCCCAGTAGTCGGTGACGAGTTCGCGGTCGTCCTCGGGAGAGACCGACCGCATCGCAAGGGTCTCCTCGTCGTACGCGTCGCGAACGTCGTGGAGAGACTCGAGTTGCGGTTCGCAGGGCCCACACCACGTCGCGAAGAAGTAGACGAGCGTGAGTTCGGCGTCGGCGATCACGTCGATTTCGTCGTCGGCGACGACGCCGAGTGCCTCGATGCGTCGATCCGGCGCGACGCTCGCGGGGACGTTGTTCCCGGTGACATTCGAGATGCTCGAGAAGACGGTCATACACCCCGAAAAGGGGACGACGGCGGCGAGTCCAACGAGTCCGCGTCTCGTGAGATGCGGGGATCGCGAGGGAGGTGAATCGGCGCTCGATTCGTCGCGTTCGGATGCGGCGGGGACCATATAGTTACTTCGTTAACACTACTACATGGATCTTTCCATCGATTTGATGGGTTTTCGGTGTAGATGAGTTCGATCGTCGCGGGACCGTCTCGTGAGCGAACAGGTTTCCATGTCCTGTGCTATCCAGGAGCAAGAGCTATGCGCGTCCCAGTCGACACGCTCAGTATGCGCGCTCCCGAGCGACCGACGTTCGACGACGAGGCGAGCAAGGAGATCTACCAGTACGTCGAGCGCCACGGAACGGCCGAACGCCATCGGGTCCGGGACGCGGCGTCGATCCCCGCGAACCAGTTTCAGGAATCACTCGAGAAGCTGAAAACGAAGGGGTATCTCGAGGAAGAGGGCGGGACGATCCGGGTGTCACTCGACGTCGGATCGATCGAGGAGTTCGAGACCGACGACGGGAGCTATACGATTCGACCGGCCCGTCACTCCGATTTCGAGGGCGTCGTCGACACGATCCGGGCAGTGACGGCGACGGAAACGTACGTCGTCGCAGAAACGGTCGCCGAACAGTTGCTCTACGACGACGCGGTCTCGAGACACACGACCGTCGAGTCACGCGTTTTCTTCGTCGCGACAGTCGATGGCGAGGTGATCGGCTGGACCCACCTCGACCTCCCACACGTCGAAAAACTGCGGGACACTGCCCAGCTCACCGTCGGCGTCCGGCCCGAGTACCGCGGGCAGGGAATCGGGAGCCAGCTGCTGACTCGTGGGCTCGACTGGGCCGAGGCGAACGGCTACCGGAAGGTGTACAACAGCGTTCCCGCGACGAACGATACAGCCCTCGCGTTCCTCGAGGCCCACGGCTGGAACACCGAAGGAATCCGGAAGGACCACTACACGATCGACGATGGGTTCGTCGACGAACTCCTCATGGCCTACGAATTTTGACGAAAGACAGCCCCGGGTCACCCTGTTGTGGCCCGCGTCGACCGCTGGAACGAAATCAGACGCAGAGGCAGCTGTTGTCCCTGCTGGCGCCACCTCGACGCAGACGGCGTTCGACCGACAGGTCACCCTCGAGCGAGAGTGGCGGTCACTCCGCTCGCTCGAGTTCGACGCCCAGTCCCTCGAGCGCCTCGAAGAAGCCCGGGAACGAGACGTCGACGTGATCAGCGCCCTCGATCGTCGTCTCACCGTTAGCGACGAGGCCGGCAAGAGCGAGCGACATGATGATCCGGTGGTCGCCACGGCCGGCGACGGTCGCGCCCTCGAGGTCGGACTCGCCGCCGTGGATCGTCAGCGAGTCACGTTTCTCGGTCGTCTCGACGCCCATCTTCCCGAGTTCGTCGGCCATCGCACTCACCCGGTCGGTCTCCTTGTAGCGGACGTGCTCGGCGTTCACGATCTGGGTGTCGCCGTCGGCGATCGCACCGAGCGTTGCGATGGTCGGCAGCAGGTCGGGCGTGTCCTCGACCGATACCTCGATCCCCGACAGGGGAGCGCTCGAGACCTCGATCACGCCCGCATCGCGGTTCCAGTCGACGTCGGCTCCCATCCGGTCGACGATGTCGACGATGGCGGTGTCACCCTGCGCACTGGGGTTTGCGCCCTCGATTCGGACGCCGTCTGCCCCCGCGAGTGCACCCGCAGCGAGTGGATAGGAGATCGACGAGAAGTCGCCCGGGACGGCGTAGGAACCGCCCTCGGGGCTGTACGATTGGCCTCCGTCGACGGCGAACCCCTCGTCGGTAGCGCGGGCGTCGACGCCGAAATCGGCGAGCACCTCGAGCGTGACGTCGACGTAGGGTGCGGACTTGAGTTCCGTCTCGAGGACGACGTCGATTCCCTCGTCGGTGACGACACCGGCCATCAGCAGCGCGGTGATGTACTGCGAGGAGACGTCGCCGGGGATCGCCACCTCGCCGCCGTCGATCGGCCCCGAAACCACCAGCGGAGCCTGCCCGTTGCCCCGGGTACTTTCGGCGCCACCGCCGAGGTCGGCGATGGCCTCGAGTAGCGGGCCCTGCGGACGGGAGCGCAGCGAGGAGTCGCCGGTGAGCACCGTCGTGCCGTCGGCGAGCGCCGCCGTCGCCGTCACCAGCCGCATCGTCGTCCCACTGTTGTCACAGTCGATCACGTCCGCTGGAACGCCCGGTCGACCGTCGAAGCCCTCGACCGTGAGCGTCCCGTCGTCCTCGCGGGAAACCGAGCCGCCGAACAGGTCGACGGCGCGGGCGGTCGCCTGCGTATCGGCACTCCAGAGGGCGTCGCGCACCGTCGCGCCGTCGGCGTATCCCGCGGCGAGGATCGCCCGGTGGGTGTAGCTCTTCGACGGCGGTGCCTGGATCGTTCCCTCGACGCTCGAGGGGGTGATCGTCACGTTCGTGGTCATGCCCGACACCTCGCGTGGCCGCCCTAAACCGATACCGGTGTCCTGCGGGGTCGCCGGTGACTGGCCGGTGCCGTGCAGACCCAGCGACGACCGCGGCCGAGTGGCGAAGACAGGCGAGCAGCCGCCCACCACTTAGAAACAGGCTACGAGAGGCAGCGCTACCCCTTCCAGCCGCTGCTGGACCGGCCTGTCCTCGGGACAGCCGATCGAACGGGCGACCTCCCGGACCAGGTCAGGGTCGTGTGCACTCGAGACCTCGTAGTGCAGCCCATCGCAGCTCCAGAAGAGACTCTGGATGCGGCCGTCGCGACGGTAACCGTCGACGTCGTCGAACGGTTCGGCCTCGAGGGCGTCGGCGTCGTATCGCCGTTCGTCGCGTACGGTGACGAAGACCTCGCGGTCGGGCCGATCACGATCTGCGTACCAGAAGGTCGTGCTCGTCCCCAGTTCCTCGCGTTTCTCGAGGACGACGATCCTGTCGAGCGCGTACGGCACTGGGACGTCGGGGTCGGGGAGGTCGTACGCTACGGCCTCGGCGGCAACCGCGCGCTCGTCGTAGATTCCCGTCGGCTCCCGGCCGACGGTCTCGACGGTCGCACCCGCGGGAGGCTCGAGCGTAAACGTTTCGTCGTCGACGCCCTCGTCGACGGCGAAGTCCTCGGCCGTGACCTCGAGGTGACCGACGCGCGTCTCGCCGTCTCGAACGTCGGTTCGTTCGCGGACTGGATACCGCGTGGCGTCGTCGATCCAGACTCGCCGTTCGACGATCGGTTCCTCGAGGTCGGCCACCTGCGTCGGATCGAGCGGAATCCGGTAGACGGTTTCGCCGACCAGCAAGTCGACCGAGAGATCGGACTCGTCGCTCGATCGGGCCCGGACGACGTGCGCTTCGCGACCGTCGACCGACTCGGTACCGGCGTACTCGAGGACCGGGTGATCGAAGAGCGCCTCGAGGCCCAGCCGATGGTAGTCGACGAGCAACCGGTTGGGGTGGTGTCGTTCGACCACCTGATCCTCGAGTGGATCGTACTCCGTCGTGACCGTTTGCGTGCGAACGGAGATGGCTCCAGCTGGCGCGACGTCGTCGGTCGATTCGAGTACCTCGAGGCGGCGGTCGATCGGCGGCCGACGGACGACGCGGCTCACCCGTTCGACCGACGACGAGTCCGTCTCGACGGTCACCGTCTGCCTGAGGCTAACGTCGTCGACCGATTCGATCGTCTCGAGTGCCGATTCGACGAGCGAGCGGGCTGACGGCTCGTCGGCCTCAGTGGGGACCGCGACGCAGCCGGCCAGCCCCGCGAGTGATCCGCATGCGACACCCCGGAGCCATCGTCGTCTGTTCATCGTTCGGCGAGTCTCCCCCCCGTAGCCCCCGGGCCCGGCTTCGTTCGGAACCGTACCGGCGAATCCGCAACGAACGACAGGCGCATTCTGTTGCGAACTATTCGTGACAGCATATAATTGTTTCAACTCGAGTCGACGACCGGGGTGGACGTCTCGGAGAGATGGAGGCACCGGCTGCCGACGGACCGCTCCCGGCTACCGCTGATCGGGCAATCAATTTATCACGATAAAGTGTCCTATAGACAAGTGGTACCAATGAGCACTAAGGAAACGGTCCTGAAGACCGTCGCTCGAGGGGCGACGCGAGTCGGATTCGGCGCACTGAGTCGATACCGGCAATACACGAGTTCACTCCCGGACGACCCCGACAGGCCGTGGTTCCACGAGTACGCGGTCTTCGACGTTCCCGAGACGCTCGAGCCGTATCCGGAGGTTCCGCTTCACCAGTTCCTCGTCGAGACCGCTGACGAACACTCCGAAGAGGGGCTGATCCAGCGCGGTCGGACGGTCACCTATCCCGAGGTGCTGGCCGACGCCGAGCGACTCGCGACCGCATTCGCCGACATGGGAATCGAGAAGGGCGACCGCGTGGCGACGATCCTTCCCACGTCGGTCCAGTTCGTCGTCGTGGATTCGGCCATCTCGATGGCCGGCGGGATTCACGTCCCGAACGACTTCCTCGACGCGACCGAAGACCTCGAGTACCGCCTCGAGAAGAGCGACTCCGAAATTCTGGTCGGGCACGACAGACACGAGGACCTGCTGTTCGAACTCGCCGACCGGGTCGGGTTCGACGAGGTGGTGTTGACGAACATCGACGATTACTCGGCGGACCCGCCGAGCCACGACGACCGCGAGCGCGTCACCTGGCTCACGGACCTGATCGACGAGTACGAGCGTGATCCACCGTCGATCTCGTTCGATCCCGAGACGGACGTTCACACCCTGTTGTTCACCGGTGGGACGACGGGCCAGCCCAAGGGCTGTCAGCTCACCCACCGGAATCTCGTCGCGAACGTCCTCCAGAGCAACAGTCTCGCCGGCTCGAGCGGGCTCACCTCGACGACCCTGCTCGCCCAGCCGATGTACCACGCCTACGGCTACACGGCGACTCATAGCCGAATCGAGTCCGGAAACTCGGTCGCGCTCGTCGACGATCCCCGTGACGTCGACCGGATGCGCGCGCTGATCGACGAGCACGGGATCAGGCTGGTTTCGGGCGTCCCGACCCAGATCATGGAATTACTCGACGAGGACGTGGGTCGGAACCTGATCGCGCTGTCGGGCTCTGCACCGCTTGCAAACGAGGTTCGCGACGAGTTCGAGAGCGACCACCTCGGCATCAGTCAGGGCTACGGTCTCTCGGAGATGTCGCCGGTCACCCACGCCGACCTCCGGGGGTTGATCGATTCGATCAGCGGTACCCAGACGACCGACGACCGGTTCGACCACCCGTCGATCGGAATCCCCGTCCCGGACACTGAGATCAAGCTGATCGACGTCGACTCCGGCGACGAGATTCCCATTCACGAAGCCGTCGAGGAAGGACTCGAGGGCGAGATGTACCTCGACGGTCCCCAGCGGATGCTCGGCTACCTCGACCGACCCGATCCCTTCGACGAGGATGGGTTCATCGCCACCGGTGACGTGGTCAAGATCGACGCCACCGGTCGATTCTACGTCGTCGATCGCGTCAAGAACATGGTGAACGTCTCCGGGCTCAAGGTCTACACCGAGGAAGTCGACGAAGTGCTCTACGAACTCGAGGCGGTGCGCCGGCCGGCGACGATCGGTGTCCCCGATCCCGAGCGACCCGGCAGCGAGCGAGTCAAGATCTACGTCGAACCGGAACCCGACGCGTCGCTCGAACCCGAGGACGTCCGTGAGCACCTCGAGGGGCGGGTTCCAAAGCAGGCGATGCCGAAGGAAGTCGAGGTCGTCGACGAGATCCCGCTGACCGCCGTCGGCAAGATCAACAAGCAGGAACTCAAGGAGCGAGCGGAGCAAGAGATCGAGCAGTGAGCGCGGTCAGCGGTCCGGGGCGCTCACTCCTCTGGTTCTGCTTCGTCGTCTGCGTCTCCGTCTGATTCGCCGTCGGCAGACTCGTGCGGAACCACCCACTCGAGTTCGATCTCGAGTTCGATCTCGTCGCCGTCGTTTCCCGGTTCGCGCTCGAGTTCGACCTCGTACTCGAGGTCACCCGTGGGCGGGTCGACGGTCGCCGATTCGTCGGAGACTTCGATCGTTATCTGGTTGCCCTCCTCGAGGTCGTCGGCGATCGCCCGGAGCGCGGCGGCGACGTCGTCCGGTGAGCGAGACAGTTCGACCTCGATGAGTTCCTCCTCTCTCTCCGCTTGCTCGTTCTCCTCGTCGGTCATACGTCGCCCCTTCAACCATCGAAAGGAAAAAGACGGGGCCTGCGTCTCACCCCGTGTCGTCCGAGTCGCCGATTTCGGTCCCAGCGCCGAACAGTTATGTCCCGAACGCGACCACTGTGGTGCATGGACATCGACCCCGATACCGCGCCCCTCGAGCGCCGACTCGAGGCGCTCGGCGTCGACGGCTACCTGATCGACGACGACGCGTCGGACCCGGACCAGCGCTACCTCTCCGGCTTTTCCGCCCCGGACCCCTATCAGACGCTCATTACCGCCGGCGAGACCGTCTTGCTGGTCTCCGGCCTCGAGTACGGCCGCGCTCGATCGGAGGCCACAGCGGACACGGTCGCCCGCCTGTCGGAATACGATTACCAGGACCACGTCGCCGAACACGGCCCCTTCGAGGGCAAGATTCGAACGATCGCGGCGTTTCTCGCAGATCACGGCGTCGGCTCGGTCGCGGTCCCGCGCCGGTTCCCGACCGGGACGGCAGACGGCCTGCGCGACCACGGGCTGTCGGTGACCGTCGAAACCGAGGGCGTCGTCGCGGGCATTCGAGCGACGAAGACCGCGTGGGAGATCGACCAGATCCGTGCGACCCAGCGGGCCAACCAGGCCGCCATGGGCCGTGCAGAGTCCCTGATCGCGAGCGCCGACGTTGCCGCGGACGGGACGCTCATCCACGACGACGAGCCGCTGACGAGCGAACGCGTGAAGACGGAGATCGAGCAAACGCTGCTCGAGTACGGCTGCGGACTCGACGAGACGATCGTCGCCTGTGGGGCCGACGGCGCAGACCCACACGACCGTGGCAGCGGGCCGCTCGAGGCCCACGAGCCGATCGTGATCGACATCTTCCCGCGGGACAAGGAGACCGGTTACTTCGGGGATATGACCCGGACCGTCTCCCACGGCGACCCCGGCGAGGAGGTCCGTCGACGATACGAGGTGACCCGCGAGGCCTACGAGGCGGGGCTCGAGGCCGTCGAACCGGGCGTAACCGGCGCGGCCGTCCACGACGTCGTCTGCGACGTGATCGAAGACGCCGGTTACGAGACGCTCCGGAGCGATCCGACCACAGAAACGGGGTTCATCCACAGCACGGGTCACGGCGTCGGCCTCGACATCCACGAGGAGCCCCGACTCTCGCCGGCCGGGGAGGAACTCGAGCCCGGCCACGTCGTCACCGTCGAGCCCGGAATCTACGACCCGGCGGTGGGCGGCATCCGCATCGAGGACCTCGTGGTCATCACCGAAGACGGCACGGAGAACCTCACCGACTACCCCGTCGCCCTCGAGGCGACCCTGCGGTAGCCACCGGTCACACGCCGCAAATCGACCGTCGCCGAAATCGGCGCGATTTGTGAGGACTTGCGGTTTTACGTTCCTACGCTATCAAGGTCCGGCCGTATGACCGACGACGGAGCAGATCGACAGTTCGCGACAGACAGCATTCACGCCGGACAGGAACCCGATCCGACCACGGGCGCGCGGGCACCACCGCTCTACCAGACTACCTCCTATCAGTTCGACGATACCGAACACGCCGCCGCGCTGTTCGGCCTCGAGGAGGCCGGCAACATCTATTCGCGGATCATGAACCCGACGAACGCGATGGTAGAGGAACGCATCGCCGCGCTCGAGGGTGGCGTCGGGGCGCTGGCCACCTCGTCGGGAATGGCTGCCTTCGACCTCGCGACGTTCATCCTCGCGGACGTCGGCGACAACATCGTCTCGGCGTCGTCGCTGTACGGGGGAACCTACACCTACCTCACTCATACCGTCGCCAAGCGCGGTATCGAGACGAAGTTCGTCGACACGCTCGACTACGAGGCCTACGAGGAGGCTATCGACGACGATACCGCCTTCGTCCACCTCGAGACGATCGGTAACCCCGCGCTCGTCACGCCGGACATCGAACGGATTGCCGATATCGCGCACGAAAACGACGTGCCGCTGTTCGTCGACAACACCTTCGCGACACCGTTCCTGTGCCGACCACTCGACCACGGCGCAGACCTCGTCTGGAACTCGACGACGAAGTGGATCCACGGCGCGGGCTCGACCGTCGGCGGGGTCCTCGTCGACGGCGGCTCGTTCCCCTGGGACCAGGGAGACTATCCCGAGGTTGCGGAGCCGAACCCCGCGTATCACGGCGTCAACTTCTACGAGACCTTCGGCGAGGCCGCTTTCGCGACCGTCGCCCGGACTCGCGGGCTGCGCGACCTCGGCAACCAGCAGTCGCCGTTCGACGCCTGGGTTACCCTCCAGAAACTCGAGTCGCTTCCCCTGCGCATGGAAAAACACTCCGAGAACGCGCTGGCCGTCGCCGAGTACCTCGAGGACCACTCGAAGGTCGACTGGGTCACCTATCCCGGCCTCGAGAGTCACGAGACCCACGAGAACGCGACGAAGTATCTCGAGGGCGGCTACGGCGGCATGATCACCTTCGGCCTCGAAGGTGGCTACGATGCCGCCGAGACAGTCTGCAACGAGGTCGAACTGTTCAGTCTGCTCGCGAACGTCGGCGACGCGAAGTCGCTGATCATCCACCCGGCGAGTACGACCCACCAGCAGCTCACCGAAGAGGAGAAGCTCTCGAGTGGCGTCACCGACGACCTCGTGCGGATCTCGGTCGGTATCGAGGACGTCGACGACATCATCGCGGATCTGGACCAGGCGATCGATCAGGCCTGACCGGTGCCGTTCTCGAGAACGGCAGGCCGCCCCCGCGGTTAAGTCCCCCGGGACCCCATCATCACGTATGGGAACCGGGTTACTCACGTCCGAGGCGGCCGATCGAATCGTCACCACCTGTCGGACAGCAATCGGCGACAGTCTCCGATCGGTGACCTACTTCACGCGCGACGACTACGAGCAGGTGTACCTGCGGAGCGACCTCGAGCGCGACGCCGACCTCTCGACGTTCATCGGCCACGAGTGGCGCGGGTTCAAAACAGCACAGACTGCCTACGAGGGCTCGGAACTGGGCGATTACAACTACACGATCCGCGTCTTCGACAACGGCTTTCTCCTTCGCGTCACGAGCCAGAGCGAAGGGGTCTTCGTCACGACTGACGGCCTCACGATGAACGACTTCGACGCGGTCGCGACGGCGATCAACGCGTTTCTCGAAGAACGAGACGTGAACTGATCGACCGGGTACCCTCCCGGTCCTGATCGCGGTCGTCGTCGTGGCCGTGGTCGTGGTCGCTGTCGGCTTCGCCGTCGGGATCCGGAATGGGATCGCTCGGCCGGTCACCGTCGATTTTCCCACCGGCCGTCGATCGCGGCGGTTCGTCGCGATGTCGGGCCGCGCCGGCACCGTTCGCATCGCCGATACTCGAACCGCCGCCCGAGCCGGTCGCTGCCGACCGGCGCCTGCGTGCCCGCACGGGGAGTCCCGACCCTTGCGCACCGTCCACGCCGAGAAGGCGCGCGAATCGTCGCCGGTCCACGGCGTTTCTGTCGAGTGTCATGCCGGCGAGCAACACCGAGGCGCGACGTAGTAATAGACGACGTTTTCGTTGGAAACCACCAGCTACCCGTTCGAAACGATAGCCGACTGCGGTTTCCGGGTTCGAGCGGTTTCGGGTGGCCGACGGTAACCACCGAACTGCGAGATATCGAGCGTAACGCCCTTCTCCGTCACGGACCTACCGCGAGTAATGAGTGATTCTGACCTCCCCCACGCCGTCGAGCGCGAACTCGAAACCCACGACGCGTTCGAGCGGACCGACGACGAGTTCGGCCTCGAGACGACCGTCTTCGAGGCGACAGTTGGAGCGAGCGAGGCCGAAGGGAAGCGCGACGGCGTCTTCACGGTCACCGTGACGATGCCGAGCCTCGGTGGGGCGACGGTCGACGAGGTCGCCCCCATCGTCGAAACCGACTGGGTCGAGACGTTCGAGCGCCGCCTCGAGGACGTCTTCACCGTCGCCCACACGAGCAGTCACGAGGAGCCGCGACTCGAGCACGAAGACGATGCGGTGACCGTCACCCTCGAGTACGTCGCCTGGGATGCACGGGAGGGCGTCGAGGACGCCAAGGC
The DNA here is from genome assembly GCF_002156705.1 of Natrarchaeobaculum aegyptiacum. Lineage (NCBI taxonomy): Archaea > Methanobacteriati > Methanobacteriota > Halobacteria > Halobacteriales > Natrialbaceae > Natrarchaeobaculum > Natrarchaeobaculum aegyptiacum. The sequence continues at coordinate 3,639,870 of NZ_CP019893.1, forward strand.
CCTGATCGAGTTCGTCGAAGGGACCTATGCACAGGGGATCATCCCCGGCTACGAGTATCGAGGCGAGGCCGCCGCGTTGCTCGAGAGCGCCCAGCGTCGCGGACAGGACGCAGCCGATGGTGAGCGTGGCGGGATGCCGATGTGACGAACTGGATCAGCCACGAAGACGGTTTCGTGATGGACGGAGTTCTCCGGGAAGGACACGCTAGTCCATCGCGATGTAGGTCTGGGTGTCCTCGATCCCCTCGACCTCCTGAATTCGCGTGGCGGCGATCTCTTTGACCGCCGCCGGCGTATCGACGCGCGCTTTGGCGATGAGGTCGACGTCGCCAGCGACGATGTACGCGGATTCGACGCCCTCGATGTCCTCGATATCGGTTCGCAAGCGGTCCGCCTCTCCCGTGTTCGCTTTGATCATGACGAATGCCGTAACCATCAGTTGACACCTCCCGTTCCGGTTCCTGCCTTCCCCGCGTTCGCGATCGCTTCCGTCGGCGACTCGCCGACGAGTAACTGCCGGACGTTGCTCAACTCCTCGAACGCCGCGAGGACGACCAGTCGATCACCCTTCTCGAGTGATTCGTCCTCGGTGGGTATCTCGAGGGGCTGATCCCGTTTGCCGAACGCGAGAATCCGCGCGTTGGCGGGGAGTTCGAGTTCGCCCATCGTGTAGCCGTTGACCGGGGCCTCGTTCCTGATCGTCAGTTCGACGATCTGGAGGTTCGGTGCGACGTCGGCGATGGCACGAATGGTCCCGCCGAGGAGCGCGTTCTTGGCACCGATCGCGCCGAGACGCTCGGGATAGATCACCTCGTCGACCTCGTCTGCGTACTTGCGATAGATCTCCTCCCGGTAGGCCTCGTCGATGCGCATGACCGTTCGACAGCCATGGTGGTTGGCGATCATGCTGGCGGTGAAGTTGACGTTGATGTCACTTGTCAGCGCCCCGACTGCGTCAGCCGACTCGACGCCAGCCGCCTCGAGTACTTCCTCCCGGGAGCCGTCCCCGTCGATGACGGTGAACGATTCGTTCCGGGCCCGCCTGACTCGTCTCTCCGCACACTCGACGAGCGTCACGTCGTGTCCTTCCTCACGGAGGACGCGTCCAGCGCGCAGCCCGACCCGTCCGGCCCCGATGATCACGAACCGCATGGGACCGAGTACGTCGGCACCCGTCAATAAGGTTGTGCCACTTTGACACGGCACCGATCGGCACAGTCTCGCGTGGTGGGCAAAGGCTTTAGTCGTGTCAGAGAGTACCACACCAGTGATCGATGGTTCACGCGTTCGTCATGGTGAAGACGGCAGCCGGGAAATCCGAGGGTCTGCTCGAGTCGATCCGCGACCTCGAGGCGGTCGGCGACGCCCACATCGTCGCGGGAAATTACGACATTATCGCCGAGGTAGACGCGCCCGAGATCTACGACGTCTTGCAGGCTGCCTCGACGAGTATCCAGGGACTCGAGGGCGTGACGGACACGAAAACGTACATCGCGATGGATTGACGTCGGTCCTCGTCAGTCGCGCAGGTTCCCGTCGATTCCCCGGCGTTCAGTCAGCCCCGTTCTCGCGGTGCTCGGCGAGCGCGTCCACTACGTCGGCGAGCACGGTATCGGTTTCCTGACCCGCGTCGATCCGGACGAATCGGTCCGGTTCAGCCGCGAGCAACCGCTCGTAGTTCCGGTGGACCGACTCGAGGTACTCGGCCCGTTCGAACTTGTTGGTTGCGCCCGCGCGCTCGGCCGCGACGGCGGGATCGACGTCGAGGTAGATCGTCAGATCGGGATCGATCGTAAACGGCGCGTGGAGCTCACGAACGTACGCGAGCGGGTCGTCGACGTCCAGACGGTCGAATCCCTCGAGAGTGGCGCCCTGATAGGCGTACCGGGAGTCTGCGTACCGGTCGGAAATTACGAGGTCGCCGCGCTCGAGTGCGGGTTCGATTACGCGCGAGAGGTGGTCGGCGTGGTCGGCGGTGTAGAGGAAGAGTTCCGCCAGCGGATCGGCCTCGTCGTCACCGATCGACCGGTAGACGGCATCCCCGTACCAGGAGTCGTCGGTCGGTTCGCGCGTGAACGTCGCCTCGGGATACCGCTCCCGGAGTGCCTCCCGGACCGTCGTCTTGCCGCTGCCGTCCAGCCCCTCGAGCGTGACCAGCATGGTCGCCTCTCGTGGCGAGAACTACTTAGATGGACCTATCGACGGGAGGACCCTCCTCACGGAGGCAACTACCTATTTGTCGATCGAACTGTACGTTCCACGTATGAAGGTCCTCGTCGCTGGCGGTACCGGCTTCATCGGGACGAACCTGTGTGCGGAACTGGCCGAACGCGGCCACGACGTTACGGCGCTCTCACGCAACCCTGGCCAGAGCGGACTCCCTGCAGGTGTCGACACGGCCGTGGGCGACGTCAACGCCTACGACTCGATCACCGACACCGTCGCCGCACACGACGCAGTCGTCAATCTCGTTTCCCTCTCGCCGCTGTTCCAGCCACCGAGTGGGCTCGATCACGAGACGGTTCACCTCGGGGGAACGGAGAACCTCGTCCGTGCCGCCGAAGCCGGCGATACGGATCGATTCGTCCAGATGAGTGGCCTCGACGCAGATCCCAACGCCCCCACCGCGTTCCTTCGCGCGAAGGGGCGCGCCGAGGAGGAAGTCCAGGCGTCGAGCCTCGAGTGGACGATCTTCCGGCCGTCGGTCGTCTTCGGCGACGGTGCGGAGTTCGTCGAGTTCACGAAGACGTTGACGACGCCGTACCTGACCGGCCTCCCGGGCGGCGGTGACACCCGATTCCAGCCGATCTGGGTGGGTGATCTCGCACCGATGCTCGCGGATGCACTCGAGGACGACGGCCACGTCGGCGAAATCTACGAGGTCGCCGGTCCCGAGGTGCTGACGCTCGCAGACGTGACGGAACTCGCCTACGAAGCAGAGGGCCGATCGGTCACGGTCCTTCCGATTCCGATGGCGCTGGCGAAGGTCGGCCTGACGGTGGTCGATCCCGTTCCGATCGTCCCGTTCGGTGCGGACCAGGGCCGCTCGCTGCAGGTTGACAACACCGTCGCGACAAACGACGTGACGGCCTTCGACCGTACGGAGTCAGAACTGCTGACACTCCCGGAATACCTCGGTCTCACCGGTCGACGGCCAAAATAGCCCTCGAGATCGGTCCGTCAGGGTCGAAATGCAATTTTATAAACGTTGCGCATCAGAGTAATGATACAGTAGTTATAGGTAACGCCTGAACGAGTATCAAGCAACGCTGTCTGTCGATTTCTTCTGACTTCTTGCTGTGAGAGAAATTCACATAATCAAAAGACTTATACTCCTGATTGCACTGGTGCAAGCCAACGGAGCCCCCTGACAAACAATGAAGCTGGCGATGATCGGATTTGGACAGGCCGGTGGGAAGATCGTCGATCGATTCCTCGATTACGACGATCGAACGAACAGCGGAATCGTCCGCGCGGCAATCGCGGTCAACTCCGCGAAAGCAGACCTCATGGGTCTCGATCGCATCCCACAGGAGAATCGCGTACTCATCGGCCAGGCCCGGGTAAAGGGCCATGGCGTGGGTGCAGACAACGAACTCGGCGCGGAAATCGCCGAAGAGGACATCGACGAGGTACAGAACGCGATCGATCAGATCCCGACCCACGAGGTCGACGCGTTCCTGATCGTCGCCGGTATGGGTGGCGGCACCGGTTCCGGTGGCGCACCCGTCCTCGCAAAACACCTCAAACGGATCTACACGATCCCCGTCTACGGGCTGGGCGTCCTGCCCGGAACGGACGAGGGTGGCATCTACACCCTCAACGCGGCCCGCTCGTTCCAGACGTTCGTCCGTGAGGTCGACAACCTGCTCGTCTTCGACAACGACTCCTGGCGACAGACCGGCGAGTCCGTCGAGGGCGGCTACGACCAGATCAACGAAGAGATCGTCCGACGCTTCGGGATTCTCTTCGGTGCCGGTGAGGTAAGCGGTAATCAGGACGTCGCAGAGAGCGTCGTCGACTCCTCGGAGATCATCAACACGCTCTCGGGCGGCGGCGTCTCGACCGTCGGCTTCGCGAGCGAGGGCGTCGAACTCAACAGCGGCGGCGGCCTCCTCTCCCGCTTCACGGGCGACGACAGTGGCGGCGACGGTCTCGACGCTGCGAACACGACCAACCGCATCACGAGCCTCGTCCGCAAGGCCGCCCTCGGCCGGCTCACGCTCCCCTGTGAGATCGAGGGAACCGAACGCGCGTTGCTCGTAGTCGCCGGCCCCTCGGAGTACCTCAACCGGAAGGGCATCGAACGCGGCCGCAAGTGGCTCGAAGAGGAGACCGGCAGCATGGAAGTCCGCGGCGGCGACTACCCGCGACAGGAACCGGAAGTCGCCGCGACAATCCTGCTCTCGGGCGTTACCAACGTCCCGCGCATCAAGCGTCTCCAGCAGGTCGCCATCGAGGCACAGGACAACATGGAGGACATCAAAGCCGAGAGCGAGGAGAACCTCGAGTCGCTGGTCGACGACGGCGAAGACGAACTCGAGCCGCTGTTCTAGACGCTCACAGCACCGAACCGACGGACGGCGACGACAACCGTCGTGTCGGGGGGCACGAATCGGTTGTTCTCTGTGGTGGACGCGACCGTACGGTCGAGTAGCCCAACCAAGTCGACGTTCTTTTGCCACGTCGGTCGATACTCCGGACAGATGGAGGTTCTCGTCCCGTTCGCCGCCGAGAGGCCGAAAACCCGCCTCGAGCCGGTGCTCTCGGCCGAGGAACGAGCGGCGTTCGCGCGGGTGATGCTCGCCGACGTCCTCGAAACCGTCACCGAGACTGGACACGACCCGGTGGTGCTCTCGACGGCACCGCTCGAGGATCGAGCGGTCGAGTCGGAGAGGCTGTCGCGAGAACCGGAGGTCGATCCGCGCGGAACCATCGAGGGCATCGACCCGCAAATCGTGATCGACGATCGATCGCTCTCGGCGGCCGTCGGCGGCCGTCTTCCCGGACCGGGTGACGATCCCGTCGCCGTGGTGATGGCCGATCTCGCGCTGGTGACACCTGTGTCACTCGAGACACTGTTCGAACCGCTCGTGGGTGACGGACCTCGAGGCGAGTCCGTCCCGGACGTCGTCATCGCGCCGGGCCGTGGCGGCGGGACGAACGCACTCGTCGTCGACCACCCCCAGTTTTCGGTCGACTATCACGGCGCGTCCTACCGTGACCACGTTCGGATCGCCCGCGAAGCCGGCGCGACTGTCGAATCCGTCGACTCCTACCGGCTGGGGACGGACGTCGACGAGCCAGCGGACCTGGTCGAAGTGGTACTCCACGGCGAGGGGCAAGCCGCTGCCTTTCTGGATGCACTCGGCTTCGACCTCGAAACGGGCAGTGGCCGGGTTACCGTCGCTCGAGACAGTGGTCCGATTTAGCTGAAAGGGAGGGCGCTAAGCCCCCGTCCTCAAGGAACCTGTGGTAGCAGGCGAGTAGGGCGGAGTAGTTCACCGAACGCCGGTCCCCGGCCGATCGAGTCCAGTGAGATCGATCTCGCCGTCAGGCATCGGGACGCCCTCGAACGGATCGTCGGCGAGCAACAGCGCACCGTCGAGATCCGCGTAATCGAGCAACGGCGAGAGGTGGCAGGCCGCAGCGATCGAGGCGTTCGACTCGAGCATACAGCCGCCCATCACCTCGAGGCCGTGGGCGCGGGCAGCGTGGACGAGACGGATCGCCTCGCGGATGCCACCGCACTTCATGAGTTTGCAGTTGACGACGTCACAGCGGTCGGCGATCCGGGGGACGTCTGCTGCTGTGAGACAGGATTCGTCGGCGACGATCGGGAGTGACGAACGCTCGAAGACCTCGCGCATGCCCGTCGGGTTCTCGGCTGGCACGGGCTGTTCGACGAGCGTTACGTCGAAGTCGGCGAGCCAGTCGATCCGGGTGATCGCGTCGGTCGGCGTCCACGCCTCGTTCGCGTCGACGAACAGCCGGACGTCGGGCGCGACCGACCGAATCGTCTCGATGATCTCACGGTCGCGGTCGGTTCCGAGTTTGACCTTGAGCGTCCCGAAGCCGCGGTCGACGGCTCGCTCGGTCTTCTCTCGCATCGTCTCGAGGTCGTCGATGGCGATCGTGTACGACGTCTCGAGGGCCTCGGCTGGATCGAGCCCCAGATAGCGATAGAGCGGTACCCCGAGCTGTCGGGCAACGAGATCGTGACAGGCGATGCTCACCGCCGTACGGGCCGCGGGGTTGGCCCGAACGGTTTCGCGCATCCGACGCTCGATCCGCTGGAGGTTGTGGCGATCGTCGACCTCCTCCACGGCTGCGAGAAGATCCGGGAGGACCGCCTCGACGGTCGCCGGCGTCTCCCCGTAGTGGGCCGCTGGTCCTGCCCCGCCGATACCCACGTTCCCGTCGTCGTCTTCGAGCCTGACGGTCACGACCTCCGCCGTCTTCTGGGTCCCGCGGGCGATCGTAAACTGGTCTTCGAGCGGAAGCGAGCGCCGTTCGAACGAGTGGCTGAGTGTCATCGTGGTCACCTCAGCAGACGGCCTCGAGGACGGTTTCGGGATCGAACCGGACCACGTCGGTCGCCGGCGCGCCGAGTTCGTCGGCGTAGTCGTCGATTGCGGCTCGAGCGGCGTCGCCCTCGAGCCCGGCGGTGTTCAGCGCACCGGCGACGACCTCGGCCTCGCTGACGGGATCGGCGAGCGACTCGTACTGCTCGACGTAGTACTCGATCGGGGGGAGCTCGAAGGAGTCGTAGCCGTGGATCACCTCCCGGGTCGGGTCGTGACAGATGACGAGCCGATCCGGCATCGAGCCGTGGAGGATCGCACAGGTCACGCCCGAGTACGCCGGGTGAAAGATGCTGCCCTGGCCCTCCACGAAGAGGTAGTCGTGCTCGTCGCCCGCCTCGAGGATCATTTCCTCGACGGCACCGGCCGCGAAGTCGCTGATCACCCGGTCGACGGGAGTGCCCCAGCCCTCGATCATGATCCCCGTCTGGCCAGTCGGGACGACGGCCGCATCGTAGCCGGCATCGCGTGCAGCCCGCGCGAGTTCCATCGTCGTCGTCATCTTCCCGACCGAACAGTCGGTGCCGACGGTGCAGATCACCTCTGCGTCGACCCTGTCCGCAACGCCCTCGGCGACGGTAAGGTCTTCGGGTGGTTTTCTGACGTCCCTGAGTTCACAACCGTTCTCGTCGGCCAACCGAACGAACTCCTCGTCCGCCGAGAGAAACGTGTGGAGGCCCGCGATCACGTCACAGCCGTACTCGAGGGCCGTCCGGACGTCGTCGCGCCAGCTGTCGTCGAACCCGCCGCCGATGGGCGCGATGCCGATCACGAGGGCGTCGACCGCGTCGGACTCGAGGTCGTCCATGCCAGCGACGATCGGGGCGTCCTGGACGTCCGGGAGGTACTCGGCTACGCGACTCCCCGCGTTCGCCCGGTCGAGGACCGCGATGACCTCGTCGTCTCCGTACCGGAGGATTCCCTGTGCCGTCTTCGCACGCTCTGGAAACTGTTCGTGAGCGAGAAGTGCAACGCGCATACGAACACGTCGGTCGGGAGGGACGTAAACGCTACCGACAGTCACCGTGGCTGGAACACAGCCTAGAGGACGTAACAATCGGTGGTCCAGAACGACCGTTCGGCGGCCTCGAGCGCCGACGTCGGGTCGCCGGTCGCGTCGACGGCCGCAGTCGCTGCCGGCTCGAATCCGGCCTCCTCGACGAGGGTTTCGACGACACCGCGCTGGCCCGTGAGGTACAGCGGGACGTCACCCACGTCGCCCCGGACCGCCGCGATGGCTTCTGCCGCACGCTCGAGGTGGGCGTCGATCTGTTCGTCGCGAATGCGTTCGAACCGCGCCTGCGAGAAACCGCCCTTGGAGTGGGATCCCTTTACGTCGCTCTCGAATCCACGGGAGTCGAGCCGTTCGTCGTCCTCGTAGACCCCGACAGCGAACAGGTCGGCCCGGACCACCGCGAGAAGGTGCTCGTCCGTCGGCAGGAACCACTCACGCTCGAGAACGAATCGGTCGTCCCAGGTCGGCTCGAGTACGGGTCGTACTGGCGGATCGAGCGCGACCGCGAGCAACCCTGCGTCGTCGACGTAGCACAGGCAGGGCGCGGCGTCCTCGAGCAGGACGAGACGGTCGTCAAGCAGGTCTTGAAGCGAGTGGTCGAGGTCGCTCACCCGCTCGTCGTCCTCGAGAACTGCCGTGAACGATCCCTCGGGGCCGGTCCGGACCGACGCCAGCCGATCGACGACGGCCTCGAGTTCGCGCCCCCGGAGGCGGTCCCGGCGACGGTACTCGAGTCCGCGGTCGTCGTCACGCTCGCGCTCGAGTTCGCCCTCGAGCTGGGCGATGCGATCCTCGAGCCGGTTGATTCGACGATCGGCCTCCTGCTTGGCCGTCGTCGCCTCGGCGCGGCGCTCTTTCTCGGCCTCGTAGCGCGACTGGAGCCGGTCGGTTTCCTCCTCGAGTTCGGCGATGCGGTCTTTGAGTGACGCGCGGCCGAGCAACTCGTCGACGTCGAACATCCGATCGAAACGGTGCGGGGAATCCACTTCTAGGTTCCGGCGAACTGTCACGCAGTGACGACAGGGGAGGAATTTCGATCGCGCTGGTCGGTCTACCCGGCCCGATACCCCGGGCCCCAGCCGTCGTCGTCTTCGTCGTCTTCGTCGGCTGGGCGACCTAACGCGTCGGCAGTGACGCCGCCGGCGTACTCGAGCAACTGTCTGGCCCGTTCCCGCCGCGCCAGAAACACTTCCTGCAGCGACGGCGGGTTGCGAACGTCGGTTCCCTCGAGAAGCGAGGTCGGAACCGCGAGGGTGTTCGCCGGCACCGATTCGTCGCCGTGGACGGGGAAGTGGTGGGACTCGAGTTTCATCACGAGTGGCGTATCGAGTCGCTCGAGTCCCTCGCCGGTGGCGTACACTTCCTCGTTGATCAGTTCGTGCTGGTCGCTGTGCATCAGTGCACGGTCACCGTCGGTGGGGGTGACGTAGAGACGCCCGAGGTAGTAGCTTCGGGAGAACACCTCGAACATGGTATCACATATCACGGGCTGGAACGGGATAACTATTTGCAGACACAGTTATGCCGTCGTCCTTTCAGCGTTCTTTTCTGACTGTCTCGTGAGTCGACGACACGTGTGGGGTGACTGTCCCAGCACGTTGTAGCCGGGATGGCCAGTTCGGACGACCCCGGTCAAAACGGCTCGAGAGCCGCCCGTGAACCGTCTCGACCCGTCTCGTCGCTCGATCCGGTTCGGTAAACGGTCCAAACGAATATTCGACTTTTTAGGGACGACGCGATACGTTCGAGTCGATGACACCGACCCGGACGATCGTCGTCCTCGTGATGGTCGTCGTCGCCGGGATCGCGCTCGCACCGGCCGTTGCGAGCGCTTTCACGTCCGGAGACGCGACCGAGGGGGGAAGTGAGGGGCTCGTCGCCGACGTAGGTAGCGACGGTAGCGAGAGTGACAGTGAGCCAGCCGAAAACGCGAGCCAGGACGATACCTCCACGGACGAACAGGGGCCGACGAACGCGTCCGGGCCGAGTCTCGCAGCGTTCATGCAGGCGAGCTCGGCGGACGTCGAACGGTCGGTCGAATCCGGGATGCGCGACGCGGCATACGAATCCGCAAGCGACGAGGAACGGGCGTCCCTCGTCACCGAGCGAATCGACTCCCTCGAAGAACGGCTCGACGAACTCGAGGAACGAAGCGAGGAACTCGAAGCCGAAGAGGACTCCCACGCCCGACGGCAGGGACAGCTCGCGCGACTGTCCGCCGAAATCGCATCGCTCGAGCGCGAGATCGAACGGGTCGATCAGCAGGCCGACACCGCCGGGGCCGACGACGAGCGGCTGGAAACGCTTCGGTCGAACGCGTCCTCGCTGTCGGGCTCCGAGGTTGCCGAGGAGGCACGATCCGTCGCCGGGTTCGACGAGCATCCGGGTGGTGGTCAGGCGAACGCGTCCGGTGGGCCACCGGGACAACCCGGAGCGCCCGGACACGACCGGGGAGAGGGCCCACACTCGAGTGACGACCATCCCGGACAGGGCCAGCAGTCAGGTGACGACCATCCCGGACAGAGCCAGCAGTCAGGTGACGACCAAAATGTCGCTGTCGGCACCGGTTCCAGTTCTGACGTCGGAGATCGTCCCGGACAGGATCGCCAGGAACGCCAGACCGGGGCGGAATCGGACGAACCACCGGGACAGGCGACCGATCGCGGTCACTCCAACGAGAACGAAGCACGGAACGACCGACGGGGTGGCGCGTCGGACGATCGGGGTTCTGGGTCCGACTCCGAGCGGGGAACGGATGCGAGTGACGATGCAGACGCCGATGACGACGACAGTGTCAGCGATGACGAAGGTCGTGATGACGCCAGCGACGACTCGACAGACGGTGAACGGAGTGACGCCTCCGACGAGAGTACCGACGAGGGTGGCGAAACCGATACCACCGGTCCGAACGACCGGGCTGGCGGACCGCACGAAGCGCCTCCCGGTCGATGACGGATCAGGCGGCTTGCGTTATGATGGGGCAGATACACCGGCGAGCAGACACGCTTTTGAGCGCTGACGCCATATCGTCGCTCGATGGACTCCGCCGCGTTACTCGATCTCCTCGGCAACGAGAATAGGCGGCGCATCCTTCGCCTGCTCGCACGGAAACCCTGTTACGTCACCGAAATTTCCGAATACCTCGGCGTGAGTCCCAAGGCCGTCATCGAACACCTGCGAAAACTCGAGGAAGCGGGCCTCATCGAGAGCCGGGTCGACGACCAGCGCCGAAAGTACTTCCACATCGCGCGGAACGTCCGTCTCGAGGTGAACGTCTCGCCGTACGGCTTCGCGAGCAAGAGTGCCTACCCGTCGAACAACAGCTTCGACATTACGACCTGTCGGCACCTCTCGCTCGACGTGACGTGTGACGACCTCGACGACCTCGACGAACTGCTCTCGACACTCGAGGACCTGGAGCAACTCGAGAACGAGCTTTCTCTCGCCCAGCGCTGGGTTCAGGGGCGACTCTGTGACGTCCTCGATCAGTTCTCTGAGACCGTTGGCGGCGGTCCAGAGAGCCGGATTTACGCGGACGTGCTCTCGAGTGTGCGCACGGAGCCGAAGTCGATCGGCGACCTGAGTCAGGACGTCGAGGTTCCACGCGAGATCGTCGCCGACGTGCTCGAGTCGATGGCCGACCGGGGAATCGTCAGGCGAACCGAGCGCGGCTGGGAGCTGACGACCAGTTCCTGACGGCGCTGGGCTCCGGGACAGAGATCTGGGCGAATCTCGAGCGCCGATACAGTCACGCTCACGAAGACTCGAGTGGAGAGCGATGTGACTCGAGCGAGACGCGGTCTCAGGAAGGTGAAAGACGTAGGGGGTGTCTTTGGTTCGGGGTGTGTCGAAAGGCAACAGACGCGCGTCTGTGCCTCGTCACAGCCTCACGCGTTGTTCATTCGCTGGCTCGATCGGTTCCCACAGCGCTGGCACTCGCACACCCGGTAAGGTTCACGGGAGAACTGGGCGTTCTCCTCTTTGGTGCTCTCGGTTCGAATCTGGACGGACACTTCGTGGAGCGTCTCGAGGTCGCAGTCTTCACAGTATTCAGTTAACCCATTGAATGAGTCATCTGTCGTTGCCATTACCCGGTTACTTTCGATAGGGGTATCTTAAATGCACTCGTTATATCGAACATTGAGTCGAGAACTCGGCTGGAAGAGAGAGTCCATCAGACCCAACGAGACAGTTTATCGGCCCCTCTCAGATCGTTTCAGCCGCGAGTATCGAACGTAACCACTGGTTACCTCTCTGGTAGACATGACATCTCAACGCTTTTCATGCCGCGGAGCGACCCATCGGGCATGAAATACGCACGATTCCGAGACCCGGCCGGAGCCGTTCGCCGAGGTAGCGTCGAGGACGGTCAGGTCCAGTTCGCGAACGACACGTACGATCTGTCCGACGACGCTATCGACGTCCTTCCACCATGTGAGCCCTCCAAAATCGTCTGCATCGGCCGAAACTATGCAGACCACGCCGCCGAGATGGGCTCGGACCTGCCGGACCGACCGATGCTCTTCCTCAAGCCGCCAAACACCGTTGCGAGCCACGGCGACACGATCACCGTCCCCGCGGGTAAAGAACGGATCGATCACGAAGCCGAAATCGGCGTCGTCATCGGCGAACAGTGTCGACACGTCTCCGAAGCCGAAGCGATGGACGTCGTCGCCGGGTTTACCTGCGTCGACGACGTCTCGAACCGCGACGACCAACAAGAGGAGCGAAACTGGGTCCGGGGAAAGGCCTTCGACGGCGCCGCACCGCTCGGCCCCGTCCTCGCGACGCCCGACGAAGTTCCCGCCGACGCGACCGTACAGACGCGAGTCAACGGCGACCTCCGACAGGACGGCTCGAGAGAGCAACTCATCTTCTCGGTCCCCGAACTGATCGCCGAGATCACCACCTTCCTCACCCTGGAACCCGGCGACGTGATCGCCACGGGAACGCCCGAGGGCGTCGGTCCGCTCGAGGACGGTGACGACGTCGAAATCGAGGTCGAAGGCGTCGGCACGCTCGAGCACAGCGTTCGAAAACCCTGAGTCTGACTCGCCTTCTCGCTCACTCGACGGTAAACAGGTGCCCGTCTGTCGGGACGTCGAAGAGGCCGATTCGCGCCCCCGCATCGAGCCAGGCGTGACCGTAAGAGAACGACGCCAGCGCGTTCACGAGATCGCCGTTCTGTTGGAAGTGACGCCCGTCCTCGAGGTACGAGTCGGCCATCTCGTAACAGTCGGCTGCGGCCTCGGCCATCGGGGTCCCCTCACGCGGCGCGATCGTCGCCGCCTCGAGCGCCTCTGTGAGTAACGATCCGTAGCGATCCGTCTTCTCCTCGAGATCGGCAGCCATATCGTATCGTCGGCGGGTTCGATCCTAAATCCGTCGGAGCCAGTTCCGGTGTCAGGCCACGTATCAGCCTCACAGCGAGGGTGATCAGCGTTCAGATACGAGACAGCGTACGTTACTGCAGGGAACGCAAGTCGTATACCGTTTCTTCCCCAACGCAGGTGTATGAGTGAGGAGCCACGCGTGGAAATATATACGAAGGAGAACTGCTCGTACTGTGACGAGGCGAAGGCCCTCTTCGACGAGAAGGGCATCGAGTACGCCGAATACAACGTCACCGGTGACGAGGAACGGTTCGAGGAGATGGTCGAACGTACAGGCGGGCGCAAGCGGGCCCCGGAAGTGTTCGTCGACGACGAGCTGATCGGCGGCTGGGACGACACCAGCGCACTCGAGGAGACGGGCGAACTCGACGAGAAACTGGGCCTGGTCACCGACGGCGGCGAGGACGTCGTCGAACACCGGAAACTGATCATCGCGGGAACGGGCATCGCGGGACTCACCGCAGCGATCTACGCCGGACGTGGTGACAACGATCCGCTGGTTATCGAGGGCGACGAACCCGGTGGCCAGCTCACCCTGACGACAGACGTAGCGAACTACCCCGGCTTCCCGGAGGGAATCAGCGGCCCCGAGCTGGTAAACAACATGAAAGAACAGGCCCGCAAGTTCGGTGCCGACCTGAAAAACGGCATCGTCGAGTCGGTCGATGCTGATCAGCGACCGTTCCGCGTCGAGTTGACCAACGGCGACGTCTACACGGCCGACGCGATCATCGCCGCCTCGGGGGCCAGCGCCCGCACCCTCGGTATCCCCGGCGAAGACGAACTGATGGGCTACGGCCTCTCGACGTGTGCGACCTGTGACGGCGCGTTCTTCCGCGACGAGGACATGCTCGTCGTCGGCGGCGGCGACGCCGCGATGGAGGAAGCTACGTTCCTCACCAAGTTCGCCGACACCGTCTACATCGCCCACCGGCGCGAGGAGTTCCGCGCCGAACAGTACTGGATCGACCGCGTCCACGAAAAAGTCGAAGCGGGCGAGATCGAGATCATGAAGAACACCGAACTGATCGAGATCCACGGTTCCAAGGAAGAGGGCGTCGACCACGTCACCCTCGTTCGCAACGACAAGGGTCACCCGACCGACCGCCTCGACGACCCCGAGACCGAAGAGTTCGACTTCGACGTCGGCGCCGTCTTCTTCGCGATCGGCCACACGCCCAACACGGAGTACCTCGAGGGCACGGGCGTCGAGATGGACGACGAGGGCTACCTCCGAACCCAGGGTGGGTCCGGCGGCGGCCAGACCGAAACCGACGTGCCCGGCATCTTCGGCGCCGGCGACGTCGTCGACTTCCACTACCAGCAGGCCGTCACCGCTGCGGGCATGGGATCGAAGGCCGCTCTCGACGTCGACGAATATCTGGAGGATCTCGAGCGAGCGTCGACGAGCGAGGCCGAGGCAGCGGCGGCCGACGACTGATCGTCTCTCCGTCCGAAATCTTCAGCGTTCTCAGACGGTTTCGGGGAGCCACCCGCCGTCGATCTCGAGATTCTGTCCGCTGACGTAGTCGCTGTCTGCCTCGAGGAAAAACAGGAGCGCCTGAACGAGGTCGTCGCAGGACGCCGGTCGGTCCCGTGGTAGTTCGTCCGGGAACTCCGCCGAGTTCTCGACGACGTACGGGGAAATGACGTTGACCGTGATGCCGTCGTCCTGTGTGTCTGCAGCGAGCATCCGGGTAAACTGGATAACACCGCTCTTGGCGACGAAGTACGGGAAGTTCTTCGGACTCGTCAGTCCCTTCTCCGAGGAGGCGTAGCCGACGTTGACGATCCGGCCGTATCCCGCCTCGCGCATTGCGGGTAGGGCCCGCTTCGAGCAGAGGTAGGTCCCATTGAGGTTGGTCTCGAGCACCCGGTTCCAGGTCTCGAAGTCGATGTCTTCCCAGTGGCGGGGAGCGAAGTCGCCGACGTTGTTCACGAGGACGTCGACGGTTCCGAGTTCGGCCTCGACCGCAGAGAAGATGCCGTCGACGCTCTCTGGGTCGGTCACGTCGCCCTGGACGGTCATCACTTCCGGTGCACCGCGGTCACGTGCTTCGTCGGCTACCTCACGTGCTTCGTCGGCGCTCGTGTGGTAGTGTACCGCCGCGTTCGCGCCACATTCGGCGAGCGCGAGCACGAACGCGCGACCGACGCCACGTGCGCTGCCCGTGACGAGCACCGTCTGCTCAGAGAGGTCTGGGTCGTCCATACGGGACGTATTGGCGCGAGCGGAATATATGCTGTCGCTGAGTGTTCTCGCTGTCGACGAACGACGAGATGTGTCACCGTCAGCCGCGACGAACGGGACCAGCACACAGTCACTGCCGTGGAGCGTGGATTTACAATAGTAGGGAATCGTAGTAGTCCCTATGCAACTCGACTCCGTACTGCTGGCAGTAGGTCCAGGCGACGCCGACCGACGCGACGATCTCGCCGCAGCCGTCCTCGAGGTCGCGACGCCCGCAGATGCGACCGTGACGCTCGCACACGTCTTCACGCAAGAGGAGTACGAAGAGGTCATCGACCGACTGGAGTTCGACGACGACGCCGAGATCGAACCCGACAGCGTCGCCGAGCGCCACGCGACGATTCGGGACATTCAGTCCGAGTTCGACGAGTACGGCCTCGAGTACGATATCCGCGGCGCAGTCGGCGATCACGGAGACACGATCGTCTCGCTCGCAGAAGAGGTCGACGCCGACCGCGTCGTCGTCGGTGGACGCCGCCGCTCACCGACCGGAAAGGCCGTCTTCGGCTCGACCGCCCAGGAAGTGCTGCTGTCGGCTCCCTGCCCGGTGACGTTCGTCCGGAGCGACGACAGCTTCTGATTCGTTCCTGTAATTCTGCACCGACGAGAATACTTAAGCGGGTAGCGAGGCCACGTTGAGAGTATGGCTATCGATACGGTACTACTCGCTGTCGGGCCGATGGATACGGTACGCGCCGAGGGACTCGCCGAGACGGTCCTCGAAATCGCCGAACCCCTCGAAGCGGACGTCGTGATTGGCCACGCGTTCACAGAAGACGAGTACGAGGACTTCCGGGAGGGCCTCGGGTTCGACGAACGCGTCGAGAACGTCGACCCCACGGAAGTGGCCAAACGACGGCCTCCAGTTGGTGACCTCGAGGAAATCTTCGAGGAAGCAGGTGTCGAGTACGAAGTTCGCGGTGCGCTGGGTGAAGTGTCCTCGAAGGTAGTCGACATGGCCATCGACGTCGACGCCGACCGCATGGTCCTCGGCGGACGTCGCCGGTCGCCCGCCGAAAAGGCCGTCCTCGGGTCAGTCTCTCAGGAGATTATCCTGCAGGCACCGTGTCCGGTTACCTACTTCCGGGACCTCGACGTCATGGAGTAAGGCAGGGTAGCCTGCAGTCGCCCCTTCTACATGCACCTGCGACGACCAGTCTCGAGTCTCGAGTAAGCGACTCGAGGAGCCCGCCCGGGAACCATCCGCTGGCCTCAGGCCAGCCCAATGGGCTCGCTGTAGGCACCGTACTGGTCCTCGAAGATCGCCATGATCTCGCCCATCGTGACGTACGCTTTCACTGCGTCGACGACGTACGGTAGCACGTTTTCACCCTCCTCGCTCGCCTCGGCCAGTGCGTCGAGCGTCTCCGCCACTGCGTCGTCGTCGCGCCTCGCTTTGACCTCCTCGAGTCGAGCGAGCTGTCGTTCCTGGGTGGTTTCGTCGACCTGCAGGACGTCCGGGCTGGTGTCTTCCTCGAGGGTGTACTCGTTGACACCAACGACGACTTCCTCGCCGCGCTCGACGCGGGTCTGGTACTCGTAGGACGCGTCCTGGATCTCCCGGTGGAAGTAGCCGTCGTCGATTCCCTGCAGGATGCCGTCCCTGACCGAGCCGTTACCCATGTCGCGAATCTCCTCGAGGTAGGCCATCGCCCGCTCTTCGAACTGGGTGGTCAGGGACTCGATCGCGTAGCTTCCCCCGAGCGGGTCGACGACGTCTGCGACGCCGGACTCCTCGGCGATGATCTGCTGGGTTCGCAGGGCGACGCGGACGGCCTCCTCGGAGGGAAGCGCGAGTGCCTCGTCGAAGCTGTTCGTGTGCAGCGACTGGGTGCCACCGAAGACGCCGGCCAGCGCCTGGATCGTCACCCTGACGACGTTGTTCAGCGGCTGTTGGGCGGTCAGCGACTGGCCCGCGGTCTGGGTGTGGAACTTCAGGCGCCTGGACTCGTCGGCCTCGGCGTCGTACCACTCGTCCATCACGCGGGCGTAGAGTCGCCGGGCAGCCCGGAACTTCGCGACCTCCTCGAGCAGCGAGTTGTGACAGTTGAAGAAAAAAGAGAGTCTGGGGGCGAACTCGTCGACCTCGAGCCCGCGGTCGACGGCGTCTTCGACGTACCCGAAGCCGTCTGCGAGCGTAAAGGCGAGTTCCTGGACGGCAGTGGAGCCAGCTTCACGGATGTGATAGCCCGAGACGGAGATTGGATGGAACTTCGGGGTCTCCTCGGTCGAGAACTCGAGGACGTCGGTGACCAGCTCGAGCGACGGCTCCGGCGGGACGACCCACTCCTTCTGGGCGATGAACTCCTTGAACATGTCGTTCTGAAGGGTGCCACGGAGCTTTTCGCGAGGGACGCCCTGCTGGTCGGCCAGCGCGACGTACATCGCGTAGATGACGGGCGCGGAGGGGTTGATGGTGAACGACGTCGAGATCTCCTCGAGGTCGATGTCGTCGAAGAGGATTTCCATGTCCCGAAGCGTGTCGACTGCGACGCCCTCTTTGCCCACCTCGCCGTCGCTCATCGGATCGTCCGAGTCGATTCCCATCAGCGTCGGCATGTCGAAGGCGACCGAGAGCCCCGTCTGACCCTCGTCGATCAGGTAGTGGAACCGCTCGTTGGTCTCCTCGGCCGTTCCGAAGCCGGCGAACTGGCGCATCGTCCACGTCCGCCCGCGGTACATCGTCGGATAGGCCCCGCGCGTGTAGGGTTCTTGCCCGGGGAAGCCGAGGTCCTCGAGGTAGTCGAGGTCGGCGACGTCGGCGGGCGTGTAGAGCCGGTCGACCTCGAGGTTCGAGACCGTGGCGAACCGGTCCCGGCGTTCGTCCCTGCGCTCGAGGGTCGCCTCGAGGGTTTCCGTCACCCACTCCTCCCGGGCGTCGCGGATCGCCTCGAGCTCGTCGTCGTCGAACATGGACGCAATATTTGCCAGCCACGGTGGTAAGGATTCCGGCGAACGGTAGCACGTTTCACGACGGTCGTTACCAGGGAATCGCACCGGCGACGTCGACCAGTCCCTTCGCGATAGCCGTCAGCACGAGGAGATAACAGGCGTTGCCGACGCTCGAGAACAGGAGAAATCGGCGACGTGGATAGTTACTCAATCCGGCAGGGATGCTCATCAGCGACCGAATGCCGGGGATGGCGTTGGTGATGCCGAGGGCCCAGCCGCCGAACCGATCGAACAGCCGGCTGACCAGCCGCATTCGTCGTTCGCCGACGCGGGCGCGGACGATCAGCGGGAGGCGGTCGACGTACGGGAGTGTCCGCCTGAGTCCGAAGACGTCCGGGCTCTCCTCGTTGAACCCACGGTAGAGGGCGTACTGTCCGAGTGTCCCGGCGATCGTCGAGAGTGCAGCGAGCGAGACCAGCATCGCAGCCGACGGACTCGCGAGTGCGACGTAGGCGACGTAGAGGGCAGCAGGCGGCGTGAGTTTCCCGAGGACCATCCCGTCGAGGAAAAACAGCAGGACGATCAGGGGAATCGCGAGCGCCTGCAAGAAGAGCACGACCGCTTCGGCGCTTGGGATCACAGCGAACGATCGGCTGCCCGATGGATAATTCCATCGGCCGGTCGGCGAAACCGACTCATCGAGGTCACTCCGACTGCAGTCGCTTCGTCGTCTGGACCAGCGGATGGCGCGCGTAGTCGACGACCTCGATATCCTCGATTCCCTCGAGGCCCTCATCGGCGGCGGTCTTGGCCATCCCGAGGTCGATTTCACGCTCGACGACGATCACGTAGGCGTCCATGTCGTCGACGCCCATCCGGTCGGCAGCGAGCACGCGATGATGGCCGTCGGCCAGCAGCGTCGTTCCGTCGTTGTCGATGACGACGAGCGGTTCAGCCAGTCCACGCTCGAGTTCGTAGCGCCGCCCCTCGAGTTCGTCGGCGTACACCCGCCCTTGGGTCGGGATCAGGTCCCCGATCGGAACCGTCCGGCGTTCTTGCTCGAGTTCGACGTCGTGGATCTGCTCGAGCGTTCGCATCAGTTTACCCACTTTTTCGGGCGTGGCCCGTTCGATCTGGCTGCGGATGACGTCCGAGTTCGAGATGATGCCGACGAGGTTGCCGGCGTCGTCGACGACGGGGAGTTTCTTGTTCCCCGACCGGAGGATCACGCGTGCGGCGTCGGTGACTTTCATCTCCGGGTGAGCGACGAGGATGTCGGTGGTCATCACCTTGAAGATGGGTTCGTCCTCGTCGGCGAGCAGGAGGTCCCGCGCGCCGACGAAACCCTCGACGCGGCGACGTTCACAGACCGGATAGCCGCTGTGGTCGTTGCTCTCGGCGATGCGTTTCGCGACCGCGCCGACGGTGGCGTCGGGCGAAACCGTGGCCACGTCGCGCGTCATGTAATCTGCTACCTGTGGTTTTCGTCCGTCCGACGTGACCGCCATGCTCGAGCGTACGCGGTCGCGGGGAAAAAAGGGCTCGGACCGGGCGTCCCGGGGTCAGTCGTCGCCGTCGGTGAACAGCCGCTGACTCGTCCCGCTGTAGGCCCCGACCGACGCCCCGGGACGTGAGCGGATCGCCTCGAAGAAGCGATTCGTGATCACCTCCTCGACGACGCTCAGGATCGAGTCGACCTCCTCGTCGTCGTCGACCTCACCGAGGATCCCCACCTCGAGTTGCGCGCCGGCCATGTCGGCGTGGCCGCCTGCGCTACCGATTCGATCGAACGCGTCACGGAGCGTCTCCCCGAGGTCGACGTCGTCGGCCCGCGACCGCGCCGAGAGGTAGGCCATCTCGTCACGAAACCCGAAGACGAGCGTCGTGTCGACGCCCTCCATCGCGAGCAACTGGTCTGCAGCCTGCGGGAGGGCGTCTCGGCTCCCGATACGGCCGACGCTCACAGCGGCGACCGATCCGCGCTGCTCGCGGTTCTTGATCGCCCGCGCAATGGTCTCGAGCGTGTCGCCGTCGATCGTCGGCTGCTCGATTCGCTCGAGGACGTCGACGTCGGCGTGCTCGAGCAGGATCGAAGCGGCCTGAAAGTCCTCACGGGAAACCTCGCGGGTGAAGTCGTCGGTGTCGATCCGGATGCCGTAGAGCAGTGCGGTCGCGGTGGCGACGTCGAACTCGACGTCGAGTCGGTGAACGTACTCTGTGAGAATCGTACTCGTCGCTCCGACGTGATCGCGCAGTTCGACGAAGGTCCCGGGAACCGGCCCGCGCGGCGGGTGGTGGTCGATCACGACGTCGACCTGGAGTTCTTCGGGGAGGCCATCGTTGACGCCCGGTCGCGAGTGATCGACCAGCGCAAACGACGAGAATTCGGTGAGCGAGTCCTCGGGACCGAGATTCCGGAGGTCGAGGTCGAGCAGGTTGACCATCGCCCGGTTCTCCTGATGGGAGATCTCACCGGAGTAACAGGCCTCGGCTTCGAGCCCGACCGACTCGGCCAGGTCGACGAGCGCGACGGCGCTCGCGATCGCATCGGGGTCCGGGTTGTCGTGCATGACGACAGCCAGTGGCCCCTCGAGTGACCGCAGGTGTGCTCTGAGCGCGAGCGCCGAATCGGTCGAGCGGCCGAGAGTCTCCTCGAGGACGGCGTCGGTGATCGCTCGATCGTCGACCACGTGATCGGCCAGCTCCGCGAATCGCTCGCGATCGGCAGGCGTCGGATTCCCGCCGAGCGTGGTGACGATCGACGCACGCGGGAACTGCCGCCGGGCGTTCTCCAGCGCGGTGCGGGTGACGTCGGTCCGGTCGCTCCCGACGAAGACCATCGCCGGGTCGTCGACGGTCTCGAGCGTGGCGGGATCAGCCGGATCGGCCGCTCGAGCCGGCACACTCTCGTCGCGAAGCGTCTTCACGGCGCTCTCGTCGTCGGTGACGACCAGCAACCGCTCGGCTAGCCCCCGGTCGGCGAGTCCGTCGACGACTCGCCGACTCACGCTCCCCCACCCGAGTACGAGCCGTCGGCGCATCTGTCCGCGCTTGCAACTGGGAGAGGTAAAAGCTACCGGGTATCCCGAACGAACTTGCGAACGCAAGGTCAGGTACCGAACTGTAGGCTTATCCCCGCAGAGCCCGTTCGACCCGTCGATGGAGGTTGCGATCTGTACCGTCGGCGACGAGGTGCTCGCGGGGGACACGACGAACACCAACGCGGCGTGGCTCGCCGCCGAGATTACCGACCGCGGCTCGAGCGTCGTCCGCATCCTGACGATTCCCGACGACCGCGAACTGATCACCGAGACGGTCATCCAGTGGGCGACCGCCTTCGACGCGGTGATCGTCACGGGTGGACTCGGGGGGACCCACGACGACGTCACGGCCGACGCCATCGCCGACGCGTTCGACCAGCCACTGGTCGTCGACGACGCGGTCCGCGAGGACGTCGTCGAAACCGTCGCCGACTACCGGGGGCTCGACCCCGAGCGAATCGACGACGACGATCTGGACCTCTCGGTCGAGTCGTGGGCCGCCGTACCCGCGAGCAGTCGACCGCTGTTGAATCCCGAGGGGCTGTGTCCGGGCTTCGTCCTCGAGAACGTCTACGCCTTCCCGGGCGTGCCGGACGAGGTGAGAGCGCTGTTCGACCGCGTCGCAGACGAGTTCGGCGGGGAGACGGTCTCGCAGACGTTCTACACGCCGCTTCCCGAAGCGGCGATGGTCGACGCGCTCGAGGACGCCAGAGAACGGTTCGACGTCACGATCGGTAGCTACCCGGACACCAGAGCACACAACCGCGTGAAGGTCTCTGGAACCGATTCCGAGGCCGTCGCGTCGGCAGCCAACTGGCTCGAGGGAGAACTCGAGACCGTCGACCCCGACTGATCGGCCGAGCGGACCGAAATGGCTGATTAGCCGGAGCCCCAGCGCGCGATTGAACCGCCGGGTTACAAGGCGAGTGCCGTCGTGGGCAGAGCTATGGCAATCGACTACGACGACCTCACCTTCGAGCGACTCGGCCACGCGAGCATCCGCATCGAGACCGGCGACGGCACCGTCGTCTACGTCGATCCGTGGAACGACGTTCTCGACGGCCAGCCGGGCGACGGCGACGTCGTCTTCGTCACCCACGACGACTTCGACCACTACGATCCCGGGGCCATCGAGGCCGTCGCCGGCGACGACGCGACCGTCGCCGTCTTCGAGGCCGTCGACACGACCGATCTCGAGCGCGACGTCGTTTCCCTCCCCCACGAGGGCGAGACGACCGTCGCGGGCATCGACGTCGAGACGATGCCGGCGTACAACGACCCCGACGGTGACCACGTCGACGAGGACGGCTCACCGTTCCACGCCGAAGGTGAGGTGATCGGTCTCGTCCTCGAGATCGACGGCTCGTCCGTCTTCTTCCCCTCGGACACCGACTTTCTCCCCCATCACGAGTCGGTCTCCGCGGACGTGTTCGTCCCGCCGATCGGCGGCCACTTCACGATGGATCGCCACGAGGCCGCCGACTTCGCTCGCGCCGTCGATCCCGACCTCGTCCTGCCCGAACACTACGATACCTTCGAGCCGATCGAGACCGACGCCGAGGCGTTCGTCGACGACCTCGAGGCCGACGACATCCGGGTCGAACTCTTCTGATTCCCAATGGGTCTCGGAGACGAGTCGAGGGTTTCGGCGAACGAGCGGCGGTGTGCAGGACGATGAAGGTGGTCTGTCTGGCCGGCCCGAGCGATTCGGGAAAGACCACGCTCGTCGAGCGACTGGTCCCACTCCTGCAGGAGGCTGGCGACCGGGTGGCGTCCGTCAAGTCGATCCATCACGACATCGAGATCGACACGCCGGGTGCGGACACCCATCGCCACCGGACAGCGGGCGCGGAGACTGTCGTCGGGATTACACCAGCGCTGACCTTCGACATCAGCACGCGGGGAAAACGGAATCCGCCCGAGGTGTCCGACGATGCGGCCGATTCGGGCCCGTTCGCAAACGCCGGGGATGGTTGCGAAGAGCTGGACGACACCGAGCGGACGGAATTGCAGGCCCTCGAACACACCCTCACTCGCCTCGAGCGTCGGGGCTACGACGTCGTCCTCGTCGAGGGGTTCTCGGCGGCACCACTGCCGACGATCGTCGTCGGCGAGCCCGGGTCGGCGTCGATCGGTGGGGACGTCGTCGGGACCGGCGACGAGGATCTCGACTCACTCTGTGAGACGATCAGGGGACTCGAGGAGGAATCGTTCCTCGACGATGGGTCCCGACCGAACTCGTCGTCGAAGGGGTGACCCCGGACTTCGGAAGCGGTCCGACGGCCGAAGCCGCTAGTCGTCCAGGTCGGAGTCAGTTCCCGGTTCCGACCCTGTTTGTCGCGATTCAGACGGGAACCGGGCCACCGACTCGAGCACCGCACCCGGCGCGGGACAGCCACAGGGGCTGGCGACGTGCTCGAGCGGGCCGCTCGACGTCACCGCCTCGATCGGGGTGCCACAGCGGGGACACGGCGTGACGCCGGGGCCGTACTCTGGCAGTTCGAACGGGTCGTCGGCCCAGAAGCAACCCCTTCTGGTCTCGGGGGCGTCGTCGCTCATCGGCCACACCTTCGGCGTTCGGCAGGTGGACGGGGCGCTCGCGTGGCTGTCGTGGTAGTCGATGGTCGATACGCTGGTCGTGCGAGACGTTTATATCTCGCGGGAAGGAACTGGAACATGGCTTGCATAGCTGCTCGTTATGGAAGCCAGGCCTCGGGTGCTCCACCACCCGGGACGTTTCACCGCACGCCCCCGCGTCTCACTGGAGGTGGCTTCCACTTCACTCGTTCTACCCTGATAGAGTTGAATGTATTGAACAATTGCTAATGGAAACGAGAACGCACACTCAGCGAAACCAGCTTTGACGTTCGGCGATGGCCCGTGACTATCGGGCGTCTCGAGATGAGCGACGGCACGCCTGAAGTCGCCCGCGAGCACGGTGTGGCCGTCCTCGAACAGCCCGGAACCGGCATCGCACCATCGAAGATGGGAGTCCGTGCTCGGTGGGCAACGGGTTCGTCGATCCTCGGGAACGCAGCCGAAGGCGTGGACATCTCGATCGAGGTCTGTGACCGCGGGCCAGAGTCCCACAACACTTTTCTCGAGTACGTTCCCTGAGTGAGTCGTGCCTGTTGCGTTCACGTCGCTGCACGCGGCGACACTGGTCTCTGTCGGGCTCTTGAACCTCGGGCTCGCCGTCCTGATTCTCAGGACGCGATCGGACCAGGACGTCCTGCCCCTCGGCGCATTCCTCACCGGGATCTCGCTGTGGACGATCCCACAGGGATTCCTGCTCGTCGAAACCGACCCGTCCGTCGGACTCGCGCTGTCGGTCGTGATCAACTCCGGGGCCGTGATCATGGCGACGGGACTTTTCCACTTCGCGCTCGCGTACACGGGCCGCACCGAGTGGCTCAGACCGGGTCGACTCGGCCTGATCTACCTCGGCACGTGTGCCTGGCTGCTCGTGATCTGGACCGACCCGATCCACAGCTGGATGCACCAGCCGATGGAGTACACGGAGGTGTTGCTTCCGGTCGTCGAGTACCAGAAGACCGGCTACTGGCTCTACGTCTTCTGGAACTGGTCGCTCTCTGCCGGTGGGATCTTTCTGTTCTTCCTCGAGTACGTCGACGCCCGCGGCAGCGGCGTCTACCACAGGCAGTCCCGTCTGGTCGTGCTTGCACCCCTGATCCCGGGCGCGGCGAACGTCCTCGCCTTCTTCGAGATGACCGCCGTTAACTACTCGGTCTGGGGATTCGGCGCGACGGGAGCCCTCATCGCTATCGCCCTCTACCGGTACCGCTGGCTCGAGCTCGTCCCGATCGCCCGCGACCGAGTTATCGACGAGATGCGCGATGGCTACCTCGTGATCGACGAGGGCCGGCGCGTCGTCGACTACAATGCTGCGGCCCGTTCGATCGTCGACCAAGACGTCGCCGTCGGAGACCCGATACGGACCGTTCTCCCGGAGGCTGGGCCACTGCTCGACGGCAAGCGGACCGAACTGACGATCACCCGTGGCGCGACGGTCGTCGACGCGACCGTCTCGAGCGTCGGCGACGAGCGTGCCGAAGGTGCGGTGTTGATGCTCAGAGACGTCACCGAACAGCGCCGGGCCGAACGACGGTTTCAGGCGCTCATCGAGAACGTTACCGACGTCGTCGTGGTGGTGACCGCCGACGGTGAGATTACCTACGCGAGTCCATCGGTCAGATCCGTCCTCGGCTATCGGCCCGCCGACGTCGTCGGGAAATCTGTGTTCGAGTTCGTCCACGACGACGACCGCCAGCGTGCCATCGACGCCTTCGACGAACTGCGAACGGGCCCCGCCGAGGAGACGCGGTTCGAGTACCGTGGTCGACATCGCGATGGCTCCTGGGTTGGCCTCGAGGGCGGTTCAGTCGACCTGCTCGACAACGAGCTCGTCGACGGCGTCGTCATCAGTATCCGTGACGTCACCGAGCGAAACGAACGCGAGCGCGAACTCGAGCGGACGAACCAGCGGTTAGACGAGTTCGTCGGCGTCATCAGCCACGACCTGCAGAACCCGCTCGGACTGGCGAAAAACTACACCAGACTGGCCAGCCAGTCCGGGAGTCCCGAGGACGTCAGGATGGTAGCGGACGTCCTCGATCGGATGGAACGAATGATCCAGCGATTCCTGACGATGGCCCGGGCGGGGACGACGATCACCGAAACCGAACCGGTCGAGTTCGCTACCGTGGCGAGAGACTCGTGGGATGCGACGGCGACCGAAGGATCGACCCTCGAGTGTGAGCTACCGGCCGACTGGACGGTCGACGGTGACTACTACCGGTTGCGACACGTCTTCGAGAACCTCTTTCGCAACGCCATCGTCCACAACGATCGACCCGTAACCGTGCGGGTCGGAGCGCTCGGTCTCGATGATAGCGCAGTCCAGTACCTGGACGAGTTCGCCGATGGAGGGGATCGGAAGGCGGCTGGAGACCCGGCTGGCGTCTTCGTCGAGGACGACGGCGCGGGGATTCCGGAGTCGATCCGCCCGTTCGTGTTCGAGCGGGGCCACACCACGAGTGACGACGGGGCCGGATTCGGGCTCGCCATCGTTCGCGACGTCGTGGAAGCGCACGGGTGGCGCGTTACGGTCGAGGACGGACGCGACGGCGGTGCACGGTTCGAAATCGTAACGACGTAATCGACTGGGCTGTGGGCAGGATCGGTAACTGGACTGATTGGAGTGGTTTGCGGGCCAGCCTCGAGTCGGAAGACAGTCGTCGAAAGAGATAGGTCCCCCTCCCCCAAACTTCTGGGGGTGACTCCGGACAGTCGTAACGCGACGTCGTCGGATTGCCCGCAGTCGTCGCGGGTGAGAAGATGACGGTTTCCGGCCCCCTCGACGTGTTATTGCTCGAGGACAATCCCGACGAGGCGGCGCTCGTCGAACGGGTCGTTCGCGGGGGCGGATCGATCGACTCCCGTGGGCAGGACCCGACCGTCGATGTCGGTGAGTGGTACCACGCCACGTCACTCGCAGCGGCACTCGATCTCCTGAGTCGGACGTCCGTCGACGTCGTGCTCTCTGATCTCATGGTTCCCGATAGCCGGGGCGTCGATACGATCTCCGCGCTGGTCGGTCACGCACCGACCGTGCCGATCATCGCGTTGACGTCCCACGACGAGACCGTCGCCGGCACACAGACCATCGAGGCTGGTGCCCAGGACTACATTGCCAAGGGACAGATCGACGGCGAACTGGTCGGCCGGGCAATCCGGTATGCGATTCAGCGTAAACGTCACGAACTCGAAGTGGTCGAGGCGAACCGGCGACTCGCGCTGCTCAACCGGATCATCGGACACGACATCCAGCGCGAGATGAGCGTCGCAGTCGGCTGGGCCGGTGAACTGGCAACACAGGTCGACGAGGACACCGAGGCGCTCGAGTCCCTGAACGACGCCCTCGCCAACGTCGTCGGATTCACCGACGCGGCCGCGGACGTGGTGACCGTCGTCGAACAGGAAGCCGGGGACGCCCTCGAGACCCGGTCGATCGACGCCATCGTCGAGGCAGAAGTCGACTGGTTCGCACGCGAACATCCGACAGTCGAATTCACCGTCGACGGGACGAACGGCGAGGCGACGGTGCTCGCCACGCCGATGCTGGGATCGGTGTTCGAGCACCTCTTCGCAGAGGCGATCCGCCACCACGACCGCGACCGTGACAGGGACCGTGACCGCCCTCGGCCACACGTCGCCATCACGGACGACGGCGATCACGTCAGCGTGACGCTCGAGGGAGCGGGCGTCACACTCTCAGACGGCCAGGAGGCGTTCCTGAACGCCCACGAGACGCCGACGGAGTCAGCTCGTCGAATGCGAACCGGGCTGTATCTCGCCACGACCGTGGTCGAACACCTCGGTGGGACGATTTCGGTGACACCGGGCCCGCGGATCACGGTAACGCTCGAGCGCCCACCCGAATCGGACAGTTGATCTGCGAGTCGGTGACACTGTCAACCGACCGTGACGTATATCGACCCCCGCCCGAATGGACGGGTGATGAACGACGAGGACGGCAGTCAGGACGACGCGCTGTCCGCCACGCTGTCGGTGGTCTCGAGAAAGTGGACGCCCCAGCTAGTTGTGGCGCTGGCCGCCGAGGGACCGCTCGGCTTTTCGGAACTGCAGTCGGCCATCCCCGGTGTCTCGTCGAAAGTCCTCACGCAGCGTCTCGAGACGCTTGGAGCGGCCGGCGTCGTCGATCGAACGGTCGTCAGCGAATCGCCGCTACGCGTCGAGTATACCCTCACCGAGGCGGGACGGGAACTCGAGGCCGTCTTCGACAGCCTCGAGTCGTGGGGTGAGCGCTATCTCGTGACCGACGTCCCGGAGATCGTCGTCGCCGACGAAGATCGCCGACTCACGGGACTCTTCCAGCGATGGTTCGAACCGACGTCCGTCGTTCACCGCGCACACGATCGCGCTGAACTGCTCGAGGCGCTCGACGAGGAAACGACGGTCGTCGTCTACGACGCCCACCTCCCCGGATCGGAACACGTCGACGTTCCCGCACTCGTCGGGAGCGTCACCGAGGTGTGTCGGCTCGTCGCGTTGCACACTGGCCGGATCGATCTCGGATTGCTCGAGCACGATTTCGACGCGGTAGTGCGAAAACCGGCCACGAAGGATACCGTCGACGAGGTCATCGGGAGACAGATCGAACGATACGGTGAGCCACCGGGCGATCGTGAGTACCACGCGCTCTGTGAGAAACGCGAGGCACTCTCGTCGAACGTCTCGGCGGCCGTACTGGCCGAGAGCGAGCGGTACGAGAAACTGTGTGAACGGGTCGAGGGACTCGCCGACGACCGTGAGTCCGGCGGAAACGAGTCGTAAGTTGCCGGTGCATCGCCTGGTTGTCCCGCCGATACCGCCACCTCCCCGCACTTACCTCGAGGTAACCGTACCCGTACCCCGGGGTAAGCGCCAAGTTATAGATCAGTACTGGAGACTGTCTGTATGATTCATGGGTGTCTGGGTAAACGAATCAGGGGTTGCAGACCGCAGGTGTTCGCCGTCTTATTTTCCATACTGATGGTGACCTCTATCGTCGCTCCGGTAGGTGCCGCGAGTGCGTCAAACGTCGCTGCGGACGATAGTGGTGGAACGTTCGACGCGTTTACCGACGATGGGGATACCGTCGCCGGGGACGACACCACGGAAGCGACCACAGCATCGACCCACTCGAGCAACGAATCGACCGACGAGAACGAGATGGAGGAGGATTCGAGCACTCTCGACACACCCGAGTCCACTACTGCAGACTCGGACGAGGACTCTCTGGAGAAACAGCGTACCCAGGACGAGTCTGACGAGATCGTTGGCACGCAACTCTCGAGTTCGGCCGAACCAATCACCGAGTGCAGGATACTCGACGAACCTGGCGAGTACGAATTGCAGAATGATCTCAACAGTTCGTCGACCTGCCTTCAAGTCGAGGCTGACGGCGTCACTATCGACGGCAACGGCCACACGATTACCGGCGACGGCTCGAGTGACAGTTACGGGATCGAGGTCGGGGTCGTCGACCACCCGTACTCGACGGATATCGAGCCCTGGAACGTCCACGTCCGCGACGTCACGCTCGAGGGCTGGGACAACGGGCTCACCGCGAGGAGTGTCGAACGCCTCACCGTAGAGGGGGTTACCGCCGAGAACAGTGCCAGCGACGGCATTCGAGTACGGGGCGGCGTTGGTGTCGAAATCAGTGAGGTGAAGGTGACCAACAACGGTGGAGACGGCGTCTCTTTCGGGGACGTCCACGACAGTACGGTCGAGTACGTGACGGCGTCGATGAACGACGATTCGGGTATCTCCTTCTTCATGCCGCCGGGCGACAACCCCGGGTACAACACGAACGTCACCGTCGCGCACAACGTCGTCACCGACAACGGCCAGGACTTCAACGGCGACGGCATTCGCGTGACCGGCGACGAGATAGTCGTCGTGAACAACACGGCGACTGGGAACGACGGCAATGGGATTGTCGACGAGCGTTCGTCGGTGGACAATACGTACACGCACAACACCGTCTTAGACAACTACGGCCACGGCATCCTGGTCGATTATACGACCGAGGGAACCGTCGTCGAGTACACGAACGCGACCGAGAATACGGGCTCAGGAATCAAAGTCGACCCATACGCAAAAGATGTCACGGTCGCCCACAACCACCTCGAAAGGAACAACCACGGCGTCTACGTCGCCAGCGGCACCGACAACTGGATCGAAAACAACACCGCCGTCGCGAGCAGCGCAACCGGCTTCCGAGCGGAAAACGGGGCGTCCAACACCACCTTCATCGACAATCGAGCGATCGACAACGAACAGCAAGGCATCCTCATCGAGGGATCGAGTAACGACGCCAAACTGATCGACAACACGATTCGCGGAAGCGGCGACCGCGGCGTCGACGTTCGCGGATCCGACGGCGTCACGCTTTCGGGCGACACGATTCTCGACAGCGGCACTTGGGACGTCAGGGCAGGCGATTACCTCGACAGCAGTACGACCGGCGCCGAGATCGAGAACCTCATCGCGAGTGACGTCACGATTGGCAGCATGGATGGCGGCGAGATGACCCTCGACTTCGTCGCGACCGACGTCGCGTTCGGTTCGGTCGTGCCGCCGAGCGCCCCCGAGGATCTGACCGCCGTTGGAAGGGTGCTCGACGTCGAGTCGCACCCGACGGACGGGTCGCTCGAGATCACCTTCCACTACGAAGCGGACGACGTCGACGATCCGGACACGCTCGGCATCTGGTCCCACGACGGCGCCGAGTGGAGCGAGATCGGTGGGGAGATCGATACGGACGCGCGGACGGCGACGGCGACGACGACCGAGGACGGAAAAATCGGACTCTTCGGTGAGCGAGACGCCGAGGCACCCGAGACTGGGACGCTCGAGGGCATCGTCACTGGCGACAGTTCGCCGATCGAAGGAGCGACCGTCACCGTGACCGACGACGCTGGCGTCACCGAGACGGTCGAGACCGACGGGACCGGAAGCTACGAACTCACCGTTCCCGTTGGGACGTACGAGCTTACGGTGAGCGCCGACGGCTACGTCGACGCTCAAGTGACCGACCTCGTTGTGGTTGAAGACGGAGCCACAGAAAACGTCGAACTGGTGGAACAGGCGACCGATACAGGAATCATCACCGGTCAGGTGACGACGGAGGACGGAAACCCCGTGGAGTGGGCCTACGTTCAAGAACCGACCACCCCGGTAGTAGATACCACCGACAGCGCGGGGTTCTACGAGCTGGAACTCTCGCCTGGAACATACGTGATCGACGTATTCACTGAGGACGTAGAGCCGCTCACCGGGTCGGCCGAGGGTGTCGTGGTGACCGAGAGTGAAGTAACGACCCAGGACATCGTCGTCTCACCTGCGTCACCCGACCCGGACGACCCCGAACTCGAAGTCAGTGAGGCAAGCGCAACGCCGACCGAACTCGAAACCGGAGAGAACGTGACGATCACTGCGTCGGTCGAGAACGTCGGCGACGAGGATGGTGAACTGATCGTGCCCCTCGAAGTCGACGGCGAGGTCATCGACACCGAGACCGTCGAACTCGACGTCGGAAATACAACTCCCGTCGCGTTCA
Organism: Natrarchaeobaculum aegyptiacum; assembly: GCF_002156705.1. Taxonomy (NCBI): domain Archaea; kingdom Methanobacteriati; phylum Methanobacteriota; class Halobacteria; order Halobacteriales; family Natrialbaceae; genus Natrarchaeobaculum; species Natrarchaeobaculum aegyptiacum. The sequence goes on from NZ_CP019893.1 coordinate 3,671,196, forward strand.
CGCACGCGTTCGATACGCGCGGCGAGTACGAGGTGTCCGTCGGTGGCGTCGACGCCGGAACGGTCACCGTTAACGCGGGTCCCAACCTCGTCGTCTACGGCGCGAACGTCGACGAAGCGGCAGTCGAACTCGGTGAAGAGGACGTCGTCGTCTCGGCCAGCCTGATAAACACCGGCGGCGTGGAGGGGACGGAGTTGGTCGAACTGCGCGTCCGCGAGTCGGGGACGGACGCGGGTCTTCGAACTGTCGAGAGCGAGTCGTTCAATGTCACGCCCGGTGAGATCCACTCTCTCGAACTATCCTGGGACCCAGACGCGGACGAAGAATTCGCCCTCGATGACGACGACCTCAGTGCCGAATTCGACCTCTACCTCGGTGACCTGTTCGTGGACACGGTTTCCGTCGAGGATCGCGAGTCGGACATTCAGGTGATCGCGGCGTTGGCGTCGACCGACGAAGTCGTTGCGGGCGAGGAGATGTACGCGACCGGCAGCATCTACCAGGCAGGGACTGTCGACGACAGCCAAGAGATCGATCTCACCGCGGTCGACACCGAGAACGAAAGCAACGTGACCCTTGCGACCAGCGAACACTCGCTCGAGCCGGGCTGGTACCACCTGGGTGCGATCAACGAGACCTTCGCGTTCGAGGACCCCGGAACCTACGAGATCTTCGTCGGCGACCGTCCCGCGGGGACGGTCGAGGTGATCGAGGCCTACTCTGACATCCAGGTGATCGCGGCGTCGGCGTCGACCGACGAGATCGTCGCGGGTGAGGAGGAGTTCTACGCGACCGGGAGTATCTACCAGAACGGGACGATAGAGGGGTCGGAGACGATCAATCTGACCGCCGAGCACGTCGAGAGCGGGAATACGACGACGGTCGGGACCCAGGACGACGTGAACCTGAAACCGGGGTTCTACCACCTGGGCGCGCTGAACGTTTCGGGAACGATCGAGGAGCCGGGGACGCACAACCTGACGCTGGGCGATCGCAGTATCGGCACCATCGAGGTGATCGAGGCGTACTCGGAGATCCAGGTGATCGCGGCGTCGGCGTCGACCGACGAGATCGTCGCGGGTGAGGAGGAGTTCTACGCGACCGGGAGCATCTACCAGAACGGCACGGTCGAGGGCTCGGAGACGATCGAGTTGACCGCCGAGCACGTCGAGACCGGAAATACGACGACGGTCGGCACCCAGAAAGACGTCGAGCTTGCGCCGGGGTTCTACCACCTGGGCGCGTTGAACGTTTCGGGAACGATCGAGGAGCCGGGGACGCACAACCTGACGCTGGGCGATCGCAGTATCGGCACCATCGAGGTGATCGAATCCTACTCTGATATCCAGGTGATCGCAGCGTCGGCATCGACCGACGAGATCGTCGCGGGTGAGGAGGAGTTCTACGCGACCGGGAGCATCTACCAGAACGGGACGATAGAGGGGTCGGAGACGATCAATCTGACCGCCGAGCACGTCGAGAGCGGGAATACGACGACGGCCGGGACCCAGGACGACGTGAACCTGAAACCGGGCTTCTACCACCTGGGTGCGCTGAACGTCTCGGGGACGATCGAGAAACCGGGAACGCACAACCTGACGCTGGGCGATCGCAGTATCGGCACCATCGAGGTGACCGAAGCCTACTCTGACATCCAGGTGATCGCGGCGTCGGCAGATGCGATGAACGTCTCCGTCGACGAGGAGTTCCACGTCGTGGGGAGCATCTACCAGAACGGGACGATCGATGGATCCGAGCGCATCGCGCTGAACGCGACGCTCGTCGAAGACGAAGAGGGTAATTCCGTGGACGATAGCGAACCGTTCGAACTCGGCGCTCAGGATAACGTGGAGCTCGAACCAGGCTATTACCACCTGGGAGCGCTGAACGTCTCGGGGACGTTCGACAGTGATAAGGCCGATCCGGGAACGTACGACCTTACCCTGGGCGATCGAAATGCGGGGACGATCTCCGTTGAACAGTCTCCTTCCGACATCCAGGTGATCGCCGCCTCGCTCTCGGAGATCGAGGTGCTCGAAGACGAGCAACTGAACGTGACAGGCAGCGTCTATCAGAACGGGACGAAGGACGTCGAACAGACGATCGAGCTCACGGCGATCGAGCAGACGGATCCCGACGAGGAGGAACTCCCGCTGGGGAACCAGACGATATCGCTCGAGGCCGGCCACTACCACCTCGGCGCGATCGAGATCGACTTCGCGATCGACGAGCCGGGAACGTACGACCTCTATCTGGACGACCACTCCGCGGGCGAACTCGAGGTGATCGAACGGTACTCCGACATCGAAGTGATCGCAGCGTCTGCGGACGCCGACGAGGTGGTGGCCGGCGAAGAGTCGTTCTACACCGTCGGGAGCATCTACCAGAACGGGACGATCGACGGGCCGGAGGACGTCGCGTTGAACGCGACGCCGCTTGACGACGGTGGCAACCTCATCGAGGGTGAGACGTTCGAACTCGCCAGTCAGGAGGACGTGACGCTGGAACCGGGCTTCTACCACCTCGGTGCCGTGAACATATCCGCCTCGTTCGACGCCAACCAGACTGGGACGTACCGCCTCGACCTGGGTGAGCGCTACGCCGGAACTGTGGAGGTTCTCCCCGCAGCGTCGGACATCGAAGTGATCGCGGCGTCGGCGTCGACCGACGAGATCGTCGCTGGTGAAGAGCTGTACGCGGTCGGGAGCATCTACCAGAACGGGACGATCGCGGAACCCGAGACGTTCGAGCTGACGGCCGAGCACGTCGACACCGGAGAGACAATTACGCTCGGCGAGCAGGCGGACGTCGAGCTCGACCCGGGCTTTTACCACCTGGGTGCACTGAACATCTCCGGGACGATCGACGAGCCGGGAACGTACGATCTAGTGTTAGGCGACCGTCTCACCGGAACCGTGGAGGTTCTCCCCGCAGAGTCGGACATCGAGGTGATCGCGGCGTCTGTGTCGGCCGACGAGGTTGCCGTCGGGGAGTCGTTCTACTCCGTCGGGAGCATCTACCAGAACGGGACGGTCGACGACCCCGAAGACGTCGCCCTGACGGCGACAGCGCTGGACGGAGACGGTGTCCCCATCGAGGGTAAGACGGTCGAACTCGGCGTTCAGGAGGGTATCGAGCTCACACCGGGCTTCTACCATCTGGGTGCGCTGAACATCTCCGCCTCGTTCGACGCCGAGCAGACTGGGACGTACCGCCTCGACCTCGGCGACCGGAGTGCGGGCACGATCGAGGTCCGCGAACCGGTCGTCGAACCGTCGATCGTAGACGTCGACGGCCACTTCTCGGCCATCGATCCAGACTTCGACGAACGCACCGCGACGTACGCGAACGACGACGTCACGGTCGAACTCGACGTCGAGTCGGACCTGCCGGTCGAGGACGTGTACGTTCACGTCTCCTCGCTCCAGACGAACTACCTGGTGGAGATCGAGGCCGAACCCGACGCTGATGGCACGCCAATCGTAGAGATTCCGATCGACGACGAACGGGTGATCCCCGACGACGGAGGGTACGACCTGTCGGTAATCGCTGTCGACGAACACGGGACCGTCGGGACGACACCCGAGACCGAACTCCTCGTGATCGACCGTGACGAGCCAACGATGTCGGTAAGCATCGAAGACGTCACGGCCGACGATGCCACGGTCGCCGTCGAGAGCGACGAGCCGCTCTCGTCGACGCCATCGGTCTCACTCGACGTCGAGGGGTTCTCGACGCAGTCATCGACGCCGCCGGTCGAACTCGAAGCGACCGACGCGACGAACACGACGTTCGAGGGGACGTTGCCATTCGACGGCTCCGGCGAGTACACTGTGTCGGTGACCGGCACCGACCGGGCGGGCAACGTGGTAACCGATTCGACTGCCGTGGTCCACCACGAGTTCACGCTAGACGACGGCGTGATCGAGATCGAGGAGCTCGACGTTCAGGTCGTCCTCGACGTTGTCGACGACGTCGACGAAGCCCTCCTCGAGAAAGACCTGGCGATGGCACTCGCCGAGAGCGCCACCAACGCCAACCTCGACGAGGGTGCCCGCGGTGTTGGATTCCTCCAGACCGAACTGCCCGGACTACTCGAGGTCCACCTCGAGAGTGCAGAGATCGCGATACCGATCGACGAAGACGACGATTTCCCGACCGGTTTCGAGGCATCGGACGTCGAGCTGCAACACTACGACTCACAGACCGACCAGTGGACGACGGTCGAAGACGCGTATCTCGACAACGAGCTCGGCGACGATCCGTACCTCGTCGGGACTGTCCCGCACTTCTCGACCTACGGGGCCGTGATCCCCGACGAAACGCCACCGGAGATCACGACCGTCTCGCCGACCGACGGCACGAAGTACGCTTCAGACACCGACGAGGTCCACGTCGCCTTCGAGTACACGGACGACCTCTCAGGTATCGACGTCTCGAGCGTCGAACTGGAGATCAACGGTGACCTCCAGACCGATCCGGACGTAACCGTTACCAACTCTACCGCTACCACCCACACCCACACTGTAACCGATGGTGAGTCGTACGAGGTAATGATATCCGTCGCCGACGAGGCTGGAAACGTGGCGAACGAGACGGTGACGTTCACGGTGGAAGAGGAGGACGATTCCGATGACTCGGACGACTCTGGCGGTTCGGGTAGTTCCGGCGGCTCGAGTGGGTCTGGTGGCACGGGCGACGCGTCACCGACTCCGACGCCGACCGATCCGGACGACGACGGCACCGACGAGAGCGACCCCGACGACGAGGGTGACCGCGATAGCGAGGCCGACGATGGTACCATCACTGACCCTTCCGAAGACGGTGATGACGCCGGCACCGACGCGTCCGGGGATGGTGCGTCTGACGACACGGACGAATCGCCCACCGAAGCGGACGACAGCCCCGACGACGTAACAGGGGACGACGACTCCATCCCCGGCTTCGGGATCGTGATTGCACTGCTGGTACTCGCTGTCTTGCTGTCGGTCAGTCTTCGGCGTCGGGCCTGACGGCCACGAGCCACACCACAGGCTTCTTCGTACGTTCAGCACGAGTTTGAGGGCCACACGGAAGGGGTGTCCTACCCATTATCAAACGAATAACTGACAATAGTAGCAGACCGTTTCCAGAGGGTGAAAGTCGGCTTAATCGGCGCTAATAGCTTTGGAAGTGCGATTATGGCCATCGTCGTGGTACCCTGTGGTACCGTTATGACTTCGATCGCTGACATCGAGATTCCAGCCGACGGAACCGGACTGGGCGAGCTCTTCGAGGCCGTCCCGGAACTGAACTGCGAGATGGAGCGGGTGATCGCCTCGAGCGGACACGGACTGTGGCTCTCGGGCGCTTCCCAGTCCGAGGTCGAAGCGGCGCTGGAGGAGGCGTCGGCAATCGGGGAGTACTCCCTGATCAGCAGCGACGAGGACCGCTGGCTCTACGACATCGAGTTCGATCCGAACACTGTGGACGTATTCGACCTCGTCCTCGAGCAGGACGGAACCGTCCTGTCGGCGTCGGCCTCGAGCGGAACGTGGCTGCTGAGCATCCGCGTCGTCGACCGTGAGAGCGTCAGTACGCTGTACGATCGGCTTGTCGAGCAGGACGTCTCGCCGACGATCGTTCGGCTGTACGACCTCGCAGAGGAGGCCCACTCCCAGTGTGGTCTGACCCCGCGACAGTACGAGACGCTGGTCGCGGCGATCGATCACGGCTACTTCGAGATCCCACGAGAGGTGTCGATGCAGGAGCTCTCCGAGGAGCTCGAGATCTCCCATCAGGCGCTCTCGGAGCGACTCCGACGGGCCTACCGCGCACTCGTCACGTCGGAGCTCAACGTGGCCGAAGACGAGACGACCGCGCCACCGATTCCGTCGAACTGATCGCCCACGAAACAACCGATTTCGAAGAAACCAGTCCGCACCCGGCCCGGCCCACGCTCTGGTACTCGTTTTCGAGGAGTCGACTTCGCAGGAGCCGTTCGATCAGCCGCCGCTGAGCTGGGACGGTGTGGGAAACGAACGACTTGCCAGTTTCCGATCGTTACCGGTACACACACAATCCCCTGTGCCGACGGTGAAGTCGTATGCACGTCGAGACCGACGACGGGGCGCTCCGGCTCACCTTCGATCGACCCGGCGTCCTGAACGCACTGAATCGCGAGACCGTCTCCGAGATGGCCGACGTCTTCGAGGACGCCTCGCCCGAAGAGTACCACGCGATCGTCCTCTCCGGCGAGGGCGATGCCTTCAGCGCTGGCGGCGACCTCGAGATGCTCTCTCAACCGCCCGGCTCACCGAAAGCGGCCTACCAGGAAGTGAGCAAGACCTTCGGGCGACTCGTCGAGGCGATGCTCGAGTGTCCGGTGCCGATCGTGGCGAAGGTCAACGGCGACGCGGTTGGTGCGGGACTGGCGGTCGTCGCACTCTCTGACATCGCCTACGCGGCCGAGGACGCGACCTTCTCATGTGCGTTCGTCCGGGTCGGGCTCATCCCCGACACCGGCGGGACGTTCATGCTACCCCACATCGTGGGGCTGCGGGCGGCCAAGAAGCTGGCGTTCACCGGCGAGTTCTTCGACGCCGAGCGTGCGGCCGACCTCGAGTTAGTCAACGAGGCCGTTCCCGCCGACGACCTCGACGAACGCGTTGCAGAGACGGTCGACAGGCTCTCGCGTCGCCCGACGGACGTGATCGGCATGATGAAACAGGCGATGCACGAGAACATGGCCCGTCACTACTCCGAGGCCCTCGACTACGAGAATCTCCTGCAGGTGCAAGCGCGGGCCTCCGACGCTCACGAGGAGGGCGTCGCAGCGTTCCTCGAGGGCAGACAACCGTCGTTCAACGAGTGAACGGCGGCCCCGTCTCGAGGCGTGAACTGCCGATTCTCCCGACCAGCGTTCTGATTCGAGGGACGCAAGCCTGCGCAAGCAACAGCACTGTCCGGTGGAGAGACGTGCATAGAGGTGCAATGTCCCCAGAATTTACTGACGACGACATCGGCAAGACAGTCGTCAACGCAGACGACGAGGAAGTTGGAATCGTCGCGAACGTCGAACACGGTACCGCGCACGTCGAACCGGATCCCGGAATCACGGACACGATCAAGGCCAAACTCGGCTGGGGTGGCACAGACGAAAGCGCCTATCCCCTGCAGGAGGAGTCGGTCGCTCGAGTGACCGACGACGCCGTTCACCTCGAGCGAAATCTTGGTAGCACCGAGACTCGAGCGGGCCGAACCGGCGAGCAGGAGACGATGGATCCGTCGGGTGATCGCACGGAGACGGGCATGGACACAGACGATCGGTCGACCGGCACGGAAGCCGGGATGGGAACGGAGGCAACCGGCAGTGCCGGGGCCGGAACGACCGATTCCCGGACAGACGTCGGTGACGACGACGACGACCTCATCGGCGATGACGATGAAGGACTGATCGGCGACGATGACGACCTCATCGGCGACGACGACGATACAACCAGAGACGATGAAGGACTGATGGGGGACGACGACGACGACCTCATCGGCGACGACGACGATGAAGGACTGATGGGGGACGACGACGACGACCTCATCGGCGACGACGACGATACTGTCGGGGAGACGCGGTAGAGTAGCTACTTACTCGTCGGAGCAGACGCCGATTCGGTAGTAGCGGGGGGCCGACGATCGCACGCGTTTTCGAGGTTTGCAGTCGCTCGGGTGACATCCTCAGGAGCCACGTCCCAGTACACACGAACCGACGACCGTGGTAGGTCAGCTATCGCTCGGCTCGCCGAAGGTCTCGCCCTCGCGTTCGTCGGCGCGCAGTCGGCGAATCGCAGCCCGGGCGTTTCCTGCCTCGTACCCGAAGAAGACGTCTTCGCCATACGCTGACGCAACTTCGGTCGCGTGGATGAGATTGTCGACGTCGACGTTCACCGCGTACAGTTCGATGCTAAACGGTGTCTCGAGTGCGCTCTCGAAACCCTTCGCGATCGTCTCGAGCCAGTAGGTGGTCCCGTAGGCGGTGTCGTACAGCGGGACGACGAACTCGTCGACGTACTCCTCGAGAGCCGCGAGGTCGAGGCCCGATCGTTCGTAGAGGTGGCCGGGGTAGGGATCGGGGTAGAGCGTCAGATAGACCGTTCCGGGGATTCGGTCTGCTGCCTCGGCGACGAAGTCGGTGATGACGCTCGCGCGCCAGGCCATCCGGTCGTCGTACTCGCTTGCTTCGAACGCCTGCTCGCAGACGCCACACCGGCAGTACTCGGGTCTCGGGAAGCCGACGTCGTCGAGCCGAACGTCCTCGTTGGCGTCGACACAGTCGTCGATGATCTCGAGGAGTCCCTCGCGGTAGTCGGTGCGAGAGGGGCAGATGTAGGCCCAGTCGAAGTACTTCCGGTCACGGGTGGCTGGTCGACCGAAGTCGTCCACCGGGACGAGCGACGGATCGGCGTCGGCGGCCGCGTTGTCGCCGAAACACGAGACCATGTTCACTCCGTCGGAGACTGGTTCCTCGGACCGTCCGGTGACGTCTTTGACCTCGTAGAAGCCTCGGTCGAACTCCGACCAGCCGATTTCGTCTGCGTTTCGCGTGACGACGCCGTACATACGAGAAGATACGGTTCCGCCGCCGTAAGCCGTTCGGAACGTCGCGCTCGAGCGTGATCGAGAGATGCGGAAAAAGGGGCGAGAGATCAGTCGATCGGGTCGTAATCGATCTCTGCGGAGCCGGTGCGGCTGCTGATGACGATCCAGAGGACCGCGATAACTACCAGGGCGATCAGAATTTTGACTGTCCGTGACATGTCCACAGCATCCTTCGTCAGACGACCACTTAGATATTCTGGATACGCGTTCTGGTCCCAAGGACAGTCACCGGCGACAGAATCGGCGGCGAGAACGGAGAGCGATTCGATCCGGACAGCGGACCGGGAGACTCCAGTCTCGAGCGAGCAGCGACGCTCAGGTCTCGATCAGGTCGGCGATTCCCTCGCGGACGATCGTCCCACAGAAGTCACAGCGAACGCCGTCCTCGAGCACCTCGAATCGCGAGTCGACGGGTTCGTCACCGGTCGTGATACAACCGGGGTTCGGACAGGAGAGGACGCCTTCGACCGTCTCCGGGGGCTCGACGCGGTGTTTCTCTTCCACCTCGAACTCGCGTACGATGTTGATCGTCGCATCTGGCGCGATCAGCGAGAGGACGTCGACTTCATCCTGACTCAACTCGCGCCCCTCGACCTTCACGATGTCCTTGCGCGCGAGCCGGTCAGAGGGGACGTTCATCCCGACGGAAACCTCCTCTCCCTCGCTGCCATCGATACCGACGATCGCAAGCACGTTCAGCGCCTGCCCACCGCGGACGTGGTCGATGACGGTTCCATCGCGGATCTTGCTGACCCGGAGTTCGTGGTCGTCTGGGGTGGACTCCTCACTCATCGTTCTCACCTCCCTCGAGCAGGAGATCGAGTATCGCCATCCTGACCGGGACGCCGTTGTGGGCCTGTTCGAAGTACGCGGCGTAGTCGGTATCGTCGATTTCGGGGGCAATCTCGTCGACCCGGGGTAGCGGGTGCATCACTGTCAGGTCGTCGCTCGCCGTCTCGAGGGTCTCCGTATCGATCCGGTACTCGCCGGCGACCTTCTGGTACTCGCTCTCGTCCGGGAACCGCTCACGCTGGATGCGGGTCACGTACAGCACGTCGAGCGATGGCAGCACCTCCGAGAGGCTGTCGTGTTCGCGAATCTGGCCGCCGCCGCCCTGCTGGTGAAGGTCGAAGACGACCTCGCGCGGGAGTTGCAGGCTTTCGGGGCTGATGAAGTGCTGGTGGGCGTCGAAGTTCGCGAGCGCGTAGGCGAGCGAGTGGACGGTTCGACCGTACTTCAGGTCACCCATGATCCCGATCGTCAGATCCTCGAGGCCGGCGTTCTGCCGGATCGTGTAGAGGTCGAGTAGCGTCTGGGTCGGGTGGTGACCGGCGCCGTCGCCGGCGTTCAGCAGCGGCACGTCGACGAACTCGCTGGCCATCGTCGCCGCACCCTGCCTGGGATGGCGCAAGACCAGCGCGTCGGCGTAGCCTTCGATAACCCGGACCGTGTCGGCGAGCGTCTCCCCCTTTTTTACGCTCGAGGACTCGACCGAGCCCATGTCGACGACGTCGCCCCCGAGGCGTTTCATCGCGGTCTCGAAGCTCATCTTCGTTCGGGTGCTGGGTTCGAAAAAGAGGAGTCCGAGGAGCCGGCCCGCGTGACGGTCGGCGACGGCCGCAGGGTCGGCGTCGATTTCGGCCGCGCGGTCGAGGACGGCCTCGACGTCGTCCCGCGAGAGTTGTTTGCTCGTGATGAGGTGATCGTGGCGCATTCGTTCGTCAACGGTCCGGCGTGCACCTTGAATCCCCCGTTCGATGCCGGAGGTCACGAGGAACCCGGTAGGCACCCAACGGGCAAAACCGCGGCGCTACGAGGGCGTTGCCGTCCGTCGGAACCATCGGCATCCGACACCTGCCCGCTTGCGCACACTCTGGATCGCCGTGGGCAATTTTGTAAGCTCCCCAACAGTATCTGGGGAACGGTCGGACCCCAGTTCCGGATGGTTATTTCCACGAAGACCAAAGAGTTATGCGGCCGCTTCAGTAAGAAGGCGACAGTGTATGGAGGAGCGGTTACAGACTGGCATCGAGGTGCTGGATCGGAAACTCGACGGTGGGTTGCCGCCGGGATACGTCGTCGCGTTTACCGCAGACCCGGCCAGCCAGTCCGAACTTCTCCTCTACGAACTCACCGCCGCCAGAGGGACGCTGTACGTCACCACCGAGCGAACGGACGAGGTGGTCCGGCGCGCGATCGACGTTTCGCCGTCGGCCGTCGGGAGCCCCACGGTGAGACACGTCAGCGGTGAGAACCCACTCGAGGAGACCGCCCGTCTCGTCGAGGCGCTGCCCGACGGTGCGAACCTGATCGTCGACACGCTCGACGTCCTCGAGGCGGCCGACGAGACCGAGTACGTCTCCTTTCTCAACGGACTCAAAACCCGGATGCTCGAGACCGGGAGCATCGCGGTCCTCCACTGCCTGAAAGGGACCAGCGAACCCGAAAACCGGACCCGAACACATCACGCAGCCGACGCCGTTTTCGACCTCAGAACGCAGGTCGCCGGCACTGACCTCGAGAACACGCTCGCGATCCCGAAGTTCAGAGACGGCGGGCAACCGACCGAGACGATCAAACTCGAGTTGACTGAAGAGGTCGCAATCGACACGAGTCGCGACATCGCCTGAAGCGGGCGACGAGGTCAGGGAGCGTTTCGAAACTGTACTCAGAGAGCGAGCGCTGTGGCTGGCGTGGAGACTCGAGGTTCGACGTCGTGCGGCGAGATACGAAACGAGATCGAGCGAAGAACGACCGGGCGTCGAGTGACGCCGCGTTACTTCCGGTTCGATTCCGCCGAAGCCGCGTCACCAGCGTCGTCGCTGCCGACCCAGCGGTCCCAGAACGGGTTGAACGAGCCCTCGTCCTCGGTGATCCGACTCCATTCGGCGAGGCCACGTTCTTTCCGGGTCCCCGGAATCGTGTTGTCGAGGACGAGCGCAGCGAGTCCGCCGACGGCCATCCCGGTCGAGCCGATGATGAAGACCGTGTCGACGAGGGCGATCACCGCACCCTCGAGCCAGCCGTCGAGACCGATCGCCTCGACGGCCGCTGCATCGAGAACCGGTGCGAGCGTCGTCTCGAGTGCGACGGCGTCGCGGAACTCGAGGGTGGTCTCGAAGTTGCCCATGTAGGCGGGAACGGCGAGGCCAACGAACAGCGCGAAGCCGACGACGAAGACGTTTCGCGAGGACTCGAGGTCGACGTAGCGGAGGGTGCCGAGACCGACGGCGACGATCTGAGCGAACATGGCGATGAAGAGGCCGCCGACGATCGGGTCCGGGATCGTGGCGATCAACTGGCCGAAGGGACCGAAGAAACCGATGACGAGCATGACGACGGCCCCCACCTGGACGACGTATCGGGAGGCGACGCCGGTGAGACCGATCGCACCCACGTTCTCGGAGTACGACGTGGAGCCGCCGGTGCCCATGATCCCCGAGAAGACGTTCATCACCCCTTCCATCCCGATGCCGTGGTTGATCCGTCGCTCGCTGGGTGCCGCCGAGCCGGTGAGGTTCGCGACCGCGTAGTAGTCGCCGATGCTTTCGACGATCGAGGCGAGCACGCCAGCGAACATCCCGATGACGAACGCCGAGGTTACTTCGGGCGTTCCCCACTGAAGGGGGTGGATCGGCATCAGGAGCGACGCCTCGGTCACGTCACCGAGTGCGACGTATCCGGGGTGACCGTCACCGATGGTCCCAGTCACAGAGAGGACAGCAGCGACGACCCAGGCGATCCCGATCGCGAGGATCACCGGGTAGAGCTGAAACGCGCGGTGTTTGACGTCGAGGTACTGCGAGAACAGCAGAATGAGTCCGAGCGTGAGACCGAGCAGCAACCAGCTCTGGTCCGTCGTCGTAATCTGTGGCGCGTCGAACAGCGCCAGCCCGATGAGCGCGATGGTCGGCGCGATGACGACCGGCGAGAGGAACCGGCGAAGTCTCCCGACGAGACCGAGGTACCCCATCGCCACCTGAACGGTCGCGGCGACGATGATCGCGCCCTGCAACTGGACCAGTGCCGCTTGCCAGTCGGGTTGCCCCTGTACGCCACCGGCGGTCACGACCGCGATGATCGCCAGTGCAGGCGCGAGCATCGAGAACGGTGCCCCCTGAACGATCGGGTACCGGTTCCCGAACGTCGTCTGGGCGAGCGTCGCGATCCCCGAGACGACGAAGAAGGTCCCGATGAACTGCGCCGTCACCGCTGGATCCTCGGTCATCCCCATCGCGCCCGCGAGAATGAGCGGCACCGCGATGTTCGCCCCCACCATCGTCAGGTAGTGTTGCACGCCGAGCACTGCCGATTCGCCCAGCGGTGGTCGATCCTCGATTCCGTACTCGAGATCACCGACGTCCCCCTCGTCGGCTTCCGTCTCAGTTCCCATCGCTTCGCGGAGAAGAATAGCGTCCTGAAAGGCGTGTTGATCCCCACTGGGGGGCCCGTCCCTCACTGCTCGTCGGTCGCCCACGCTGCGGTTTCGCGGACTCGGTCGACAGACAGCGCCTCGAGTGCCACGCGTTCACCGTTCGTTTCGTCCGCGACGACGCCCGCAAGTCCCGCGCGGGAGTCAGCGCCCGCCTCGACGACGAGTACGCTCGCTCCGGTTCGCCCGAGTCGACGGGCCGCTCGTCGGGTCGCCTCGGTCGGACTCCCGTCGGCGACGTTCGCCCGCCCATCTGTGACGAGAACGACCACCGAGGCGTCGGACTCCGCGCGCTCGAGCACTTCCCGTGCGGTCTCGAGACCGGCCGGGAGCGGCGTCCGGTCACCAGAGGGGAGGTCCTTGAGGTGGCGGGCAGCGAGCGAGACGCTGTCGGTCGGCGGGAGCAGCACGTCGGCGTCTTCCCCGGCGAAAGCGACGAACGCGACGTCGTCGCGGTGTTCGTAGCTGTCCTGAAGCAACTCGAGGACGACGCCCTTCGCAGTGGCCATCGCGGGTCGCATCGACGCGCTGGCGTCGACCGCGAAGACGATCGTCACCGACGTCTCGCCGGCACGGACCGTCTGTCGGAGGTCTCGGGCCTCGGGGCGAGACCGGCCGCGAGTCGCGGCCGATCGCACCGACGCAGCGGCGTCGATCGGACCCTCGCCGGTCGCCTGTTCCGTCCGGACGCGCGCGCCGCGGTTGTCGACGTTCGGGGCAGTCCGTGCACGTGAACCACCGCTTCCGGTCGCGCTTCGAGCCTCGCCTTCGGGCCCCTCGAGCGCCGGTGCGGCGGCCTCTCCGGCGGCGACCACGTCGCCACGGCGCTGGCCAGGGACGAGTGGCTGGGCGTCGGTCTCGTCGTCCGGCCCGTCTTCCTCGCCTCCGTCGTCGTCCGATCCGTCTGCGCCGTCGGGTTCGTGGTCGGCCCCGCCCGTGTCGGCACCCGGTTCGCGTCCGGCGTCAGAACTGGCGGAGTCGACGCCGCCCCGTGAGGGATCCGTACCGCACCCCGAACGGTCGTCACCGCTCGAGTCGTCCCCGGTTTCAGGCCCCGAATCGGTACCCGTCTCGTCTCCCGATTCGTCGCCGGAGTGGGGCCGGTCGTCGGCCTCACTCGAGTCCTCGTCGGCCGAATCGGAGCCGTCGTCATCGGATTCTGCTCCGTCGCTGTCGGCCCCGGACTGGTCCTCACCGTCAGCATCGCCTGCCGCTTCGTCGTCGAATCGCTCGTCGAGTACGTCCTCGAGGTCGGGTTCGTCCTCGAACGGGGTCGAGCGCAAGCGGTGGGGAAGTGCGTACTCAGCGGCCTCGCGGACGTCCGGTTCGATCACCGTGGTTCGTCCCTCGAGCGCGGCCAGCGCCATCGCGGTCCGGGCGATCGCCACGTCGCCACGGTGGCCGTCGACGCCGGCGTCGATACAGAGCTCCGCGATTTCGGCCACGAACTCGTCGGGCAGGGAAACGCGGGAGAGACGATCGCGGGCCTGGAGAAGGTCCTCCCGGAGACGTTCGATCTCCTCAGCGTACTCCCGGTGTGGGTCTCCCTCGTCGCTCGTCCCGAGGACGCGCTCGAGAATCGTGACCCGTTCGTCGACGTCTCGGCTTCCCTCGACGGTGGCCTGGAGGGCGAAACGGTCGCGAAGCTGTGGGCGGAGGTCGCCTTCCTCGGGGTTCATCGTCCCGATCAGGGTGAACTCGGCCGGGTGGGAGACGCTGATTCCGTCCCGTTCGACGGTGTTGACACCGCTTGCGGCCGCGTCGAGGACGACGTCGACGAGGTGGTCCTCGAGAAGGTTCACCTCGTCGACGTAGAGGATGCCCCGGTGGGCCCGCGCGAGGAGACCGGGGTCGAAGTCGGCCTCACCGGCCAGGGCGTCCTCGACCGAGAGGGTGCCGACGACCCGGTCGCGCGTCGCGCCCAGCGGGAGCGTCACCAGCGGGACGGCACGGGTCTCGATCGGGAGGTCCGCGGCCGTTCGCTCACGGCACGACTCACACTGGAAACTGGGGTCGTCGGGTGCACAGCCATACGGACAGTCCGCCACGGCCCGCTGTTCGGGGAGGAGATCGACCAGTCCCCGGACGGCGGTCGACTTCGCGGTTCCCTTCTCGCCGACGATCAGCGCGCCGTCGAGGTCGTCGGTTACGGCAGTCGTGAGCAGGACTCGCTTCAGTTCTTCCTGCCCGACGATCGCCGGGAAGGGGAGTGACGACAGGTTTTTGTTCCCGCGCTTTGCAACCATGCTTGAGCTAATACAAGGGAGGTTTATAAAAGGCGATGACACGGATCGGAATCTACACCGCGACGGAGAACGAACTCGGATCGATCGGTCAGGCCGCCGAACGACTTCCGGACGCCGACCTGGTCGTCCGCTCGGAGAGCGATCTGGACGACGAGGCCGCCATCGAGGAGTTCGTCGAGGAATTGCGCGACGCCGCAGCCGCCATCTTCTGGCTGCACGGTGGCGAAGACAGCATGCCCGGTTACGACTACGCCACGGGCGCACTCGAGGAGGCGACCGTCCCGCTGGTCGTCAAGGCGACCGGCGACGCGTTCGCGTTCGAGGACACGACGGTCAGTGACGACCACCGCGACCAGGCGTACGAGTACCTCGAGAAAGGGGGGACGATCAACGTCGAGAACCTGTGTCGGTTCCTCGCGAGCGAGTACGACGACCGCGACCTCGAGTACGACGAGCCCGCCGCGCTCCCCACGGAGGGCGTCTACCACCCCGACCACCCCGGAATCGGGTACGAGGAACTGCTCGAGACCCACGACCCCGAGAAGCCGACGGTCGCGATCTGGTTCTACGAATCCCACTGGACACACGAGAATACGAGGTACGTCGACGCACAGGTGCGCGCACTCGAGGAGCAGGGGGCGAATTCCCTCCCGATCTTCTGTAACCCCGCCACGGACACGGAAGAGCAAGAGGACGCCGAGTGGGTGACAGACAACTGGTTGATCGACGACGAGGGACAGCCGGTCGTCGACGCCGTGCTCTCCTCGTTCATGTTCTCCCTGTCGATGGACGAACGCGGCCGCTCGGCGAGCGACGAGGGCCAGAGCGCCGAAGACGTCTTCCTCGACCGCCTCGGCGTCCCGGTGATCCAGACGATCACGACGATGCGCTCGCGGTCGCGCTACGAGTCGAGCGACACAGGCGTGATGGGATTCGAACTCGCCCTCTCGGTCGCCCTGCCGGAGTTCGATGGGAACGTCATCACACACCCGATTTCCGGGAAAGAACGCACCGACGACGAGGGAGGGATCGGCTCCGCGCCGAAACACCACTTCCCGATCGAGGACCGGATCGACCACGCGACCCGGCTCGCGGTCAACTGGGCAAACCTGCGTCACACCCCGAACGAGGAGAAGAACGTGGCCGTCGTCCTCCACAACTACCCGCCGAGCGACGACGGCATCGGGACTGCGTTCGGCCTCGACAGTCCCGAGTCGACCGTCAACCTGCTCTCCGAACTCGAGGGTCGCAATTACGACCTCGGCGGCCAGATGCCCGAGGACGGCCAAACACTCGTCGAGACGCTCACCTCGCAACTGACCCTCGAGGACCGCTGGGTCGCCCCCGAGGACGTCCGCGACCTCTCTGTCGACGTCGTCTCTACCGAGCAGTACGCGGCGTGGTTCGCCGAGACCGACGAGCGGTTCCAGAAGAACGTCGTCGAGGAGTGGGGCGAGGTTCCAGACAGGCCGTTCGCCATTCCAGGAACCCAGTTCGGTAACGTCCTCGTCACCGTCCAGCCGCCACGCGGGTTCGGGATGGACCCCTCGAAGGTCTACCACGACTCGGACCTCCAGCCGCCCCACGACTACTACGCGTTCTACGGCTGGCTGCGCAACGAGTTCGAGGCCGACGCCGTCGTCCATCTGGGGACTCACGGCAGCCTCGAGTGGCTCCCCGGCAAGACGGTCGGCCTGAACGGCGAGAGTGCCCCGGACCAGCTGGTCGACGACCTCCCGAACGTCTATCCCTACATCGTGAACAACCCGGGTGAGGGGACCCAGGCCAAGCGGCGCTCCTATGCAGCGATCGTCGACTACCTGACCCCCGTGATGCGCTCGGCGGGAACCTACGACGAACTCGCGGACCTCGAGGAACTCGCCAATCAGTACCGTGAAGCGGGTATGGAAGACGCCCGTGCGGACGATGGTGCACAGCTCGAGACGCTGATTCGCGAGAAAGTCGACGAGATGGACCTGGCGGTCGAACTGGGCGTCGAGGGCACCATCGACGAGAGGGCGGACGTCCGTGGCCCCGAGGAAGCGGGGTCGACCCTCGCGGAAGGCGATGTCGAGGGCGAGGACCTCGCGATCGACGACCTCGTCGAGCGCATCCACGAGTACCTCACGGACGTCAAGACGACCCAGATCCGGCTGGGGCTGCATACGATGTCCGAACCGCCGAAAGGCGAACGACTCGTCGAGTACCTCGTCGCGCTCACCCGTCTCGAGAACCCCGGCGCACCGAGCCTGCGTGAGAGCGTTGCGGGCGCGCTGGGCGTCGACTACGAGACGATGCTGAACGCGCCTGGCGAGTACGACGCGGATCTCGGGATGACCTACGCCGAGGCCGCCGACGTCGTCTACGAGACGAGTCTCGAGCTGATCGAGACGCTCGCCGAACACGACTTCGACGTCCCCGTCTCCGAACTCGAGGGTGGGCCCGAGGACGAGGTCAATATCAACCTCCTGATCGTCGACCTCGGGCCGGTCGGTGACGCGAAGGCGAAGCCGGGTGCCCACGACGACCTCCGGAAGGCCCTCGCGTACGTCTGTGAGGAGGCCCAGCCGCGCGTGCAGGGTGCCGAAGACGAGATTCCGCGGACCGCAGAAGCGTTGTCGGGCGAGTACGTGCCGCCGGGCGGCTCCGGCGCGCCGACCCGCGGTGGCGTCGACCTGCTGCCGACCGCGCGGAACTTCTACACGCTCGATCCGCGGAAGGTACCCGCCAAGCCGGCGTGGCAGGTCGGCAAGGAAGTCGCGGAGGGCGTCCTCGAGCGTCACCATACTGAAAACGGCGAGTACCCCGAGGAGATCGGCGTCGTCGCGTGGGGGACCCCCACGGTGCGCACCCGCGGAGAGACCATCGCTCAGGTGCTCGCGATGATGGGCGTCGAACCGCAGTGGACCGACGCCGGCCGGATCGACGACGTCGAACCGATCCCACTCGAGGACCTGGGCCGACCCCGGATCGACGTTACGACGCGCGTCTCCGGGCTGTTCCGCGACGCGTTCCCGGCTGCCGCAGGCGTGATCCACGACGCCGTCGACGCCGTGGTCGACCTCGACGAGCCCCACGAGATGAACTACGTGAAGAAACACGTCGAGGCGGAAGCCGAACAGTTGCAAGACGAGGAGGGCCTCGACGAGTCAGACGCCTGGACGGCCGCGAAACACCGCGTGTTCACCACGAAACCCGGCGGCTACGGTGCCGGAACGAACAAGGCCGTCGACGAAGGCAACTGGGACGATCGCTCCGATCTCGCGAGCGTCTACGTCCAGTGGGGTGGCTACGCGATGGGGTCGAGAGGACGCGTCTCCGACGCTCACGCCTCCTTCGAGCGCCGACTTTCCAGTGTGGACGCCACCGTCAAGCTCGAGGATACGATGGAACAGGACGAGTTCGACTCCTCTGACTGGTACGCGTTCCACGGCGGGTTCATCTCCGCCGTCGCGGAAGTCTCGGGCGAGGAACCGGCTTCCTACGTGGGCGACTCCTCGGATCCAGACAACGTCGACGTCTACACGAACGAAGAGAAGGTCCGCAAGGCCATGCGCGCACGCGTGCTCAATCCCGACTGGCTCGAGTCCATGGAAGAGCACGGCTACAAGGGCGCGGGCGACCTCTCGACCACGGTCGACGTCACTCTCGGCTGGGACGCGACGACTGGCGTCGTGAGCGATACCCTGTGGGAGGAAGTCGCCGAGAAGTTCGCCTTCGACGACGACCGCCAGGCGTGGATGCGCGACGTGAACCCGTGGGCACTCGAGTCGATCACCGACACGCTGCTCGAGGCGATCGATCGGGACCTCTGGGACGCAGACGACGAGACGGTCGACCGCCTGCGCGACCTGAACCTCGAGGTCGAGGGTGATCTCGAGGCGCGCACGACGAACGAGGCCGTCGGCGCGGGGGTGAGTACCGATGACTGACGACGGCACGCTCGAGGGCCGAGCGAAGATCGATGGGAACGCAGTCGACGATCGACTGGTACCCGACGGTGGGACGGAGTACGACCGCGAGTACGCCGACCTCGGCGCGACGACCCAGGAGGCGATGGACATCGCCGAGACGAGCATGGACATCGTCCGGCAGTTCGTGCCCGACGAGACGCTTGCCGATCGAGTCCGACAGAAGGCCGTCCACTCGATGGGCGACATCGAGTTCCAGCACCTGATCCGCTTTACCGGCGAAGACGACCTCGGCGACGACGAAGATGCGCCGGTCCGGGCGGGCGCGAAAGCCGTCCTCGCAGAGGCGAACGTCGTCACAGACATCACGATGGCTCAGGCGGGAATCACCGGTCGGGGTCACGACTGTGAGAAACACAAGGCGATCGGCCACGGGGCCGAACTCGCGGCGGAAACGGGCATGACTCGCACCGCCGCGGGCGTCCTCGAGCTGGACAAACGGGGCGTCTACGACGGGTCGATCGCGACGGTCGGCAACGCGCCGACGGCCGCCTTCGCACTCGCCGACTGTATCGAGAACGGCACTCGACCGGCAGTGGTCGTCGCCACCCCGGTTGGGTTCGTCAAGGCAGAAGAGAGTCGCCAGCGAATCCGCGAGGTGAGCGAGGCTTACGGCGTGCCCGCGATCACGAACGTTGGGAGACGCGGTGGTAGCGGACTCGCTGCCGCGTTGACGAACGAGCTGATCCACGTCGCCAAAGACGTTCGGACGGGCGACCTCGAACTCGAGCGCACGGCTGAAGAGCGGAGCGCCGACGAGGTGGAATCGTGAGCGACGAGTACGACCTCGACAGCGGTCCCGATCCGGCAACGTTTGCGGCCGCCGAATCAGAGCCAGACGTCGACGAATCGATAGCCGACCCCGTTTACGCCGTCGGCGTCGGCCCGGGCAATCAGGAGTACCTCACCCCACGCGGCCGGCGAGCGATCGAAGAGGCCGACGTCGTCGTCGGCTTCACGACCGTCGTCGAGTTCGTCGCCGACCTGACCGACGCCGACCTGTTGACCTGCGGCTACGCCGACGAGGCCGAGGCGCTCGAGGCCTTCACCGAACGCGTGGCCGACGGCGAATCGGGGACGGCCGTCGCGATGGGCGACCCGAACCACTCGGGCTACCAGTTCGTCGGGAAGGTCCAGCAGGCAGTCCAGTCAGTCGACCCCAGTACGCCCGTTCGCGTTATCCCCGGCATCTCCTCGTTGCAGGTGGCCGCCAGTCGCGCCCGAACGCCGATGGAAGACACCGAGTTCGTCACACTCCACAAGAGCGGCGACCTCGAGGGCGATATGGATCGCCTCGCGACGGCCGTCGTCGAGGACCGCCGGCACGCGCTCGTCCTCCCGCGACCGTACGACCGGATGCCGGGCGACCTCGCCGCCGTCCTGCTCGAGCGCGGCGCGCCGGCCGACCTCGAGGCGCTGGTGCTCGAGAAGCTGACCCACGACGAGGAGACGGTCCACCGGTTTACCCTCGAGACGCTCGCAGAGCACGCAGGCGGCGACGGGAGAGAAGAGACGCCGTTTTCGGATCTGGTGGTCCTCGCCGTCCGGCAGCCGGTCGCACCGAGTTAGGCGCTGCTGGCGTTAGGAGTCGCTCTGGCGCTCGCGCAACACCGTCCCGACCGTCTTCGAGACTTCCTCGAGGGCGACCGAGTGGGTCTTTCGAAGGTCACCCTCCTGCGCGTCGTCGAGATGCTGGAGGGCTTCACGAAGGTGGCGTTCGACGTCTGGTTCGCCATCATCGGTCATAGTGATCTCACCTAGGAGACTCGCGCGGGAAAGTCCATCGCCGTCACGAGAGTGGCGGTCACGCTGGCAACCCTCGTCGGCAGGTCGATAGCCCGGGTGACGCCGCTCGACAGTGGTGTGCGATCGTCACTCGCGTCCGAGTATAATATGTGCAGTTAAGTAGCGCGGCGGCGGTCGTTCACCTAATGGGCTACTATGCGGGCGTCGACCTCGGTGCGACGAACGTCCGGGCGATCGTGGCCGACGGCGATGGGACGACGATCGGCACGAGTCGTAACCGGACACCGCGCGGACCGACCGGGATCGACGTCACCGAGGGCGTCCTCGAGACTCTCCGGGAAGCCTGCGCGGCCGCAGGGATTACACCGGACGAGATCGAGGCTGCCGGAATTGGCTCGATCGGACCGTTCGACCTCGCGGAGGGGGCGGTAATCGACCCGGCGAACCTTCCGGACTCGATCGACCGGATCCCGCTGACGGGACCGATCGAGAAACTGATCGACAGCGACGAGGTCTACCTTCACAACGACACCAACGCGGGCGTCATCGGCGAGCGGTTCCACGCCGATCGAAACCCCGACGACATGGTCTACATCACCATCTCCTCCGGGATCGGGGCCGGCGTCTGCTGTGACGGTGAGATCCTCGACGGCTGGGACGGCAACGCCGGCGAAGTCGGCCACTGCGTCGTCGATCCCACCGGCCGACTCACCTGCGGCTGCGGGCGCGACGGCCACTGGGAGGCGTACTGCTCCGGAAACGCCATCCCTGACTACGCGCGCCTGCTCGCCGACGACGATCCGACGATCGATACCGACCTCCCGCTCGACGGTCCCGAATTTTCCGCCAAGGACGTCTTCGAGCTCGCGGGCGACGACGAACTCGCAGACTACGTGATCGACCAGCTCGCCCACTGGAACGCGATCGGCGTCACCAACGTGATCCACTCGTTCTCGCCGATCGTCGTCTCCTTCGGCGGGGCCGTCGCCCTCCACAACGAGGAACTCGTCGTCGACCCGATCCGCGAGCGCGTCTCCGAGATGGTGATGACGAACGTGCCCCAAATTCGCGTCACCGACCTCGGTGACGACGTCGTCGTCGAGGGTGCACTCGCCAGCGCCCTCACCGGCGGAACGGGTGACCGGCGACAGCTCTGATCGGTGTTCACAACACACCGAATCCTGGTGATATCTTCCGTCCTGAGCGTCAGTATCGGTGATCGATCGGTCCTCGTTATTTGAGCCTCGAGTGCGTTGGTTTACCATGGCAGAAGACTCGAAGCGAATCACCGGCGGTTTCCTCACGCTCGTCGTGGGACTCCTCATCGTACTTGCTGGCGTCTTCCTCGGAGGAAACCTCGTGGTCATGGCCGTCGGCGGCCTCGTCGGTCTCCTGGGTGTCAGCGCGCTGGCCCTCGGGGCGTTCGCCCTCGAGGCCGAGAACGGCTCACACCACGACTCGAGTTCGTCTGGAAGCCAGCACTGACCACCACGGCCACCGGGTCGATCCACCTCGAGACCAGTCTATCCCGGTCGTTCCTGACGAATTCGCCCGCGCGACGCAATATATTCCCCGTTCGAGCACCAAGCGTGTGGTATGACAGAAGCCGACACCGAGGCCACGCTCCGGGAGCGTGTCGAGACGTGGCTCAGTCGCGAGATGCCGATCATCCAGATGCACGGCGGGACGAGCGCCGTCCGAGAAGCAGACCCCGAGACGGGCGAAGTGATCATCGAACTCGGCGGCGGCTGTGCCGGCTGCTCCGTCAGTGACGTCACGACCGGCAACATCGAAGCCGCCCTCCTCGAGTGGCCCGACGTCGACGACGTGACCGTTCGCGTTCCCGACCCACGCGAGAGTCTCGGTGGCCCAGAACAGGCCGAATCGATCATGGGCATCGACCGAACCGAAGGCGGTCGAGGCGACTGGGGGTCGTCGAATCCCGGAAAAGACCACCTCTAGGCGCGGGTGAAAGCAGCCGACAGGACCACTGTTCGGATCGCAGGCAGGATGTGGGTCGCTCCCAGTGACAGCCGACTTTGGGAACTCCTATATGTAGTCAGGCGCGAAACTGGAAGTCGTATACCATGACGACGCGTGGACGTCCGCGACACGGAGGTGACGGCGATGGGTAACGAACCTGCCGAAGGGGACGAACCCGAGACAGACGGCGGCGTCCGTGCCTATACCGTTCGCCTCGAGCTCGTCGACGAACCCGGTGAGCTACTGCGCGCGCTCGAGCCAATCGCCGACAGCGGCGGCAACCTGCTGTCGATCCACCACGAGCGCGGTAACATCACCCCTCGCGGACACATCCCCGTCGAAGTCGACCTCGAGTGTCCGCCAGAGCGGTTCGACGACGTCGTCGAGGCGCTTCGGAAGGCCGGGGTCAACGTGATCCAGGCCGGTGCAGAACGCTACGGCGAGGAAATGAACGTCGTGCTGGTCGGCGATATCGTCGAGAACGACCTCTCGGGAACGCTCACCCGGATCGAAACCGATGCTGAGGCCGTCGTCCGGGACCTCTCGCTGTCGGCACCCGACGGGACCGGAGCGACCTCGAGCGCCCGCGTCCGCCTCGCGATCGACTCCGGCGACGCCCAAGCGGTCCTCGCCGCGATTCGATCCATCGGCGACGACAAAGACCTGACGGTCGTCGAACCGCTGCTTGGAGGTGAGGCCTGATGCGACTCGCCATCCTCGGTGCCGGCGCAGTCGGCCGATCGGTCGCCGACCTCGCCAGCGAGTACGGCCACGATGTCGTCGCTGTCGCCGACTCACAGAGTGCTGCAGTCGACGCCGACGGACTCGATACCGATGCCGTCCTCGAGCGCAAAGCCGGTGGCGACGCCGTCGGCACTGGCGACCTCGAAGACGTCTTCGAGACCGATTACGACGTCCTCGTCGAGGCGACGCCCACCACGCTCGATGACGCCGAACCCGGCTTCTCACACGTCGAACGGGCGCTCACGGACGACCGCCACGTCGTCCTCGCGAACAAGGGGCCCGTCGCCGAACGGTACGAGGATCTGCGCGCGCTCGAGGCAGAGAGTGCGGGCTCGGTGCGCTTCGAGGCGACCGTCGGCGGCGCGATTCCGGTGCTCTCGACGATCGAAGACGAGACGCCACAGGCCGTCACCGCCGTCCGCGGCGTTCTCAACGGCACGGCGAACTTCATCCTCACGCGCATGGCTGCCGAAGGACTCGACTACGAACACGTCCTCGCGGAAGCTCAGGACCTCGGCGTCGCCGAGGCCGATCCCACGTTCGACGTCGACGGAACCGACGCCGCGCTCAAGTTCGTCATCCTGGCGAACGTGCTGGCCGACGGCGGCTTCTCGCTCGAGGACGCCACCGTCGAGGGCATTCAAAACATCCCGGGGAGTGCCCTCGACCTCGCCGCCGAAGACGGCCGGACGATTCGGCTCATCGGTGAAGCGACCCGCGACTCCGTCCGCGTCGGCCCGCGACTCGTCCCCGAGAACAGCGCCCTCGCCGTCACGGGCACGCGAAACATCGTCCAGTTCGAAACTCGCCACGCCGGGTCGCTCGCCTCGAGCGGTCGCGGTGCAGGTGGTCCGGAGACGGCGACGGCGGTCCTGTCGGACGTCGGCCGGTTACCGCGACGGTAGCCCGTCACCCTACTCGAGGTCGTCGGTGGCCGATTCGTCGTTTTCGTTCTCAATACCACGTAAATTTTTATGCAGAATTGTCATAGATTCTACTCCCGATGGTCTCACCGACGTCGCTGCTCCCGCTCGCGTACGTCTGCGGTGGGCTCGTTCCACTCGTCCTGGTACCGCACACGCTGCGCCACTGGGAGAAACCGGGGAGCACCGGCTTGCTCGTCGCGCTCGGGGGACTCACGATCTGGTCGATCGCCTACGGGCTCGCGGTCACGACATCGGCGTACGGCCAGGTACTCGTCCTCGGCTCGATCGTGATTCTCGGCAGTCAACTCGCCGCGGTCGGCTACCTCTTCGTCGCCCTCGAGTACACGGATGCCGTCGAACTGGGTCGGGTGCTCGTCGGCGGGTTCACCGCCTTCGTCCTCCTCGTCTTCGTCGTCTCGGTGACCGATCCCGCTCACGGACTCCTCTGGGGGGAGACTGACCGTCCCGTTGTCGACACGACCGCGAGCCAGCCCCTCGCGACGGGAACGATCCTGTTCACGATGGCTATCGGGGCCGTCGCCGTCCTCGTGCTGGTTGTCGACACGGTGACGGCCACGGGTGCCCAGCGGACGCAAAGCCTCGCGCTCGTCGGTGCGGGGTTGCCGACGCTCGCGATCAGCGTCGCCGACGTCTACGTGATCGACGCGTACGTCCACTCACTGCTCCCGTTCGGCGTCCTCACGAGCGTCGTCGCCCTCTGGTGGGCGCTGTTCCGGGCGGACTTTCTCGAGGTCGTCCCGATCGGTCGGAAACGGATCGTCGAAGAGATGGACGACGCGGCCGTCGTGATCGACTGCGATGGACGCGTCGTCGAGTGTAACCCGGCCGCCCGAACGCTCACAGGGGTCGCCGACACGGACGCGGGAACGCCTGCCGAAGAGTTCTTCGCCGAGTTCACAGACGCCGTCGATCAGCTCACCGACCAGCAGTCTGTCGAGACCGAAATTTCGATCGATTGTGACGGAAACCGACGTACCTTCCACCGCAAGACCTCGCCACTCGAAGAATCACGAACTGACAGGTCAGCCGGACGGTTGATCGTCCTCCGCGAGATCACCGAGTTGAAGCGCCGCGAACGCGAACTCGAGCGGCGGGAATCAGAACTCGAATTCCTCCAGCAACTGCTCTCGCGGGTCCTCAGACACAACGTTCGTAACGACCTCTCGGTAGTTCGTGGCTACGCGTCGATGATCGAAGACGAGACCGACGGCACCGTTGCAGACAGGGCCGCGACCATCGTCGACAAGAGCGACGGACTCCTCGAGACGAGCAAGAAGGC
This sequence comes from Natrarchaeobaculum aegyptiacum, assembly GCF_002156705.1. Classification (NCBI taxonomy): domain Archaea; kingdom Methanobacteriati; phylum Methanobacteriota; class Halobacteria; order Halobacteriales; family Natrialbaceae; genus Natrarchaeobaculum; species Natrarchaeobaculum aegyptiacum. The sequence goes on from NZ_CP019893.1 coordinate 3,697,175, forward strand.
GTGGGCGATGCAGCGAATCGTCGAATCCGACTGCGAGGCAGAACCGCTCGACCTCGCACAGACCGTGCGAAGCCTCGTCGACGAATACCGCTCGGCGCACGCACGCGCGAGAATCGCCTTCGACGTGCCGGACCGATGCCTCGTCGTGGTCGACCCCCAGCTCGAACGAGCGATCGACGCACTCCTGGAGAACGCACTGATCCACCACGACGGGACCAGCCCCACCGTCGCCGTCCGACTCGAGGCAGTCGACGGACGCGTGGTCGTGACGATCGAGGACGACGGACCGGGGATTCCTGACGACGAACTGGCCGTACTCGACCGAGGTGAAGAGACGCCGCTTCACCACACGAGCGGGGTCGGCCTCTGGATGGCTCACTGGATCGTCGAGCGATCTGCGGCCTCGATCGACTTCGAGAGCGACCCCGGTGGCACGACGGTCAGCATCACCGTTCCAGCCGATCGGACCCACTGGACCGATCGGAACGGTCAGAACGTCGACGCCCGTCACGTCGATTCCGCGGGCGTCCCAGACCCCCGGTTCGTGTGAGCGCTGTGCCGACGGCTGATTCGGTCGCGTCGTGACCGAAGCGAATCGACGCAAATCGTGTGTCTGAGACACAAACCGCAAGCGGGCGTCGGGTTCGGTAGAACGCGGTTTCGAAATGGTTTTAACCGCAACGGGACAAAGGAACCGATATAAGCGCCTTTGCGCGTGAGCTACAACAATGAGCGACAAACCACACCAGAACCTGGCCATCATCGGCCACGTCGACCACGGGAAGAGTACGCTCGTGGGACGACTCCTCTACGAGACGGGGAGCGTACCCGAGCACGTCATCGAGCAGCACCGTGAGGAAGCCGAAGAGAAGGGGAAAGGCGGCTTCGAGTTCGCCTACGTCATGGACAACCTCGCCGAAGAGCGAGAGCGTGGTGTCACCATCGACATCGCCCACCAGGAATTCGACACCGACGATTACCACTTCACCATCGTCGACTGTCCGGGCCACCGTGACTTCGTCAAGAACATGATCACTGGCGCGAGCCAGGCCGACAACGCCGTCCTCGTCGTCGCGGCAGACGACGGTGTCGCTCCCCAGACACAGGAGCACGTCTTCCTCGCCCGCACCCTGGGCATTGACGAGCTCATCATCGGCATCAACAAGATGGACGTCGTCGACTACAAGGAAGACTCCTACAACGACGTCATCGACGAAGTCTCCCAGCTGCTCAAGCAGGTTCAGTTCAACACCGAGGACGCCTCGTTCATCCCGATCTCGGCGTTCGAGGGCGACAACATCGCCGAGGCCTCCGACAACACCGACTGGTACGACGGCGAGATCCTCCTCGAGGCACTGAACGACCTGCCGGAACCGGAGCCACCGACGGACGCCTCGCTCCGACTCCCGATCCAGGACGTCTACACCATCTCCGGGATCGGTACCGTCCCGGTCGGCCGCATCGAGACCGGCGTCATGAACGTCGGCGACGACGTCTCCTTCCAGCCCAGCGACGTGGGCGGCGAGGTCAAGACGATCGAGATGCACCACGAAGAGGTGCCCCAGGCCGAACCCGGCGACAACGTCGGGTTCAACGTCCGTGGCATCGGCAAAGACGACATCCGCCGCGGTGACGTCTGTGGCCCCGCCGACGACCCACCGAAGGTCGCAGAGACCTTCCAGGCACAGGTCGTCGTCATGCAGCACCCCAGCGTGATCACCGCCGGCTACACGCCAGTCTTCCACGCCCACACGGCACAGGTCGCCTGTACGATCGAATCCATCGACAAGAAGATGGATCCCGCAAGCGGCGAAGTCGCCGAGGAGAACCCCGACTACATCCAGTCGGGCGACGCTGCTGTGGTCACCATCCGACCGCAGAAGCCCCTCAGCATCGAGCCGTCCAGCGAGATCCCCGAGCTCGGGAGCTTCGCCATCCGCGACATGGGTCAGACCATCGCGGCCGGCAAGGTCCTCGAGGTCAACGAGAAATAAATGCAGCAGGCACGCGTTCGACTCGCGGGCACCAGCCCAGACGACTTAGACGACATCTGCGACGACGTCCGCGAGATTGCGAACAACACCGGCGTCAACCTCAGCGGTCCGATTCCGCTGCCGACGAAGACCCTCGAGGTGCCGACCCGGAAGTCGCCTGACGGCGAAGGCACCGCGACGTGGGAGCACTGGGAGATGCGCGTCCACAAGCGCCTGATCGACCTGGACGCCGACGAACGCGCACTCCGACAGCTCATGCGCATCCAGGTGCCAAACGACGTCTCGATCGAGATCGTCCTCGAAGATTAACGGACGACGTCGAGACCACGCGTACACTCTCAATCGCAACCGAATTGCAATCCTCCCGTTTTCTCACACCCACGAGCGACTGCGCTCTCTCGAGGCCGTCGAGGGGGGCCATCCAACCGTCGCCGGGACTTTTGTCGCTCGCCGTCGAACGTCAGCTATGTCGATCCGATCGCGATCGGATTCCGCAGCTTCCTCGAGCCCCAACTCGAGTTCGCCGCCGGGTTCGGCGAGCCCCATTCTCGAGTTGCTGGTCGTCTTCGCCGTCGTGTTCGTCCTCTATCAGGCCGCCCGATTCGTTGGGCTCTTTGCCGGGTTGTTCGTCCTCACACCGCCCGTCTCGAACAACCCGCTCTCGATCGTCACGAACATCTACGCCCACACGGATCTCACACACCTCCTCTCGAACAGCCTCGCGCTCGTCGTCTTCGGCTGGCCGGTCGCCCAGGCGACGACCAGGGTTCGCTTTCACGCCTTTTTCCTTGCTACGGGCGCGCTGGCGGGCATCTCACAGGTCGTCCTCTCGAGCGTGCTGGCGACGATGCCGGTCGTCGGTGCCACGGCGACCGCCGTCCTCGGGGCCAGTGGGGCAGTGTTCGCACTGCTCGGATACCTGGTCGCCTCGAACCGACTCTCGGTGAGCCTCGCGTCGTTCGTCGACGTCCCCCGGTGGGTAACGATCCTCGTCTTCGTCGGGCTGGCCACCGCCGTTACACTCGCGACGGCAGCCCCCGGCGTCGCACTCGTTGCCCACTTCACCGGCCTGCTCCTCGGGCTGATCGCCGGCCGAGCCCGAATTCTCGCGGTCGGATCGGGACGTGGCTCGAAACAGCCAGCCACCTGATCTCGAGCGCGAACGGCTCGAGCGCGTGCGCTCGTCTCACGCGTTGCAGTCGAAACACAAGGTACAAGTAGAAACCGCGGGTAGAATTGTTCGAGGGCTCGTAGATCAGCGGTAGATCGCTTCCTTCGCAAGGAAGAGGCCCTGGGTTCAAATCCCAGCGAGTCCATGCCGATACGGCCGTTTCTCGAAGTGTTCCGTTAACTGCCTCGAGAGCGACCGAACCTGAATTTTGCGCTGAGAAGTGTACCGTACAAACCCCCGCTGAGAACCGAAGGACGAACGAATCCGAATCCGCCCCGACGCCGTATTGCGGTTTCCCCGAAGGAAATCAGGGGTGGTTGGCGTGAGTTCATCATTTGGTAGACAGGTAAGTTCCAATACCTGTCAGCATTGTGGTGCTCATGTCACCGAGCAATTCGCCCGCGTCTTCGGTGACGATCGCGACCGCGCCCACCGCTGCGGGGAGTGCGACAGCTACGCTCGTCTGAGCCGGGGGTCCGCCGCCGGGCTCGAGGTGTCAGTACCGGACCCGGAAACGTCGCCGGGCCGCCACGGGGGTGTTCCCGATGCGTAAGGCGGTGTTCGTCCGGGCGAGCGAACTGTACGACGTCTCGAGCGGGACGCCCATCGCTCACCCGGCCCAACAGGCGACCGACGCCGAGGTCCGACAAGCTATCAACGGGGGTGAACGGGCGTGAGCGATGACGAAACCCGCTGGTGGGGGAAACCTCTCGACGCTCGCGTTTACCACGTTTTCGAGGGCGAGCACCCGCTCGCGAAGTCGCTGTGTGGAAGCTGGAGTATGGGCTACGTCGGCGGTGAGCCCGAGGTCGATCCAGAGAGCGACACCTACCGCGAAGGGGAGGACTGTAAGGCCAGCAGTCGGAAAGCTGGTGTTCTCGCCGGTGAGAACGAATGATAAGCGCCTTCCCGTACATCGGTGGGAAGACGCGCCTTGCGCGGTGGGTCATCCGACACCTGCCGCCGCACACGGCCTACGTCGAGCCGTTCGGCGGTTCAGCTGCGGTCTTGCTGAACAAACCCCGGAGTGACGTCGAGATCTTCAACGATCTGGATAGCGACGTCGTGACGTTCTTTCGGGTCGCCAGAGAGCGGCCTGAAGAATTGGCGGAGTGGTGCCGCTACGTGCCATTTTCCGAGCAGTTGCACGACGAATGGGCTGACGAGTTCTTTGCCGGTGAGCGCCCGAACGACGAGATTGAGCACGCCGGGAAGTGGCTGTTCCTCCGGTACAGCCAGTACGCGGGGAAGGTGAGCCGGAAGAGCGGGTTCAAGCGCGAGAGCCCGCACGACGACAAGGGATCGAGGAACGCCCGCAACTGGGTGAACGCGCCCGAGCGCATCGAGGAGGTGGCCGACCGCTTCCGTGGAGTCTCGGTCGTCAACGAGGACTTCGCGGCCGTCGTCGAGCGCTACGACTCGCCGGAAACGGTGTTCTACCTCGATCCGCCCTACTGGGAGAAAGAGCACTTCTACCGCGAGCAGGCCGATCATGCAACGCTCGAGGAGACGCTTCGCGGGATCGAGGGCTTCGCGCTGGTCTCATACACGGATCTGCCACCGGGACTGTACGACGACCCCGAGTGGACCGTCGTCGAACGGACGGCCACGCACTCAGCTGCGGGCAACGGGAAAACGGCGACCGAGCGGCTGGTGTTGAACTTCGAGCCGTCGACGGATCGCGAGTTTACCCAGCACCGGCTCACGGACCTGTCGACGCATGGGCAGGCCCGAACCGACGGAGGTGGCGCATGACGGTCTACACCTGCCGAATCTGTGGGTTTGAGAGCGAATCACCGGTCGGAATCGTCTCACACGCGACGAAGCACAAGAACCGCTTCGAGTCGCTGGTGGGCCGCCCGCCAGAGGACTACGACGAGGTGGTAGCTCTCTTGGGGTCACAGCCGACCCTCTTCGCGCCCTACGGGAGCGACCAGACGACGCTCACGGACCACCGCACGGACGCAGGAGGTGACCAGCGGTGAGCTACGTCTGTCAGTGCGGAGCCACCGTCTCGACCACGCTGGCGACGTTCAACGCCGCACAGCGGCCGGTTTGTCCTTACTGCGATACCGACCTTGGAGGTGACCGACGGTGACCGACTGCGCCGAGTGTGGGTCAACGGTGCAGCGCGAGACGGTCGCCGTCTACGTCCCGCCCAGCGGTGACGTTGCGTACACGCTGTGTGTGGCCTGTCAGACGGCCTATCCGCGAGACCGTCAGTATTCGCCGAGGAACCTACCAAAGCGGTCGCAGGCCCCGATCCCCGGAGGTGAGTCAGGTTGACTCGAGTCGTCGAATCGACCGAGTGCGACCGGTGTGAGGAGGCCGTCCCGGCGACGAGTCGCCTCTGTCCGGCCTGCGCGAAAGAAGCCCGCCGTGCTCGAGGTGGTCCGCTGTGAGCCGATCGACGTCCACGGTTCACTGTCCGGTCTGTGACGAACAGAGCGAGCAGTCTTACCGCTGTTCGGTCTGTGGGGCCGATCTCGTCGGTCGAGCGAGCGCGAGCGAGGAGGGAGGGCGATAGCCCATGCCGGACCTGTCTGCCTTCGGTATCGAGCCGCAGGACCCGCCAGCGGCCGCCGAGAGCGACGACGATGACGAGGAGCCGTCGGTTCAGTGGCCAGAGTGCGTCGACTGTGGCTACGTGGGCCGGGAGGTCACGGGCCGACTCAACCAGTCGGTCCCGCTCTGTACGGCCTGTTTCGCCGACCGGGAGGGGTTACTGTGAGCGCTCAGCGGTTCCTCCGGTTTCAGTGCCACGAGTTCGACGCCCACTTTCACGTAGTCCGTGAGGGGCTGAAACCCTACTACGCGCTCACGGACGTCCGAAAGTCCCACGACTGGGGTGCCGAGGGGAAGCCGACGGCGACCGGCCAGAGCGGTGGCGAGACGTGGTACTTCTGTCTCGACTACGACAACCAGCCGGTCGTTCCGTGGGCAGACCCGTCCTACCGCCTCGAGACGGCCTACCTCTACCGGATCTATTTCGTCTGTGCGGATTCGCTCTACGACGGCGAACGCGCCGATCGAAGCGACCGCGTGAAGGGCGGGACGCTCACGTTCCGGCCGCGCTGGCCGGACATGAAGCGCCGGAAGAAGGCCGACGGTGACGGCGACGGCGAGTGGACCGGTCCGATCACCGACGTTGAGGGATACATGGACCTGGGCGTTCCCTACCTCGACGTCCAGGTGCAGGGGTCGAACATCGACTTCAGCCGCTATCCCGACCTCCTGGCCGAGGCGGCCGCCGCGTTCGGCATCCCCCGCCGGTACCTCGACACCTTCCACCACACGAGCAACGTGGTCGACGCCGCCGTCTACGCCCGCGTTCGCCGGCAGGAGTCCGGCCCGATCCACGCACCGGACGGACCAATCGCCCGGATTCACCAGCTGCTCGAGAGCGACCGATCGGGCTACCGCAAGCACGTCGAGGACAACCGCGACCGGCCGGGCGATTACGTGACGACGGTGATCGACGACGGCCGCGCCGGGAAGCTGATTCGCGGCCACCGGGTCGGGAAAGAGGTGAAACACTACTACATGAAGGACCCGGACACCTACAGCCCCGACCAGTTCGGCTGGCATCCAAAGCTCGAGGTGAGCTACCAGACCAGCGTTACCGACGAAACGGTCTACTGGGACCGTGACGACGGGGACCTCGACCTCGACGACCTCCGGCGAGAACTCGAGGAGACGTTGGTAAATATCCTCGAGTGGGCCGGGCTCGACGTCACGGGTGGCGACCAGTACCACGAGGATGCGTATTTCGACCCGGAGGAGCGGGAACGCCGCTCGCTGAAGCTGGTCGACTGTCCGCTGCCGGAGATCGAGAGCGAGCAAGAGGCGGCCGTGATGCGGCTGTGGGGCGACATGAACCCGTCGGACCGTGCCGTCGTCGACCACCTGCTCACCGACGGTGGCGAGGTATCGCCCCAGGAGACGGCCGACGAGACCGGTTACTGTTACGACACCGTGCTTCGGGCCGTCGATCGGCTCGAGCAGTTCGTTGAGCACACCTACGGGCAACTCTCGATCAAGAGCGAGTTTGCCGCCCAGGAGATGCTGAAGCGCGTCCACGCGGCTGAAGAACAGTTCCGCACGTCGATCGGGGCAACAGTCATGCAGGCGGCCGACGACGCTCAGGAGATCTCGACAGAAGCCCTCGAGCGGTGGAAACGCACCTACGACGCCGGGATTGACCGCACTCGCGAAGACTGCCGGGCGTTGCTGAAACCGCGCGTGACGGCCGTCGACCGGCAGCAGGCGAAGAACATCGCCCGCGAAGCGTACACGGCAGTCTGCGAGGCGTTCGGGACGCACCACGGCGTTCACATCCGAATCGAACTCGCGGACGGGAGCGTGGTTCGCTGGCGCGATCTCCAGACCCAGCCGTTCGCCGGGCAGGCGATCGACCAGGAGGCCAAGCGGGCCAACTGTCCGACCCGACAGCGACTCGAGGAGGAACGAAAGCAGGTGCCCCGCTGGCGGAAGCGAACCGGGATCGGCCGGTAGCACGGACCTGCTGAGTGGCAACACTGTTCTTCTGACTTAATTTCGTCCGTTCACGGCCGTATCACCCCGTCCCACCGGGTCCGGGGCGCGTGCGGCCGGGGCCGATCCTCGCTCACGCTCCGGTCGGCCCCGGCCGCACCCATCCCGGAATCCGACCCACCGGGTCGAATTCCGGGTTAGGGGGTGTGGCTAAGGCCAAGGTCCCAAATCAACCGCCACGCCACCGCTCCGCTCGAGCGGAAGCAAAGGGGACGGTGGGCGAAAAGACGTTCCAACTACACGTTCTTCCCGAAGAAGTAATCATTCATCTGTTCGTAGGGCGCTCAAATGGATTTCCCTGGCGCGATCTCTTAAAACGGGCCAGTAAGTCCAGCAGAAAAGAGTATCTGCCAATACGAATAAAATAAATGCCCAAACGACGATACTAATATCATCATAAGATGAGCCAATATATATGATTACAAAGCTAATAACTATTGTCATAAGGACATGAATTCCGTTCCACTTTTCGAAATACTTGATTGATGCGATTATGAGGATAATCAGTCCCAAAGCGGAAAATGCCATCTGACCATGTAGGACGTCTAAGAATCCTTGCAATACAAACATGTCTGTCTCTCCTTCACCTGCGTATTCAACCATTTGAGAAACAATACCTCCAGAGATAGCCCGGACAAATATCCAAACCGAAAAGATAGTTAGAGTAAGACCGATGCCAAAGAAGGGAATTAAACTTGGGTTTTCATCTAAGTCACCCTCTTTCATCAAACGAGCGAATATTTGGACCATTATAGCCCATGCTGGGAGAAACAGCGCGAGTATTTGAACGAGTAGATTAGTGGTTTGACTTTCAACCATTCGTATATCTTAACAGAGTGTACTCATTTGCGGTATATAATATCTGATTGCTGATCATGCCCCTAAGGGGGCAGGGTAATCTTGCGGCGCGCAGATCGCGCGCCGCGCTCGAGGTTAGGGGAGTCGGCCGAAACCAGACGGTAGAGACGGGCCAGCACCGCCCCAGGTGAAGATAGGACCTCGACAAGAGGGGTTGCCGTATCCGCTTAGGAGGGTCCCATTCACGGTCGACACGTCGAGTTACAGAATAGGGAACAGTATCAGTAGGCAAAATAGTTATCTGGCTGAAGTTACAACCCACTGACTGGACGTGGGTGTTGGGACACCCGTCAATAGCCAGCTGACTTTGGCCCTCCACCTTGCGTCCATCGATTGCCGGCACACCCACCCCGAACTTGGGACAGATGGGGTTTCACCCGCCCCATCGGTTGCCTATGCGCCTGTTCTCACCGATTAGATTGCCGTAGGGCCTACCGCCGAACCCAGAAGAAACCCCACCCCCGACCCCCGGGGCTACGCGCGCGAGCGCGAGAGTCGCACCAGATGCCGGCTATGTTATCAACGACCTACTCGGTCGCTGCTTTTCGCTCGTCGTTGACGACGCGGGCGAACTGCTCGGGCTCGGTGTACTGCTCGAGGTCGCGGATCTCGTCGTCGTCCCACCCCATTCGACGGAGTTCGTCGCAGGCTTCCTCGTGGCCGTCCTCACAGGCCTCACGGGCCCGTCGTTCGGCCTGGCTCTCCGCCCGTTCGACCACTGCGATACGTTCGTCTTCGGCCGCCTCGGTGTCCTGCTCGTCCAGCCGGTCGCCCTGGATCGACTCGCGGTTTGCTTCGGCGAGTGAGACGTGTTCCTCGGGCGTGAGCCGGTGGTCGTAGATCGCGAGCCAGTCGTCGATGCCTTCGGCCTGGAGCGCCGCTTTCGCGCTCCTGGCGTGCAGCACGTTCGTTCTCGAGAAGTCGAGCCGGGTGCGCTCGGAGTCGGTGAGTGGCGTCTGACCAGAGCCGGACGCAGACGCCCTCGAGTCGGCCGCTTTCCCCGATACCAGGGTTTCCGTTGACAAACTCGCGTCCTCGGCGAGCACGATCGTGGCTGAGCGCCGATCGTCACTCGGGGCCAGCTCGTCGTCGGGGATCTGGTCACGGATTGCGTTGGCGACGTCTCGGTCTGCGAACTCGTGCCTCGAGGTATCACGGAAGCGAGCGAGGCCGAAGCCCTCGTCTCGAAGCTGTGCTGTCTCGTCGTCGGTCAGGTCTTCGGGATCGACGGCCCCGACTGGCCCCAGATACTCCCAGTGGTGCGAGCCGTCGCTGTAGGTCACACGGTAGGCGTAGGGACCGCTGCCGTTGATCCGCCGGGTGATGATCGTGCCCATCTATTTGCCCTCCGTGTCCTCGAGTCGCGGATCGGTGTCGCCATCCCACTGGTCGCGGTGGTAGCGACAGAAGCCGCTTTCGTGGCCCGTGAGCGCCCCGCAGTCGTCGCCGTTGCTCTTGACGCCTCGACACACCACTTCATCGGCCTCACCGCTCTCGTCGCCGCCTGCGTCGTCCTGTAGCTCTTCCCAGTGGTCGACCAGCTTGCCTTTCTGGATCTGCTGGTGTGGGTTGTCCAGGTCCAGCTCGAACGTCGCGAAGTAGTTGGTGTCTGCACCCCACGGCGAACTGCTTGGGACGTCGAACAGCCCGCGGATCTTAAACCAGTGGTCGTCTTCGGTATAGGCCTTCCAGCCGTCGTACACCGTCGCGAGGTCGGCCATCCCCTCGTCTGCCTTCCCGTCTTTCGTGATCACGACGTCGGACTGATTTCGCAGGATCGCCGCAATGTCGGTGTCGTGCTCGTGGCCGATGATGATGAGCCGGGTCGAGCCACCGCGGCCCTTCCGTAGTGCGTTGATGAACTGGCTCACCGTCTGGCGAACCTGCCCGCCTGGGTTGGCGTGGGCGTTCATCTCCGTCGACCACTCGTCTGCGAGAATCAGCTTCTCGCCTGGCGTGTCGCGAACCCACTCGAGCATCCCGCTCATCGTCTCGTCGAAGGTGACGTCGTCGTGCTCGTCGGGACCCTTCACGTTGGTACACACCGAGAGGTCGCCGTCGAACTCGCGCCAGAGTTCCTGCACGAGATTCAGGCCGAAGACGGTCTTGCCGGACCCCTTCGGCCCTTTCACGAGTACCTGCTGTGCCGCCGGTTTGCAGGCGTTGACAAGTCTCGTGTAGCCGGTGGCGTCGATCCGCTGCTCACTGAGCCCCGTCGCGGCGTTCATGCTCGGGACGTGCCCGCGCTGGCGGGCCTTCCGGAGCATGTCCGTCTCGCTCGTGCGAGTGATGCCGGCCACCAGCGGAGAAGCGTCGTCCTCGAGCCCGGCTCGCTCAGCGGCCATGATCAGGTTGCCGACGGTCTTTGAATCGCTCAGCACGGCTTCGATGTTCGCGTTCACCTCGCCCTCGCGGATCTTGTCGGCGAGGTCGGCCGCGTCGTAGCCGCCACTACTCATTGCTCTACCTCCGTGGACTCTGCCTGGTCGTCAGTCTCGTCGGGGTCCTGGTACTCGACCTCCTCTCCCTCCTCGCTCCCGTTGTAGAACCCCTCGAAACGGGTGCCGCTGGCCGCTCGCGAGAGGATGCCGTCGACGGGGTTCTCGTCGATGGTCATCATCTCGCGCAGTTCCTTGTCGACGGCTCGAGCCGAGCCAGTGTCGGAGGCAATCGAGATGGCCGGCATGGCCGAAAGCATCGAGCGCAGCATCTTCGACTCATCCCGTAGGATCTCGCGGTTGCCGTCGATCTTGGAGCGTTCGGCGATCAGCTCGAGGTCGTCGGCCACGCCGGGCCAGGTGCCTCGAGCCTTGTTCTTCGCCGGGTCGAACGCCTGCACGACGTGGAGATTTCCGCCAGGTGCCCGCGAGTCCGTCGCGGCGCCGTCGATCTCCATGTCGTTGATCCGGTCAGGTGAGCCGGAGTAGATGGCCACGCCGTAGTTGCCGGTGTCTATCTCGTCGTCTCGGTCGTCGTTCTCGAGGCCGCCCTTTCCGTCCTGAATGGCGTCGACCATGTCGGCGAGGCCGCCGTCAGCGCCCAGGGCTTCCTCGATCACGTCGCGAGAGTCCGCCGACAGGACGAACTCGGTGTCAGGCGACCAGAGCCGATCGGCCAGGACGTACACGGGAACCAGGCTCAGCAGGAGCGCCGCGATCGAGCCGGCGACGATCACCCGCATGGCATCGGACAGCGACAGCCAGAACTCGAGGGGGCCAGGTGCTCGCCCGAACCACCAGGCCAGCCCGTAGGCTGCGAGCAGGGCGAACCCGACGACCAGGGTCTTGTTCTCGGCCACGAATCGCCGGATCTTATCAACGAAGCCGTCCACCGGGTCCTTCTCGACCCTGACCCGTTCCTCTGAGGTCAGTTCCTTGTAGCTGTTCTCGTGTTTTCGCCGGAGCGAGGTGACGACGAGGGTCAGGGCCAGGATCGGCCCGATGGTGCCGGCGACCACCGCCCACTGCACGATCTGGACGGTCGGCTGGCCGCTCAGGATGGTCAGCAAGCCGACGCGCCCCTCGTACCGAAAGCCGTCCTGGGGAGTCGTGATAGTCACGGCCTCGTCACCGCGGAGCGGGATCTCGACCGTTTCCTCGTCGGCTACCCTCGTCGTCGTCATCGCAAACTGTCCCTGGCCGCTGAAGCCGCCGTCAGAGACGGCGACGGACTCACTACCTAGACCGGTGTTCTCGACGGTCACGTAGGCGTTCCCGTCGTCGAACTCCACGTTGGTAAGCCGCACATCACTTTCGGCAAACTCGTGGATGACCGCGCTCTGGTTCTCTGTCTCGGCCAGTGCCGCCCCGCTCGAGGCCGCGACCAGCGCCACCAGGGCGACGATCGCGACGACTGCGAGTAGGGCGAGCCGAGCCGTTGGTAACTCTGCCTCTCTCAGTGGGTTCTCTGTTGAAATCATGGAAACAGGGGGGTCAGAAGCCGATCAGCGAGCGAATCATGTCCTCAGCGATGCCGACGGGGTCGATCGCGCCAGCTCCAGTTGCCATCATCGCCAGGCCACCGAGGAGTAGCACGCCGGCCAGCATCGAGAGGAGCGGCCCGAGTGCGTTCGACAGGGCCTTGAGCGCCAGCAGTGGTGGGGCCATGTTAGTCCCTCCCTCCGGCGTAGGCCATCAGCAGCGACAGGACGACCAGCAGCGCCCCGCCCATCAGCAGGGTGTCGGTGTCCATATCTATGCCCTCGCCACCGCCGCCACCACCGTGTGCTTCCGCGTAGTAGGAGTCGATCTCCTCGCGGAGTTCTTGCACTTCCTCGATGTAGTCGGCGAACTCGCTGGCGTCGTACGTATCGTACTTCGGTTGTTCCCATTCGACCGTCTCGACCTCGTTACCGTCGGCGTCGTACATCTCCGTGACCTCGAACGTCCCGTTGTAGAAGTGGGTCGTCTCACCAGTTTCGACGTCAAACATTTGAACGCCCCCGTCGACGGCCTCGAGGTCGGTGTCGGTCGTGTTGACCTCACCAGTCGCGTAGGTCTGGTTCGTTTCAAACCCTCCTTCGGGAACGTCGTTCGCGAACAGCAGACCGTCATACTCGGCTTCGACGTGGCCGGAATAGACGGGCACACGAGAGTCGCCCTCGGTGCCTTCGAACTCGATCTCGGTGTGTCCGTCGTACTCGACAGTCATGGACGAGGTACCGGCGAGATCGGGATTGTTCATCCCGCTCATCTGCATGAGCGCCATCTGGAACCGCTGTTCGGTGACTTCCGAGTCACCGCTCAGGTGGCGTGCCATGCCCTCAGCACCGCGCACGTCCTCGGGGTCGAGGTTGCCGGCATCGAGTTCAGCGTACAGATCGGAGACGAACTGCGTGTCGTAGTTCGAGACGACCTGATCGGACTGTTGTTCGATGTCTTCCCACCGTTCGAGCCAGTCGCTGTGGTCGAAGACCGTTTCGCTCGGCAGACCACCGTCTTCGACGTCACCGACGTTTGGAATCACGAACTTTCCGTACGTGCCGGGAGAGCGTTCGCTACAGTCGTCACCGCCCAGCGTGTCCTGAGCGGAGAGTTTGTAGTTGCTGTTGTACGTCCAGTAGTCGGTGTCCAGCGTCGAGAAGTTGAACGTTCCCGTGAGGCCGTCCCAACAGCCGCCAGCGTCGGAATCGAAGACGACGCGGGCTGTGGTGTAGTTGTGAGTTTCGCCGTTCACAAGCTCGGCTTGCGCCGGGGCGGTGCCGTCAGTCACGTAGTGGTCGTTCGAGTTCCAAAGGTCGCCAGCGTCGTCGACAGACACCCATCGGTTCATGATGTCGTCGTCTTCCTGAGCAGCGTGGGCAGTGTTCGAGAGTTGGACGAGCTGTTTCGACTTAACTTCGATGTGGTTCTCTTGGTGGACTGCGTAGTAGTCTCGAATCGCCTCGAGCGCGTTCTGGTACGCTTCACTCTCCGATTCGCCGTTTTCCCACGACTCCGCGATGGCGTGGCGCGCCTCGAGCGAGGCGATCGTGCCAGTGTCCTCGAGTTGGTTGTCGAGCGTCGTGTAGTGAGCGTCCATGCTCTCGGCCTCAGAGGTGGCCATCGAGTGCATGATCGTCTCGTCTTGTGTGACCTCTACCGGGTCGTCAGGCTGGCAGGAGAACCACGGGATGCCGATCTGTTCGTACAGACAGTCACCCGACCCGTCGCTTGCAGCCACCGGGGCTGCGAACATCGACGAGACGAGCAACACGGCCATCAGGAGCGTCACGGTCCGCGACGCTATCCCGTTGTTAAAAAATCCAGAATCACGCATGGGTCACTCCCTCCGAACGGCCAGCACGCCGGCGGTCGCCAGGGCGACGATCGCGACGACCGCGCCGAAGCCAGGCACCGAGTCGGCCCCGCCGCCACCGCCACCGATCAGCCCGCCGTCCAGGCGCTCGGCGTACTCGATCTGTTCACCGTCTTCGACGACAACGGTGTACTCTTCACTGTACTCGAGGCCATCGTAGTCGGCCCAGTCGAACGTCTGTGCGATCGTCTGGCCGGCTTGGCCGTCGATCGTTTCCGTCACGACGGCCTCACTCTCGTTGCCGTCGTCGCCGGCCTCGTAGAACTCCACGTCTGCGACCGCGTCCTCGTCGTCTACGGAGTCGTTGAAGCTGACCTCGAGTTCGAGCGGGTCGTCGCTACTCTCGTAGCTGACGTTCACCTCGAGGGCTGGCTCTGGGTCTTCCTCAGCTGCCGCAACCCCCGCCAGACCGATCGCCAGGAAGCCCACGAGCACGAGCGCGAGCATCCCGCCGACCAGGAGCGTGGGGAGTCTGACTGTCGATCCGCCACCGGTTCGCCGCATCTTATCAACGTATTTCATTGGTATGGTGAAATCGTACAGTAGGCGGGCTATGCAGGGTATTCAACGACGCCAGCGGTCTCGGCGAGGTCGTAGACCCCGGCGATGAACAGCAGCGTAGCGATCATCACGCCGCCCTCGGTGCCGACCGCATCGAAGACGGTCCAATCTGCGAGCGCGTACGGAAGCCACAGGATCGTTGCGAGTGCGAGCAGGGCGGTGATGCCCATGCGAACTGGACTGTTTGGCATATCCGTTAGTAAGTTATCGTACCAGGGTCTAGAGGTGCCGAAAACCGTGGTGGGCCAAGGTGCAGGCGGTGACCACTGTCACAACTTTTATACCAAGGCGGGTTGCCCGCCGGATATGGACGTGAACAAACTCAGACGACTCGATCGGCACACCTTCGGCGTGACGCTGCCGAAAGACGACCTCCGTAGCGAGGGCTTGATTGATGAAAACGGCGAGTTGGTCGACGACCAGCACTTCTATGTCCAGCGAACCGATGATGGAGAATGGACCATCAAGCGAATCGAACAACTCGAGTTAGCCTAACCACGCCACTTTTTCGCGCTCTCGCTGCTGTGCTTCCGGCGAGTAGGTCCCTCGGTAGTGTTCCAGGAACGTCTCGAGGTCGTTCCAGCCGCCCCAGTCGATCACCAGGAGTGGATCGACGTCGTCGGCCGCCAGCGCGGTGGCCCAGGTTCGGCGGAGATCGTGAAAGCCGAGATAGCGCCAGCCGTCGTCGTCGGTCTCGTCGGCCAGCTGCGCCGAAGCGGATGCGAGCCATCGCCGGAGTGAGCGCGTCGTCGAGATCTCGAGCAGTGGGGAACTGGCGGGTGCGTCGCGGACGTCGGCCACGGTTCGGATGGTCGTTGCTAAATCACGCGGGACTGGCGTCTCGCGGAACTGGTCACCCTTCCCGTGCCAGACCCGGAGGACGGTGCCGGCGTCGGTGTCGACGACGTCCTCGGGTGAGACGTCCAGGACCTCGTGAGATCGGAGCCCGCAGCGGGCACCGAGCGAGAAGGCGAGGCGCTGCTGGGTGTTCTCGGCTGTCTCGAGCAACTGCGTTACTTCGGCCTGGCTGAGCCAGACCTTCATGTCGTCGCGGTTGGCGTGCTGTTGGAGATTCATGTCCGGGTTGCGAGCAAGGCGGACGGCAACCCGGTGGATAGTCAGTGTTTCGGAGGGGTCAGTAGGGAGATCGAGGCCGATCACGTCCGACTTCCCACCATTAGCGGACGGCCAGTGCGGCAACTACAGGTGCGTACTGAGCATCAGAAGGACAGAAAACCTATTACCCTTTACGAGAAATGTCTCGTATGGGACAGAACATCATCGAACGAAACTTCGTTGTGAGCTTTCTCCTTGGCTTAGGCGTCATCATGATGATGGCATTTGTCGGAGAACGGCTTGCAATTGGTCTGCTAAAATACGGGGTTCCATACGGAGAATGGATTGGTGTCGGTATCGGAGCAATTGCTGTCTTTATCGCATTTGCAGCGGTGTACACTCGCTTCGATTCAGTCTACGGAAATCGACTGTAACTATTTCTCGTTCAGTTTAGCACACGTACTGATTGCCGTGTTCTTCCCGAGATACGTTAAACCGAAACGCAGTGATCTGCTCACTACAGGTGTTACTGACCGTTCGGTAATTCGATAACACCTGTCCCAGTAATCCACTCGCCATTGTAATTCTCCTCGCAGTTTCGCACTCTTACACTGTAGTAGTACTTTTCCTGAGACGGTTTGTCAGGTGCGTAAAGTACTGCCTCGATAGTGACCTCTGGCTGCGGAGACTCCCATTCCCAGACAGGCGGTCTACACTGCCAAGTGATTTTCGGCGAGGGACTTGGTCTCTTGTACTCGATCTTCCACTCAGGTGACGGCCACCCCATCTTCGCTTCAGTAATATTTGCTGCTGAGGCTGTGATCCTTGTTTTACCGCCAGGTGCTATAGACGCTTTTTCTACCTCGATAGATGGTGACCGTTCCATGGGTTACTGAGGCAGCTACAGAAAGATATTCGTTCCCGCTAACTACGTCACCTGTACTTACCGGAGCACGTCATCCGACTTTCCACACACGGGGTTGCGTCAGGATGTATCGGCCATCCCGGATGTATGCACCCTCGAGCCGTGGGCGGTGGGCTGGGGTGCATCAAATCGGACCCGATCGACCCGGCCACCGCCACGATCGACGCGACGGCCGACACCGACCACTTAAAAAACAGCCCGTTCAGTCACCCGAGATCGACGCGATTCGACCCCCCGTGCATACACTGGCTTAAACCATGTCCCGACGAACCAGCCTCAAACTCACCGACGAACGTGAGCGGTTGCTTCAGCAGGCCAGCGAGATCGTGGCCGCCGACGAGTATGACGACCCACCCATGTCGGTCGTGATCGACGCTGCGCTCACGCACCTGGTGGAGAGTAGGCAGAACATCGACGACGTCCGTGGCGATGTCGACCCGGAAACGATTCAGGCGGTCGCGAACACGTCAGTGATCGGCCTCCGCTACCGGACGAGTGTTGAAAGCAAATATCGCTGATTCCACTTTTCTTCATCAATTTCGCTCAAACCGCTCCTTTCGAACTTGCTCAAGCCGGTAGTAAAATCCCCAAACCGCCCAAATCAAAAGAATCCCAGTTCCAATAACGATTTCCAAGCGAATCAACGGCGTGTCATAGAATTGAGTGACCACCACGGAAGCCACACACCACAGTAGAACGACGTAGAGAATTTGGTTGGTTGAACTGGGAGCCAGCCTGTCCCTAAGGGGCATTGTCCGGCTTTCTCAGCCACAGCAAATAAATGACGGGGGTAGATAACGATGGCCTAGACGTTACTTATTTGGAGTTTCGGAAACCAAAATCGCCCATGGTCCGTTTTCAGCATATCCTGATCCCAGTCGCATCCGAGGAAGATGCACGTACGACGTGTGCCGCGTTGCAACCGTATCTGGACGATATTGAACGGGTCACTGCTGTTCATGTTATCGAAAAAGCGCAGGGCGCACCCGATAAAGCACCACTCGAAAAACGCCGGAACGATGCAGCCGAATATCTTCAGTACCTCACAAAGCGTCCCTGCCAGCTTGGACTGAAGCCGCAGTTTCATCCTGATCGGTAGTGATTGACGGGAGTTCTGACCGAAGATCGAGCAGAGTCGTCGCTGTCGGCGGCGGTCAGCCGCCGACGCGACGGCGTTGCCACTCGCAGGAAGGCTGACTTGGTCGGGCCTTAGCGGTGGAACCGATCGTCCGGTGGCCGATTTGCAGGGACGGCCCGACGCACCGCGAGGGCCGTCCATGTTGCCCGGCACAGCATCTTGATGAACTCCTTGAACGACCAGGACCAGAGGCGACGCCCGCCACGGCGGGGCGTCGCCACGTACTCCCAGTGCAAGTACCGCCAGACGTTCTGTAACAGCAAGCTCACCACAACGTACAGCAGCCGTACTACCGGGTTTTGTGTCGTCGTTGTTGCAATACTTTGCTCGGAGAGCCGGTACGTCGCCTCGATACCGAAGCGTTTCGCGTAATGGTATCGAGCGTCTCGTGGTGAGTTGATGAAAGGCGCGTCAGCGGCGTAGCCGTGACGCGCCACCCCGTGTTCGTCGTATCGCCCGTTTTGGTAGGTGCAGTCGATGTAGACGGGAAACTCGACGGTCCAGCTGTGACCGTCGAGTTTCGCCGTCAGATCGTGCTGGATGACGCGGCTCCAACCTTCCGAGAGTTCCTGCTTGATCGTCTGTCCCCAGCGGATGATCGGCATCACATAGGCGTGGTTGTGCGCCTGAAGCAGCGTGAGACACTTGCTATCGTAGAATTCACGGTCAAGATAGACGGCCTTGACGCTGAGGTCAAGGCCGTCGAGAATACCGAGAAACTCGGCGAGGACGCTGCTGGCGGTGTCGCCGTCGGTGAGACGGCGCACCGCCAGCGTATAGCGCTTGTTCTGTACACGCGCGTAGAGTGTAGCATAGGCGTGGAATGCGGTAGTTCCACGTTTCGCTTCCGAATGATAGAGGCCGTCTGTGTCGTCTTCGTCACCGTAGTAGGGCCGCAGGTGGAGGTCTGCGCAGACCTCCACCTGCTCAGGAAGCACAGTGAGTACGTCCTTCTGGAGAAGCGTGTTCCCAACTTGTTCAACCGATTCGAGGTCGAATTTCTCGCGGAGATGGTACAGAACGGTGTTTTGGTGAGGAGAGTCTTCACTGTCCTCGCAGAGTGTCGAGACCGAGGTCCCGTCGGCGCACGCGCCGACGAGGACCTCATAGATGTCTTCAGCATCGATTTGAGCATTATCGCTCAGACCGAGAGAAACTTCCTCGTCAATCGTGTTGACGAGGAAGTTAAGGAGCTGGTCCTCGTGGATTGAACCGTCTGCTTGCTGTGGGTTCTTAGGCACAACTTCAGCAAGCAGACGTCTCAACTAACCAGCTTTGTGAAGTACTGATCTTGGAATTGTTGATTCGACACTCAGCAAATCCGTGGCTGTCGAGACACGGACGGTCTTTGCAGCTGGTGTTGTCCCGGGATTGTTTTCAGAAGCTGCTGATGTAGGAGCAGATGCGATCGTATTCCGACCACGAGGAGGGAGTCGCATTATTCGATTCCTCGCAGGAGATATTGCGACGAATCTCGTTACGGACCCTGACGTTCCAGTTGTTTCCTTGCCGGAACCAAACCAATAGGGAGTGTAATGACCGGTCTGTAGACTGTGGAAATCGGCCTGCGGAGTCCCGATACGCCTCTTATTGACACTACTCGAGGTCGTCCGGATCAATCTCCCCAGCAAGAAACGCTCGTCCTCGACCTGTCAAGCTGTAAATTGTCCCCTCTTTTTGGAGAAGACCGTGTTCAACGAGTAGCGGACACTCTCGAGAAACGTAGTTCCGGTCGTAATCGATATTCTTCGCGAGCCCCCTTGCTGAAATCCAAATGTCGTGTCTTTCGAAGAACCCCAGTATTTCGTAGTGTACTGGTGAAAACCAGGAGACTCGCTCGACCATTTGTTTCAGTGGTTTGCTCTCGTTCATAGGTTCATAATCGTGCACCATTGGCATCTACTTTGTTACGCTATCGTTACCAAGTAGAACACGATAACGTGAGAAGTTTTAATATCCAAGGGTGTCTCGGTGCGGGCAACGGACGCCAGACGGACCCGCCGCTGTCCGGTCGGGTCCTCGCAGAAACGCGGACCCGGTGGGGGGCACCGGCCCGCTGGCATCCGTAACCACGCTACGGACGCATGATAAACCGCACCCTGCGGGGAGTTAAATTCCTCGTTCGACGATACGCAGTGACCACCAACCGACTTATCGGAAACGGATTTTCCGTTATCGGAAATCGCCAATTCGAGCGTCTGACGGCTCGAATCATTGGAAATCGAGACTCGAGCATTTTATCGGAAATATCGGAAACGACCCCCTCGCGCCTAAGTGGCAGTGGCGACGACAGTACAGTCGACCGACGGACAGCGGCCGCACGCGCCCGGCGCTCCTACACGACGGCGCGTGCGGTCAGTCCGTGGTCCCACGAGAGAATTCGCAAGACCATGCAGACAGTAACACGCATCTTTGGTAAGCGTATCGCTACCTGTACTAAACCCAACATCGGCCGGTTGACACGGGGTGTCGGCCGATGAGCCTTCCCTACGGAAGTCCAGAGGACGTCTCGACGATCGAAGCGTCCGAAGAAATCGTAGCGGCCCAAGAGGCCCGCGCCGAGTTGCTGATCGACGGCCCGGCCCCGCCGACGTCATCGATCGTCGCGACGATGCGCGAACACGGCGTCTCCGCTTCTCGAGCGGCTCGCGGGATTCTCGGGTACGTCGACCTTGGAGAGTCCGCCGAGGTAGAAGCATGAGACGGTACGAGTTTCACACCCCGACGGACCCGCCGGAGATCGTGATGGCCGAACGGCTCGAGGCCATCGCTGCCGACCTGGAGCGAATCGCCGACGCGCTCGAGGAGGGATCGGAGTGACCGACGATCTGCAACCGCTCTCTCCCGAGGAAGGTGTGAGCCGATTCCTCCGGCACCACCGGCCGGGAGTAAGGGAGTCGTCATATCGCAACGCGAAGCACCGCCTGTCGGTGTTTCTCGAGTGGTGCGACGAGCGGGACGTTGACAACCTAAACGATCTCGACGGCCGCCAACTGTCCGATTTCGTCGACTGGCGACGGGTCGACGTCGCACCGATCACGCTTCAGAAACAACTCAGCAGTGTCCGGCAGGCGCTACGGTGGTGGGCCGACATTGAGGCCGTCACCGATGGGCTCGCCGAGAAGCTGCACGCGCCTGAGCTACCGGACGGGGCCGAGTCGAAAGACGTCTTTCTCGCACCAGACCGGGCGAAGAAGGCCCTCGAGTACTACGACCGGCACCACTACGGGTCTCGAAACCACGCCCTGCTGGCGCTTCTCTGGCGGACAGGAATGCGCCGGAGCGCGGCACGGTCGATCGACGTTGACGACCTGGAGCCGGACGAGCACGCGGTAAGAATTGAGCACCGAATCGACGAAGGCACGAAGCTCAAGAACGGCGAGAACGCGAACCGCTGGGTCTATTTGGGCCCGAAGTGGTTCGCCATTCTCGAAGCCTACCGCGACAACCCGGATAGAAAAGACGTCACCGACGAGTACGGCCGTCAGCCGCTATTTACGACGCAATTAGGCACCCGGCCCCGAGGTGACACGATCTACAAGTGGGTGATACGGGCCTTGCATCCCTGCACCTACAGCGAGTGCCCACACGACCGGACGCCCGCCTCTTGTGAGGCTCGAGGGCAAAACGCGAGTCTCTCCAAGTGCCCGTCGGCACGATCGCCTCACGCGGTCCGGCGAGGGGCAATCACGTACCACCTCAACCAGGAGACGACCCCCGAGGTCGTGAGCGAGCGGATGGACGTCTCGCTCGAGGTCCTGTACAACCACTACGATGCACGAACCGAGCGCGAAAAGATGGAAGTTCGTAAGAATAACCTACCATAATTATGAGATATTCAATCAAAACCACCAGCCTAGTGACCAAACGTCCATCCCAGCGAGTCCATCGGAAATAAACTCGTTTTCGAGAGTCTCGAATCCTCTACCCCCGGCATTGTCTCTCGACGGTTTTCCCGTTTCCGACTACCTCTAGAACGGGCCGTTTTCGGGGGAATTCAGTACTGGAGTTGCTGCACCCCCGTGCCGTCTTGCGGTGAATCGAGTTTTCGGGGTGGTCTGCGTGAAGTCTCTCGAGGAACTCCTGGGAGAGATCGACCGGGACGAACTCGACCGATGCGCGTGGTCTACCCCTGAGCCGCGCACCCCACGCGAGTTTGTCCGTGCGAATCGGCTCTGCCACCTCGAGAGTCGAACGATCATAACCTATCCGGGCTACCAGGGAACTGACGGTGAGATTCGTAACGCAGTCAGCGAAGGGGAACCATTTACGAAACTACACTTCGGCAGGGTACTTCTCGAGCCCGAAACGCGGTCAGGAAGACACTCAAAACTATTATGTTCCCTATTAATGATAATGTTTAACGGATCCGATACCGAGCTAGAGATATGGCTATCGATCCATCCATCTCGGGAGGTTCTGCAATTGACAGGTGGGATGAATTACATCGGACACTTTCAGCCCAGGAAAGACGGATGATCATATATTCGTTGATGGAGGCCCCACAGAGCGAACGGGTTCCGCTCCCGGAGGCTGCAACGGCACCGGGAACGTCGTGTGACGCCGAGCAAATGAGGATCCGGCTCGAACACAATCACCTCCCTCAGATGGCTACGGCTGGCTACATCCGTTGGGAACGTGATCCGTTCTGTGTACAGCGTGGTCCAAGATTCAAGGAGGCTGAAGCAATGTTCGAGACGATACACGATTCGATCGATCAGTTTCCCCAGTCGTTGATCACAGGCTGTGAAATCTACGAGGAAATGTATCGTGATGGCAACAGATGATATCGTAGTTGGGGTCATCGGAGCAGTAGCCAAATCCGATGGTCTGAACCCATCAGAGGTAGACTTCGTCCTCGCCGAGTACATGGACCCCGAAGTACTGGAAACGTTGGGTGACATGGAAGACGGCGTCTGGGAACTCACATTCCGTGTTTCCGACCACCAGGTTCGAATTACACACGATGGCGCGATTTTTGTGAACGGAGTGAAACAAGGTGCGGATACCGCGCGGCAAAAGTAACCCAGTCCGCTCGGTCACCCACGCGGTACCACAGGTGGCGATCACCGGCCACCTGCTCGAGGTCGAACCGCCGGAGAGCGTATCCGAACGGATGGATGTCGCAAAATATCCCGTAGTAACACTACGATGCCCGCCAACCCGACAGGAACGTGGAACGGCGGCGAAAGTTCCTGGAAGGGGGTTAATGCCGGGATCTGAGACAATGGAAACCCTACGGAGTCTTCCGTTTGTGACGGTTCCCACCGATTCAATTTCCTCCCGGCCACATCGTTCCTCTCAGCCACTGGCCTCGCCAGCGATCACAGAGTGTCGTCGAAGTGGGGTGAAGCCTGAGCAGTTCAAACTGGAGGCTGCTGCTCGATTCGGGTGATGTGGGAGCCGCCAGTGCGCTACTCGTCTCGTTCCTCGTCGAAGTACTCGAGCGTGAACGCACCGGCGGCGTCGTCGTCTGCGCCGATGACGCCGAGTGTGAAGTCGCTCTCCTCGAACGGCGTCGTCGAGACGGTGATCGTCTCGTCAGGGCCACCTTCTGCGTAGGCCCGGACGTCGAAGGAGGCATCGAGGATACCGACGCCGAACGTTCCGCTGCCGCCGTCTCGAGTTACCTCGACTGTGATGGGGTCGCCGGTCAAGACGCTGTAGAGCGCTGCGTCCTCGAAGCCATCCAGTTCACCGTCGCGCGTCTCACCGGGTTCGATCGGCTCGATGTCGTCCGGTTCCGGTTCTGGGTCCGGCTCTGGATCGTCGGGGTCCACTGGCTCGTCCGGATCTTCGGCGGGTGGTCGATCCTCGTTGACGTAGGCGAGTTCGTAGGGGCCAGCCGCGTCCGCGTAGTACGTTCTGACGGTCACGTTGTGGATGCCGGAGTCGACGATTTCGCCGGAGAACTCCGTCGATTCGTCCGGTTCGACCGTCTCCCAGGCGAGTAGCTGGGCACCGGGGCCAAAGACGCCGACGTAGAACTCACCGCTTCCGCCCGGCCGGGCGAACTCGATGCGAACCTCGTCACCTGCTTCGGCGTCGAAGCTGTACATACTCCGGTCGAGGAGACTCTCGATCTCACCTTCGACGGTCTGTCCGGACTCGAGGACTGGCCCCCAGGGGATCTCCTCCGGGTCCAGTTGTGGCTGCGGGTTCTCGAGTCGATCGGACGGCACTCGAGCGGGCCGGTCGTCAGTTCTCCCGGAGACAGCCCCGCTAGCGATACCGGTCACGCCAGCGAGGGCGAGTCCGGTCGAGCGGAGGAGCCAGCGTCGTGGTCGACGGCGCGGTTGGTCGTCGCCACGCCGGGAATCGATTCCCGTGAATCCACGGTCCGGGCTCGAGTTCGAGTCCGAGTCTCGATCCCGTCGG
The DNA here is from genome assembly GCF_002156705.1 of Natrarchaeobaculum aegyptiacum. NCBI lineage: Archaea > Methanobacteriati > Methanobacteriota > Halobacteria > Halobacteriales > Natrialbaceae > Natrarchaeobaculum > Natrarchaeobaculum aegyptiacum. Next base: position 3,721,606 of record NZ_CP019893.1, read on the forward strand.
TCGTCGACAGGGGGCTGGTCCCGGTTCTGTTCGGTGCTCCGTCCGCTAACTGGTTCGGTGTCACCTCCCATCGCGCAGTGACTCCACTCCCGGGGATCAAATAGCCCGATTCGAACTCGCGACGACAGTCACTCGAACCGAATCGGTTCGAGGTGGGCTGGTCGACGAACTCGGCAACGAGTGCGATCACGAGCCATCGTCGGGCGAGTCGACGACGAGCGAACTGAGCGCCGTTCGCAGGACAGCCGCGTCGGGGTCGCTCACGAGCTGCGCCCCGGCGATTACGACGTACGGTGGTTCCGGTGGGAAGTCGTCGATCGAGCCCTCGGGGAATTCGTCAGTGTCGGGACCGGGCCAGTCGGCGTCGTCCGTGTCGTCGTTTTCGTCGACGTCGCCGTTATCGTCGTCGGCAGCGTCCTCCTCGGTTGCACCATCGGCCTCGTCCTCGTCCCCGTCTCCATCGCCGCCCCAGGGCGGCATATCGTCTCGAGGCATTCCGTTGTCTGGATCGTCCCACGGTGGCATGTCCTCTGGAGGCATCCCGTCTTCGGGCCCATCCCCCGGTGGCATCTCCCCGGGCGGTTGGTGCGGAGGGAATTGCCCACCTGCGCCAGCGATCGGAGCGCCAACCATCGAGACGTAGGCGGTCTCGAGGTCGTCGCAGTCGGTCCACACCTGTGCGAGGAACGCGTGGCCGCCGGCGGCAGTCACCCGTCGGCCGTCGTCCGAACAGTCGTCACTGTAATCGATGAATTCGTCGAGGAGGTCGTCCGGATTCGTCTCGAGGAGTTCGTCCTCGGTGGTGACGGTGACCTCGATGCCGGGGATCTCCCAGGACTCGAGATACCCCTCGAGGTCCGGCGAGGCCCAGATCGACGGGCCGACGTTAGCCGGACGGGAGTCGACGTCGTCCCAGTCGGTGGGGACAGCGAACTGGATCGAATCGGTGTCGTCGGTGACCATCTCGAGGTCGTCGTAGTCAGGATCGTCCGGGTGGGGTTCGCCCTCCCACTCGCCGCGGTCGTCGTCTCCGTCGGGACCGATGGGCCACTCGGGATCGTCCTGTGCACCGACCGATACCGACGTCAGTACGCCGCCGATGGCGGTCATACCAGCCGTTCGGAGCAGTGTTCGTCTATCGATCCGCGCTCGACGTGGGGTGCTGTCGCCTCCCATATCGGGCGTTCACCGGACGATGGCATGAAGGGCTGTTCCGACCGCCGGTGAGACTCACTCGAAGGGACCAGTCGTCACCGATCGATCCGGTGGCGACCCACCACGGTGACGACCGGTCGTGGGAGCACCCTTTATTAGCTGACTGTTCGAAAGGCTGGTATCACGAATGTCCCCGATGGACTCGCCCGCGACGGGCGTCTGTACTCTCCTCTACGCGGCCGACGACGGGCTGTTCGACGCCATAGCCGACGCGTACGTCGACCTCGTCGAAGCCCACGGCGCGCAGAACGTCCTCGTGCTCAAACGACACCCCGCCGGCCTCGAGTCGGTCAGGACGATCCTCTCAGCGGTCGAGACGGCAGACGGCACTCCGGTCTCACCGCGCGTCGAATCACTCCCCGAGCACGCCTCGAAGGTCATCGAAGAGTACGACCCGACCCTCGAGCGTCTCGAGTACGAAGAGCGGATCGAACTCATCTCGCTCGTGATCGAGGGTGCCAGTCGAGAGATGCCGGCGTATCTCGAGCACGCGAGCGATCGCGAGGGGTTCACCCGCGACGTGGGTCGGCTGTTGCTCGAGGCGACCAGACAGCGCGTCGGCCTCGAGGACCCGACGAGTGACGGGCCAACCGCTGCAGAGTCCGGGACAACCGGGGAGTCCGCGGCTGCGGGGACAGCCCCGGAACACGTCGCCACGGACTGTCTCGCGTACCTCTACGCGATCAACGACCGGTTCCACGACGAACTGGCCGACCGCGGATACGTCGAACGAGCCGCGGTCATCCCACGAGCCGTCGACTTACTCGAGGACAACGTCGACGGACTGCGCGACCGCGTAACCGCCGGAATCGACGCCGTCCTCGCGATCGAACTCGAGGAGTATCGGGCTCTCGACCGGCGGTATCTCGCAACCCTCACAGCGGACGCCGACCTCGTCTGTGTAGGCGAACGGGACGCCAGCATCGAGCGCACCCGGGTCGAGCCGGGTTGTATCGAGGACCTGCTCGAGTCCGAGCCGTATCTGGACCTCGAACTCGAGGGCCACGACTCGAATCGAGCGGACGACTACCGGTCGAACACTCGACAGGGAGAATCGACCCCTTCCCACCGGGCAGTCACCCGCTTTCTCGCGACTGGTGACGCGCCGCGAGCGCCGACGCTCGAGGACGGCGACGGGGCGCGATCTACCCGCGGCAAGACGGCGGGTCGAATCCGACGAATTCGGGCCCGGACGAGCCGAAGACAGGTCGACGCCGTCGCGCGGGAAGTTCAGTCGCTTCGCGAGCGCCACGACTGGCCGTTCGACGCGTTTGCCGTCGCGGTTCCGTCCATCGAACGGGTTCCCGAGACGCGGCGTCGACTCCGGGACGCTGGCCTCCCGACGGCGACGATCGGCACGCCCGCGCTGGCCGAAAACCCCGCCGTCGGAGAACTGTACGCCGTGGTTCGACTGCAGGCACACCGCGCCCGAACGCGACATGCGGGCCACGCCGGTGGTCCCGAGTCGGACGAGTCGGTCCACGACTGCCTCGAGGCCCACCGGGATCGACTTCGAGCGAGAGTCGACGGGTTCTCGCCGGAGCTACTCGAGCGGTGTCGGGAACCGAGCGTGTCCCGATCGATCGACCGGTGGATCGAGGCGACGGATCTGAAAGGAAGAATCGCCACTGCGGAGGAGTGGGTAGATGCCCGCGAGCAGTACGACGGAGTCAGGCGCGTCCGGGACATCGCCCGGTTCGTCGAGGAGACGGACCTCGTCGGTCCGGACTGGGAGGGACTCGAACGAATGCTCGAGCGAACGATCAGGTACGATGCGCCCTACGCCCACGCCGTGGAGACGAGTCCACCGACGGGCGGAGTCACCGTCTGCCCGGTCGGCGATCTGAAGTACGAACGGCGGCGGGCAGTGTTCGTCCTCGACGTGATCGACGCGGTCTACCCGGGCGAACAGTTTCTCACGCAACTGTTCCCGTCGGCGTGGCTCGGGGAGTTGCTGGCGTTTCCTGCTGTTACCGACCCCGATCACGAGACGGTCGCCGACACCTTCGGTCCGGCCGACGCAGACGGGACTGGCGATCCGTTCGTCGCCTATCACGCCGAGCGGGCGCGTCGGCGGCTCGCACTCGCGACCCGGGCCGCGACCGACGCCTGCTACCTGTGTTCGTACGAACGCGGCCACGGCGGTCTGGCCCGCAGCTACGACGAATCGCGATACCTGAAACAGCTCGCGGCGACCCCCGGGCTCGAGCTCGTCGACGCCGACGCCGGGTCTCCGGCCCGGTACACCGGCGAGGCCCGGGCGCTCGAGGCGATCCTCGAGCAGCCGCGGGGCGAACTCGAGCGCGTGCTCAGGGAAGCGAGTACCGGCGGGTCGGCCGACCTCGCTGAGACCGAGGCGCTCTTTCAGGAGATCGCGCTCGTCCTCGAGGCAGGCGACGTCGACGACGACCTCCGGGATGCCGTCCACGCCCAGTTCGAGTTCGCCGCAGGGGAGGTGGCCGGTCGTGACTGACCCGGTCGCGCGGGTCACCGTCGCTGAACTCGAGACGGCACTCCACTGCCCCCGTCGGTACGCGTTCGCGTACGTCGACGACCTCGAAGCGAGTGACGACCACGCCGGTGAGAACGGGGGACCGACGGCCCGGGCCGACCTCCTTGCTCGAGCCATCACGACGGCGCTCCGCAGCGGGGAGCCCGAGGCAGAAGAACTTCTCGCCGTCGCCAGCGACCGCCTCGAGTCACTCTGGTCGGGTCACGAAGGGAGCTACCACTCGAGCGCCCAGCGTCGGCACGTTCGGGCAGTCCTCGAGTCGACGCTCGAGGCCTACGTCGACCAGTTCGGCGTCGACCACGCGAGGGGGTGTCGGCGACTCCTCGAGACGATCGAACGGCCGGACGACGATCGGGAGCACGAACTGGCAACCGAACTGATCGGGCCGGACCGCCCGCTCGCGGCCAGCGTCCAGGAGTCATCCGCGGTGCCCGAGACCGAGCGTACACGCACAGCGGACGGCGGCGATGGCGAGTCGGCACGCGAGCAGTCCGCACGCATCCGAATCGACGCCACCGTCGACTACGTCACCACCGACGGTACCGACCTCGTGGGGGTCCGGTTCGTTCCCTCGGCGTCCCCGCTCGGCCCCCTCCGGTACCGCTCGAGCTGGGACGACGAGCTTCTACAGCTGGTCGACGATCACCTCGAGAAAGACAACGAGGCGTTCGACCCGGGACCCGTCGCCGCGCTGTTCGAGACCAGCGTCGTCCTCGAGGGGCTTCGCGGGCTCCGTGATCGACTGGGGCTCCCGGATCGCCCCTGCCGATACGTCCAGCTTCCGGTGGCCGATCGGTGGAACTCGTCGACCGACTGGATCAGCGGGAGCGTCGAGACGACGCTCGAGGCCGTCGACCTGACGGACGTTTACGTCGACGAGCGAGACTACGCGATGGATCACGTGCATCGAAATCGTGCCGTCGACGATCGGCTGACCGAGTTCGCCGCCGGCGTGTGCTCCGGGGATCACGACCCCACCGATCGATGGCGGTCGATCGAGCCCAACGCTTGCCCGGAGTGTGCCTACGCCGTCTGCTGTCCGGAGTACGTCGCCAGCGAGGTGCGATTCGATGGCTGATCCAGCTCGAGGCGGCGACCGACTCGAGCCCCGGGGGAACCAGCGAGCGGTCGTCGAGAGCGACGCGGCCTGCGTCTCCGTCGACGCTGGCGCGGGAACGGGGAAGACGACGACGATGCTCCTCCGGATCGAGCGCGCCATCGAACGGGGCGACCTCGACCCGGACGACGTACTCGTCCTGACGTTCGCGAACGAGGCCGCCGCGAGCATCCGGGCTGCCGTCGACGACCGCCTCGAGCCCGAGGCGGCGGCCGCAATCGACGTCTTCACCTACCACTCGTTCTGTCACCGGCTGGTCCGGGAGTACGCCTACGCGCTCGGGTACTCACCGGAGTTCGACGTCGTCACCGACGGCGAGCGACGCCGGATCGTCGCCCGACTGCTCGCCGGGCGCGAGTACGACTTCGCCGCCTCGTTCGTCGATGGCTCGGACGAGGAACTCGTCGATCGCGTCACGCGGTTTATCGACCGGGCGAGCCGGGAAAACGTCCGTCCGGCTGATCTCCAGACCGACCTTCCCGACACCCGGACCGTCGAACTCTGCCTCCAGTTCGTCCGCTGGCTCGAGCGGCGGGCCGACGACTCACTGACGTTCGACGAGGAAGCGCTGCGATTCTTCTCCCGCGAGAGTCACGTCGAGACTGCCCGCGACGCCCTGCACGAGTACGGAACGCTACTGGAATTTTGCCGGGAGAAAATCGCCGAAGCACCGGTTCAGTTCCGCGAGGACGACGTGGTCAGTGACGTCGACCGATACCTCCGGGCCATGCAAGAGACCGTCGCGCGCACGGCAGAAACCCTCTCGCTCGAGGACCGGACGACAAAGCACCTGCCCAGAGTTCTGTTCGCAAACGAGATCCACGGTGGCGCGACCGCGCGGATCGAACAGACCCCCATCGGCCGACTCAAACACTATCTCGAGTCCTGCCGGCTGGCCCGCTACTACGCCGACGTCTACGCGGACTATCACGCCCACCTCGAGGCCGAGCGGGCACTGGACTTCGACGAACTCGTCCGGACGGCCACCGCGCTCGTCTCCGGCGACGAAGAGACGACACACGGCGTGAGCGCCGAACGCGTCGCGAGCGAGATCACCGACCGGTGGGAACAGGTCTACTGTGACGAGTTCCAGGACACAGACGAGACGCAGTTCGACCTCGTGACTGCCCTCACCGACGGCCCCGACCGACCCGACCTGCTCGCGATCGGTGACACCGATCAGGCGATCTACGGCTGGCGTGGCACCGACCGCGAGGGACTCACTCGACTCGGCGAGGCGTTCGACGACCACGAAGCGATCGAACTCGAGCTGAACTTCCGCTCGAGACAGGAGATCCTCGACGTGACGAACCACTGCGCGTACGGCGGCCAGTCCTCGAAGACGTTGCGAGAGGTCGACCGGCCGCCGGGCTCGCACTGGCGTCCGGGAGAAGTCACGGGGAGCGACGACGGGCGACGGAAGGCCCCTGCGGAGCCAGCGCCACCGGACCGCGTCGTCACCGTCGAGAGCGACGCCCTCGAGGCTTCGCCCGCCGAACAGGTCGCGACTACGGTCTCCCGGTTGCTCAACGGCGAGGCCGCGACCGTCCCGCAGCGAGACCTCGGCGATATCGCCGTCATCGTCAGGCGAAACCGCCAGGCACAGGCCGTGGCAGCGGCCTTACGCGAGAAGCGTATTCCCTACGAGGTCACCGGGTCGCCCCGCGGTGAGATTTCGCCGGGGATCCAGACGCTGCTCTCGTATCTCCGGGTGGTCGTCGATCCCGGACCGACGACGGACGTCCACCTCAGACGGGTACTCACGTACCGCTATCGCGTCACCGCAGGCGACCTCCGTCGGCTCGGGCGCGGCGACGAGTCTCTCGCATCGGCGCTGCGCTCGTTCGACGTGGACGCGGTGGGAGACGAGTTCGATCACGCCGACCGACTCGAGCGCGCCCGCGACCACCTCGAGGCGCTCCTCGAGCAGCGGGACGTCTATCCGGTTTCGGGGTTCCTCAGGCGATTCAGGGAGCGCACCCGGATCGAGTGGTTCCTCACGCGCGAGGAACGGGCCGACCTCGACCGGCTGGACCGGTTCGTCGACTCTAGCGGCTCCGACGGCGTCGGAACGGTGCTCTCGGCATCGTTCGTCGACGCCGTCGAACGCCTGTACGCTGGCAGCGACCGCGACCGGACGCAGGGGACGACCTCCACCGAGTGCGTCGACGTCATGACGGTCCACCAGGCCAAGGGCCTCGAGTTCGACACCGTGCTCGTCCCGTACCTCTCGGATGCGGAGTGGTGCGTCGACGGCGATCACGCCCGGCGCTCGAGTCACCGGCTGGTCGCGGCAACGCTGGACGAGGACGTCGACTCGCCGCTATGCGAGGACGTGGCCCGCGACCGGGTCGCAGAGGAGTGGCGCGTCCTCCACGTCGCGCTCACCCGCGCGGAGAACCACCTCTTCTGCTTCGGGTCGACCTACGACTACGACGGCGAGCCCGAGGCCCTCTCGACGGCGACGGCAGACGCCTGTCTCGCACCCGAACTCGAGTGGTCGACCGCCGGCCAGCGGATGGACCTCTGGGAGACGCTCATCGAAAGCGTCGAGCGCGTTCGCGAGACCTACCCCGAGAGCGTCGCCGACCGGACCGACGAGATCGGCCGCTCGAGCGAGGCGACACCGGGGACGATCACCTACTACGCCGGCCTCGAGGATCGACGGGTCGAACCGCTCGAGACGCAGGAGGCGATCGAGACGGTCCACCGGCTGGGTCGACTGCTCAGAAACGGAACGCTTCTTCCCGCGTCGGATGCGGCGGACGCAACCGACGGCTGGCCCACCGAGGCCGACGGCGGGATCGCGAAAGAGGGTCCACCCCCCACCTCGGAATCCGACCGCGAGGTCCGAGTTCCGACCGGCCGCGCACTCTCGGCGCTCGCTCCCGAGGCCGGCCGCTTCCCCGTCGACGCCCTCTCGAGTGCTACCGACTTGCCGGTCGCGATGCGCCACAGTTACACCGCACTCGAAACCCACGAGAGCTGCCCGCGGAAACACTACCTCGATCACGTCGTCGGGGCGTTCGACGATCCCACGGCCAGCGGCGAAGCAGGCGAGCAGGAGAGAGACTCGAGTCGACAGCCGGGCCGATCGGCCAGCCGAATCGTCGGGACGGTCGTTCACGACGTCGCCGAGGAGGCCTTCTACCGCGGATACCGAACGCGAGAGCGCTGGCACGCCGCCGCGACTCGCCAGCTTACCGCGCGCGGACTGACCGCCCATCGAGACGCCGTCTTCGCCTGTATCGACCACTTCTTCGAGGCACGCGCGCCCGGGATCGATCGACCGGTCGCCGAGTGGGAGGCCGTCGCAGCCGAACTCCCGTTCGTACTCGACGACGTCCCCGGCGTCACTGGCGAGGTCGTCGGCTACGTCGACTCGATCCGTCGGCTCCCGGAAGGGTCGGCCGACTCGAGCCTCGAGTCCGGCGATCTCGTCGTCCTCGACTACAAGACGACCGCAAAGCCGACGACTGCCGAAGGGGCCGTGCAACTCGCGCTCTATCAGCGGGCGTGTGCAGACCGGTTCGACGACCCGATCGCCGCCGCCGGGTACGTCTACGTCGGCGACGGGGTGGGTCCGCGGGTCGACCTCTTCGACCCCGACGAGTTACCACCGTGGGAGGCCCTCGCCGACGCGCTCGCGGCCGTCGACGATCCCGGATTCACGGAGACGAATCCCGGGGACCACTGCCAGTACTGCCCACACCGCTCGCTCGGATGCGGGCCGAAAACTCCCGAATCCGTCCGAACTGACGGCGGGTGATCTACCCGTCGAGGACTGTCGTCTGACTCGACGATCAGCCCACACTCGAGCACGAGTGACGAGCGCGAGCGGTCGACCGATCGCAGACCGGACGTTTTTCGTCGCGAGCGACGAACGGTGGCGTATGTGCGACGAGCCGACGGTCGTCGACCGCGACGAACCAGTCGTCGGAGTCCTCGAGACCGACGGCATCGCGTCTGACCTCGTCGAGTCCGTCGAAGGCGTCCTCGAGTCCCGGGATGGAACCGTAGTTTGTGGCCCGGCCGAGACCGTCCGCAACGTCGATCCGGACCTCCTCGTCGCAGTTGGGACTGCTGGCGTCGCAGCCAGTGTCACTGCCGACCTCGAGCGACCGGTGCTCCCGGTCGGGTCAGTGACGGGCCTCGAGGCGGTCACCCCCTCGAACGTCGAATCGGCGGTCGAGTCGGCTCTCGACGGCAGTGCCGACGTCGAATCGCGCGACGTCCTCGAGGGGCAGGTAGTACCCGACGGAGACGACGATGGGGCGCAGTCCGAAACGGACTCGACACGCCCACAGCACACCGTGAGGGGCTGTTTCGACGTCACACTGGACACCGACGAACCGGCGCGAATCTCGGAATTTAGCGTCTCGACCCGCGGTGAGACCGTGGCTGCGTTCCGGGCCGACGGCGTGGTCGTCGCGACCGCCGCCGGGAGTCACGGGTACGCTGCGAACGTCGGCTCACCCGCGCTCTCGCGGGCCGTCGACGCCGTCACCGTCGCGCCCATCGCCCCCTTCGCTACCCGACCCAGACGGTGGGTGCTCCCACCGGCGGGCCTCCGGCTGACCGTCGAGCGCGACGAGTGTACCGTCGACCTCGTCGTCGACGGCCGCCCCGTGACGACGCTCGAGAACGGCTGGTCGGTCACTCTCCGGGCGGACCGATCGCTACCCGTCGTCGTCCCTGATCGCGGTCTCGAGTAGCTGGAAAATGGCCGAACGCTGCCCCCTCGAGTCGCTCGCTCGTCGCGGGTCGTGAGGGGCCCGCTCAACTCTGGTAGGGCTCTTCGTCCCGGTGGTGGTTCGGGTTCGCGTTCTCGAGGGCGTCGGCCTCCCGTTCGGTCGACTGATGTTCGATATCGTCTCGTTTGTCTGCTTCGTCCTCGCGTTCGCGTTCTTCCTTTTCGGCCTCGGAAAGCTCCTCTTCTGTGTTGTCTTCCTCGTCTGCCTCCTCGCCCGTTTCGCTCGCTCGAGGCCGTTCGCGCTGTCGCGCCTGTTCTCGCATCTCCTCTGGGTCCGCGGCCTCCTCGGATGGTGAGTCGGTGTCGTCTGCCATAGTGATCCCGTCCGGGGGTACCCGCGACCCGGGAAAGTTCGTTGGGCTTGCGACGGTCGGGTCCCGCCAGTAGGGTCGCCTACCAGGGGTCGCCGGAGGCCAGATCGACCTCGCTGTCGCCTTTCTCTGACGGACAGATGTCAGCGAGAACGCACTCGTCGCACTCGGCCGAACGCGCAGCACAGATCGCCCGGCCGTGGTCGATACAGAGGTGGGTGAACTGCTGCCAGTAGCCCTCCGGAACGATCTCCATCAGCTCCTGTTCGATCTTCTCGGGACGTTCCTCTTCGGTAAGCCCGAGTCGCCGCGAGAGACGCTGGACGTGGGTATCAACGACGATTCCCTCGACGACGTCGTGTCCGTGCTGGAGGACGACGTTCGCCGTCTTCCGTCCCACGCCGGGTAGCTCCGTCAACTCCTCCATCGTATCCGGCACCTCGCCGTCGTGGTCCTCGAGAATCTGCTGGCAAGATTCCGTGATGTAGCCCGCTTTGCTGTTGTAGTAGGTGATCGAGTTCAGGTCCTCGGCAAGTTCCTCCTCGGGCACGTTGGCGTACGCTTCCGGCCCGTCGTACTTTTCGAAGAGGTGCTCGGTCTCCGTGTTGACCCGCTCGTCGGTACACTGCGCCGAGAGGATCACCGCGATCAGCAACTCGAGGCGGTTCGTGTAACGCAGCGAAATCGTCGAGTCGGGGTAGGCCTCCTCGAGGCGGGAAACGATCTCCTCGGCCTGCTCGGCTCGCGTCTCGCGTGGGGTTCCCATGGCCGAGTGGTTGGCGGGACCTCGTTTTAGCGTTCGGTTTTGGAGCCGGACGGATGCCGTGACCTTTAAGCGACCATCGGGTCCGTGTGAGGGTATGAAAGCAACGGCGATGGCCCATCCTATTCAGGGACTGGTCAAGTACCACGGGATGCGCGACGAAATCGAGCGGCTCCCGTACCACGACAGCATCAGCCTCTGTACGGCACCCAGCCACACCCGGACGACCGTCGAGTTCTCGATGGACTACGACGAGGACACCTTCGTCGTCGACGGCGAGGAACTCGAGGGACGGGCCGCCGAACGCGTCGAGGCCGTCGTCGAGAAAGCACGGTCGATGTCCGACGCCGCCCACACCGTCTACCCCGTCCGCCTCGAGAGTGAGAACAGTTTTCCCTCGAACGTCGGCCTCGGGTCGTCGTCGTCGGGCTTCGCCGCCGCCGCGGTTGCGCTCGCCGAAGCCGCAGAACTCGACCTCTCGCTCCCCGAAATTTCGACCATTGCCCGCGTCGGTTCCGCCTCGGCCGCCCGCGCGGTCACGGGTGCGTTCTCACAGTTGCACACGGGCCTGAACGACGAGGACTGTCGTTCCCGTCGCATCCCGACGAACCTCCACGAGGACCTGAAGGTCATCGTCGGACTGGTTCCCTACCACAAAGAGACCGAAGACGCCCACCGCGAGGCCGCCGACAGTCACATGTTCGAGGCCCGAAACGCCCACATCCACAATCAGATCGCCGAGATGCGCGACGCGCTTCGCGAGGACGACTTCGAGCGCGCGTTCGAACTCGCAGAGATGGACTCCCTGTCGCTCGCCGCGACCACGATGACTGGCCCCTCCGGGTGGGTCTACTGGCAGCCCGCGACGCTCGCCATCTTCAACCGCGTCCGCGAACTGCGCGAAGAAGAGGACATCCCGGTCTACTTCTCGACGGACACCGGCGCGAGCGTCTACGTCAATACCACCGACGAACACGCCGAATACGTCGAAGAACAGATCGCAGACACCGGTGTCTCGACCACGACGTGGGAAGTCGGCGGTCCCGCTCGCCTGCTCGAAGAAGACGACCACCTCTTCTAGGACCGAGCGCACCGGTCGGCTACTGGCTCACGATTTCCTATTTTACGATCTCTCGCTACCGCAGGCGTCGAACACGAGACTTGCGTGGCGACGTCTTGCGATAAATCGACTGCCTCGGACCGCACCTTTTAGTTAACTGTTAGCACACACCAGCTATGGTCGCAGAACAGTTTACCGCTGCCGCAGCACAGGTCGAACCCGTCTACCACGACAAGGAAGGAACCCTCGAGAAGACGTGCCAGTGGATCGAGAAGGCCGGCAAGCAGGACGTCGACGTCCTCGTCTTCCCGGAGACGTACTTCCCCGGCTACCCCTACTGGCGGGGCTGCTCGACCGACCGGTGGACCGAACTGATGGTCGAACTGCAGAAAAACAGCCTCTCGGCCGACGACGAGGCACTCGAGGTCCTCGGGGAGACCATCGACGAGGCTGACTGTCACGTCGTCCTCGGAACGAACGAGCTATCAGACCGGCCGGGGAGCGAAACGCTGTACAATTCACTGTTTTACTTCGACCGGTCAGGTGACCTCGTCCGTCGCCATCGCAAACTCATGCCGACACACGGTGAGCGGATGGTCTGGGGTCGCGGCGACCCGGCGACGCTCGATACCCACGATACCGACATCGGCTGCATGGGCGGACTCATCTGTTATGAGAACCACATGACGTTGCCCAAGGGAGCGCTCGCGGCGATGGGCGAGGAGATTCACCCCGCCGTCTGGCCGGGTTTCTGGGAACAACACGGCCACCCGGGCGACAAGTCGAAAGCGACGGACCTCGAAGCAGTCGACACGTGCGACCAGTACCCCGCGATGCGCGAGTACGCCTTCGAGACCCAGTCGTTCGTCATCTCGAGTTCTGCCTACGTCAGCGACGACGTCCTCGAAGACTGGGACGAGATTGGCTTCAACATCGCCGCCGGTGGCAGCATGCTCGTCAACCCCGCCGGAATTGTCAAAGCGGGCCCCGTCCTGAACGAGGAGACACTGCTGGTCGCCGAGTTCGATCGGGACGAACGCCGCGCCACGAAGGCCTACTTCGATGCACTCGGCCACTACGCGCGCTGGGACGCTGTCAACCTGAACGTCAGTGACGCCGTGCTCGACCCCCTCGAGACCGATGGCTCGGCCGACGCCGCGTCGACCGACACCGACGATTCGATCCCGGTCCCCAGTTCGGCGACGATCGAGGACATCGCGACCGACCACGACCTGCCGTTCGAAACCGTCGAATCGATCGTCGACGCGCTTCACACACGGTAGTTGAGCAGTCGAGGTCGAACCGACTCCCTCCAGTGTGATCCAGTGACAGCAAACGCCGTTCAGACCTATACCGCTCGAGGCCCAAACCCTCCTCATGCACGTCGTCGTCCTCGGTGGCGGATACGCCGGATTGACTCTCACCCGATTGCTCGAGCGCGACCTCCCAGAAGACGTCGACCTGACGCTGGTCGACCGGACGCCGGATCACCTGATTCAGACGGAACTCCACCGGGTAATTCGCCGGCCGGAACTCGCGGGCGAAATCACGCTTCCACTGCCTGCACTGCTCGAGCGGGCGACCGTTCGCGTCAGCGAGGTGGAGTCGATCGACCGCGAAGGGCGCGTCGTCAGCCTCGCTGATGGTGAGGTCTCCTACGATATCGCGGCCGTCTGTCTCGGGGCTCGAACGGCCGATTACGGACTCGAGGGGGTCGACGAACACGGCCTCCCGCTGAAACGCCTCGTCGACGCGACTCGTATCCGGGCCCGGGTTCGTGAGGCGCTCGAAGAGTCAGATGGCGTCGCCCGACTCGTCGTCGGGGGCGCGGGCCTCTCCGGGATTCAGGTCGCTGGAGAACTCGCGGCTCTGGTCGAGGAATACAGAGACGAGACGGGTGCACCGAACGCTGGGACCGACGAGACGCCAGGGGACCCAACGGTGACGATCCTCGAGCAGTTCGACGCCGTCGCCCCCGCCTTCTCGGAGGGATTCCAGCGAACCGTCGAACGAACACTCGAGGCCAACGGCGTCGACGTGAGAACTGGTGTAACCGTCGAGCGAGCGAACACGGACGCGATCACGCTCGAGTCCGGCGAGACCGTGCCGGCAGACTGTTTCGTCTGGACCGGCGGGATCGAAGGCGGAGACGCCGTCGACGGCGAGCGAGCGACGGTCGAGGCAGACCTCAGGCTCGACGATCGAACGGTCGCGCTCGGCGACGCCGTCCGGGTCGTCGACGCGACCGGGACGGCCGTCCCCGCGAGTGCACAGTCGGCCGTCCGTGAGGCCCAGACCGCAGCCACGAACGTGACCCGGCTCGTCGAAGCAGACCGCGCAGGCGAAGACCTCGAGTCCGTCGACCTCGAGCGGTTCGAGTTCGACTCGCCGGGCTGGGTCGTCAGCGTCGGCGACGACGCCGTCGCACAGGTTGGATCGACGGTACTCACCGGCAAGAAAGCGAAGGCGATCAAGAAGTCGGTGGGCGTGGGCTATCGGTCGTCGATCGGTGCGTACGGCCCGCTCGCGGACGCAGCCTCGAGGCGGGTGTTCGCCGACGATTGAGCGACGACTGGACGGGCGTCGGTTCAGCAACGATTCAGCCGACGGCAATCAGGTCCAGCGATCCAGCCCGGTCTGGGTGACGCTCTCCTCGATCCGTTCGAATCCGCGGGCGACCTCACCGGCGTCGACGCCCCACTCCTCACAGACGTACTCGCGGGCTGCCTCGACGTCGGGCTCGAGGCTCGTCTCCACCTCGTAGTCGTCGGTCACGTTCGGGTCCCGGAAGAGCTGGCGAACCCGGTCGCCGTACTCGACGCTGTCGCCGCGGGCCTCGAGGACGCTCCACAGGTCGCCGTGTTCGGTAATCTCGGTGATTGCCGTCTTCGGGCCGATTCCCGAGACACCCTCGTTGAAGTCCGTCCCGATGAGGATGGCCGCGTCGATCAGTTGCTCGAGGGTGAGGTCGTGTTTCTCGAGTGTCGCCTCGAGATCCATCAGTTCGGGATCGCCCTTGCTCGTGAGCTGTCGGAGCGTCAGTGGCGCGCCGAACAGCAGGGCGTCGTAGTCCTCCGATCCCACGTAATCGGCGTCGCCACGACGGACCATGTGTGCGGCCTGTGCCTCTCCCTCGGCGGGTGCCTCGACGATCGGCACGTCGAGTATCTCGAGGAGCTCCCGGCTGGTCTGCTGGATAGTCTCGGTCAGCCGCTGGGTCCGCGACTCGAGCTGTGCGATGGCGACCTCGTCACCCTCCTCGCGGGCGACCTCGAGTTGTTCCTCGTAGGTCTCGCGTTGCTCCCGGCGAGACTGGATCTCGTCTTCCTTCAACTCGGAGGGACCGCCGTCGAAGACCATCACCGGCGTGACGTCGTTCTCGAAGAATTTCGGCAGGCCCTGGACGATGCCGATCAGGTTCGCCACCTCGGTCCCGTCGGCGGTGGTGTACTTGTCGCTCGAGGTCCACTTGACGGTCGTCGTCAGATACCGATAGAGCCAGTTGTGGGCGTCGACGGCGACGACGCCCTCCACGTCGTCGAAGGGAACCTCCTCGATGACCGCGATGTCCCGGAGTGCTGCGTTACCCATTTGACCGCTATTGGGTGCCTCGGGATTTCATAATGGCGGTTCCCGGGCCCTCTACGCTCAGCCCCGGGACTCCGAAACGGCGTCTATCGCGGGCGGTTCCGAACCCACTCGAGACTCGAGAAAGTCCCCTTCCTCCACCGAGAGATCGCGCTCGCGAAACGCCTCGAGTCCCGACTGGTAGCGCTCTGGACTCCCGTCGGCGGGTCGGGGGTGCTCGAGGACGAGTTCGGCGATGCCCGTCGTCTCGCCGGTGTAGCCGAATCCGGCGCGGTAGAGCGCCTCGTAGGCGAACGGGTTGTTGACCGCGATTCGGAGACGCTCGTAGCCGCGTGCTTCGGCCCGGTCCCGGACGAACCGGCAAAGTTCGGGACCGATCCCCTCACCACGGTGGTGTCGGTCCACGGTGACGTACCGGAGCCAGAGCGTGTCCGGGTCGGTCCGGTCGGCGTTGAACGCGACGGCAGCGACGACGTCGCTGTCGAACTCGTCATCGGCACGATCGCCATAGACGTCGTCATCGTCGCTCCCGTCGTCGCCGGTACCGTCATCGTCGACCCCAACCTCCCGAACGACCGCCTTCCCCGTGTTCGTCATGACGAACTTGCCCGCGTAGCTGAACCGCCGGTAATCGAGCCGGAGTTTCGGTCCGTCGGATGGCCAGCCGAGGAGGTCGTACTCGAGGTCCACACTGGAGCTACGAACGGGACGGCGGAAATCCGTTCGGGTCCGCGTAGTCGGCTCCCGGTGTGAACGCAGCGATTGTCAGAACGCTCATCGCCTGTCACCTGCCGGACCAACCCTTTTGAGTCGGGTCGGTGTAGGGCGGTCCGTCATGGCCTCCGATACCGAGAACACGTCGATCGTCGGCATCAGTAGCTCCTGGGGGTGGCCTATCGGTGGCGCCCTCGGTGGGGCACTCGGCGCGGCGGCGTTCGGCCTCCTCATGTGGATCTTCGATCCCGACGTCCTCGCGTCCGCCATCCCCGCGATCTACGGCCTCGAGCCGATCGGCGTCGTCGGCTGGGGGATCCACATCGCACACGGAATCGTCCTTGGGCTCGTCTTCGGCTTTCTCGTCACCCGGGGACCGATCCTCGGGATCGTCGCGACCTCGGCGGAGACCGACGCCCTCTCGAGAACCGGTATCGCGTTCCGCGTCGTCGCCGCCGGATTCGTCTTCGGGCTGGCGATCTGGGCGATCCTCCCGGTGCTCGTGCTTCCGGTCTGGGTCGAAGCCATCGGCGCCCAGGCCGCCGCGGACTTCCCGGCTGCCGCCGTCGAGAGCATGCTCGGCCACCTCCTGTTCGGGCTGGTCCTCGGAATCGTCTTCGCAGCGACGATCGATCTCGGCGATCGACCGGCCCAGTCACCGTTCGAGGAGTAGTTCAATGCCCCTCGGCAGGTCGGTCGCCCACGCCTCGATCGACGGCAGCGGTCCGATTCAGTCCTCGAGCGGCGGATAGGCCGCCGAGCCGGCAGGCTCGAGCCCGACCACGTACGCCGGCTGGTCGTCGCTGGCGTCGACGGTAACCAGTTCATCGGCTCCCTGCGGAAACTCGAACTGCCCGATCAGGACGGTGGCGACGATTCCCGGGCCGACGGTGCCGTTACCTCGTCACCCTCGTCGTATCGCTCTCTGTCGGTGCCACGCTCGAGGGTAACCACTCGGGTACAGCAGGGAGATAGCCCGGACGTGCAAGTTCGAAGATGGCACAGACTACTCAGTCTGGACGGTTCGACGAAGCAGGAGTGCGGGGCCCGGAATTTGAATCCGGGTTGAGAGCTTGGAAGGCTCTTGTCATAGCCAGACTAGACCAGCCCCGCGCAGCTACGAATTCGACTGGACCCGTTAAGTCTCTTCCCATTTTCACTCGATGGAGACTCCTCGAGCGACCGGCGACGTGTACGGTAATCTATGAAGGGCATCCGCGTCAGCGAGGAGGAACGTGAGTCCCGCTGGCTCGAGACGCGAGGTCGTCGAATCGGTCGAGCGCCGCCCCGGTCAGTGGATAGTCGTCGTGGTAGGGGTCGACGCCCGAGACAGTGCGGATGGCGTCGGCAGCGGACTCGTAACCGTCGTCGACGATGTCCTGAACGAGTACCGGCATCCCGGCACGGTTGCAGAGTTCCCTCGCCGCCGCGCGACCGGCCCAGATACGTCCAGCCTCGGCGTCGGCGACGATGAGCGCGAACGGGACCTCGTCGAACTGTGCCTCGAGAAACGCCTGTGCTGTGGGGTCGTCCCAGCGAACGACGCCGACGGTCTCGAGCTGTCGCACCGCGGTCGAGGACGCAGAACAGAACGGGCAGTCGCCGTCGTACAGGAGGACGCCCGTGAACGGTCGGTCTGTCGTGGACATGGTGTGGCGGCTATAGTAGCCACTGCACGTCAGTGCACACCTGATCGCCAGACGGATCGGCGATCAGTGTGTGAATCGTTGCAGTTGGTACTATAGTGGCGGCCTACGCCTGAACTGCTGGGTCGAATCCGTCGCCGCAGGCCGATTCGACCCTGCAGTCGACGCTCGGGACGGTACTGAGTTCTGACTGGTACTCGAGTGCAGGCAATCGGCTAGCCGAGTTTCGACTTTCCGGGCGGATTGTCGTGATCCGCCCGATGGCGCAACAACTCGCCGTACTGTTCGACCTCGAGGATGCAATCGGCCCGCGGTTTCGCGACGCAGGTCAGGACGAACCCCGCGGCCTCGTCCTCGGGATAATATCGTTTCGCGTCACCGTGGTCGACCTCACCCTCGAGCAGGCGGGCACCGCAGGTGATACACCAGCCCTGCTGGCAATCCGCCGAGAGCCAGAGCCCCTCGGCACGAGCGGCCTCGAGGATCGACTGGTCCGCTCGAACCTCGATCGTGACGGATTCGCCCGCCTGCTCGAGGTCGGCGTCGTCGGGCACCCGAAGTTCGACCGTCCAGATCGTCTCGGTCACGTGCTCTCCACGTTCGCCATCTCGAGAGAAATATGCTGTGCGCGCGACAGCCGAGTGGACAGCCACGCCAGCCCCGACCGGAGCAAGAAGTCGCGTGCCGCGGCTCTTTTGGCCGAGAGGTCGACCAACCCCGTATGACAAACGTCGCGATTACCGGCGCGTCCGGGACCGTTGGACGGGAAGTCGTCGAGGCCTTTTCGGGCCGCGACGAAGACCTCACGCTCTTTTCCCACAGTGAAACCGAAGACCTCGAGACGACCACGCTCGAGATCGAAGACAGCGAGGCGTTCGTCGACGCACTCGAGGGCCAGGACGTGTTGATCCACCTCGCGGCGAACCCGAGCCCCGAGGCCGAGTGGGACGGCGTCGCCGGCCCGAACGTCGACGGCGCGTACAACGCTTACGCCGCGGCCATCGAGAACGACCTCGAGCGGGTCGTCTTCGCGAGTTCGAACCACGCAGTGAACATGGCGAACACGGTGTCGCCGGTCCGGCCGGAATCGACCGTCGGCCAGCCGACAGTCGTCCACCCGGACGATCCGCCGGACCCGGACACCTATTACGGCGTCACGAAGGTCTTCGGCGAAGCGCTCGGGTCGTACTACGCGAAGCGTCACGCACTCGAGGTGGTCTCGCTCCGGATTGGCTGGCTGCTCACCCGCGAGGAACTCCGCCAGGAGGTCGAAGGCCGCGACGGCGCTGGCGAGAATTTCGCGCGGGCGATGTGGCTCAGTCCCGACGACTGTCGGCGACTCGTCGTCGCCGCGGTCACGACGGCCCTCGAGTCGAATCCGACCGTCGCCCACGGCATCTCCGCGAACGCCGATCGATTCCTCTCGCTGACCCAGACGATGCGCGAACTCGACTACCGTCCCCGCGACGATTCTCGAGCCGTTCTCGAAGACGAGACGAATCACCGGGACGGCGTGCACAGGAGATAACAGGTCGGCTGGTCCGATTCGACTCGAGGGCCGATATCGGTCGGGGTTGGCCCCACCGATCACAGACGAGAGGGGCGCTTTCGGTCACCGCTCGAGTCGACAGTCAGTTTTCCGACCGAAAGACCGAATATCCGAACGAATCAACAGTCTCGTATGTCGACGACGGTTGGCGATTCGACGGGATATGTACCGAACTTTCAGATGTCAGCGATCGGATATATCATAGCGGCGTTGCTGATCGTCGTCGTGCTTCCCGTTCTCCCGGTTATCGTCCTCGTGTGGATTCTCTGGCGCGTCTTCGTGGCCGAGGACGCGACCGAATCGCGGTACGAGACTTGGCGAGAAGAACGAACCGCGAGAAGCGCCTCGAGTGAGACCGAGAGCACGGACGAGCGTGACGAGGCGGACGAACTCGAGGACGAAGCAGACGCAGACGACGACTCGACCGATTCCTGAGACGGCCTCCGGTCCCTGTTCACCGCCGACCGGAGACGGGGCCAGGTGTACCCGACTGTTCTCTCTGCCCACTCTCGAACCGTCGTCGCAGCTACTCATCCGGTCAGGCATCGAGGGACAGTGTGTCCCGATCACTTCGCTGCCGTTCCGCTCGCACGCCGTAATCGCACGGTGACGAACGCGACGTAGCCACCGCCAGCGAGCAACAACAGATATCCGGCGAGAATCCGAGGACCGCTCGATCCCGGGGCGAGAACGAAGAGTCCGAGGGCGGCGCTCCCGTGGGCGAGTGCGAAGTCCTGGCGGCCATAGGCCCCGTGGAGGATCGCCAGTGCGGCGAACGTGGCCCCGAAGACGGTGATCGCGAGCGTGGTCGCGTCGATTCCAAACAGCGATCCACCCAGATACGCCCCGTAGGCGTAGAGTCCGATGGCAACGACCGTTCCGACGCCGATCACCGTCCCCTGTACGTCCTCGGACTCCGCCATTTCGTCGTGATTCGCGGCCGGGGCTGAAAGCCCTGCCGTTCCCGGTCGATCCAGCGCCCCACCGTCGCGTAATCGCGACCGCCGACTGACGATCTCATACGCTTTGCTGTAACGATTTACCGGCGCAACCGTGACCCGTCCTGCGGTGTCGGCGAAAATGACATACAGCAGATCGTATCAGAGGAGTCGATATTGTCCTCGATTCTCGCTGACCGTGCCCTGCCTGACCAGTTTCTCGAGGGCGTCGGTGACGTACGCCCGGGAGACGCCGTACTCGCTCGCGTACTCGACTACCTCGTCTTCGGTCGGTCGGTCGAGGTCGGCAAGTGCCTGTTCGACGATTTCTCTCTTGCTGCCACCTCCAGTCGACCCCCGTTGATCGCGTTCACCGGCCGCTTCGAGTTCCTCGACGTCCAGCCCTGACGCCTCGAGGTACTCTGCGTCGTCGACGACTCCATCTTCGACCTCCGCCTCGAGGTCGCTGTAGGAGGGGAGGGACGCGAAGGCCTCGCCTTCTCCCTGCCGGTTCGCGAGCATGGAGGCCCGGACCTCCCGGGCGTGGTCCCGGTCGTCGGTCTCGACGAACTTCTTGCGCTTCTCGTAGGCACGGCGAGCGCCACAGCGGGGACACTGCGTGGTCTTCGACCGGCCCTCGATGATCCAGAGATTCGAACACTCGCTGCACCCGACGACTGCGTACATCGCTCGAGTTACCCGTTCTCGGCGAGCGTACGTCAACGTTCGGCTCCCGCAGTGAACGTAGTCGCGGTACCGAACGAGACGACGTGATGGAAACAAGCAAATCCGACATTCTACAGACACAATTCAACACATGGGTACGGTTCAGATACCGCCCAGTTGCTGGGTGCGAAGAGGTGTTCGTCACACTGACAGACGACCCTCGCTATTATTGATCAATAGATTAATTTTAATAACTATCGCAATAATTGAAAAGGGGCATGCTAACCAATTCGACCGATACGCTGTCGGACCGAGCAGGTCCCTGGATCGCGTTCGCAAGAGTGTTCGCAGGGCTCCTGTTACTGTACGAAGCCACGGTCGGTGGCTGGTGGAAACTCGGATCGGTCTCGAGCGGCCCGAACCCGGACTGGGTCGAACCCGGAGCCGGTGGACTCGGCCCGTTCGTCGGAACCGAAGTCCAGTCGGTCGCCGACCGTGCGATCGATGAGGGGACCTACGGCTGGTTCGCCACTCTCCTCGAGGCGGTCGTCCTCCCGGTTCCGGAAGTGTGGACTGCGCTCGCGATGTTCGCACAGGTCGGGGCAGCGATCGCACTAATCGTTGGCTTCTGGACGCGACCCGCAGCGGCGATTACCGTCCTGTACTTCCTGCCCGTGTTCCACTTCGGGATGATCCGGACGTCGCCGCTGTTCGCCGTTCCAATCGCGTTCGCGTTCGTCGCAAACGCCGGTCGCTACTCCGGCCTCGACGGCTATCTCTGGAACCGTCCCGACGCCCTCGGGCGGATAACGAGAGCGCTCAACGCACCGGTGCCGATCCAACGGTCGTGGTATCCCACGATCGCCGCCGGGTTCGCCGTCGTCGCAGTGTACTATCTGCTGACGATTCCCGAAATGGCCGATACTCGCGTCCACCTCACCGCCCTCGAGATGACGGTTTTCGCAGGACTCGTTGCCGGTGGTTGCTCGTTCGTATTCTACGGTCGCGAGCCGACGACGGTCGCCGCAGACGCCCTCCGGGTGTTCGTCGGCTACCGGTTCCTTCAGGAAATTGTCGTTCGATCCGAGCCCGGTGCGAACGCGCTCCCGGGCTGGGCTGACGCCGAGGCACAGACCGCAGTGTTCGAAGGAATCGCACAAGCGCACGTCCCACCAGTTGCGGCGATCATCGAACTGGCGATCCTCCCGGCGATGGGTGGCTGGGTCGTCGCGTTCGCGATCGTCCAGACCGCCGTCGGCATCGCGCTGCTCGTCGGGTACCGGACCCGAATCGCCGGAACCGCCGCCGTCGGATACCTCACCCTCCTGACCGCGCTCGGGCTCGTCCGACTCGCTCCGCTGGTCTTCGCCAGCGCAATCGTCGCCGCGACACTGGCCGGCCGCCACGCCAGTCTCGACGCGATCGCAGGCCGAACGTACCACCCCCCACAGCTCTCCCCGAACGTCTCCGTTCCGGCCGCCGTCGCCGGTATCGCCTTGCTCGGGAGCGCGGCGGCGCTCGGAATCGACCCCACCGCTGGATACGGTGACGTCGCAGGCTCTGTCTCGCTCGTCATGATCGGATTTGGACTCATTGCCCTCGCAATTGCCTCGAGTGACCGTCTCGAGCCTGCAGCGCACCGTCTCGAGACGTCTGGCTCGTCAGCGAGCGACGACTAAATCGAATCGAACCGAATCCGGGGCGAACGTTCTCGAAAAGAAATTAGTTACTCGGGAATACCACGGAGTTATATAGTTCAGTTCGAAAGGACCGCCGATGACAGCGGACGTGCAATCGAGAGGCGGGAGACGGATCGTCGAGTTCGTTCGTCGGCTGGGCCCGACGTGGCTCGCGGGTGCAATCGCGGCCGGTCCGGCGACGATGGCCAGTTTGCTTGTCGCCGGCGCGAGTTTCGGATACACGCTGCTGTGGGTCGTCGTCCTCTCGGCGGTGCTGGGGACGCTCGGGCAGTACCTCGCGATGCGGCTGGGCCTGCTAACGGAGGCCGGCATCGTCACGGTGGTCGAAGATCGGCTGGGGTCGTTCTGGGCGTGGATTCTGGTGATCGACGTCGTGCTCGCGGCGGGGCTTGCCCAGCTTGCGATCATGCTGACCCTCGCGGAAGTGAGCGCGACCATCGTCGCCAGTGCAGGCCTCGGCGGTGGAACGCTCACCGATCCCCGATTCTGGGGAGTGGCCTGGGCACTGATCCTCGCAGCCGGGCTGGCTGGCGGCGGCTACCGGTTCGCCGAAATCGGAGCGAAAGTCGTGGTCTCGCTGGTCGTCCTCGCGTTCGTCGCCTCCGCGTTCGTCGTTCCGATCGACCTCGGCGACGCGGCGACTGGACTCGCGCCGATCATTCCCGACGTCGACGGTGCACTCGTCGCCGCTGGCGTCCTCGGTGGTGCCGTCCACATCACTCTCCTCACAATGCAGAGTTACACGATGCGCGCCCGCGGGTGGACCCACGAAGACCGCGACATCGCCACCTTCGACGTCGTGAGTTCGATGCTCGTCGCGTTCGGCATCTTCAGCCTCGCCGTCTTCCTCGTCGCCGCGAGCGTCCTCCCGGAGGTCGTCGCCGATCCGGCGGCGATCGACGAGATCCAGGCCGCCGAAGCACTCGGCCCCATCGCTGGCGAGCACGCGATGTGGCTCTTCCTGCTCGGCCTGTGGGGCGCTGCCGTCTCCACGCTCGGCGGTAACACCATCGTCCCGCCGTACCTCCTCGCCGACAAACTCGGCTGGGAACAGTCGATCGAGGACCCTCGCTACCGGACAGCGATCGTCGTCGTCGCGCTCCTCTCGGCCGTCGGCGCGTTCCTCGGAGCAGCCTTCTTCCAGGT
Source organism: Natrarchaeobaculum aegyptiacum (assembly GCF_002156705.1). Taxonomy (NCBI): domain Archaea; kingdom Methanobacteriati; phylum Methanobacteriota; class Halobacteria; order Halobacteriales; family Natrialbaceae; genus Natrarchaeobaculum; species Natrarchaeobaculum aegyptiacum. The sequence continues at coordinate 3,745,284 of NZ_CP019893.1, forward strand.
GCTCGTCCTCGTGCTCGCGTTCGGCCTCGTCGGCACGCCCTTCGCACTCGCCGTGATCCTCTACCTGCTCAACGACCCGGGGGCCGTCCCCGAGACCAACTCGCTCGTGGCGAACCTCGCCGGCGTGGCCCTCTTCGCCGTCGCGACCGTCCTCGCCGGCGAGTTCGTCCTCGCGGAACTCGAGACCGTCACAGAACCGATATCGGCGTTCGTCGTCGCCTTCGCCGCGGCGATGGCTCTCGCAATCGTCGGCCTCGTCGTGAAATACGCCCTCGAGCACGCCCGCAACGAGTAGGGCTACTGCGGCCGGACGTGTCGACTCACCACCGCATTTCAAGCCCCTCGAGCGCGACGTGAGTTGCATGTCAACGCTCGACGGGGACGTGATCGTGGTCACCGGTGCGAGTCGTGGACTGGGGCGCGCGATGGCCGAACGGTTTTCGGCCGAGAGAGCCCGCGTGACGCTCACCGCACGTGACGATGACCGACTCGAGGCCGTCGCCAGCGAGCTCCCGGGCGACTCGCTCGTCGAACCGGCCGACGTTCGCGACAGTGAGGCAGTCGAGCGCGTCGTCGACCGGACGCTCGAGGAGTTTGGCCGGATCGACACGCTCGTCAACAACGCGGGCGTGAGCCTGCTCGGTATGACCGACGAGCGCACCGAACTCGTCGAGGTAAGCGACGAGGACTGGGAAACGATCCTCGAGGTGAACCTCACTGGCGTCTTCTACTTTACCCGCGCGGCGTTGCCCCACATGTACGAGCAGGGTCATGGAACCGTGCTCAACGTCTCCTCGGGACTCGGCCGGCGCGCGATCGCGGGTGCCGGGCCGTACGTCAGTTCAAAGTGGGGGCTCGAGGGGCTAACCCGGACGACCGCGCTCGAGGCCGAAGATCGGGGCGTCACGGTCAACGCGCTCGATCCCGGCGGCCGCGTCAACACCGACATCTGGGCGCACCTCCCGGCAGAAGAACGCGAGCAAATCCTCCAGCCCGACGTGATGAACGACGCCGCGGTCCTGCTCGCCGCGCAGGGACCAGACGGCGTCACCGGCGAGTCGATGACGGCACAGGAGTGGGAGCGACAGCTGGGGTGATCCACACCGCCGTCGGTGATCGATTTCTCGGCTGCTTGAGGGACGGTCGCCTACGACTCGAGGTCGGCAGGCGGGGCACCTGGCAACTCGTCTCTGTCGTGGAGTGCGTCGAACTCGAGATCCGGTCCGCGGGCGACGATCCGGTGGGGATTCACGTCAGGGTGTGTCGTGTAGTAGTGGTCTTTGATGTGGTCCATGCGGACCGTGTCAGCCACGACCTGTCCGTTCGGTGTCCCCGCTACGCCTGTCTGATAGAGATCACGCAGGTACGGCCAGAGGTTCTCGTACTCGCGGACGAACTGGACGTTACACATGAAGTGAGTGTGGTAAACGTTGTCGAACCTGACGAGCGTCGTAAACATCGCCACGTCGGCCGCTGTGAGCCGATCACCAGCGAGGTACCGCTGGTCGGCGAGCACCTCGTCCCAGTGGTCGAGCGCGTCGAAGAGGTCCTCGATTGCCTCGTCGTATGGCTCCTGTTCGGTCGCGAATCCGGCTCGGTAGACGCCGTTGTTGACCGGATCGTAGATTTCGTCGAGGATCCGGTCGACCTCCTCGCGATACCTGTCGGGATAGAGATCGACGTCCCGCGTCGCCTGTTCGTCGAACTCGGTGTCGAGCATCCGCATGATCTCGCGGGACTCGTTGTTGACGATGGTGTCCTCGTCGGTGTCCCAGAGGACGGGCACCGTCACCCGACAGGTCGCGTCCGGATCTGCCCGTACGTACAATTCACGGAGGAAATCGGCATCGTGAACGTGATCCGACGTACAGCCGTCTTTCTCGGGCGTAAACTGCCAGCCGTCGTCGTCGCGATACGGATCGACCACCGAGACGGAGATGGCGTCTTCGAGCCCGTTCAGTGCCCGGACGATCAGCGTGCGGTGGGCCCACGGACAGGCGTAGGAGACGTAGAGGTGATATCGGCCTGCTTCGGGCTGGAACCGGGCGTCCGGCTCGTCGCGGATCCAGTCTCTGAACGTCGACTCCTGTCGTTCGAACGAACCGCTCTCGTCGGTCGTCTGGTACGCGTCGGTCCGCCACTCACCGTCGACGAGCATGTTCATGTCCGGCAGGAGGGCCTCGAGGCTCAAATGGACTCGCTAACACCAGTGTTACCGCGCCAGGGTTGCAGTCAGCCGCGGGGTCACCGCGACCGAACTCCTGACGAAGCGCCAGTCAGCCCGAAGAGTCGACGGATCGTCCACTCGAGGACGCCCACGAGGAGTATTCCGGCGACGAGGAAGGGGCCAAAGAGGACGTAGAGTGCGAGTGGGTCCGTCTCGCCGTGAACTCCAAGAAACGCGTAGACCACGAACGTGGTCACGATGGCGAGTGCGAACAGCGGTCCGAACAGGTGAAACCGGCCGTACAGCCAGACCGGAGCAGTCGCCTTCGCCCACAGGAAGGCACCACCAACCCCGATCAGAAAGGCCAGCGACGAACCGCCCGCGGTCAGGACCTGCGACGACGCGATCACGCGAGCCCCGAGCCAGAGTGCGAGACAGGCGGCGGCGTACCCCGCCCCGATTCCGATCGCGATCGGCGCGGTCACCCCACGACCGGTCCCTCGCTTCACCACGACGGAGACGAGCACGGTCGCGACCGGGATCCCGAGTGAAACCCCGAGCGTCAGTGGTTCACTTCCGAAGACTGGATCGGGCGAGGCTGGCATACTGCTACTGTTCGCTCGAGTTACCTAACACGTTCCGGATACGAACAGCGGCCCGTCGACGTTCGGCGGGTGGTCGAGAGGCCAGCGCTTATATCGTCGCGGTGAGCACGCCACGCCATGGCCGACGACGGGGACGGCGACGAGGAGCGACACCGCCAGAGTCGGCTGTTCACCGACGACGACGGCGGGTTCGACGCCGAACGGGCACGCGAAGAGTCCTTGCCGGTCGAAGACGGCGAACTGGTCGACACCGACGAACTGGCCGACCACCAGCGATACGTCGAGGGTCGGGGGATCTACGACGAGCGCAACCGGGTCAACGACCTCACCGGCCGAGAGTGGAAGTACGCCACGAAGTCCGTGATCCCGGAGGGCTACCCGCCAGACGTCCAGCACGACCTGCGAAGCGAACACGGCGGCCAGAAACCGCCTCGCCTGTGTGCCGAACTGATCGGTCGGTTCAGCAAGGCCGGAGACACGGTTCTGGACCCGTTCGCCGGCGTCGGCGGCACCTTGCTCGGCGCGAGTTTCTGCGAGCACGAGGGGACCGGCCTGCGGGAGGCGATCGGCTTCGAGCGCAATCCGCGGTGGATCGAAATCTACGAGGAGGTCATAGAGCGAGAAAACGCCGAGCGGCGCGCTCGTGGTGAGCCACCACTTGCCGGGCAGAACATGCGCCAGGGCGACTGCGCGGCGCTCATCGAGGACGTCCCCGACGACTCCGTCGACCTCCTGCTGACAGACGTCCCCTACTGGCACATGGACGAACTCGAGCAGACGCGCAACGAGCGAGCGACCCGGGAGAGTAAACTCGGGGCGTTCGACGCCGAGGGAGACGCGAGGGCAGGTGACGTGGCTCGACCCGAAGCCGAGGAAACGCAGTCGAAATCGGACTGGCTCGCGGACATGGCCGCGAAGTTCGATCGTTTCGCCGACGCGGTCCATCCCGATGGACACGTCGTCGTCTTCATCGGCGACATGTACCGCGAGCAGTCTTACGAGTTCCTCTCGGCCGACCTCGCCCGCGCCATCGAGTCGACCGCCCCCCTGACGCTCGCGGCGAACCTGATCTGGTACGACCCGACGAAAGACCTCCACGTATACGGCTACCCGTTCTCGTTCGTTCCCTCGATGGTCCACCAGAACGTACTCGTCTTTCGACTCGACGACGGCGACTGAGTAACCCTGGACTAGTGGCCCGGTGCATGCGATTCTGGTCAGTGGCCGTGACGACCGCGGATGCTGCAGGAAACGATCACGCTCGCAATTCCCCGGTCACCGGAAACGGTGCCGGACCCGAATCTCACATCTGACCGAGTACCGACAGACGGCAGGCGGAGATGGCGCATCGGTAACACTCTGTTATTCGGTACTGCGAGACGGTTCCGACCCGAATACGACGATTTATCACAGAAATTACAATACCGGTTTATGCCGACCGCCGGGGGTAGCCACGTCTCGAGGCATGAGCACGAAACTCGAACCGACACTCGTCGTACTCGTCGCGCTGCTGATGGTGACGTCCGGAGCGGCAGTTCTCACCACCGCCAGTGCCTCGAGTCCGAACGCACAGGTCGATGATGTCGATCCCGACGCCGAGTGGGACGTAACGATCGAAAACGCAGACGTCGTGGTCCTCGCAGACGATGAGGCGGCGATGGCCGGGCCGACTGATGACGACGACGCTCTCGACGAGACCGACGAGTACGAAGAAGACGACGATGCGCTCGAAGCGACTGACGATGACGACTTCGAAGAAGTCCCCATCGAGGAGGACGAGCCTGCCGACGAGGCCGACCGAACGCTCGAGCTCGAGTCAGCCGAGGCGCTCGTCGTCCTCGACGAGCCAGTGGAGCCGGCTGACGACGAACCGACGCCGGACGACGAGATGCCAGTCACTGACGACGATGCCGGCGTCGAAGACGTCGACGCGGAAGACCGTGAGATCACGTTCGAGCACGCGACGATCTTCGTTCACGTCCACGCCCTCGAGGACGAATTCGACGACGTCGACGTGAACGGACTCGAAGATGATCTCGACGACGCAGAAACAGCCGACGAGGAAGACGACCTCGACGACACCGAGACCGACGACGAATACGATCAGGTCGGCGATCGCATCACTGTCCACGAGATGCAACTCGAGGTAACGATCGAGAACGCGAACCTCGTCCACGTACTCGGTATCGAAGAACCGCCAACCGACGACCCACCGCTCGACGAGCCAGTCGAAGAGGAACCGACTGACGAAGCCATCGACGACGAGCCGGCTGAAGACGAACCGGTCCACGACGAACCTCCAGAAGCGCAGGATCAGATCATCGAGGAAGAGCCCATCGAAGACGACGCTGTCGAGGACGGCGAGTACGACGACGCGGAAGCCCACGATGACGAGTACGGCGAGGAAGAACCGTCAGAGCAAGCGGTCGCTGACGAGACGCTTTCGGTCACGATCGAACAGGCCACCGTCGTCGTCGTGTACGACGGCGAGATGCCGGCTGACGAGCCAATGCCAGTCGAAACGCCTGACGAAGAGCCAATCGAAGACGACGATCCAGTTGACGACGCAATTGAGGACGACGAACCGATCGAAGAAGAACCGGTCGAAGAAGAACCGGTCGAAGAAGAACCGGTCGAAGAAGAACCGGTCGAAGAAGAACCGGTCGAAGAAGAACCGGTCGAAGAAGAACCGGTCGAAGAAGAACCGGTCGAAGAAGAACCGGTCGAAGAAGAACCGGTCGAAGAAGAACCGGTCGAAGAAGAACCGATCGAAGAAGAACCGGTCGAAGAGGAACCGATCGAAGAAGAACCGGTCGAAGAAGAACCGGTCGACGATGACCAACTGACCGTCACGATCGAGCAGGCGACGGTGTACGTCGTCCACGATGTCGGCGTTACCGACGACGTCCCGATCGAGGACGACCCGGAGGACCCAATCGATGACGACGATACCGATGATACAGTCGATGACGACTACGCCGACGATGCCACCGACGATGACGAAGTAATCTCACTGCTGGCTGACTAGAGCACTCGAGGCGACTCGAGCCCGTCAGCCGATCGTATTCCGGGATCGGTCGTTTTTGACCGGGACCGATCTTTCTTCGGTCGCAGCCACGACTGACCAGTGATGATTCGACCAGCGAGATCGAACATGACGGCTTGCGAGTGTTTCTCGAGTGGTAACACGCGTCGTCGAACAAGAGTACTGTTATATGCGTTCAGTTCTCACGACCGGTAATGAGCGCACAGGTACGAGCCCCGACCGCTCGGGTCTGCGAACGGTGCGGACGGGCGGAATACTGGGATGCAGAACTCGGCGCGTGGCAGATCGACAGTGAAGACGGCGAGAAACAGGTTGGCAGCCCCCACTGCCTTCACGAGTGGGACATCACCGGCACGTTCAACCCGGTCGTCGACGACAGCTGACCGCGCCGAACGGCGAATCGCTTTTCGTATCGCGAGCCGTTCTCCCAGTTGATGACGACAGTCTACGTGACGGTACCGACCGACCACGCTGACGACATCGCGACGACGCTCGTCGAGGAACGCCTCGCCGCCTGCGTCAACCGATTTCCCATCACGTCGACGTACCGCTGGGAAGACGAGGTTCACACCGACGACGAGGTCGCCCTCCTCGTCAAGACCACCGACAAAGCCTACAGGGAACTCGAGGAACGCGTTCTCGACCTCCATCCGCACGACGTACCGTGTATCGAACGTTTCAACGAGAGTCACGTTCTGGAGGCCTTCGCCGACTGGCGAGAAGAGGCTACGACGTGACCGGGTCGGCTCGACCGGCTTCGGGCCGACATTGTGACTGTTGGCCACGGTAGCCTGTCGCAAGTGAAGACTGCCCGAAAAAGCAACCCTTAAACCGCGCACACGGGTTCATACGGGTATGGCTGGAACCATCGAAGTGCTCGTTCCGGGTGGCCAGGCCAACCCTGGCCCGCCGCTCGGTCCCGAGCTCGGACCGACGCCCGTCGACGTACAGGCGGTCGTACAGGAGATCAACGACCAGACCGAAGCGTTCGACGGCACGGAAGTGCCGGTTACCGTCGAGTACGAAGACGACGGCTCCTTCGAGATCGACGTCGGTGTCCCGCCGACGGCCGCACTCGTCAAGGACGAAGCTGGCTTCGAGACCGGCAGCGGCGAGCCCCAGGAGGACTTCGTCGCCGACCTCTCGATCGACCAGGTCAAGAAGATCGCCGAGCAGAAGAAACCCGACCTGCTCGCCTACGACACCAAAAACGCCGCGAAGGAAGTCGTCGGCACCTGCGCCTCGATGGGCGTCACTATCGAAGGCGACGACGCTCGCGAGTTCAAGGAGAAAGTCGACGACGGCGAGTACGACGACGTGCTCGCTGAGGCGTAATCCGAATACCACGCTCGAGACACGAGCAAAGCGCGTTTTTCTGCGGTCGATCGGATTTTCCGGCAGCCACAGATGGGCTGCGGTGAGCGGTAAGCGAGCCCGGCAATCAGGCGTAAAATAGCGTTGGCCGCCGCCCGGGCTCTGCCGGTTCGTCCGCGAGATCGGCCGCAGCGTCGCCCTCGAGAAGTGACTCGAGGACGTCGACGGCCGCCTCGCGGTGAAGCGGCTGGTTGTCGTTGCCACACTGGTCGTCCATCACGCAGGCGGGACAGCCGTCGACGCGGCCGCAGTCACAGTCGGCGATCAGGTCGCGAGCTCGTCGGACGACGGCCTCGAAGTTCTCGTAGATCGCGCGGGCGAACCCGAGGCCGCCGTCGATGCCGTCGTAGATGAACCAGCCGCTCGCAGGCATCTCGTCCAGTCGACCCGCAATATCGCGGACGGTGGCCTCCGCAGCGGCGGCGTTGCGTGGCGCTGGACCTTCCGCCGCGTCGATAGCACCGGTCTCGCCGGGAGGCTGAGCGAGGTGGGCGTCGAGTGAGAGCGTCGCCAGCCCACCGAGGTCGCGCTTGTCGACCATCAACTCGAGCGGGGCGACTCCGATGGTCGCGTGTTCGGCGGCGTGGAGGCCGCCCGCGTAGCCGAGGTGGGCCGTCTCTGCGAGGTCGTCCTCGAGATCCGGAACGGAGAAGTCGCGGTAGCGCTCGAGAAGCGTCTGCTCGACGTTCCGGGGAACCTCGAGCCAGCAGAGTTGCGTCTCGATCGACAGTGGCGGGTTGTCGGTCGGCAGCCCCTGCGCTCGTTTCTCGCCGCCGTCGATCTCGAGTTCGTCGTAGGTGTCGTGAGCGATGACGACGCGGCCGCGACCGACGTGGAGCCGAAAGTCGCCGATCTCGCGTGACTCCTCCGAGACGGCGTCGAGGACGGTCACGTCGGTCCGGCTTCGCGTGTAGTAGTCGACGTCCACCGGCTGGACCGTCACCGAGGGCCGGTGGGACTCGTGGTCGACTGCGACAACCTCGTACTGCTGGCCCTGGTGAAGCCGGACGGCCCCCTCGTGAAAGTCCCGCAGGACGCGTTCTTTGGCGAGTGGTTCCATCCCCGGATCGTGGTGATCGTCGAATTCCGGTGCCAGTCGAACCTCGTACTCCTCGCCCGTCGTCGCGTACAGCGAGATCGATCGCTGGGGTCGCGGCGGCCCCGCGTAAGAGACGCCGGTCTCGAGCGAGCCCGACAGCTGCCCTGCACGTCGCCACATCTCGACGGCGCGCTCGAGGCGCTCCGGGTCCCCAAAATCCCCTGCATCGGAGCGGTCGAGCGCGAGTTCGTCCGCTGCACAGCGCAGGTGCTGGGCGAAGACGGCGTCGTTGTCCACGTCGACGACGGCGTCCTCGACGCCCGACTCGAGCAGGTAGTCGGGATTGGAGACGACGTACTGGTCCAGTGTTCGGTGGTCGGCGACGAGCACGGAGAGGGCCCGACTGGTTCCCCGGCCCGCACGGCCGATCTGCTGCCAGAACGACTGGCGCTGGCCGGGGTAGCCAAGTTGCACCGTCGCGTCCAGTTCCCCGACGTCGATGCCGAGCTCGAGGGCACTCGTGGATGCGACGCCGTCGAGGACGCCGGTCTCGAGCTGGTGTTCCGTGCTGTGGCGGGCGGTGCGTGACAGCCCCGCGTGATACGGTTCGATCGCGGCGCTGCGGTCGGGACTGGTGTAGTATCGCGTTGTCTCCTCGCGGTGGCCCAGCGCGCGCTCGACCGAGAGTTCGGCGAGTTTGCGCGAGGGAGCAAAGAGCAGCGTCTGGGCACCCTCGTAGGTCAGGTGTGAGAGGAGTCGCGGGGCGTCGACGGTGGCAGGGACCCGCTCGATGGCTGCGGCATCGTCGTCAGCCTCTCGCTCACGAAACGGCGGGTTCCAGAGCACGAGGTCTCGCGGTCCGGCCGGCGAGCCGTCTTCGTCGACGACCGTGGCCTGTTCGTCGATCAGCACGCTCGAGTGCTCCCCGGGATTCCCGATCGTCGCGCTCGTCAGCACGAACTGCGGGTCGGCGTCGTAGTACGCGAGGACGCGCTTCAGCCGACGGACGATCCAGGCGACGTGCATCCCGTGGACGCCGGTGTACGTGTGAGACTCGTCGATGACGAGCAGCTCACAGGATGCGAGAAAGCTGGCCCACCGGTCGTGATCGTGGAGGTACGTGTTTACGCCAGCGAAGTTCGTGATTATCACGTCCGACTCCTCACGAATCCGCCGTCGATCGCCGGATTTCGTGTCGCCGTCGTAGACGCCGACCGCGACCTCGAGCCCGAGTTCGTCGAAGAAGTCGGTCAGCGCGCGTTCCTGGTCTCGCGAGAGAGCTTTCGTCGGGTAACACAGATAGGCCGTCGAGGAGTCACCGCGAGCGCGGGCCTCGAGGAGGTTCCGGGCGATCTGGAGCGCGTAGATTCGGCTTTTTCCCGAAGACGTGCTCGTCGAGACACAGACGTGCTCGCCGCGATCGAGCGCCTCGAGCACGGTCGCCTGATGGGAGTAGAGATCGTCCGCGAGCGCACCGGCGAGTTCGGGGGGGAGCACCGAATCAGGCGGGACCGTCGACGCGGGTCGGCCCGGACGCTCGAGGACGGTGACGTCCGCCGTCGTTCCAGCGCGCGGGAACGAGTCGACGAGTTCGTCACCGGTGATCGGCACGCGGTCGCCAGCTTGGGGAGTGTCGTGAGTCATCGCTCAGAAATCACCGAGTCCGGTCTGTTCGGTCGTCGGCCGTCCGGCCGATTCGGTCGGCGTTCCGTCGTCGCCGGGCGATCGATCGGACGCACCCGCACGACCGCCCCGCGACCCACGGATCGACCGCCGCGGTGTGTCCGCAAGCCGTTCGTAAACGTGCCAGAGCGCACGGCAATCGTCCTCGCAGTAGGCCTCGTGGCGGTCCCATTCGAGTTCTTCGCCCGTGCGTGCGAAGCGCTGGTAGGCCGCTGCCGTCTCCGCACCGTCGAGACCGGTGCCAGCATCCTCGTAGCCGAGGGCAGTCGCCACGTCCTCGAGCTGATTCGTCCGGCCGGGAAGGATCGCGTTGTCCTCGCGGACGGCCCAGTCGTAGAGGTCGTACTTCGGAATCGACTCCCACTCGTCGTGGTAGTAGGAGACGTGCCGGGCGATGAACGACCCGAGGTAGCGATAGTCGAACTGCCAGCCGTTCCAGGTGACCAGTGCCCGGTCCGGGTGGACGTCGAGCAACCAGTCACAGAAGGACTCGAGCACCCGCACCGTATCGGTCGGATCGTCGCGTTCGACGAACGCGTGGTGATCGTCGCTCTTGGGGTCGTAGACCCCGATCTGCCAGATGATCGTCGGCGAGAGCCCGTCGGTCTCGACGTCCAGACAGAGCGGCGGTCTCGACCAGTTCTCACCCGGCAGCGGGTCGTCGGTCACACGTCTGGGCTCGCCCGACTCGAGCACTCGAGCGTGAGCGTGCATCGTTTCGGCGCGTTCGCGGCCGATCCCGGGGAGCGTCGTGAGGGAGTCGATCGGCGTTTCGAGGAGGTCGCTACGAGTTTCGACGCCCTCGTCGGACAGCCGTCCGGCCGTCTTCGGGCCGACGCCGGAGACGGACTCGAGGCCGAAGTTCGTCACGGCGTGGGTATCGACCCGTTCGACACCGTCGTCGGTGAGTTCGACCAGTGCGAACGAGGTCCGGTCGTCGTAGGCCTCGACGGGACCAGCGCCGACGACGCGGACCGAGACGCAGTCGTCGACGTGCCGTGGGGGAGCCGTTGCAGGATCGTGGTCGACGGTGCGAATTTCGCCCGACTCCGACTCGAGGTGCCAGCGTTCGTCGTACCCCGCTGGCTCGCTCGCGGTCAGGAGCGTCGTCCCCCGGTCAGTCGGCAACGTCTCGGCGAGGTCACGAGCGTGGGTGAGCGAGGTGGTCAGCTCGGTCGGTCGGACGATCGTCTCGACCTGATCACACAACAGCGTGATCGGATCGTCGCTCACCGAGGCCCACTGGTCGTCCACGACCGAGGCGTCGACCCCCTCGAGTCGTGGAACGACGCCCACTGCAACGCCACCATCGTCGTCGATCGACCATTCGTCGACTGGATCGCCGCCAGCCTCGAGCGGCGGGTGAACCACCGGAACGTCGAACGCGCGACGTGCGCGCGCGAAGGTCTGTGGTCTACGGGCCGGCCCCGGAACCCAGACCGCCTCTGGCTCGAGCGTCGCCGCCACGTCCTCGAGTGTCGCCGCCGGCCGATCGGCGACTGCAGAGGGTGGGAGCGCGAGGAGACGAACACCTGCTCGAGCGATCATCGGTCGGAGTGACGAGCGGCGGGCCGAAGAGCGTTTGGAGTGCACGGTGAAAGTGAAGAGCGGTTATCTCATGGGCTTTTGCCGAAACTGTTAATCCGGACGTGCACACAGGTGTGTGCATGGGGGATAGAGAGTATCGAAATGTACGACTAACTGAGGACGCCTATCAACAGCTTAAACGCCGAAAACAGCCCGGAGAGTCGTTTTCGGATACCGTAGAGCGGATCGCTGGTGAACGGTCGTTGCTCGACCTCGCCGGAATACTAACCGAGGACGAGGCCGATCAGATGCGAGATGCAATTCGTAATCGGGAAGAGCAGTCGCGTGATCGACTCGACCGGTTTACAGACCGGATGGAATCGTGATCGTCGATACAGACGTCCTCATCGACGTAATGCAGGATTCTGACCGAGCCGTCGGGCAGATCCGAGAATTGGAACACGAGGGAGTCCCACTCCACATTTCGTCGATGTCACTATTCGAGCTGAATCACAGCGTCGAACGGGTTTCAGATTCAGACGCGAGACGCCGTCGGATTGAGGCCGTACTCGAGACCAAACCAGTCTATCCAGCAGACGAGGCGGTGATGAAGAAAGCAGGGCGGGTTGACGGCCGACTGACCACAGATGGGAACGCAATTGGGGTCGGTGATACGATCATTGCTGCAACTGCACTCGTCCACGAAGAAGCCGTCCTCACGAGAAACGTCGATCATTTCGACCGAATTGACGGTCTCGACGTTTGTCCGTACTAACAGGACCCCCGTCACATCGATCCGTCTGAGAAGTCAACGCTAAAGAACGAGCACGCAAAACGGACTGACAATGCAACAGTACCTCGAGCTCGTCGACGCCGCACTCGGGACGGGCACCTACAAGCCCAACCGGACCGGCGTCGACACGATTTCGTCGTTCAGCGAGCACTACGAGGTCGACCTTCAGGAGGGCTACCCGCTGCTGACGACGAAGAAGATGGACGGCTACCGGTGGAACTCGATGCTCCACGAGGTCTGCTGGTACCTCTCGGGAGAAGAACACATCCGGGACCTTCGCGAGGAGACGAAGATCTGGGACGCCTGGGCCGACGACGAAGGTCGCCTCGACACCGCCTACGGGCGCTTCTGGCGACGCTACCCGATTCCGGAGGCAGGGGCACACCTCGAAGGTGAGACCTGGCCCGACGCAGACCAGCGCTGGGTCACCGAGGAAGCGGAGGGCCGCCGAACCTTCGACCAGCTCCAGTACGTGATCGACGCGCTCTCCGACTCGCCGAACTCCCGCCGGCTCGTCGTCAACGCCTGGCATCCCGCGAACGCCGCCGTCTCGACGCTCCCCCCGTGTCACTACACGTTCGTCTTCAACGTTCAGGGCGACCGGCTCAACTGTCACCTCACCCAGCGCTCGGGCGACATCGCACTCGGCGTCCCGTTCAACATCGCAGCGTACTCCCTCCTGACGACCGTCGTCGCCCAGCAGACCGGCTTCGAGCCCGGCACGTTCGGCCACACCGTAGTCGACGCCCACGTCTACTGCGGCCGCGGCGACCGCGGGGCGTGGTACGCCGACAACCTCGAGACCCTCCAGACTCGACTCGCCGACGTCGACGACCGCGAGGAGTACCGCGAGATCCGCGAGTGGCTCGAGTCCGAAGCGCCGGCGGAGGACGAGGGTGACGAACGACTGGATCACGTCCCCGGGCTGCTCGAGCAACTTTCGCGAGAACCGCTCGACCGCCCGACCCTCGAGGTGGCCGACGTCTCGATCGACGAGCTGGCCTACGAGGACGTCGAACTGGTCGACTACGAATCCCACGACGGAATCGCGTTCTCGGTGGCCGAATGACCGACGCGGGAGGCGACGCGGCGACGGCAGATCCGATCATCGAGACCGATCTGGAACTCGTCGGGATCGTCGCCGTCGCCGATAACGGCGTCATCGGAGTCGACGGTGAGATGCCGTGGCACCTCCCCGAGGACCTCCAGCACTTCAAGGAGACGACGATGGATCACCCGGTGATCATGGGTCGTGTAACCTACGAGGGAATCGTCGAGACCCTCGGCGAGCCCCTGCCGGGCCGGACGACGATCGTCCTGACGAGTCGTGACCTCGAGACGCCCGAGAACGCCGTTACTGCCGGAAGTCTCGAGGCGGCACTCGAGGAAGCCGAGATGGCGGCGCACGAGCATCACGAGGACGCAGACCGGATCTTCGTCGCCGGTGGTGCGACCGTCTACGAACAGTTCCTGCCGGCGCTCGACCGCCTGATCGTCACCGAAGTCGCTGCCGCCCCGGAGGGAGACACCAGATTCCCGGCGTGGGACAGGAGTGCGTTCCGTGAGGTATCTCGCGACGACCGGGACGGATTCGCGTTCGTCGAGTACGTCCGCGGCAGGTAAGTTCTGCCTTCTGAGACATGTTCCGAGACAAGTGAAAGATATCCGACCGGTCGGTTCACGGACCGCCCCGGTTGGCGCTTCGTCGCCAGTCACGAACGGCGTCGAGAAAACCCGAGCGGCGCGATATCGATCGTCGGTCGTCGAACCGACGCTGGATCGAGACGACGGTGGTGGGAGTGACCACTCCTAATTCTTCTGGTTGCGACAAATAACTCGTCAAATATGGGGCTTATAAGGTCGCTTCGAACCGTTCTCGGCAGTTTCAAATGCAAGGGGGCCATAGCCGCCGGTATGTCGACGACGGAGTTCTCGGATGCCATCCGGGAGTTCGAACACGACGGAGAAACGTACAAGATCGCCGACCTGACGGTCCTCGAGGAGAAGGGCCTCTGTGATCTCGACAAACTGCCGGTGAGCATCCGTATCCTGCTCGAGTCGGTGCTGCGCAACGCCGACGGCGGGCAGATCGACGCAGACTCGGTTCGCGCAGCAGCCTCGTGGGAGCCGGACGTGCCGGACGCCGAAGTGCCGTTTACGGTCTCGCGAGTCGTCCTGCAGGACCTGACCGGCGTTCCCGCAGTGGTCGACCTCGCAGCGCTTCGCTCCGCCGCAGACCGCAAGGGCGTCGACCCGACGGTCGTCGAGCCCGAAGTCCCCTGTGACCTCGTGATCGACCACAGCGTTCAGGTCGACCACTTCGGCACCGAGGACGCCTACGAGCAGAACGTCGAAATCGAGTACGAGCGCAACGAGGAGCGCTACCGCGCGATCAAGTGGGCCCAGCAGGCCTTCGACGAGTTCAACGTCGTTCCGCCGGGCACCGGCATCGTCCACCAGGTCAACTTAGAGCACCTCGGCCGCGTCGTCCACGAGCGCGAAGAGGACGGCGACCAGTGGCTCTACCCGGACACGCTCGTTGGCACGGACAGCCACACCCCGATGATCGGCGGTATCGGCGTCGTCGGCTGGGGTGTCGGTGGCATCGAAGCAGAAGCCGCACTGCTCGGTCAGCCGATCAACATGTCCCTGCCCGAAGTCGTCGGCGTTCGCCTCTCCGGTGAACTTCCAGAGGGCGCGACGGCGACCGACCTCGTGCTCCACATCACCGAGCGCCTTCGCGAGGTCGGCGTGGTCGACAAGTTCGTCGAGTTCTACGGCCCCGGCGTCTCCCAGCTCTCGGTCGCCGACCGCGCGACCATCTCGAACATGGCCCCCGAGCAGGGCTCGACGATCAGCATGTTCCCCGTCGACGAGAAGACCCTCGAGTACCTCGAGCTGACGGGTCGCGACGAGGAACACATCGAACTCATCCGCGAATACCTCGAGGCACAGGGCCTCTTCGGCGAGCAGGACCCCGAGTTCACCGAAACCGTCGACTTCGACCTCGGCGAGGTCGAACCCAGCCTCGCCGGTCACAAGAAGCCCCACCAGCGCATCCCGATGGGCGACTTAGACGAGCACTTCCCGAACCTGCTCGAAGAGCAGGGCGTTCTCGGCCCCGGCGGCGAACCCGCAATCGGTGACGGCGGCGGCGTCGCAGCCGACTCGGGCGAGGCCGGTCCCGGTCTCGCACTCGACGAGAAGGTTCCCGTCGAACTCGAGGACGGCACCGAAGTAGAGATCGGTCACGGCGACGTCCTCGTCAGCGCGATCACCTCCTGTACGAACACCTCGAACCCGTCCGTGATGGTCGGCGCTGGCCTGCTGGCCCGCAACGCGGCCGAGCAGGGACTCGAGGTGCCCGACTACGTCAAGACGAGTCTCGCACCCGGCAGCCGCGTCGTCACGGAGTATCTCGAGCGCTCTGGACTGCTCGAGGACCTCGAAGAGCTGGGCTACCACGTCGTCGGCTACGGCTGTACGACCTGTATCGGGAACTCCGGTCCGCTCCCGAAGCCCATCGAGGACGCCATCGACCGACACGACCTCTGGACGACGAGTGTTCTCTCGGGGAACCGTAACTTCGAGGCCCGCATCCACCCGAAGATTCAGGCCAACTACCTCGCATCCCCGCCGCTGGTCGTCGCCTACGGTCTCGCCGGCAAGATGGACATCGACCTCGAGAACGAACCGATCGGCACGAACGACGACGGCGAGGAGGTCTACCTCGAGGACATCTGGCCGGACACCGAAGAGATCCGCCAGACGATCCACGACAGCATCTCCCCCGAAATGTTCGAGGAGAAGTACGCCTCGGTCTACGAGGGCGACGAGCGCTGGGAGGCCCTCGACGCACCCACGGGCGACGTCTACGACTGGGACCCAGAGTCGACCTACATCCGCGAGCCGCCGTTCTTCCAGGACTTCCCACTCGAGAAGCCCGGCGTCGACAACGTCGACGACGCTCGCGCGCTCATGACTCTCGGCGACACGGTCACGACCGACCACATCAGCCCAGCCGGCCTGTTCAGCGAGGACCTGCCGGCCGGCCAGTGGCTCAAAGAGCGCGGCGTCGAACCCCACGAGTTCAACACCTACGGCTCCCGCCGCGGGAACCACGAGGTCATGATGCGCGGTACGTTCGCGAACGTCCGCATCGAAAACGAGATGCTCGACGGGAAAGAGGGTGGCTACACCATCCACCACCCGACCGGCGAGGAGACCACCGTCTTCGAGGCCTCCGAGCGCTACCGCGAGGACGACACGCCACTGATCGTCATGGCCGGCGAGGAACTCGGGACCGGCTCGAGCCGTGACTGGGCCGCCAAGGGCACGGACCTGCTGGGCATCCGCGCGACCATCGGCAAGAGCTACGAGCGCATTTACCGTGACAACCTCATCGGCATGGGCGTCCTGCCCCTGCAGTTCGAAGACGGCGAGGGCTGGGAGGAACTCGGCCTCGAGGGCGACGAGTACTACGAGATCTCCGGTCTCGAAGACGGCCTCGAGCCCAACGCCGAACTGACCGTCACCGCCGAAGACGACGACGGCGACGTCACCGAGTTCACGGTGACCGCACAGGTCGACACGCCGATGGCCGTCGAGTACGTCGAGAACGGCGGCGTCCTCCACCTCGTGCTCCGCCGCCTGCTCAACGAAGAACTGAACTAGACTCGAGAACGCCTCGAGTTTCTGATTCGATTTCGACTGCGCCGACGTGCAGTCGTGTGCGATCAAAACGATTTTTTGACGTAGGAGGATCCGTAGCCGACCCGGTCAGTAGCAACGGACTGACGAAACCATGAGGGTTCGTCCGGGTGGCTGTGATAGCTACTGGATAGATCTGTCGATCACCGATTAAATATTGTGTGGGAATCCCATTAGTGGGGGAAAAGGTTTATTCATCACTGCTCGTGTCTTTCCAGAAGTGATAGACGATACCTGTTCCTGGACCGTCAGTTCTGAGTGGCAGACCACCCGGCGATCGCTAACGGAGCGAGGCAATGTCGTACGGTAGTGGCCCTGGCGACGATCGCGTCATCGACGGGAAGATGTCGGAGGTCGACACCGACGCGATCGACGACATCGACACGGCGGGAAGCTACGACGAGAGTCGCGCCAACGACCTCCAGCGATCCATCGCCGAGATGGGACGGGGGATCACCGAGATCAGCGATCGACTCGAGGAGATCCACGCTGAAGCGAACGAACAGTACGACGCGGTAATGCACGTCGCCGACGAGACCTCGAGTCTCTCGGCGTCGGTCGAGGAGATTGCGTCCTCCTCCGAGGAGGTCGCCGCTGCCGGCGAGACGGCACGAGAACTCGCCGAGGAGGGACAGGAATCGGCGACGGAAGTCGGCACCGCGATGGAAGCGATACAGGATGCTGCGACCGAGGTCACCGAGGACGTGACGGCGATCCAGGAGAGCGTCGAGGAGATCGACCAGATCGTCGCGGTTATCAACAACATCGCCGACCAGACGAATCTGCTCGCGCTCAACGCATCGATCGAGGCTGCCCACGCCGACAAGTCGGGTGACGGGTTCGCCGTCGTCGCATCAGAGGTCAAGTCGCTGGCAGAAGACTCACAGGAACGTGCGGGCGAAATCGAGCGAATGATCAGAGACGTCGAGGAGAAGACCGACGCCGCGGTGACGAGCCTCGACGAGAACAACGACCGGATCGAACGTGGCATCGAGTCGGTCGAACGCGCCGTCGAGATCCTCGAGGACATCCACGACACCGTCGGCGAGGTCTCCGCAGGCATCGACGAGGTTGCGGCCGCGACGGACGAACAGGCCTCGAGCACCGAGGAGGTCGCGAGCATGGTCGACCAGACGGTCGCCAGTGCCGAGAGCATCGCCGAGGACACGGGCGTCATCGCCGACGAGGTCGAATCACAGGCCAGTACCGTCGAGTCGATGGATCGGACGCTCGAGTCACTGGTCGACGACTTCGCGCCCGACGCCGGTCCCGCGCGATAGTCTGAGAAAGTGTGTACTCGTACTCGCTGGCCACGATCACCGACGGTAAGGCAACGCCGCAACGGTCGGTGAACAAATTCGCGTCGGCCTCCCCTGACTGTTTACACTGACTGATCCCCTTAGTAATATACCACGGGCTTTTATTATCGCTGGCCGTAGCCGGGACATGGATCAACCCACCGAACGAAACCGCCTCGACGAGGAAGAGAGTCCCTACCTGCGCCAGCACGCGGACAACCCCGTCAACTGGCAGCCCTGGGACGAGCAGGCCCTCGAAGCGGCTCGCGAGCGGGACGTTCCGATCTTTCTCTCGGTCGGCTACTCGGCGTGTCACTGGTGTCACGTCATGGAGGAAGAGAGCTTCGCCGACGAGGAGGTCGCCGACCTGTTGAACGAGGAGTTCGTTCCGATCAAAGTCGACCGTGAGGAACGTCCCGACGTCGACAGCATCTACATGACCGTCTGTCAGCTGGTCACCGGCCGCGGCGGCTGGCCGCTGTCGGCCTGGCTCACACCCGAGGGGAAGCCGTTCCACGTGGGGACCTACTTCCCGAAGACCGCGAAACGAGGACAGCCCGGCTTCCTCGACATCTGTCGGCGACTCGCCGACTCGTGGGCCGACCCCGATGACCGCGCAGAGATGGAACGCCGGGCCGACCAGTGGACCGACGCCGCCAGAGATCAGCTCGAGGAGACGCCGGACTCGGTCCGCGGGACCGAGCCACCGTCGAGTGCGGTCCTCGAGTCTGCGGCCGACGGCGCAGTGCGGAGCGCCGACCGCCAGCACGGCGGCTTCGGTTCCGACGGGCCGAAGTTCCCCCAGCCCTCGCGACTGCGCGCGCTCGCCCGTGCCTCCGACCGGACCGGAAACGAACAGTACCGGGCGGTACTCGAGGCGTCCCTCGATGCGATGGCCGCCGGCGGCCTGTACGACCACGTCGGCGGTGGGTTCCACCGCTACTGCGTCGACCGCGACTGGACGGTGCCCCACTTCGAGAAGATGCTGTACGACAACGCCGAGATTCCGCGGGCGTTCCTCGCGGGCTACCAGCTGACAGGCGACGACCGCTACGCCGAGGTCGTCCGTGACACCCTCGCGTTCGTCGACCGTGAACTCACCCACGAGGAAGGCGGCTTCTTCTCGACGCTCGACGCCCAGAGCGAGGACCCGGAGACGGGAGACCGCGAGGAGGGCGTCTTCTACGTCTGGACACCCGAAGAGGTCCACGGGGTCGTCGGCGACGAAACGACGGCCGACCTCTTCTGTGATCGGTACGATATCACCGCGTCCGGCAACTTCGAGGGGACGAACCAGCCCAACCGGGTTCGCTCGGTCGACGACCTGGCCGCGGAGCACGACCTCGAGCCCGATGGGGTCCGCGAGCGACTCGAGGAGGCTCGCGAGGCCCTGTTCGACGCCCGCGAGGAGCGCCCGCGTCCCAGCCGGGACGAGAAGGTCCTCGCCGGCTGGAACGGGCTGATGATCGCGACCTGTGCTGAAGCCGCACTGGTGCTCGGTGAGGACGACTACGCCGGGATGGCCGTCGACGCCCTCGAATTCGTCCGCGAAAAGCTCTGGGACGACGACGCTGAACGCCTCTCGCGCCGGTACAAAGACGAGAACGTCAAGGTCGACGGCTACCTCGAGGACTACGCCTTCCTCGCCCGCGGCGCACTCGGCTGTTACGAGGCGACCGGCGACGTCGACCACCTCACGTTCGCGCTCGACCTCGCCCGGACCATCGAGGACGAGTTCTGGGACGACGCCCACGAGACGCTGTACTTCACCCCCGAGAGCGGCGAGTCACTCGTGACGCGCCCGCAGGAACTCACGGACCAGTCGACGCCCTCGGCCGCCGGCGTCGCCGTCGAGACGCTGCTCGCACTGGACGGGTTTTCCGACGAGGACTTCGAGTCGATTGCCGCGGGCGTCCTCGAGACCCACGCGAACCGCCTCGAGTCGAACCCCCTCCAGCACGTGACGCTCTGTCTGGCCGCCGACCGTCTCGAGACGGGATCGGTCGAGGTGACCGTCGCCGCCCCGAACCTCCCCGACGAGTGGCGCGCGGCGTTCGTGTCGCGGTACGTCCCCGACAGGCTGTTCGCTCGCCGACCGCCGACGGACGACGAACTCGAGGGCTGGCTCGAAGAACTGGGGCTCGAGGATGCCCCGCCCATCTGGGCCGGGCGGGAGGCACGGGACGGCGACCCCACGCTGTACGTCTGTCGAGGACGGACGTGTTCACCGCCCACGCACGATGTCGAGGAGGCCGTGGAATGGCTCGAGGATAATGGTTCGCCCTCGTTCGAATCGTCGACTGACGGGCCGACGAGCCCCTTCTAGGGCAGTTTCTGGAGCGACGATGGGTGTCGTTTGACGCTGGCAGTCGACTCCCCGGTTACGGAGACAGGCGGTTCCGTATTCGAGCGAAACGTCGGCCTCGGCCTGTAATCGTATCACTGCCACTCGAGGTCGCGTTCGTGGCCGCAGAAACCGACCTCCTTCCCTGTTGGACAGAAGTATTATACCGCTGGTCATCCCCGATAGGGTGTTACCATGGAATCGACCCTGAAGACGATCGAGACTGGCGTTTCTGGTCTCGACGAACTTCTCAACGGGGGACTCATTACTGGTCGTCTCTATCTCGTCGTCGGTCGGGCAGGAACCGGGAAGACGCTCCTCGGAAGCGAATATCTCGAGGAAGGACTCACCAACGGCGATACGACGCTGTTCGTTCACGGCGAGGAATCTGCCGACGAGATACTGGCCAACGCAGCGAGTTTCGGGATCGATCTGACGGGAACTGAGTTTCTGGACCTCGGGCCGGATTCCGGTTTCTTCGACGGCGACAGCACCTACGACCTCGTCGACGCACGAGACGTGGAGTCGGATCGGTTTATCGAAGAGATCAGAGACGCCATCGAGGAGATCAACCCGGACCGCGTGCTACTCGATCCCATCTCACAACTGCAGTACATCGAGCCCTCCGAGTACCAGTTTCGCCGGCGGCTGATCTCGTTTATGCGTTTTCTAAAGGGACGCGGGACGACCGTGATCGCAACGAAAACGGACGAACCGTCCAGGGCCGACGACGAAATCCGATCACTGAGCGATGGAATCGTCGAACTCGAGCGAGGTACTGGCGGACGGCGAATAACTGTCCCGAAACACCGCGGGATCGGTCAGCGAGATGGAACCCATGGCCTGGAAATCACGGCATCGGGGCTCGAGATTCATCCAAGCCTGATTCCCGAACCGAACGAACGGACGTTTGGGCCCGAACTGCTGTCGGCAGGGGTGGACGAACTGGACGCACTTCTCGAAGGCGGTCTCGAGTGTGGGACCGCGACGTTCATCAGCGGACCGACTGGCGTCGGAAAGACGACGACGGCGATGCAGTTTCTCTCCGCGGCGGCGACGCGGGGTGGCAGCCCGGTAGCGTACCTGTTCGAAGAGTCCCCGAAAACTTTCCTCCACCGGGCGGAGGCGATCGGGATACCCATTCGCGAGCAGCGGGCCGCTGACGAGCTTTCGATCGTACCGGTCGAACCGCTTACACTCTCTCCCGAGGCGTTCGCCCGACAGGTAGCAGATCGTATCGACGCCGATGGGACCAAACTCGTGGTGATCGACGGCGTCGATGGCTACAAAGTCTCGATACAGGGTGAGCAGGTCGAACTCGGTCGAAAACTCCACGCGTTGATCCGGTACCTCAAGAACCGAAACGTGGCCGTCATTCTCGTCGACGAAACCGATCAGATCACGGGAATTCCGAGCGCCTCGAGCGCGAACATCAGTTACATCGCGGACAATATCCTCTTTGTCAACTACGTCGAGGTTGACGGCGCACTCGAGAAAGGAATTGGCGTCCTGAAGAAGCGAGCGGGGCGGTTCGAACGAACGATGCGCGAGTTCGAAATCACACCGGACGGGATCGCCGTCGGCGAACCGTTCTCGGGAATCAGCGGGCTCCTCGAAGGGACGCCCCGGCTGGACCTGACCCACGACGATGGCCGATAGCTCGAAGTGCGAACCGCCCAACGGTTTCCTGTGACCGTCCTGCACCGCCCGATTTTTCGGCACCCACGACTGCGCATCCACGTCGTAACAGAAGGCAACTGCAACGCTCGCATCGGCCACCCGATCCTGCAGCCGGCTGGAGGTGACCGGGCCGACAGCGACGGTTCGTCTCCTCCCGGTGGTGGGTGGGCGTGAGCAACACAGGCGGGAGTGCGGACACGGCGGCGACAGTCCAGTTACTCGTCGACGACGATGCTAACAGGGAGGCGCTTCAGACGATCCTCGAGCGCCGGTACGTCGTCACGACGGACGCGAGCGAGCTGTCGGGCGATCTCGTGCTGGTAGACGATCGGTCGTTCGCCTCTTCCCGGGACGTAATCGAGACACCCGATGACGAAGACCGACTGGAGTTCACGCCGGTCGTCTTACTCCGACGTGCGGGAACACGACTCGACGAGTCACTTCTGACCACCGGCCCCAGCGGCGAACGACCACTGATCGACGAGGTAGTGGATGCCCCCGTCCAGCCGACGATCCTCTTTCGCCGTCTCGACAACCTCATCACTCGCCGTCGACAGTTCGAGCTCCTGCAGAACCAGAACGAACAGCTCGAGGCGTTCGCGGACGTCGTCAGTCACGACCTTCGGAACCCACTCCAGATCGCGACGGGCCGTCTCGAACTGCTCGAGTCGAGCGTCCCGACCGACGAACAGGTCCACGTCGAAGAGATCCAGACGTCACTCGAGCGAATGGAGAAGATCGTCGAGTCGATGTTGACGCTCGCCCAGAGAGGAAACGACACCGGGGCCCTCACTCCGGTCTCGGTGGGAGACGTTGCTGACGATGCGTGGGCCGTCATCGACGCACCAGATGCGACGTTCGTGAACTCGGCGGCAGAGACCACGATCCTCGCGGACGAAGATCAGTTGCAGACGATCTTCGAGAACCTGTTTCGAAACGCAGTCGAACACGGCACAGCGGGTGAATCTGCGGGGAGTGAGACGGAGGGAACACTCACGGGTGCGATCGAAATCGCGGTCTCCGGTATCGAGGACGGATTCGTCGTCGAAGACGATGGGGCCGGTATTCCGCCGGAGAAACGCGAACGCGTCCTCGAGCGCGGCTACTCGGGTGGCGACGGCGGGACGGGACTCGGCCTCGATATCGTTCTCACCGTCGTCGAGGCTCACGGGTGGGACATCACACTCGAGGAGAGCGACGCCGGTGGTACGCAGTTCCTGGTGACCGGCGTCACGCGAGTCGAGTAATCCGATCCGGAGCAGTTTGCTGGAGCCACAACGGAAAAGCGGCGACGACGTACTCGACAGCGAACGAAACAGCTACAGTTCGTCCTCGAGTTCCTGCGCGAGCCAGGTCGCCGGCGGCAGGTCCTCGTCCTCGACGAACCGGGTGATCTCCTCGCCCTCGTCTCTATCCGCGCTGGCGGGCGCGTGCTCGACCACGATCGTCGGAATGTACTCGATGCCGTACTCGTCGACGCCCGGGCCCTGCTTGTCCTGGTCGACCGCGATCTCGTCGATTCGGTCGTCGGGAACCCCGGCCGCCTCGAGTGCGGCCCCGAAATCGGGGAGGAGGCGTCGGCAGTCTTTACACCAGTCGCCACCCCAGACCCTGTAGACGACATCGTCGGCGTGTGCTTCGAGCGTGTCGACGGCGTCCTCGTAGGAGGCGGCGTCCCACGTGGGATTCGGTTGCATGGTTTCGAGACTCATATCCCTGCCTTGCGGCTCGGGCGGCTTAACGGCCATGTTTCGGGGCAACCGGGACACCGGCACCGCCTGCCGTCGTCCAGCACCGGTTTATGCCTCCGCCGTCTATCGCCGGATAATGAACGGCAGTATTCTGGACACGATCGGGTCGCCGCTCGTGGAGATCGAGTCGCCACCCGGGGCGACCGTCGCCGCCAAACTCGAGTGGTTCAACCCGGCCGGCTCGGCCAAGGACCGACCGGCTCTCGAGATGATCCGGACGGCCGAACGCGAGGGGGTAATCGAACCGGGCGACTGGCTCGTCGAACCCACCAGCGGCAACACCGGCATCGGGCTGGCACTCGTCGCCGCGGCCCGGGGCTACGATCTGACGATCGTCATGCCCGCGGACAAATCAGAAGAGCGCCAGCAGATCATGGGCGCCTACGGCGCAGAGCTCGAGCTGGTCGACGGCGACATGACCGACGCCCGCGAGCGGGCTGACGAACTCGAGGCCGAGGGCGCGGTTCAACTGGGCCAGTTCGAGAACCCGGCGAATCCGGAGGCCCACTACGAGACGACCGGCGTCGAGATCATAGAGCAGGTCGGCGACCGCGAGATCGACGCGTTCGTCGCCGGCGTCGGAACCGGTGGAACCCTCTCGGGGACCGGTCGGCGACTCCGCGAGCAGTTCCCGGACGTCGAAATCGTCGCCGTCGAACCCGAACGGAACCCGGTTCTTTCGACCGGCGAACCCGGCTCCGACGACTTCCAGGGGATGGGACCCGGATTCGTCAGCGACAACCTCGACCGCGACCTGATCGACCGCGTCGAGACCGTCAGGCTCGAGGACGCGGAGGAGGAGTGCCGTCGACTCGCCCGCGAAGAGGGCATGCTCGTCGGGCAATCCAGCGGTGCCACGAGCCTCGTCGCCAAGCAGGTCGCCGAGGAAATCGCCGATCCCGACCTCGAGTGCCCCAGCACCTCGAGTGCGTTCGACGAACCCGCTACGACGGAAGCCGACGGCGGTGGGAGTACCGCCGAGGACTGCCCGCTCGTGGTCACGGTCTTCTGGGACAGCGGCGAGCGATACCTCTCGACTGGACTGTTCGACTGATCGGTGCGGTCACGAGGACAGAGAATCGTCAGGCGTACTCGTCTTCTGTCACCCGAACGACCAGCGTCTCGTCGACGTCCCGCAGGTCGTACTCGGGCAGTTTCCCGCCCGTTCGTCGAACGTAAAGCGGTTCGACGAGTCGACGAGTCGCCCCCTGCCTCCTGGCCGACGTGGCTTCCTCGTCGTCAGCCTCGGTGGATCGGGGCTCCGATTCCGCAGCCGCTGACTCCGGTCCGGAGTCGGTCTCGCCGTCGGAACCGGGGCCCGCCGGCTCACCCACCACCTCGAGGCCGTAGATCTTGCAAAATTCGGCCGTCTCGGCCGGCGTCACGTCCCCGTTTCGAAGGTCCGTCGCGAGCGCTCTCGAGAGCCACTCCTCGTCGCTGACGCTCGGTTCGAGGACGAGGGCCTCGTCGACGAACCGGGTGAGGTACCACTGGAGGTCGTTGAGCAACGAGATAGCCGCGCCGACGCTGACGGTCCTGACCGCGAGCGAGTTCTCGAACGGTCGCGTCAGATCGTACGTCGCCAGCGCTTCGCGAGACGTCTCTCGAGAGAGGAGCTCGTACTGCAAGGTGTAGTCGGGGTCCCCGATCAGGCAGACGCGCGTCACTGCGCGTACCTGCGAGCGGTCACCTAATGTTGGTTTCGCCTCTCGGCTGCGGTCCCGCGAGGCCAGAAAGAGAGACGACGAGCGATTTCCCTAGGGTTCGACCAGATCGGCGTTCAACGCGGCTTCCTCGGCGCGCTCGAACAGGTCGTCGGGTTCGATCTCGAGCAGGCGGTCCAGCCGGGCGTTGGTCTCGACCATGTCGGGTGCGACGCGATTGCAACCGGCGTTGATCGTCGCCTGTGAGAACGTGCCGATCTCGCGAGCCTGAGCGACGATATCCTGTTTGTCCCGGGTGAGCAGCGGCCGGTGGACCGGCAGGTCCGTGGCCTGACTCGTCACCGCGAGGTTCTGCATCGTCTGGCTGGACTTCTGACCGACGGCCTCGCCAGTGACGATGCCGTGGGCGTCGACGCGCTCGGCAAGCACTTCCGCCGCGCGGTAGAAAAAGCGCCGCAACGAGAGCATCCGTCCCTTCTCCATCTCGCTGACGAGCAGGTCCACCGTCTCGCCCCCCGGAATGCGGTAGACCTGCATCTCCTGATTCGGCGCGTACTGTGAGAGGGTCCGGACGGTCTCCATCGCACGCGCCTCGTGGTCGATTCCGCCGTAGTCACCGAGTGACACGTACGCCGGGACGATCGGACTCCCGCGAGTCATCATCTCGTAGGCCGCTACCGGGGAGTCGATCCCACCGCTGACCGTCGCAACAACGCGCTCCTGAGAACCAAGCGGCAGGCCACCCGGTCCGTCGACGGTCTCGAGGTAGACGAACGCCGATTCGTCACGCACCTCGACGCCGAAGGTGAGGTCCGGATCGTCGAGGTCGACCGCGGGCTCGAAGTCGTCCTCGACGGCCTCCCAGATTGCCGTGCCACCCTCCCGCGCGAGGTCGTCGCTGCTGTAGGGGAGGGACTTGTCGGAACGACGGGCGTCGACGGCGAAGGTTCCCCCGTCGTAACACGCGTCTGCAATCTCGGCGAGTACCTCGATGATCTGTGCTTTCTCGGTACTGACGGTCCGACAGGGGCTCGCGGAGACGACGCCGAATGCGTCGGTCACGGCCGCTGTCGCGTCTTCGATGGCGTCTTCGGTCGTGTGAATCAGCGGCCGGTTCCAGCGGCGTTCGACGTCGCCGGGGATCGACCGGTCCGAAAGGAGGGCCTCGACGTTCTCCACGAGGGTCCCTTCCATCTGGCGCTTGACGGGGGTGCTCTTCGTGTTCAGGTCGCCGTGACGGACGAGGACCGTATCGGCGCCGGGGGGATGCATAGCAACGTGTAGATGGTTGCGCATATAAGGGCATTGCGAGGGGCAAGTCACAGGCGCGACGGTCGTGCCAGTGACGACTCGAGCGGTCGACGGAACAGCCAGCGAGGACAGGACCCCAGACAGGAAACAATCCGATCGCTTCGTCGCTGGCCGCCGGTTGTGTGAAGTGATTGAGCCGTTACAATAACGGCCAGAGTGACTATACGTTTCGAGGCTACTCTCTCGGACAATGAGTAACGCGGCTATCCGTAGCGGGAATCAACAGATTCAGGGCAGTCAGGGAGAGGAAGCGCTCGCGAAGCCGTTTCTCGAGTCACTCGAGGAAGGCGACGAGTGCGAACGACTTCGCGCCGAACGGGACTTCTGGCGATCGCTGTACACACAGCTCATCGCGGCGTTTCCGGAGGGGGCGTTCGTGGTCGCAGCAGACGGTGAAATCACGAACTGGAACCCCGCGATGGAGGAATTGAACGGCTCGTCCGCAGGAGACGTCCTGGGCGCGAATGCCTACGATATCTTCGAAACCGACGGGCAGTCGGAGACGCTCGCAGAGACGGTCGTCAGGCGGAACGAACCGGTCCGAGAAGACGACACGCGTACCGTCCCCCACTCCGATCGCTACTATCAGGTGTACGCCGTCCCCCTTCGGGACCCGGACGGGAACGCCATCGGTGCGTTCGAAGCAACCCCCGACGTCAGCGACTTCGTCCACCAGCAACAGGCCTACGAGCAGTTACAGGAGACGGTCTCACAGGAAGTCCGGTCGGAAGTCGTCGATCTCGAGAGCCACACCGAGTCGATCGCCTCGAGCATCGATCGCATTCACGAACTCGGCGTCGAAGAGACCGAACGGATGGAGACGATCGCCACCGAGGTCTCGAACCAGAGTGCGACGATCGAAGAGATCGCCTCGACCACCGGAAACGTTCGGGAAACCAGCGACGAAGCGGCCGAACTCGCTGCCGCCGGGTCCGCCAACGCCGGTGACGCCATCGAGACGATGAACGCCGTCTCCGACGCTGCTGGCGCAGTTTCGGCGGACATGACCTCGCTACAGGGGAGTATCGACGAAATCGAGGCCATCGTCGACGTGATCGACGACATCGCCAGACAGACGAATATCCTCGCACTGAACGCCCAGATCGAGGCTGCACACGCTGGTGAGGAAGGTGTCGGCTTCGCCGTGGTCGCGAGCGAGGTGAAATCGCTGGCCGAAGACACCCAGAAACAGGCCAGCCGCATCGAAACGACGATCGCAGACGTTCAACGCGAAATCGAAGAGACCGCCGGGAGCCTCGAGACGACGACCGACCGGATCGACGAGGGGGTCGATCGCGTCGAAGGGACGTTGAACCGGCTCGACGAGATCGCAGACGCGGTCGAGGACGTTGCTATCGGGGTCGACGAGGTGGCAGATGCGATCGACGAACAGTCGGCCGGGAGCGAGGAGATCGCCGCTACCGTCGACACCGCAGTCGAGGAGATGAACGACCTCCGGAACGAACTCGAGGCCATCACGGAGTCGACCCGGGAACAGCGCGAGAGCGTCGCCGCCGTCCGGTCGACCGTCGGCCAGCTTTCTGAGTGAACCGCCTCGGGGTCAAGCCCCGAGGCACTCGGCCTGCTCCGCCTGTAGACGGCGACTCGAGCGCCAGAATCGGGGCGTGATCGAACCGGGAAAATCGATCGGCCGATCAGAACGTCGTGAGTTCGCCCTCGATCACGCTACGGGTGATCTCGGTGACGTTCGCGAGTTCTGCGTCGACGATCGCCTCGATGTCTGCCTGGACGTCCGAGAGGGCGACGCCCTCTTCGGTGACGACGTGGACGTCGGCGACGTGGGGCTGGTCGATCGGGCGACCGATCTGGCTCAGGAGACGGACGCGCAGGTCGCGGATGCCGTCGACCTCTGCGACGACCTCCTCGGCGATCTCGGTCGACAGCAGGTTGTAGATTTTTCCGATGTGGTTGACCGGGTTCTTCCCGCTCGTGGCCTCCATCGACATCGAACGGTTGGGCGTGATGAGGCCGTTGGCACGGTTGCCCCGGCCAACGGAGCCGTCGTCGCCCTGCTCGGCGGAGGTACCGGTGACGGTGAGGTAGATCGACCCTGACTCGTAGTCGTCGGCCGTGTTGACGTGGACAGTTACCTCGCGGTCGGTGTGCTCGCTTGCGACTTCTGCGACGAACTCGCGAACCGACTCGACGGCGTCGGCGTAGGCGTCGAGATCGGGAACGTACTCGTCGACCATCGCCGCGGCGACCGTGACGTCGATCTGGTCGGCCTCGCGTTTGCCCATGATCTTCACGTCCGGCCCAAGATACGGGTTTTCGGCCGCAAACTCGCCGTTCAGGCGTCGTTCGGCCTCGAGGACGATCTGCTCGGTCTCGCTCAGCGGGGCGTGACCGACGCCGAAGCTCGTGTCGTTGGCCATCGGCACCGCGACTTCGTCTTCACCGAAGACGTCCTGTAAGTCACCGCTGCCCTCGCCGAGCCGAACGTCGACGATCACGTCCTCGCCGTACTCGAGCTGGGGGATCGCCTCTTCGATGTACTCACGAGCGGCGGTCAGTGCGATCCGTTCGGCCGGGATCGTCTGGCCCTCGTAGTGTTTCGTCGCGCGACCGACGATCAGCAGGTAGATCGGGTCGACGATCTCGCCACCGCCGAACGCCGGGGCAGCCTCGCCGGCGACGAGTTGCGTTTCGTCGGTGTTGAAGTGCAGTACCTTCCCGACGCGGTCGAGATACTCGCGTGCGAGCGCGCCCGCGACGCTCTCGGCGACCCCGTCACAGATGGAGTCCGGATGCCCGATCCCCTTTCGCTCGACGATCTCGACCTCCTGGTCTTCGACTGCCCGGCGGTCGATCGGCTCGACCCGGATGTTCCGTTCGCTCATTAGCGGTCCTAGAGGACTCGAGGTTCTATAACTTGCGGAAACATATTCTGCCAGATAATACCCTCGAGTAATCACAGTGCGGGAAACGGCCGGAGTTCGAGTCGTCACAGGCACGATCGAATAGCGCGACCGGCGATCAGGACTCGAGCAGCAATCCGAGGTACGAGGTCCGAATCTGGTCGTCCGGATCGAGGTCCAGACGTTCGAGGACGTCGTAGGCCCCCTCTCGTGCGGGCTCGAGGTCTTCCTCGTGGTCGACGTCGAGTTCGACTTCGACGAACTCGCCGACGTCGTCGACGGCGTCGAGGGTGACGGTGTAGCCGTCGAGGTCGTATCGCTCGCGTTCCTTGCGAACGGTCGCGGCCGGGTCGAAGCCGAGGTGCTCGAGGACGGCGGCCATCGTCCCGCCGTCGTCGACGCCAGTCTCGAACTCCTCGCGGCTCTTCGATTCGTCCTCGAGCAGCGGGCCCTTGTAGGTGACGCGGCTCTCGAAGGCTCCGTCCTCGAGTGGGTTCGCGCCCACGGTGCCGCCCGAAACCGACTCCCGACGAATCCGCAGTGCCTCGTCAGTCTCGGCGAACTCGCGGTGAGGCGCGTCGTAGTAGGTGTCGACCTGCACGACCTGGCCCAGCGAATCTGCCGCGACCGCCTCGAGTCGGTCACGGACGGTCGCGTGGTCTGCCGGCACCTTCACTTCCACCTCGTACATGCGCGAGCTGACGGAACCGGGGCCCATGAATCGGTCGTTCTCGAGCCAAAGCGTCGTACTTAAATGTCGACGGCGGGAGGTACAACGTATGACCGAGGATCAGGAGGCCGAGCCAGACGTACCGGCCGATGACGTCGATGCAGACGACGAAGCGACGGACGAGGAAGCAGAAACCGACGGACTCGACTACGGCGACTTCGTCGAACTCGAGTACACCGCTTACACCGTCGAGGGCGACCAGCTCGTCGACACGACCGACCCCGACGTCGCCGAAGAAGAGGGCGTCGACGCGCAGGGTCAGGAGTTCAAGGCCCGAACGATCGTTCTCGGCGAAGGCCACATCTTCGAGGGCGTCGAGGAAGCGCTCGTCGGCAGCCAGGTCGGCGACGAGGGCTCGGTGACGATCCCCGCCGAGGACGCCTTCGGCGAGTACGACCCCGACGACGTCCAGACCGTCAGCGCCGAAAAGATCGACGAGGACGACCGCTACCCCGGTGCGAACGTCCAGATCGACGGCCAGCAGGGCTACATCAGCACGATCATCGGCGGACGCGCTCGCGTCGACTTCAACCACCCGCTCGCGGGTGACGACGTCGAGTACGAGTACGAGATCGTCGGCGAAGTCGAGGACCGCGAAGAACAGGCCAGTGGCCTGTTCGAGATGTACCTCGGCTTCGAACCCGAACTCTGGATCGAGACCGAGGAAGTCGAAGAGGAAGTTCCCGTCGAGCCTGACGAGGACGAAGAAGACGACGACGAACCCGCCGAGCCCGAGTTCGAGACGGAACTCGTCGAGAAGGAGAGCCTCTACCTCGAGGCCACCCCGCAGATGACCATGAACCAGCAGTGGATGATGGGCAAGCAGCAGATCGGTCAGGAGATCATCGACCAGATCGGCGTCGACCGCATCGTCGTCCAGGAAGTCATCGAAGGCATGGGCCCGATGGGCGGCCTCGGTGGCATGATGGGCGGTGGCGGCGGCATGGGCGACCTCGAGGCGGCACTCGAAGACGCCGACGTCGACGCAGACGAGATCGTCGAAGAACTCGAGGCCGACGCCGAAGCCGACGAGTAGCGACGGCCGTTTTTCGCGGTTTTCGAGCCGACCACCGTACGGTCCGCCTATCACTCTCTCGGATCAATCAGACTGACAATCGGAGTCACCGAGCGCTGTCGCTGTGGGTGCTGCTCTCCGAAACCGGGAGATAGACCTTTGAGTGGAAGATGCCGGGACCGGGAGGCCGCTCTGGTACCGTTCCAAGCGTCGACTCAGAGGTGGAAACCCGTTGACTGCACCTGGGCTGATCGAGCAAATAGGACTGAACGCCGCTAGGGGTGAGACACACCACATTCGTACTCCACCGGCTCGATACCCGCTGCCTCCAGACGACCGGGATTTGCTGGCGTGCAGCGGGGGGCCGTATCCACGACGCTCGCCTCGCGCATTCCGGAGACGGTGCCCTCGAGAGTTGCCAGCTCGTCAAACAGAGGTGCCTGTGCGAGCGTCGGTGACCCACCACTTCGGTGAAGCCGGCTGTCGATGGGATCTGTCGCCGAGTAAGACCGACTGAAGACGACTGGCTCGCCGTCATCGGCCGAACTCTCGTCTACGTCACCGACTGTCCCGTGCCAGTAGTTACCCACGCCGTCGTGAGTCCAGATTCGCAGCGTCCCACGGCGTGCCTGCACGTGACGGTCGTTATCGACGAAATCGTTCGCGAGGACTCGGTTGGCCGGTAAGTAGTGGGTCGCACGGATCCCAACCTCGTTGCCGACGATGACGTTGTGCTCGTAGATGGAGTTGCCAGCCTCCGTCGTCATCCCGAGGCCGTTATCGACGACAACGTTATCGGCAACGTAGGAGTTCCATCCCTCGGTTCGGATTCCCGTCGGGTTATTCCGGACGTGGTTCCCGACGACCGCGTTTTGATGTGGGTTCGTCATGACGTGAATGCCCGTCGCTTCGGCCGCTCGAATGTCGTTATCGGCGATTACCGTCTCTCCAGTGAACATCAGATGGACGCCGATTCGGTTTCGTTCGAGCGTGTTGTTCCGGAAGACGAGCCCGTGTGAACGATGGGTGTAGATACCGTCACGGCCGTCACGGAACGCCGAGTCTTCGATTATACCGTCACCAGAACGCATCGACATAACACCCATGTAGGAATCCCCCCACTCCTCGCCACCGTCGACAGAGACGTTCCGGACGACCGTTTTCGGGCTGTCGCGGAGCATGACACCGTTCGAGGGAGTCACTATCGAAATATTCTCGAGAAAGACGCCAGGAGCATCGTCGACGTAGACGCCAGCGTCACCACCGGCATACGCCGTTTCGAGGACGGTGTCGCCACCCTCGCTCGGGCCGTCGGTGACGGTCTCCTGTTCTTCGGGCATAACTGAATCGCCGACGTTCGTGATCTCGACGTTCCGGACAGCAGCATCTGGAGACTTGATCATCACGACGGTGCTCTCACCATCGCCCCGAATCGTCACATCTCCTTTCCCCTCGAGAGTGACAGGCCGATCGATCTCGACCAGTTCTTCGTAGGTCCCCGCAGGGACGACGACCGTCCCGTTTGTCGGCGTACGGGAAACCGCCTCCTGTATCGTTTCGTTTTCTCCGACGACAGTTTTTACAGGTCGGTCGGCGACTGCCCGACGATGCTCGACGAGGGAATCTGCATCGGTCTGGCGCTTATCGACTCGATCACGAACGGTCCTAGCGTCCTCGAGTTCGATTTCGTACTCGAGGAGGTCGTCCCACGTTATTACGGACCCACCGGAGTCGGCCGCGTAGGTCTCGGCATCGTCGCGACTCGAGAACGGGACGGCCGTCTCTCCGTCGGGTGCCCTAGCATCGCTGTCGACGACGAACCAGGCCGATTCGGCATCTGTCCAGTCCACCCTGTCGTCGGTACGTGGGTATCCCTCAGCGGATAACTCGAGTTCGGTCCCGCTGTAATCGGTTACGTAGACTGTGAGTGGGTAACCAAAGCGCTGTTCGTGACCTTCTTGGCGCTGTGCGTCGACGAACCGCTCGACGCCGTAATAGCCGACGACGTAGCGATACTGCGAATAGAACACCTGCGCCCGCGGGAGCTCGACGTCTGGATCGTCGATTTCGTCGTCGAAGGAGACGCCCATCGTGACTGTTTCGCTGAACGTAACTGGTTCGGGCGAGGTTGTCTCGACCTCGACGACGAAGAGTCCAGCGCCCGTGAGGACGACGATAACGACGAGGATCGTGGTTGAAGCGAGGACTATGTTCCGCATGGCCCGTATCTCTCGGAGGGAGTTGGGATATCGTGCTGGTGCATGAGGGAGATAATGGTGAGGATTACACGAACCCCAGGCTATCGATCAGTTCTCTGGTGATCGAATCGTGGTCGTAGATGTCACCGCCATATTCCTCGGCGAACGATTCGGCGTCTTCCGGATCGGAAAAGCCGATCACAGATTGACCCATCGCGCCGAGAACCTCGCTGTCGACGGCAAACGTGAGATCGCGCGCGTCGGTGTGAACGTCGGCCTCGAAGTGAGCAGTGATGTATTTGACATCTCCGTCACGATAGATCTCCCAGTCGACTTTCGAGTAGTCGGTCAGGTAGATCACCCGGGGATCCTCACCGTACTCTTCGTACTCGAAAACGTACTCGTAAGCACACGTGCTCGCACAGTAGGGAACGACACCGTCTTGCACGTCCTGATCTGGAATGTCCGCATCGTCCGGGTAGAAGGCGTGTCCGGCTGGACCAGGATGGTTGACGATTACCATATTGCAGACCGGACAGTTGTGATCGGCGTCAATTGTGATCGGGGCGGGTAGTTCTCCCTCGTCGGTCAGACAGCCAGCGAGCGCACCGACACTCGCCGCACCGACCGTCAGGAAGAGCGATCGTCGAGTCGGTCTTCGCCACCTCATATGTCGAAGTTCTAACCTACGTCCCCTATGTATTCTGGTTTACAAGACGAATTGACAGTTTTCGGGCGTGTGAACGGACGGCGTCAGGGTCGTGGGATGTTGTGCCAACTGAAACGGGCCCCACACCGGCCCACAGTTCACGGGTTGCCTCCCCGGCCACTCGACCCGGTGCCCTCGTCACTCGAACCGCGGCCGCCGTGCGACCGGGCGTGCACTGCCGTCAGTGGCTACTGTCGTCGGCGCGCTCGAGGACGACTCGCTGTTGGACCGCCGTCTGAACGCTCTTGTTCTCGAGACAAACAGTGATGGTGTCTTCGATTCGTTCACGTTCGTTCGTTTCGATGGCGGCGGTGATGGGCACGGGTTCGCCAGTCGGATCCGGGTCGAACGTGATCTCGTCGGCGTCGACGCGCTTTACCGTCGCGTTTTCGAGGTCGGAGTCGATAGTGAGTGTCCCGTTCGCCTCGTCGAGATCTAGCGAAGCGACCGTCTCGTCGGCTGTGCCGATGGCTGCGGCGTGACTGACGCCGAGCCTCGAGATGCCATTGGTTTCGGTAACGAGAGCAAGTGTCGAGAGTCCAGCGAGACCCGCAAACAGTCGGCGTCGACGCACTCTCATCGGCATCGCCCCATTGTCTTCGTTCGCCCTCGCTCGACGATCAGACATCGGGTCGTTCCAGCGGGTAGGCACGCCATCACGTGACTATCGAAGATGGTGGTACCCATCTGTTGTGGTTCGTCAGCCGAAATCCACCAGCTGACGAAATCGACATTTTTGCCGATTGTACTAGTTTGTTCTACGAATGCACCACAAATTGTTAGATTATAACGTCAGCATATTTTATCGTACCATGTCGAAACATGACACGTGCTGGCCGTTCCGGAATCGCCTTTCAGAAACACACACACCCGCAGGCGGGGTGTGGTAGTATGCAACGGCGGAAATTCATGCTCGGCTCGACTGCGGCCGGGGTTGGATTGTTGTTCGGCACTGGTGCGTTCAGTGCAGCCGGAACTGAACACGGGGTTTCGATTCAGACGGGTGATGGTAATCTTCACGTCGAACTCAACGACGAATACGAAGGCGATGCGGGAGCGTACGTGACGGAAGATCCCCTCGAGCTCGACGTCGAGGTCGGATCGAACGAGTGGATTCGGTTCGACGACCTGCTTCGCGTGACGAACACGGGGACGCAGTCAGTGACCGTCTACGTCGAGGATCAGGAGTGGCTCGGCGACGATGCGAACGCCGTTCTCGATTACCGGGTCGCTGATGAGACAGTCGTCGGTAACGACAACGGCGTCACTCTCGAAGACCCGTCAGGGGAGAATAGCGAAACGTTCACCGTTCTGGTCGATGCGACCGGTCACGACACCGTCGAAGATGCACTCCCCGACACGGACGAAAACGAGGACACCCATACCGTGCGGTTCGTCGCCGAGACCACGGACGTCGACAGCGGTAGCGGTGAGGAGCAACCGGACGAGGGCGATGATGATGGAGAGGACGACAGCGGTAGCGGTGAGGAGGAACCGGACGAGGGCGATGACGATGATGGAGAGGACGACACCGAAAACGAGGACGGAATCCTCGAGGTTGAGGTGATCGACACGATCACGCCGCGTGAGGTCGCGGAAGTAACGGCGACGGTAAACAACGGTACCGATGAAACGCAGTCGGGAACAGTCACGCTCGACCTTACGGAACACGTCCATGCAGGCGAGGGGCTAGACGTCGACCTCGAGGTCGACGTCGAGGAATTCCCGGACGCTGCCCCAGTTGGTGACCCAGAGTATATGTACATCGACCGTGGTGAATATCCCCAGGAGCTCCTCGAAGCCGACGTCACGGTTGAACCTGGAGAAAGCGACGACATAACGTTCGAGGTTCCAGCCGCATACAAAAACCTCGAGATGGGAGATCTCACGCTGTCCGAAAACGAGGTCGTGGTTACGGCCGATCTCGACGGAGGGACAGAAAGCGAAAGCGACGTTCTCACGATCGAGGATGCACCAGCACTCTGGTTCCAGCCCGATGACGCGCTCGAGTGTATCGTCTGTGGGATGGACACCGAGCACTACGAAGCGTGGAACGCACAGGCAACCCATGCGGATGGGACGCGAATCGAGTTCTGTTCGCTCGGGTGCGCCGTCGCGTACTGGACCCATCCGGAGCACTTCGTCGACCAGTCGTTAGGTGGGACGACGTGGGAAGGAGCCCACGAGTACACGGCAGCCGAGGACCTAGTGACGATCTGGGCCCCCGACTTCACCGACATCGAGATCGACGAACGACAAGGGAGAGACAACCACACTGGCGGTGACCTCGGTGAAACGTACGAGCACTTCATCGATATGCGAGAGGGCTACTTCGTTCTCGACGACGAGACCAACGACAAGTTCGGGACGCCGATGCCGGGCCACAGCCCCGTCTGCTTTGCCGACTACGACGACGCCGTCGCGTACGTCAATGGCGAACTGGACAACATTCCCGACGGCACCGATATGGGTAACGTCGACGAGGACGACATCGTCGAACTGGACGAACTCGCCGATCACGAGGCTGGATATCTGTACCGTGCCGGGAGGCTGCCGTAATTTCGGCTTCACGAGTCGTTGACGCACAGCCGGACGGAACAGGCTGATCGTGGCTTCCTCGCCCGTGTTCCGTCCGTGATCGGCGTTTTTCGAAATTCAGCAAATGGATAATACACATCGTCGAACGTTCGTCCGGAACGGTTGTATCGCACTCGCAGTTCCCGCCGTCGCGGGATGTCTCGATCGCGACGATCCAGACGACTCTCAGACCGACGATCCGGACGATTCCGGGATGGCCGAGCCCGGCCAACTCACGATCGGGGCCGACACGCCGGACAGCATACAGGTCCGTGACCCCGTCGAGATCGCTGCGACCGTCGAAAACGGCACGGGCGAACGACAGTCAGGGACAGTCGTACTCGAACTCGAGTACGTCGACCCGGAGGTTGACGCCGGAACGTACCCGGACCACGGGCCGGACGGCGATCCGGAGCTGGGTCAGCTCGTCATCGAGTACCCGGACTCCCCACCCAGTGCAGAGGTGATCGTCGATGCCGGTGACAGCGAGACAGTAGCGTTCGAGATTCCGACTGCGTACAAGAACCTCGAATTAGGGGGACTCTCACTGGGTGAGAACGAGTTCGCCGTCAGGGGTGAGTTCGAGGGGGCCACCGTTTCCGACGAACGCAAGTGTGTCATCGAGGACGCGCCGGTCGAGTGGTTCCAGCCGGATGGAATGAAGGGGTGTCCGGTCTGTGGGATGGACACCGAACATTACGAGGGCTGGCACG
This sequence comes from Natrarchaeobaculum aegyptiacum, assembly GCF_002156705.1. Lineage (NCBI taxonomy): Archaea > Methanobacteriati > Methanobacteriota > Halobacteria > Halobacteriales > Natrialbaceae > Natrarchaeobaculum > Natrarchaeobaculum aegyptiacum. The sequence continues at coordinate 3,783,097 of NZ_CP019893.1, forward strand.
CCCAGGCGACCCACGCGGACGGAAGCCGAATCGAGTTCTGTGCGATCGGCTGTGCCGTCGAGTACTGGCTCCACCCGGAAGACCACGAGCTGTCCGGATTCGACGGCAAACACGAGGGCACGCTCGAGACTGAACTAGTGTCGTTGTGGGTCCCCGACTTCACCGATGTCGAACTCAGCGATCACACCGACACTCACCCGGGGTACGAGGCGTTCATCGACATGAGAGAGGGTTATTTCGTCCTCGACGACGAGACGGCTTACAAGTTTCACACGCCGATGCCGGGGGGGAGCCCACCCTGTTTCGCCGCCTACGACGACGCCGTTGCGTACGTCGACGGCGAACTGGCGAACCTACCCGCCGGGGTCGATATGAGTAACGTCGACGAGGACGATATTGTCGAACTCGACGACCTCGAAGATCGCGATGCCGGCAAGCTATACAGAGCTGGGTACCAAGCATGAACCGACGAACGTTTGTCTGCGGTACTGGACTCGCGGCAACGGCATCCCTCGCTGGCTGTCTCGATCGCGACAGTACTGAACACAACTCCAACGGGAGTGATGACAGCGGGTCAAACGCAACCGCCCCCGATTTCTCGGTCCCGGGATCGATCGACGTCCTCGAGGTACCGACGACGATGACGGTCCGTGACGACGCCGAATTCTCCCTCGAGGTGAGACACGGCGGCGAGAAGGACCACGAGACGGCGATCACTGTCACGCTCGGGACCGAAGAGCAAACTGTGAGAGTTCCGGTTACCAGTGGCGAGACGGAACGCGTCTCGGTGACAGTTCCCGGAACCTACGACACCGTCGAGACGGGTGGGATCTCGCTCGGCGACAACGAGTGGACGGTCTCGTCGGCGACGATCGAGGACGAGTCACACGGCACGGTAACCGTACAGGACGCGCCGGTCGAGTGGTACCAGCCGGACAACGAGAAGATCTGTCCGGTCTGCAATATGCTAACGGAGATGTACGAGCCCTGGGCTGCCCAGGGCACACATCCGGACGGCACTCGGATCGAGTTCTGTTCGATCGGGTGCGCCGTGGCGTATTGGAACGACCCTGACAGTTACGAGTCAGAGCGGGGCTACGACGGCAAACACGAGGATACCGTCGAACACGAACTGGTGACGATCTGGGCACCGGACTTCACTGACGTCGACCCCGACCCGGCCGACGGGAGTTCGGCGGCCCATCCGGGCTGGGGGGAGTACATCGACATGCGCGAGGGGTACTTCGTCCTCGACAGCCGGACGTTCCAGAAGTTTACGACGCCGATGCCGGGTGGGAGCCCACCCTGTTTTGCCGACTACGACGATGCACTCGCGTACGTCGAAGGCAAACTGGAGATACTCCCCGACGATGTCGACATGGACGATGTCTCCGAAGGCGACATCGTCACCCTCGAGAAGCTCGACAACGCCGCAAAGCTGTTTCGGTCGGACTATCAGCAACTATGAACGGTAAGAGGGGGGGTTTCAGGATCAAATGAGCACGAGCATGCTCACACGGCTCGGTCACCTCGCGCTGGCGATCGTACTCGTCTCGCTGGTTGCCGGGCAAGTACTCGGGTACCCGATCTTGCTCGGCTACGTTACGTCAGACAGTATGGAACCGACGATCAACGCTGGAGATGGATTCGTCGCCATCCCCGAACCACTGGCCGGTGACGTCGGCGTGGGTGACGTGGTCGTCTACGAATCACCCGACGGTGACGGACTGGTCACCCACCGTATCGTCGACGAGACCGAAGCCGGGTACGTCACCCGGGGTGACGGAAATCCCGTGACCGATCAAGAGAGCGGCGACCCCCCTCTCGCCGACGATGCAGTCCTTGCGACGGCGCTGCAGGCCAGAGGTGAGGTTATCACGATCCCCAGTCTTGGCGCTGTAGCAACGACGGCAGGGGCGGCTGCTGTCACCGCACAGACGTGGCTCACAGACGTGCTCGAGTTCGATCAGTTCCAGAACGCGTCCATACTCCCGTCTGTCGTTCTCGTCCTCTCTGTCGCCGGTTACCTCTTCGAGACTGTCCGCGAACGGAGTTCACGTCGCACACCGTCTGCGGACGTCGAGCCCGATCCACGCCGGCTGGCGCTCGCATTCGCACTCTTCGTTGTGGTCGTCGCTTCGGCCGCGATGGTCGTTCCTGCCGGCAGCCAGACGTACACGGTCGTCAGCTCCGATCCTGCTCCCGACGCCGACCTCGTCGTCGAGCCCGGAGAAAACGCCGACACGACCTATCGTGTCGCCAACAGCGGCTTTACACCGGTCGTCGCGTACCTCGAACCGGCAGACGACGGCGTCTCAGTGACTCCGGATTCGGCGACTGTCCCGGGGCGTGACAGCGAACACGCATCGGTTACCCTCGATATTCCAGAGACAACCGGCCATCACGACCGGACGGTCGTCGAGTGGCGGTATCTCTACGTCTTCCCACGAGACGTGATCGACGCCCTCTACGGCTGGAGCCCGTGGGTCCCGTTTGGTGCGATCGTCACCACCCTCGGTGGGCTAGCGTACGTCACCGGACGTGTCGTCGCTGGCTCGCCGGATGTCCGAGCACTCCGCAACCGAACACGACAGCGAAGCCTGAGCAAATCGACTCGTCGGCGATGATACCCTTACACCCAACTCAAACCCACGGATAGCACATGAACGAATCACTGCTTCGCGCCCGCGTTCGCCTCTTCGACCGGCGACAGCTCGTGGTACTGGCAGCCGTCTGTCTGCTTTGCCTCGGGGGATGGCTAACCTACACGGCTTACGGAACGTCCGAGGAGGTGGTCAAACAGCAGACGACCGAGCGACTAACGGTGACGGGAACGCTCTCTCACGGTGCGACCGTCGTCGAACCCACGACAGTCTACGGGAACGACAACGAGACCACGGTGGCCGACGAACCGCTCTACTACCAATCGGTCTCACCGACTACACACGGTGACGTCGCTGTCGACTACGACGCAGAGAGCAGCGAAAACGTCACCGTCACCATCGACCTCGAGGCCGACGTGCGGGCTGTCGACGACGACGACACCGTCTACTGGAACATTTCCGAACCGCTTGCCGACGTCGAACAATCGGACGTCGAACCGGGTGAGACCGTCTCTGCACCGTTCGAGATCAACGTCACCGACCTCGAGGGACGAATCGACGAGATCGAACACGAACTAGATGCCAGTCCGGGAGAGACTCACCCATCACTCGATGTAACCGTCTCTCTGGAGGGGACAGTCGAGGGTGAGCCGGTTTCAGAAACCTGGAACCACCAGATCGACGTCGAGATCGACGAATCGACGTACAGTTTCGACAGTGACGACTCGTTCACCGAGCCGGTAACCGATACCACAACAGTCACCAGTACCGAGTCTCCAGGTCCGATCTACACCGTCGGCGGACCGTTCCTGAGTACACTTGGTGTGGTCGTCGGTGGCGTCGTCCTGTGGATCATTCGCTATCCCCCCTCCAATGCCCACCGTCGATGGATCGACTACCGCGATTCCCGTACCGAGTTCGACGACGTAATCGTGCGAGCGAACTTGCTACCAGTTGGAGACCTCTCGTTCGCCGAAATCATGACACTCGAGGAACTCGCGATCCTCGCAATCGACATCGATTCGGTCGTTCTCGAGGCTCGAGATGGTGACCGGTACGTCGTCTCTGACCGGGACCGGACGTACGTTTACCACCCTCCGCCGGAGCCGTGGAACCAATCCGAACCAGATGCAGTTCCAGCGGACGAACGGTAGCGTCGCCGCTGGCGTCTCCCTGTTCAGGATAACCGTCACATCAGATCGATGTCGGTCGTCTACCTGCTGGCCGATCACTTGACCCTGCTTGCATCCGTTCGAGTACTGTTCCAAACGCCGGCTGCTGCGTGAAATCGAGCGTCCACAACTGATTTCACGCAGCAGTCGACGCTTGGACCGTCACTAGACGTCCCGCTCGATCACGAACTCCGTAAACTCACGGAGCTTGCGGTCGGTCTCGTCGTCGAACTCGAGGCCATCGAGTGCGGCGCGAGCGTCTGCGGCGAGTTCGAGAGCCTGCTCACGGGCGTACTCGATACTGCCTGCCTCCTCGATGATCGAGAGTGCCTCGAGAATCTCGTCGTCGGTGTTTCCGTCGGCAGCAAGGATCTCCGCGAGTCTCGTGGCCTTCTCGGGTGGACTCTCCTCGAGGGCGTGGATGACCAGCAGGGTCTTCTTGCCCTCTCGGATGTCGTTGCCGAAGGACTTGCCGAAGTCGCCGGCCCGTCCGAGCGAGTTTTCGACGTCGAGGATGTCGTCGCCGATCTGGAACGCGATGGCGGTGAGTTCGGCGTACTCGGCGACGGCCGCTTCGACGTTCTCGGGCTGGCCGGTGACGATCGCTGCGAGCCGGGCGACGATCCGGGCGAGACAGCCCGTCTTGCAGGCGCACATCTCGAGGAACTGGTCGGAGGTGACCCGGACGTCGCGTTCGTTGTGCCAGCAGATGTCCATGCCCTGCCCCAGGTGGGTCCGGTTGAGTTCGTGCATGAGCATTTCGTAGGCCGCCAGTCGACGATCGTCCGGCAGGTCAGTCTGTCCGGCCGTCAGCAATTTCAGCGGCAGAAAGTACAGCGCGTTGCCGGCGTTGAGCGCGACGTCCTGGCTGAAGACGTGGTGCAAGGCCGGTCCGCCGCGTCGCATCGAGGCTTCGTCCTCGACGTCGTCGACGATGATCGTCCCGTTGTGGAGGATCTCCGGAATGCAGGCGTAGCGCAGGAACTCTTCTGGATCTTCGCCGAATCCCTCGACGAAGACCAGAAAGAGCACCGCGCGCCAGCGTTTGCCGCCCCGGTCGAGCAACTCCCAGAGCGGATCTGCGAGTGCTCGCTGGATCCCGTCCGGATCGTACTCGTAGGTCGCCTCCCCGTAGAACGTCTCGAGGTAGTCGGCGTCGATCTCCCGAGGAACGAGGTCTGCGATCGCCTCGTCGACTGCCGGCCGCCACTCGGCAAGGGTCTCCCGCATACCCGTCCCGAGACAATACGTCGTGAAAAAGATTCAGTTTGTCGTGCCGGAAACCAGTTGCACCGATTACGTGTCCGGGCTCGAGTGCGATAGCTCCGGAGTACAGTCGTGGCTCACAGGAAGACGGTTCGGAACTCGCCAGACGATACCGTCACGACGTGCCTGCGAGCCAGCGTCAGGATGCACGAACGTGCACATAGAAACCCATTTACAGCCCCACTCCCACCACTAACGTGAATGAGCCTTGCCGATTCGGACCACGAACTCGTCGTCGAGGAACTGGGTCGCGAACCCACCCCTGCCGAGGCGGCGCTGTTCGAGAACCTCTGGAGCGAACACTGTGCCTATCGCTCCTCGAGACCGTTGCTGTCGGCGTTCGAGAGCGAGGGCGAGCAGGTCGTGATCGGGCCGGGTGACGACGCGGCAGTCGTCGCGCTCCCGACCGACGGGGACGACGACGTCTACATCACGATGGGCATCGAGAGCCACAACCATCCCTCCTACGTCGATCCGTTCGACGGCGCCGCGACCGGCGTCGGCGGGATCGTCCGGGACACGCTCTCGATGGGTGCGTACCCGATCGCGCTCGCCGACTCGCTGTACTTCGGCGACTTCGACCGCGAACACTCGAAGTACCTCTTCGAGGGCGTCGTCGAGGGAATCAGCCACTACGGGAACTGTATCGGCGTTCCCACCGTCGCCGGCAGCGTCGACTTCCACGACGACTACGAGGGCAATCCCCTGGTGAACGTCGCCTGCGTCGGCCTCACCGACGACGAGCGACTCGTCACCGCCGAAGCTCAGGAACCCGGCAACAAACTCGTGCTCGTGGGCAACGCGACCGGTCGCGACGGCCTCGGCGGCGCGAGTTTCGCCAGCGAGGATCTCGCAGAAGACGCCGAAACCGAAGACCGCCCCGCGGTCCAGGTCGGCGACCCCTACGCCGAGAAACTCCTCATCGAGGCCAACGAGGTCCTCATCGAGGAGGGACTGATCGAATCCGCCCGCGACCTCGGCGCGGCCGGCCTCGGCGGCGCATCGAGCGAACTCGTCGCCAAGGGCGGCCTCGGCGCACACATCGAACTCGATCGCGTCCACCAGCGCGAACCGAACATGAACGCCCTCGAGATCCTGCTGGCCGAATCTCAGGAGCGGATGTGTTACGAGGTCGCCCCCGAGAACGTCGACCGCGTCGCCGAGATCGCCGAGAAGTACGATCTGGGCTGTTCGGTCATCGGCGAAGTCACCGAGGGGAACTACGTCTGTACGTTCGAGGAGAGCGAGGCGCGAAGCGCCTCGGATGACTCGACCGACGAGCGAAGCGAATCGGGAGAGCGCGAGACGGTCGTCGACGTCGACGCCTACTTCCTCGGCGAGGGCGCGCCGATGAACGACCTGCCCGCCGACGAACCCACCCAGCCCGAGCGAGACCTGCCGGAAATCGACCTCGAGACGGCGTTCGAAGCGGTCCTCTCGAGTCCGAACACGGCCTCCAAGCGGTGGGTCTATCGCCAGTACGATCACGAGGTCGGCGTTCGGACGAGCGTCGGACCGGGTGACGACGCGGCGATCGTCGCCGTCCGGGAAGCGAATCAGGGGCTGGCTATCTCCTCGGGCGCCGCGCCAAACTGGACCGACACCGCGCCCTACGAGGGGGCCCGTGCGATCGCCCTCGAGAACGCGACGAACGTCGCGGCCAAGGGTGCGACCCCGCTTGCGGCCGTCGACTGTCTCAACGGCGGCAACCCCGAGAAACCCGACGTCTACGGCGGCTTCACCGGCATCGTCGATGGCCTCGCCGACATGTGTGCGACCCTCGAGACGCCCGTCGTCGGCGGGAACGTCTCGCTGTACAACGACTCGCCGTCCGGGCCGATTCCGCCGACGCCAACGCTCGCGCTCGTCGGCACCAAAGACGGCTACGAGGCACCGCCACTCGCACTCGAACCGGGGGCAGGTGACCTCCTGCTTGTCGGCGACCGTGGCCTCGAGAGCGGCGACGTCCGTCTCGGCGGTTCGGAGTACCTCGCGCAGTTCGACGGCAGCGACCGGTTCCCCGCGCTCCCCGAGGACCCACAGGCGCTGATCGAGACGGTCGCGGCGGTCGCGAACGACGAGTCCACGCTCGCGACCCACGACGTCAGCCACGGCGGGCTGGCCGTCTCGCTCGCCGAGATGGTCACCGGTGAGGCCGGACTCGAGGTGGACATCCCCGTCCCAGCGGGGACCGAGGCAGGCGTTGCAGGTGCGCTGTTCCACGAACAGCCCGGCCGGGTGCTGATCCAGACGACCGACGCCGACGGCGTCCGAGAGGCCTTCGACGGCGTCGCACCAGTCCACTCGCTGGGAACGCCAGCCGAGGACGGCACGCTCTCGATCACCGTCGGCGACCTGTCGATCGACGCCGACGCAGCGAAGATTCGCGAGTATCGATCGACCATCGCGGCCGAACTCGGGTAGTCACACGCGGCCGCGACTATCGATCGACCACCAGCCGGGAACGTCGTCGATATTTTCATATACGTTGAGTGACTCGAAACGATCGACAGAGGGATCTCAGTCGATGGCCTCAGCCCACGCCCCTGACCGTGACACACCGTCCGTACTCATCGTCGAAGACGAGCCGGACCTCGCAGACCTGTACGCGACCTGGCTCGAGGACGTCTGTTCACCCACGGCGGTGTACGACGGGAGCGAGGCGCTCGAGGCGATCGACGAGAACGTCGACGTCGTCTTGCTCGACCGGCGAATGCCGGGACTGTCCGGCGACACGGTTCTCGAGACGATCCGCGAACGCAATCTGGATTGTCGGGTCGCGATGGTCACCGCGATCGAACCCGACTTCGACATCGTCGGCATGGGGTTCGACGACTACCTCGTCAAACCCGTCTCCGAGTCCGAACTCGTCGAGACGATCGAGGGGTTGCAACTGCGGGCGGCGTACGACGACCAGCTCCAGGAGTTCTTCGCGCTCGCCTCGAAGAAGGTCCTGCTGGACGGCGAGAAGAGCGACGCCGAGCGAAAGTCCAGTCAGGAGTACGCCCGCCTCGAGGACCGACTCGCCGTCTTGCGCGTCAGGATCGACGAGACCGTCGAGGAGATCCTCGAGGGCGACGGCTACCGACAGCTGGTTCGTGACCTCGGCCAGGAGTCGCTGCTCGAGGAGTGATTCCGGTCGCGCCCGAGTCTCCCCCGATCACTCGTCTGCCGGCTCGAGCGTGGTCACCTGACGGATTTCGATCCGGGTGCGCCTGTCGTCGGAGGCGATCGAGAACGACCAGTCGTGAGCCTCGGCGATTGCCCGCACGAGCGCGAGTCCCAGTCCGCTAATTGCACTGTCGGCGTCGGTCGTCGGGTCGAGCAACCGGTCGTGTGGGTCCGCCGGGGGTTCGGCTCCTTCCTCACACAGGTAAAACCCCCGCGAGCCATCGCCGTCGGCCAGTCCCACCACGCCGATGCGGACCGTGACGTCGTCGATCGCCCGCGCGGCGACGTCGTCGAACGCCGAGGCGAGCAGGGTGTCGAACCGATCGTCGTCGGCCCGGAGGGTCGCTGCGCGTTCGACGGTAACGGCGTCAGCGTCGAGTCGCGAGCGCTCGAGCGCGTCGGAAACGGCTTCGGTGAGGCGGATCGGGGTTCGCGTTCTGACGGCCGTCGCGTTCCGGGCGAACTCCCGGACGTCGTCGACCAGTCGTTCGGTTCGATCCAGCGTCGTCTCGACCGACTGTTCGGCGAAGGGAAACTCCCACGCGTCGTCGTCGCTTCCGACCGCGTCGGCGACGTCTTCCAGGTGGGCCTTGAGGTCGTTCGAGAGAACGGTCGCGACGCCCTCGAGACGTTCGGTCTGGCGCTCGAGTTCGGCGGTTCGTTCCCGGAGGACGCGTTCGCGATCGGCACGGTCGAGTGCGGCGCGAGTGTTCTCGACGAGAATCGAGACGAGTTCGACGTCCGTCTCGTCGAACCGGTAGGGCTCCAGCGACCCGGTCATGAGGACGCCGTGAGTCCCGATGGGGGCGATGATCTCCGAGCGGATCGGTGTGTCGTCGTTGTAGAGGCCGTCGACGGTCCGGAGGTCGTCGAAACACTCGACGTCACCGGTCTCGAAGACCTCCCAGACCAGACCTTCACCGGGATGAAACCGTGGGAGACCACCGAACTCGTCGTGTGCGCCTGCCGTCCCGGCCACTGGCTCGAGGTAACCCTTGTCTGACTCGAGCAACCAGACGCCACTCATCGGGAGGTCGAGCAGGTCGCTGCCGGCGTGGACGGCGATCGCACAGATCTCCTCGGGGTCGTCCGACTCGAGCAACCATCGGGTGACCTGGTGCAGCGAGGTGGCGATCCGTTCGTGTTCGTGGCGATCCGTGACGTCGCGAATCACGACCGCGACGGTGGCCGTCTCGTCGGCGATCGGGACGACGCGGAACTCACCCATCCTGTCGACGTCGTCGGCGTCGGTGAACGGAACCTCGAGCGTCCGGGAGTCGGCGGTGCCGATGTCGACGTCGGTGATCGCCCGCCCGAAGTCGACGGCGTCTCCGTCGTCGACCGACGCCAGTTCGGGGACGACCTCGACGTGTTCGCCGACCAGATCTCCGCGGTCTACCCCCAGATACGACTGGAGGGCGTCGTTCACTGCGACGATCTCGCGATTGCGGTCGAGCGTGAAGACGCCGTCGTCGATCGCCTCGATTACCGCTGCGTGCTGGGCGAGGCTGGTCTCCTGGCGTTTGCGCTCGGTGATGTCGCGCATGAACACCGAGAGCCCACCCTCCGAGGGGTACGCCCGGGTCTCGAACCAGGTCTCGAGGTGGGTGTGGTAAATCTCGAAGGAGACGGGCACCTGTTCGTCCATCGCACGGTGGAAGCCGTCGGGGAACTGCGTCTCGACGGTGTGGGGGAACTCGTCCCACATGACCCGGCCGATCAACTCACCGCGCGAGCGCTCGAGTAAGTCCTCGGCCCGGTCGTTCAGGTAGGTAAACCGGAAGTCGGTGTCGAGGGCGAAGAAGGCGTCCGTGACGCGGTCGACGACGGGGACGGATCGGAGGCTCACCGCCCGCTCCCCTCCGTCCGCAGACCTGCACGTTCCGTCGTCGGCAGGGACTGATCACTTAGGCGAACCATCGACTGATAGTAACAGACCGATTCGACAGCGACGTATTTCAGTGTCGCGGCCGAGCGCGACTACTCGGGACCCTCGTGGTCGTCGACGAACGCCTCGATCCGGGCGAGTGCTTCGCGAAGCTCTGACAGGCCGGTCGCGTACGAGATCCGGAGGTGACCTGCTCCGCCCTCACCGAAGACGTCGCCCGGGACGACCGCGACACCCTGTTCGCGCAGGAGTTCCTCGGCGAACTCCTCGGCAGTAAAGCCCTCTGGTACCTCGGGGAAACAGTAGAAGGCACCCCTCGCCTCGAAGACGTCCATCCCGATCTCACGGAATCGGGAGAGCACGAACCGTCGCCTGCGGTCGTACTGGTCGACCATCTCCCGGACGTCGTTTGCACACGAGTCGAGCGCCTCGAGTGCGGCGTACTGGGCGGTCGTCGGCGCAGAGAGCATCGTGTACTGGTGGATCTTGTTCATCGCGCCGATGGCGTCAGCCGGGCCGAGCGCGTAGCCGAGACGGAGGCCGGTCATCGCGTGGGCCTTCGAGAAGCCGTTGAAGACGACGGTGCGCTCGCGCATTCCCGGAAGCGTCGCGATCGAGGTGTGCTCACCGTCGTAGGTCAGTTCGGCGTAGATTTCGTCGGCGAAGACCAGCAGGTCGTGCTCGCGGGCGAACTCGGCGACCGGCTCGAGGTCGGCTCTCGTCATGATCGCGCCCGTCGGGTTGTTCGGGTAACAGAAGACGAGCGCGTCGGCGTCGGCTGCGCCAGCGTCCTCGAGGGCGTCGACGGTGAGCCGGAAGTCGTCTTCTTCGTGGGTCGGCACCGGGAGGGGCTCCCCGCCGGCGAAGACGACGCCGGGTTCGTAGGAGACGTAGGAGGGCTGGGCAATCGCGACCGTGTCGCCAGGATCGACGAACGCTCGAAACGCGAGGTCGACGGCTTCGCTCGCACCGGCAGTGACGATGATCTCTTCGTCGGGATCGTACCCGAGGTCGAACCGGTCTGCGACGTAGTCGGCGATCGACTCCCGGAGGTCCGCGCGCCCGCGATTGGCCGTGTAGGAGGTTTTGCCCTGCTCTAGAGAGGCGATCGCAGCGTCTCGAGCCGCCCACGGCGTCGAGAAATCGGGTTCACCGACGCCGAGTGAGATGACCTCGTCGCGTTCTTCGGCGATCTCGAAGAACCGACGGATTCCCGAGGGCGGCACCGCCTGCACGCGATCTGCGAGTTCGAACGTCATTATCAGGGCGTGTACGAGAGGCGGTCGTCCTCGTCGCCGTCGCCGAGTTCGATCCCACCTTCCTTGTAGGAGGTCATCACGTAGTGGGTGACGGTCTGGGTGATCTCGGGCACCGGCGCGACCTTCTCACTGACGAACATCGACACTTCGCGGATCGAATCGCCCTCGACTTCCATATCGAAGTCGTAGTCGCCGCTGACCAGGCGGAGGGCTTTCACTTGCGGGAAGCGTGCGAGGCGCTCTGCGACGTCACCGTAGTTGGTCTCGCGGTCGAGTTCGACGTTCAACTCGACTTCGGCACGGACTTTCTCGTCCTCGAGTCTGTCCCAGTCGACGACCGCCCGATACCCCCGGACGACCCCGGTGCTCTCGAGTTCCTCGACGACTGCCTCGACCTCGCTCTCCTCGAGGTCGGTCATTCGCGCGATGTCTTCGGTAGAGTATCGCGCGTTCTCACGCAGTAACTCGAGCACCTCGCGTTCGCTCATACCAACGCGAAGCGCGACCGCGAGTAAAAACGTTGTTCTTCCGTCTCGTTCGCCGAGCGATGGGGCGAGCTGGTGCTTGCGGGACCCAGCCGATGGGTGGACCCAACTGGTAAGGAGCGACGGGTATGCGTGTCGGTCGCCGTGTCCATCGTATGGGTGGGAAGACTATCGTCTCCGATCACGACGAGTGGAACGGGAGCACACCGAGTGCGGCGGTGCTGACTGCAGTCGCCGAACTCGAGGGCGACGAGCCGGGTTCTCTCCCGGAGCGGCTGGGATACGCCCTCTACGACTACGTCGATCCCGAAGCACTGGATACGATCCTCGCACACCGCCCGGGAGTCACGGTGACGTTCGCCCTCGAGCAGTACGACGTGGAGGTGTCGAGTACGTGCCTCACGGTGTGTGAACGAGATTCCTGACCGGGCTACCGATAGTTCTTGAACAGGAGCGCGCGGACGTCGTCTTTCGTCTGGACGTCTTCGGTCGAGCCGTCCGGGAGCGTGACCGAGTACCGGTAGTCAGCAGACGACGACTCCTCCCACTTGTCCTCGTGAGTCTCGAGCAGGCTCATCATCTCGTCGAGCATATCGTCGTCGTCGGCTGTGCCGTCCCCGCCTGCATCAGGTTCGTCGGCGTCGTCGGGTTCGTCGGCCGTCTCGACCTGTTCGTTCGCTTCCTCGTCGGCTGACGTTTCGGATTCGGAGTCACCGGCGTCGTCCTCGTCAGTCGCCACCGAGTCCGACTCGTCCTCGAGTGAGCCGTCGGCTTCGTCGTACCTGAGTTCGTTCGGATCCGGCTTCCCGTCGATGGCCGCATCGACGGAGGTCGCGACGTCGTCGGTCGCCGAAAAGTCGACGTCCACGTCGATGTCTACCTCTTCGTCGAGGTTGTCGATCAGGAACTGGACGGCGTCGCGTTCCCGGACGAATCCGTACTTGCCGACGACGTCTGCCGAGATCTCCTCGCGGAGGCGCTGGACGAACTCGTACTGGTCGTCCGTGACCTCGAGTGTGTTCATACACCCCGAATGAGCCGGCAAGTATAAATAGCTGGGTCGTTCGTTCGCCTCCTCGCTTGTCAGACCCGGCTGTCGGGGCCGGAAGGGCTTCTCCGGGAAACTCAACACGGCGGTCCAGACCACAGGATGCTCGACAATCCGCAGGCCGCTCGAGACGGTCGAGAACAGACCGGGGTAGAGGGTGGATTCTTATGCCGATTGGCAGATAACGACCGATCATGGCACCGATGGAATCCGACACAGCACTCGAGGCCGGCGACCGGGCCCCGGAGTTCGAACTCGAGGGGACCGACGGTGAGACGTACGAACTCGCGGACTTCGCCGACTCCGAGGCGTTGCTGGTCGTCTTCACCTGCAACCACTGTCCGTACGCGAAGGCAAAGTTCGACCTGCTGAACGACCTCGCCGCGGAGTACGAGGAGGTCGCCGTCGTCGGGATCAACCCCAACGACGCCGAAGAGTACCCGGAAGACTCACTCGAAAAGATGCGCGAGTACGTCGACGACGGAACGATCCAGTACGACGCCTACCTCCGCGACGAGTCACAGGCGGTCGCCCGTGAGTACGGTGCCGTCTGTACGCCCGATCCGTTCCTGTTTGCACGAGAGGATGAGAGCTTCCGGCTGGTCTACCAGGGACGACTCGACGACGCGCTCAGCCCCGACGAAGACGCCTCTCGATACCACGTCCGGGAGGCGATCGACGCCGTCCTCGAGGGCCAGTCGGTCGACCTCGAGTGGGAGCCCTCGCGAGGCTGTTCGATCAAGTGGCGTGAAGAGTAATGGTGTCGTCCCACGGCGTCGGACTGACGCTCGCCGACGACCCACCGATCGTCGGGATGGTTCACCTGCCGCCACTTCCGGGTGCACCCGGCTTCGATGGCGACCGGGAAGCAATCCGAGAGCGCGCGCTCGAGGATGCGCGCAGACTCGAGGCCGGTGGCGTCGACGCAGTCCTCGTCGAGAACTTCGGAGACGCGCCGTTTTACCCCGAAGACGTCCCGAAGCACACGGTCGCGGAGCTGACCGCCGTCGCGAGCGCCGTCAGCGACGCCGTCGACGTCCCGGTGGGCGTCAACGTCCTCCGGAACGACGTCGCGGCTGCCCTCTCGGTCGCCGCCGCCGTCGATGCCGGGTTCGTCCGGGCGAACGTCCACGTCGGGACCGCCGCGACCGATCAGGGGGTCGTCGACGGACGCGCTCACGAAACGATCCGTCTTCGCGAGCGCCTCGAGGCCGACCTCGCCGTCCTCGCCGACGTCCACGTCAAACACGCCACGCCGGTCGGCGACCAGCCGGTCGAACGCGCCGCCCTCGAGTCGGTCGAGCGGGGACTGTCCGACGGCGTGATCGTCTCCGGAACGGGAACCGGCGAGGCGACCGCGCTCGAGACCGTCGAGCGCGTCTCGGAGGCGTTCGACACGAACGGGATCGACGCACCGGTGTTCGTCGGCAGCGGTGTGACAGCCGAAACCGTCGGCGACGTCTTCGAGGCGGGTGCCGACGGCGTGATCGTCGGCACGGCGCTCAAAGAGGGAGGCGAAACGACGAATCCGGTCTCGATCGAACGGGTCGAGGGAGTCGTCGCCGCTCGAGACCCAGGCGCAGGCGACTACTAACTCTGCATCGGAGAAAAAGCGGACGAACCCGGTCAGCTACTCCCAGTTGTGTAGCGCCTCGCGGAAGACCTCGAGTGCGTCGTCTTTCGCGACCGGACGCGGGTTACACCGGAGGAGTCGTTGCTGGGTCTCGACCGTCTGGGTGGCGAGCCAGTCGATCTCGTCTTCGGAGACACCCGCGAGTTCGGCGAGACCGCTCGGAATCACGTTCAGATCCTGCTGGAGGCGGACGTACTCGCGGCGGGCCTCGTCGGCGGCGTCGCGGGTGCTCATGCCGTCGGTGTCCGCCCCGAGCAACGCGGCGATTTCGGCGAACCGTTCGGGGTCGCTCGCGACGTTGTATCCGAGGGTAGTCGCCGGGGTGAGGACCGCGATCGTCTCGCCGTGGGACGTGTGATACTTGTTTCCGACCGGGTAGGCCATCGCGTGACAGAGGCTGACACCGGCGGTGAGCCCACAGATCGCCCCGAAGAGCGAGGCCTTCAGCATCGCACCCCGGGCCTCGACGTCTTCGCCGTTGTGAACCGCGGTCCGCAGATTGTTCGCGACGAGTTCGATCGCCCGCTGGCCGTACATCTCGGTGACGGCGGTCTGGCCGGCGTAGACCGGTCGCTGTGCCGGGTCCTCCGCCCGGAGGAAGCTGTCGTAGGCGTGGGTGGTGTACCCCTCGAGGGCGTGTGCGAGGGCGTCCATCCCGGTCGAGGCCGTCACCGCCGCCGGCATGGTCGTCGTGAGCGTCGGGTCGAGCACGGCGGCGTCGGCCCGGACGTGATTGCTCGAGATGCCCTCCTTGATGTCTTTCTCCTCGACGGCGTAGATGGCGACCGGCGATATTTCCGAGCCGGTGCCGGCCGTCGTCGGGACGAGGATCAGCGGATCACCCGACTCGGTGAGCGCCTTCCCCCCACCGGTCGGTTCGGCGACGTAGTCGAGCACCTCACCACCGTTGGCCATCACCGCGCGCGTTCCCTTGGCGACGTCGAGCGAACTGCCGCCACCCATCCCGAGGTAGAAGTCGTACCCGTCCTCGCCTTCGTTCTCGCGAACGAACTCGAGACAGCTATCGACGGTTTCGATCGACGGTTCGGGCTCCGCCCCGTCCCAGACGGTAATGTCGTATCCTGCGTCCTCGAGGTGGTCGCTGACCCGGTCGACGTGGCCGACCTGGACCATCGGCTCGTCGGTGACGATCAGACCCGACGCCTCCGCCTCGACGCCGAGTTCGCCGAGCTGGTAGTCCAGTTCCTCGACGGCGTTTCGACCGAACCGGATCGCGGGAAGCTGGATCTCCCAGACCGTCTCCGGACCGAGCCCGTGATCGTCCGCCGAGACTGTGCGGTCGTAACCCCCGGTCATTCGCCCCACCCGTCACGGATGCGCTCGAACTGGTCGGCGTCGTGACCGTAGACGACCTCGGCGTCGTGGCGGCGTTCGATCTCCTTGATGCGCTGGAGGCTCTCGAACCACTCCGTCTTCCCCCAGAGCAGCCCCGCACCGAGTGGCGCTTCGTCTTCGTAGTTCGGCGACTGGTACACCTGATCACCCGTGAACACGACCGACTCCTCCTCGAGGTGGACGACCATTCCCATCAGCCCCGGCGTGTGTCCCGGGAGCCTGACGAACTCGATACCGTCGAAGTGCTGCTCGCGATCCTGATGGACGATCTCCCAGTTGAGATCGTGATCGAAGTCGTCGAGGATGTACGCACCACTTCCCTTGTCCGTCTTCGCGCTGTAGTAGGCGAACTTCACCTCCTTCTCGTGGACGTACACCGGGACGTCGGTTCCATCGAAGAACTCGAGGCCGCCGGCGTGGTCGAGGTGCAGGTGGGTCTGGACGACGGCGTCGATGTCGTCGAGACTGTAGCCCGCGTCCTCGAGGTCGTCGTCGAGGCGGTGCTCGTGGGCGTCGTGAGGGTAAAACGCCTGGGCGAGTTCCTCCGGCCAGTGGCCGTCGAGGGCGTCGTGGTGTGAACCCGTGTCCCAGAGGATCGTCCCCTCGGGATGATCGATCACCAGGTTCCAGACCGGAATTTCGTCGTAGGTGAGGTCCGGATTTGGCTCGTCGTGAGTCCCGAGGGTCTCCCCCTCGATCATGTAGTTCTGGTCGCACTCGAGTCCACCGCGGTAAATGACGTCTATCGTTGCATCGACCATGGGTACCATCCACCACTAGTGAGGGGCCGAATCGAGTAATAGCTACGCCATAGAAACATGTCACTGGTTGGTAATTCATCCAACAATAATCGAGATACCGCCCGCTGAACTGACGATCAGCGGACCGATGAGCACACCCATGAGATGGACCCGTCTGGCGTGCATCCTGACCGGAACCATCCCCACACCTGCGGCGACGACGAAGACGACGATTCCCAGCGGCCCAGTAAAGAGGTACGAGAGCACGAGTAAGAGACCGATGACGATCGCCGAAATCTTCCAGTACGTCACCCGACCGATCACCTCGAGGTAGACGTCGCCGACGACGATCACGAGGACGAACCCGACCGCGCCAGCGAGGAGGACACAGGCGAGCAAGACCGGCAACTCGAGTGGGATGCCAGCGCTCTCGAACGCGACCATCACGCCAGTACGTGGCTGGCCGATCGCGACGAGCGCGAACAGCGCGAAAATCGTATTGGCGGTATCGACGCCACTCGTCGCGACGATGTAGCCCCGGTCACCCGAGCCGCCGGGAACGAACACGAGCACCGCGACGGCCGCGATCGCCGCCGAGATTCCCGGGATGTAGCCGACCACTGCACCAGCGAGCGACCCCGCCAGCGCCGTTCCGACGAGCAGTGGTCGAGAGAGCCGAATGTCGGTCCCCTGCTGGGGCGGAATGCCGCTCCCGAAGACGGCGTCGATCAACACCGGTGCCGCAAAGAGTCCGGCGAACAGCGGCGCGAGCATTCCACCGGCCTCGAGCGGCGCTTCCGGTGACAGGTCGAGCGTGGCAAGTCCAAGGGCCGCGGCGAGACAGAACGAACAGACTGCGCCGATTCGAGACTGGACGGAGCGTTCCGACGCGATCAGCGCGACGACGACCGTCGCGAGGACCAGCCAGAGATGCGCCCGCATCGTCGGATAGGCCGCGAGCACCGCCCACGTTACGGGGGCGGCGAGCGGCACGGCCACGAGGACCGCGAGCACACTTCCAAGTGCCGAGAGCCGGATCGCCTCGTAGCCTCGCCCCTCGAGAACCATCCGGTGGCCCGGCAACGCCGTCACCGCCATCTCGGCGTCGGGAACGCCCAGCGCCATCGCCGGTACCGCGTTCACGAACGTGTGGACGACCCCCGCCGCGAGCATCGCACACCCGACGAACAGGGGCGGGCCGGGGATCGAGACTGCGACACCCGCGAGCAACAGCGCGAAGTTGTTCGCGTGGAGCCCCGGCACGAGGCCACTTACGCTCCCGAGTGCCGCGCCAGCAAGCGTCCACGAGAGCAAAGAGATCGCGAGCCACGGGTCGAGCGATAACTCGAGTGACGGCAAGACCATCGGCCGTCCCTGCCGCCCGATCCAATTTAAACGCGCGGCCACAGGCTGACTCGAGTCTGGACCACTCACTCACCGTGCCGGTACGTTCATCACGTTACGTGACTAGTCACGGCTATGACCAGTTCCGAGCACGGGCAGCCGAACCAGTCGGGAACCGGTGACCAGATTCTCCGGGGAATCCTCGTCGTCGGGATTCTCCTCGTGACTCCGTTAGTCGTCTGGCAATTTCTCGTGCCGATTACCCTCGCCCACCCGCTCGGTATCGTCGTCTCGAGCCTTCTGGTCGCCCTGATCGGTCTCGGTCTGTACACGATCGCAGAAGGCGAACTGCCGTCACTCGTTCGTCCGTAGCGGGGCTTGCGTCCCGTCGATAGTTCTCGAACTCGAGAGCCGTGGTTGCCTCGCGTCAGCCCATCGGGACATAGCAGCCGCTCTTCGATACCGCCCAGAAAAATCGTGGTTGCAAACTCGTCGTCGCCGACTTAGCCGAAGAGCTCGCCGAGGCCCTCGCCACCGGCGTCGTCGTCTTCGTCCTCGTCGTCGTCTTCCTCGTCGTCCGTGGTGTCCGGAACGTCGGACTCGCCTTCGTCGTCGCCAGCCTCAGCAGCGGCAGCACCGCCAGCGGCAGCGCCCGCGGCGGGAACGGCAGCGGCCTCGGAGACGGCCTCGTCGATGTCGACGTCCTCGAGTGCGGCGACGAGCGCCTTCACGCGGGACTCTTCGACGTCGACGCCGGCAGCGTCGAGCACGTCCGTCAGGTTGTCTTCGTTGATCTCTTCGCCCGTTTCGTTCAGGATGAGTGCAGCGTATACGTATTCCATTGTTGTATCCTCCAGTTGTGATTAGCCGAACATCGCACCGAGGCCCTCGCCACCGGCGTCGTCGTCTTCGTCGTCATCGTCGTCGACGTCGGTGTCGGCGTCTGCCTCGGCGTCGTCTTGGTCGTCAGCCGATTCGTCCTCGCCCTCGTCGGCCGCCGCTGGCGCAGCGGGTGCTTCGACGCCCTGCAGTTCCTCGGGCAGGGCCTCCTCGTCGTCGATCTGGGCCGCGAGCGCACGCAGCTGTGCGTCGGCCTTGCTGACGAGGTCGGGCATAAGGTCTTCGTCCTCGATGGCGGCGTGCAGGCCGAGGCTCTTGGCCTCGCCCGTCGCCTTGGCGATGAGCGTTGGTGCCGTCGCCTCGGTCGGGAACACCGCGTTGACCGAGAGGTTCTGTGCGTAGGCGGCAGCCGTCTGCACGTCGCTCTCGTAGGCCTCGACGTCGATGTCGAGATCCTCGGGGCCGAACTCGACGCCGTCGGCGACGACGGCACGCAGGTCGAGCCCGACTTCCTTGGGCTCGATTCCGAGTTCGTTGAGTACGTTCGCCAGGTCCGCAGAGACTTCCTCGCCGGCCGAAAGGACCGTCGAGTCCTCCATGACCTGAATCGAACCGTCTTCGATCCGGGCGTTCGCACCGATGCCCTGAAGTTCGCCGACGAAGGGACCCGGGTCGACACCGGTGTCACCCTCGGGGATGACGATGTCGTTGGGGGCGACTTCGCCCTCGTTGATCGGCGCGGGCGTCTTCGACGCCTCGAGTTCCTTGTACAGCGAGAACGGGTTCTCGTTCGTGCCGATGATGCCGACCTGGCCCTCGATCTCTTCGACGAGGTCGCCGAGGCCGACTTCCTCGAGTGCGCGAACCTGCAGGGTGTTGCGGCTGACGCGCAACTCGGCGGTGCCGTAGAGCTCGCGTCGCATGTCCTGCAGCTGCTTGCTCGGGATGCCGGCGATGCCGACGATGCCGACGCTCTCGTAGCTCTCGATGAGGTCGGCGAGTTCGTCGACTTCCTCTTTCTTCCACTGGGGAAGGTTCTCGGTCTTGCGTTCAGCTTCTGCGCTCACGTTAGACCACCTCTACGGACGGGCCCATCGTCGTCTTGACGAAGACGCCGTCGATGTTCTGTGGCCCCTTCTCGAGGTCGGCGTGCAGGCGACGCAGGATGACGTCGATGTTGTCGGCGATCTCTTCAGCCGACATGTCTTCGGCACCGACGCGCGTGTGGAAGGTGCGTCGGTCACCGGAGCGAATCTGCACGGTGTTTTTCAGTCGGTTGACGGTCTCGACGACGTCGTCGTCGGGTGCAAGCGGATCCGGCATCTTCCCTCGTGGACCGAGGATGGTACCGAGATGCCGGGCGATGTCTTGCATCATCGCCTCCTCGGCGATGAAGAAGTCGGTCTCGTCGGCGAGGTCTTTGGCCTCGTCGTCTTCCAGGTCGGCGACGTCGTCTTCCGAGAGGACCTGATCTGCAGCCTCTTCGGCGCGGACGGCGGTCTCACCCTCCGCGATGACGACGATCTGGGTCTCCTGTCCGGTGCCGGACGGGAGAACCACCGACTCGTCAACACGATTCGACGGTTCGTTCAAATCAAGGTCGCGCAAGTTTATCGCGAGGTCGACCGTCTCGGTGAAGTTCCGATCGGGTGCGTCCTCGAGTGCGCGAGCCACTGCGGTTTCGATATCCGAATCTGCCATCGTTCACCTCCGTAGTACGCAGGAGTGCTCCTACGGGTCAGTGAAACAGGCTAGGCCTGTCTCTGTTGAACGAAGTGTCATGGCGAACTTAAACCCGTCGAACTGGTTTCCTGACGGGCCTCGTGGGAGGTTTGCACACGTCCAGTGGTTCCACCCATATCCGGGCACTCGAGAGACCCGGTGGGGACAAAACCGACGGTAATTCTACACGATAGACCGAAAATACTATCGTCGACGGTCGTGAAGCAATGAACAATGGGGCCAACACGCTTTTATCCGATCAGTGAATCGACCGGCGGGGGTGGATCGATCGTCGCGAGTACCGGCTGGATCGACCTCTACACGGCGCTCGCGCCGCTCGAGCGAGCGGGCATCCAGTTCGCGCTGGTGCTCGTCCTCGCCGCAGTGGTCGTCGGAATGATTCCGGGGTTCGGGACGAAGGCCGTCACGAAGAGCCACAGGAGTCCGGTCATCTCGGTCTGTATCGGGACGCCAGCCCTGCTGGTCGTCCTCGGTCTCGCGAGCACGGGCTATCTCATCCTCGACTCCGCGCTCGGGGCGTTCTTCGGCGTCCTGTTCTTCCTGCTCGGGGTCCTCGTCGTTCCGGTCGGGACGATGGTCGGGCTGGTCGCAATCGGTCGGTCGATCGCGGCCCGCCTCGGCCGAGACGGCATCGGGAGCGCCGTCGTCGTCGCCGCTCTCTGCGGGGGACTCGCCGGGGTCTCGCTCCCGGCGACGCTCGCCGTCTTCTCCCTCGCGGCGGTCGTCGGCACCGGTGCGAGCATCCGGATCCTCTTCGGAGCCGGCGGCGTCACGAGTCCAGACGAACGAACCGTTCCACCGGCGAACAAGGTCTGACCGACGACGGCCGTCGGGCCCACGGAGACGACCGAGTTCGCCGGCAGCGGTCCCGACACTATCATGACCGTCCGGCCGAATGTGACACGGGATGACGACCGACACAGTCGGCCGCTTCGAACGTGCACTCGAGGACCTGCAGGTCTCGGTTGCGCACGTGCAGGCGACCGACGCCACCGACGCGATCGAATCGGCACTCGAGGGTCCAGCCGTCGGGGTTGAACTACCGTTCGAGGGCGTCTCGCTCCCTGACCGCGTCGAGACGGCACCGACGGCCGGCGACCTCGTCGACGCGACCACCGGCGTGACACCCGCACGGTTCGCTATCGCCGAGTACGGAACCGTGGCGATCGAGTCGGCACCCGAGGGGGACGAACCCGTCGCGCTCTACCCCCAGCGACACGTCGCAGTCGTCGCCGAAAGCGACGTCGTCCCCGACCTCGGTGCCGGATTCGACCGCCTCGAAGCGGCGTTCACCGCCGGCGACGACAGCATCGTCTTCGCGACCGGCCGGAGTTCGACCGCGGACATGGGTGGACTGGTCGAGGGCGTCCACGGACCGGGAGAGGTGCACGTGATCGTCCTGGAGGATCGGTAGCATGGCCGAACGCGTCGACAACGGGACTCGTTCCGAACCGGCGTCACAAGCCGACACTCGAGAGGCGACCGCCGCCAGACTCCGCTACCTGATGGAGACCGAGGGGAATGCAATCTATCCCATGGCCAGCGGCTCGAACGTCCGACGAGCCCAGACCTACGCCGAAACCGACGATATCGAGCAGTTACGCGCCGAGGCCCGTGCGATCAAGGAAGATGCCATCGACCGGCTGCCGGAACTGCTCGAGACCGTCCGCGAAGCCGTCGAGAAAAACGGTGGGACGGTGTACGTCGCTGACGACGCCGCTGACGCGAACGCCTACGTCGCAGCCGTCGTCGAGGAGGCTGCAGGTGGCTCAAACGAGCGCGCTACCGCGGCCAGCCACCCGAGCGGCGACGACCCCACCGTCGTCAAATCCAAGTCGATGACGACCGAGGAAATCGACCTCAACGACACCCTCGAGGCCCGCGGTGCCGACGTCTACGAGACCGACCTCGGCGAGTGGGTGATCCAGCTCGCCGACGACTCGCCCTCCCACATCGTCGGCCCGGCGATGCACCTCTCCCGGGAAGAGATCGCAGCCCTGCTCGAAGCGGAGTTCGACCTCGCCGAGCCACTCGAGACCGCCGCGGAACTGACCCGGTTCGCCCGGGACTACCTCGGCGAGAAGATCCGGGAGGCCGACGTGGGGATCACCGGCGCGAACTTCGTCGTCGCCGAGACGGGGACGATCACGCTCGTGACGAACGAGGGCAACGCCCGGAAGTGCGCGGTCACTCCCGACACGCACGTCGCCGTCGCAGGCGTCGAGAAACTGATCCCCCGACTCCGGGACCTCGAACCCTTCGTCGACATCATCGCCAAGAGCGCGACCGGGCAGTCGATCTCCCAGTACGTGACGATGCTCTCGCCGCCGACCGATTCGCCGACGCTCGACTTTGCCGACGACACACCGCTTGCGGGCGAGACCGATGCGGCAGATCCGACAGCAGACACTGGCGACGCGACGGACGAGACCGACCCATCGGGCGACCGTGAGTTCCACCTCGTGCTCCTCGACAACGGACGAATGGATATGCGCGCGGACGACCAGCTACGCGAGACCCTGTACTGCATCCGCTGTGGTGCCTGCTCGAACTCGTGTGCGAACTTCCAGTCGGTCGGCGGCCACGGCTTCGGTGGCGAGACCTACTCCGGTGGCATCGCCACCGGCTGGGAAGCCGGCCTCGCAGACCACGACGCAGCCGAGTTCAACGACCTCTGTACCGGCTGTACCCGCTGCGTCGACGCCTGCCCAGTGCAGATCGACATCCCGTGGATCAACACCGTGGTTCGGGATCGGCTCAACCGCGGCGAGGAACCCGCCCACCTCGACTCGCTCGTCGAGGGACTGACGCCCGACGAGGAACCGAGCGGGCTCGACCCCGGAAAGCGCTTCTTCGGTAACATTGGCACCGCTGCCAGACTCGCCAGCGCGACCGCCCCGGTCTCGAACTGGATCGCCGACGCCGAACCGATCAGAGCGCTGCTCGAGCGCACCCTCGGGATCGACCGGCGGCGCAACCTCCCGACTTTCAGGCGAGAGACGCTCGTCGACTGGTTCGAGAGCCGCGGCGGCACCGAGGCCTCGAGATATCGCGCCGAGCGCGCACGCAAACGATTCGACGAGGTCCCGGACAGCCTCGAGCGCGAGGCCGTCCTCTACGCCGACGTCTACACGAACCACGTCGACGTCGATCGTGGGAAAGCCGCGGTTCGAACGCTCGAGGCGCTGGGCGTTCCGGTACAGGTCCCGAACCTCCCCGAGAGCGGCCGCGCACCGCTCTCACAGGGGATGATCGCCACGGCCGATCGGCAGGCGAGCCGCCTCTACGCCGCGGTTGCCGAAGACCTCGACGCCGGCCGAGACCTCGTCGTGATCGAACCCTCCGACCTCGCGGCGTTCCAGCGCGAGTACGAACGACTCCTCCCCGAACGCTCGTTCGAAACCCTCTCGGAGAACAGCTACGACCTCTGTGCGTACGTCTTCGGGCTGCTCGAGCACGGCGCAGACCCGTCAGTGCTCCGAAACGGATCGGGAGAGGAGCCGATCACCTACCACTCTCACTGCCAGCAGCGAACGCTCGGGCTCGAGGCCCAGACGGTCGCGTTGCTCGAACGCTGTGGCTATGCCCCCCGGACCACCGAGGCCGAGTGCTGTGGGATGGCCGGCAGCTTCGGCTACAAACGCGAGTACTACGAGGTGAGCGTCGACGTCGGCCAGCGGCTCACCAGCGAAATCGATGCTGACGACCCGGTCGTGGCCACCGGCACATCGTGTGGCGACCAGCTCGAGTCCCTACTCGAGCGACCCGTTCCGCACCCGCTCGAGGTACTCGCACCGCGGTAACAGGTGCGGAAACGAGGGCAACGCCGAACGGTGTACCCGCTATTCGAGGAAGACCGATCAGAAGCAACCCCCGAGAACGATTCACTGACACCCTTGGAAGCAGATACTCACCGAACGAGTCCGAAAATGGAATTACTCATCGAACAGGTCGTCGACCGCTTCGCGTGCCGCCAGCGCGGCGTCGTCGGCGACCTGCTCAGGGTCGATGCCTGCTCCGTCCTCGTCGTCGCCCTCGAGTGTCGGCGCGTTGAGGTAGACGTCGACCTCGAGGATGCCCTCCTCGAAGGTGACGGTGACGTCGAGGTCGCGGACGTCGGACTGCTTGTACCGCGAGAAGACCAGTCCTTCGGCGACCTCGGCTGCGGTCTGGACGACCTCCTCGTCGGCTGGTTCGTCGCTCGTCATCGTGCTCATCGCTCCGCGTCGATCAGGCACCGCCCGGGCCACCGGGGCCTGCGGGGCCGCCCATGCCGCCGCCCATGCCACCGAGGAGGTTCTCGAGTTCGTCCTGCAGGCCTTCGAACTGCTGCTGGACGCGCTCTTCCTGTTTCTCGAGCGTCTCGAGACGGATCTCGAGGGAGTCGACGGTGTCCTCGAGGTCGTCTTCGGCCTCGTCGTACTCGGTCTCGACGAGAAGTTCGCCGACGTTGCGGTACATCGTCGTGTCCTCGTCGATCTCCTCGAGTTCCTCGAGGGCGTTTTCGGCTTCGGTGAGCCGCGATTCGGCCTCCTGTTTCTGGATGGCGACCGTCTGGGCGGTCTCCTGAAGGTCCTGAAGCTGCTCGATTTTCTCCTGTGCTTCTGGCGGCAGGTTTCCTTGCATACATCGACCGTCGCCCTCCGGACGGAAAAAGACACGCTTTCGTTCGGATCACCGACCGGACTCGAGGGCGTCCGCGCCGCTCAGAACGGCAGAGGTTACCCGGGAAGTCGACCAGCGCGGTCGAGCGCTCCGAGAACGACGGTTCCAGCGATGAGAGCGAACGCGGCGATCTGGAACAGGGTATCGTAGGTGTATCCGTACTCGACGAACCAGCCGAGCACGAGCGACCCGAGTGCCTGTACGAGCATCCACATCGAACTGAACGCGGCGTAGGCACTGCCGCGGGTCGAATCCGGGAGGGTGTCGAGGAGGAACGTGTCAGTCGCCGGGAAGAGCGCGTGGATCACGAAGCCGACGATCGCCGAGACGACGACCAGCCCGGCGAGGTTCTGGACCGCCGTCAGCACGATCAGGCCCACCGAAAACGTGGCGACGATCCCTAACATGTACGGCACCCGCGGTAGCTTGTCCGCCAGGTCGCCACCGAGGTAGAACGCCGGGATTCCCGCGGCGAAGACGACCGAGAGCAGCAGGCTGGCCGCGCTGGGAGAGAGCCCCTTCGACTGCATGTACAGTTCGTAGAAATTGAACACGCCCTGCCAGACGAACGAGGCGAGGCCGACGATCGCCAGCGCAGTCACGATGAGTCGCCACTCCGAGAGCGCGCCAGCGACGAAGTTCCGGTCTTCCGCGCCGGCGTTGGGCAGGTCGGCCCGCCGGGAAGCAACTCCGGTGTAGACGGTGACGATGGCCGCGCCAACGGCGATCAGCCACAGCGAGAGACGCCAGTCGACGACGACCGTGAGTGCCACGAGCGGTGCGGCGATCACGGCCGCGATCTGACTGGCCGCACCGTGGATTCCCATGACCCTGCCGACCCGGTCCGGGAACAGCTCGCTCAGGAACGGGTTCGCCGAGACGAAGTAGACACCGGAGGCGATCCCCATCAGAAATGCACCGACCATGAGGTGGACGATCGTCGTTCCCATGGCCGCGAGCGCCGAGGAGACCGCGAGGATCGATCCCGATCCGATCACCACGTAGTGTCGCGGGACTTTCGTCAGGAGCCACCCGGTCGGCAACCGCGGGGAGGCACTTCCGACCCACGCGAGCGTCACGATGAGTCCCGCGGTCGCTTCACCGATCGAAAACTCCGCGATGATCACGTCGAGCAGCGGCGCGAAGATGATTCTGGCGAGGTTGAGGAGAAAGACCAGCCCACAGAGAGAGGCGAAGAGGCGAGTGCGGTTCACGATCGTTTTATCCGACAGGTCCGTTCAAACGTTCCGAAAGCGGCACAGTCCGTATAGAATGAGTGTCACAGACATGGGGCGCAAAACTGACACACCCGCTGTCACACTCGAGACGGTAGGCCGCTCGAGAGGGTCAAGGCCGGTCGAACGTGGCGTCGCCGACCGCCGCCGTGCGTTCTGCGACGTCGACGAGCGTGAACCAGGTGTTGAGTGCGGCCCGCAGTGCAATCGGGTCGTCAGCGTCGATCTGGATTCGAACCTGCGATCGGTCGTCGTCGCGTTCGAGGGTGGTACGAGAACGTTCGTCGTCGATCTCGCCGACCTCACGGGCGACGCTTTCAGCGACGAGCGAGGCGCTCGAGGTGTCGTCGTACTCGAACTCGAGGGTTGCCTCGAACGTGGACACGGCGGGTCAGTTGACGTCGACTTCCTTGACGTCGCGGCTGCGTTCTTTCAGCAGGACGCGGTGACCGCAGTACGGACAGCGAACGCCGCCGTACTCGTCGAGCTGTACGTCGCGTTTGCAGCGGGAGCACTTGTAACTCATCGGTGACAGTAAGCGTCGAGAGTTATTCGTCGTCGTCCTCGGAGAGGGCAGCGCGGATCGAGCGCTCGACGGTGGCGCCGGCGGGCGTCTCGGGGCGGTAGGCGCCGCCGGTGAAGACTTCGCCGGTCTCTTCGTTCTTCCAGATGCCGGTACCGACGCGGGTGACGTCCTCGCCGTCGACCTGCGCGTTGTTCATTCCGGCTTCGATTTCGCTGACGCGGCGTCGGGCGACGCGCCCGTAGCGAGCGCCGAATCGGCCCGCACTACCCACAGTTCCTTTGTCGGCCATAGTATCGACGTCTACTAGCAGCGGATTCTTAAACCTGTTGAGTTAGCGGCGTCAGTCGTCCGCCATCCTTCGACCCCCCGAACGCCGTGGACAGGGGCCGACGAGGAGTTCCCACCAGATGACGGCGAGAGCAGCGACCCAGCCCAGCGGACCGAGTGGGAGAGCGAGCAACCCGCTGGCGACGCCGGTCGAAGAGACGATCGTTCGGACGACGAGCCCACCTGCGGCGAGTACCGGGATCACGGCCAGCACGAGATCCGCGCGATCGAGCACGTGTAATTACATCTCATTAGTCCCGGGCGGAAAAGGGACGGAGAACCAGCAGACAGTGTCACCACCATCGACTCGTGACGATTCGGGTTTCCCGATCGACGCCGACAGCGACCACCCACACGGCCGCCACCGCCACGAACGGCCGTCACTGGAACTCCGCGTCCGACAGTACGTCGTTTAGATCGTCGCGGATTCGTTCGCCCATCTCGCGGTCTCGAGCGGTCGTGACGACGCGGTTCTCCTGGACGCTCGAGCCGTCTCGAAGGAGCATGCGAACGTTACCGCCGTCGTCGGCGCGGGTCACCTTGGCCCGTAGCCCTGACTGGGAACCGGTTCCGCCGGCGTCGATCGGCCCGGGGATGACTTTCTTGACGTGGGGGTGGTCGGCGACGGCCTGGATGGCCCGCATCCCCGTGCGGCCGCCGATGAGGGTCGTGTGGCTTCCGCCGATCTTCTCGGCCGGTGGCGTCTCGACGACGTCGAGTGCGCGACTGCTCCGACGCTCGAGGACGGCCTGAACGGGATCGTCGTCGGCGACGCGATAGAACTGGTGGTGAACGTCGTCTCTGACGGCCCGGACGACGGCCCGCATTCCGCCGGCGTAGACGGCCTCCGGGCGTTTGCGTCTGATCTCGTCGCCGATCCGACCCGCGAAGTTTCGCAGTTCGACCACGCCCGTCTCGCCCCCGTCTTCGGGGATCGTGGTGATCGTCGTCTGGCCGATCACGGGTTCGTCGTCGTCCTCGGGCCCGAGCATCGTGAGCGTCGCCCGGTCGCGGGCCGCCTCGAGCACCACGACCTCGACGTTGGATTCGCGACAGACCAGACAGAAGTCTCCGGGTTTCTCGAGCGGCGAGGCGCAGTGGCGACACTCCATTCCCGTCTCGTGGTAGGGGCCAGCACGAATATACGTGTTTTCGATCGTCGGTCCGACGACCACCGAATCGGCGGCCGATCGGCGACGCCGGAACGGCTCACCGTCCCCTCGTTCCACCCGTGACAGCAGGCCGCGCTCACTGGGTCACTTCTGCGTCGGGCGCCTCCGCCCGGGGGAACCGGAGCGTGACGATCGTTCCGCGCTCCTCACGTGTCTCAAACGAGAGGTCACCCCCCACGCTCGAGACGATCCAGTTGACGATCCAGAGGCCGAGGCCGCTCGTGTGATCGAGCTGGGAGCGCTCGCGGGCACCGACGATGAGTTCGCGTTCGGATGGAGGGATTCCAGGGCCGTTGTCTTCGATCCGGACGACGACGGCGTCGTCGTCCGGATGCACGTCGCCGGAGATTTCGACGGCAGGAGTCGGTGCGTCGTTGTGCTCGATCGCGTTCTCGATGACGTTCTCGACGGCGAGCTGGACCGCGTCACTCCCGGTAATCCAGAGGTCTGCGTCGACCTCGACGGTGCACCTGCACTCGAACTCGGGAAAGTCATCACAGACCGACTCGATCGCGTCGTCTACCACTCGCCTGATCCGGACCGGACGTGACTCTTCGCCGTCTCTGATCAGCCGATTCGCAGCCCGGATGTCCTCGGTGACCGAGATGAGGTCGTCGGCCACCGACCGAATTTGCAGTGCCACGGGTTTCGCTTTCGGCAGGCGCTCTTCGAGAATCGCGGCGTAGCCGTCGATGACGTTCATCTGGTTGCGCATGTCGTGGCGGATCAGCCGATTCAACACGTCCAGCTGTTCGTTCTGGGTCTCGAGGCGGCGTTCGTACTCCTTGCGGTCGGTCACGTCCTGGACGACCCCGATTGCCCCCGTCGGCTCGCCGCCGTCGAACTCGAGTTCGGCGTTCTGTCGAACCCAGCGAGTTTCACCGTCGTCGGTGACAATCCGATGTTCCAGTTCGTAGGGCTCCCCACGTTTGGCCGCTTCCCACCGTCGATCCACGAAGTCCCGATCGTCCGGGTGAACGTAGTTCATGAACACCCCGTGATCGATGGGGCCGTCGACCACTTCGGCGCCGAATATCTCGTAGACCTCGTCGGACCAGTGGATCACGTCCGACGGAATGTCCTTGTACCAGCTGCCGAGGTTCGCGACGGCCTGTGCTTGCGTGAGGTGAGCCTCCCGGGTTCGTAATTCCTCGAGCGTCTGGCGCTGGTCGGTCACGTCGCGGGCGACGACGACCGCCGCACGCGACCCGTCGATCACCCCGTCGACTGGCGCGACACGAGACTCGAACCACCGCTCGCCGGCTGGAACCTCGAGGGTGTACTCGACGGTCGTCACGGAATCGGTCTCGAGAGCGGTATCGATCGCGTCGGTCAACTGAGCGGCCGGATCGGACGGGAGGTGATCGTCGATCGAATCGCCGACGAGTTCGGTGGGCGGAGCGGCCAACAACGATTCGGCCTCCGATCCGGCGAACACCTCGAGGTAGCGATGAGCGTCGTCGACGACCATCGCAACGTCGGGAAACGCTTCCGCGAGCGCCTCGAGTTTCGCGTTGCTCGCCTCGATCGTCCGGCGTCGTTTCTCGCGTTCGGTGACGTCCCAGAGCGCCCCACGGACGCGAACCGTTCGACCGTCCTCGACGGCCGGTTCGCCGCGGGCACGAACTCGCCGGGTAACGCCGTCGGCGGTGACGAGTCGAAGGGTGTCGTCGAACGGCTCACCGTCTTCGACCGCCCGGTCGATCGCCTCCCTGACGACCGACCGATCGTCCGGGTGGTAAAACTCGAGTGCGTCCTCGATCGTCGGCTCGTAGTCGTCGTCGACGCCGTAGATTCGCTTCGCGCCGTGGGTCCACCGGAGCGTCTCCGTCTCGACGTCGAGTTCCCAGCCGCCTGCGTTGGCGAGTGCTTCGGTTCGCTTCAGGAGGTCCATCCCTCGCTCCAGGTCACGCTCCCGGTCTTTCAGCTCCGTCAGGTCACGGATAGTCGCGAGTATCAGATGATCGTCGGCCCCCTCGAGCCGCCGAAGACTGACCCGGACGGGGATGTCGGTTCCATCGGCCCGCCGGTTCCGCCCTTCGGCCGTCTTCGACTCGCCGGGGTCGAGCGACGAGAGTGACGCCTCGAGTTCGTCGCTGTCGAGTGCCGTTTCGATCTCGTCGACGCTGTGATCGAAGAGGTCGGCCCGGTCGTATCCGAGCAGTTCCGTGACGGCCCGGTTCATCTCGACGTAGTTGCCCTCCTCGTCGTGAACGACGACCGCGTCCGGTAGCTCCTCGAATATCGACCGATACGACGCACCACGACGGCACTGGCGGTATTGCGCCCCGAGCGTCCGGAGTCGACGGGCGAGTACAGTCATCCGGCCGGACTCGAGCGGCGTCTCGACTACGTCGGCGACAGCCGCCTCGAGCGCGTCTTCCGGGTCGAGGTCACCATCACGCAGGCAACACACGACCGGAACCGTCGACGAGCTCGATCTGACCGATTCAAGAACCCCGGCCTCCTGATCGAGGACCGTGTTCCCACAGACGAGACAGTCGACGTCGTCGCCGATCCTCCCCTCGACGTCCTCGCGTCCGGCGGTACTCTCGACGGAGAGTGGTTCCTCGGTGTCCTCGAGTCGAGCAGCCAGCCGCGTGGCCCACTCGAGGTCGGCCCCGTAGACGAGGATCCGGACCGGCCGCTCACCCGTGCTATCCCGGCCATCGCTGCCCCCCGTGAGACCGTCAGCCATTCGTCTCGTCTATGAGAGGACTGTCGTCACTAATTCAACGTTTCGGCCATAATGTCAAATTCAGAGCTAGTACGGACATCGAAACCGGACACGTTCGGTTACAGATCCGCCGTGGGAGACGCCGGACAGTCGTCGACGAGAACGAGCAGCGACAGCAAGCAGCGCTACCGACTGAACAACCCGGTAGACAGCACTCGCTGGATCGTGGGACTGAACTCGGCTGCCATCTGTGCGTCCGCTTCGGTGAACGCGTCCGTCGCGACCAGCGTGGCCAGGTACGCCCCGATCACCGCGATCGGTAACACCACCACGACGAGGAGATCCGTCTCGAGCAGGTAGACGACCGGCACGCCCGCGACGGTCGCTGGCACGCCAGCGACGACGATCTTCGCGAAATCGGCGGTGAACGGGTGAATTCCCTCGAGGTAGTAGAGTTCACCGAGGGTCAACGCAGCGACCAGCAGGAGTGCCACCGCCGATCCGATCGCCGCCCCCTCGATGCCGAAGATCGGGACGAGCGCTGCAGAGCCGAGGAAGTTGATGCCGAAGAGTGCGAGCGTGTTTCCGAAGACGATCCGCGAGTAACCAAGTCCCTGCAGCAACGAGCCATCGGGGCCGCCGAAGGTGACGTTGATCAGGAACGCGCTCGCGAGCAGGACGACGACTGCGCTCGCCTCGGCATACTGGGGGGTGTACAACACCGCGAGGTAAGAACTCGCACCCAGCGAGAGGACGATGGTGATCGGGAGCGTGATCCCTGCGATCCAGCGGGCCATCACGCGAAACCGCTGTTCGACCAGCTCGAGGTCGTCTCGAGACTCGGCAATCAGGGGTTTGAACACCGGCGAAAGCGAGTTGAAGATGATCATCAGCCCCGAGCCGAGCATGTAGCCGACGCGGTAGATCCCAACGTCGTCCGACTCGAGGAAAAAGCCCAGCACGAAGTAGTCGACGTGGCCCATGAGGACGAACACGACGCTGGTCATCGCCAGCGGCACGGCGTAGGTGAGGAGTGGCTTCGGGGCGACGAGCTCGAGTTCGGCGGAGACGATGTCCCACGCCCGGTAGGTGAAGATAGCCGCACCGACGGTGATCGCGACGAACAGGCCGACGACGTAACCAGCGATGATCCCGAGCAGCCCGAACCCGGCGAGCAGCAAGGCGGCAGTGACCGTGAAGCGAACGATCGGCCGCACCAGATCGCGCATGATGACCCGATACTGGAGCTTCTTGATACTGTAGTAAGAGGTCAACAGGACGTTGTAGATCGCCAGCATCGGGATCGTGATCGACAGGAAGAGCAGTGCGACCTGCATCGCCGGCTCCTCGAAGAAGTTCCCGACGAACCGCGAGCCGACCGCGAGTGCGAGCGCGACGATCGAGGCGGTGACGAGGACGGTCGCAGTCACCTGTACGACGACACCCTTCGCCTTGCCGTACTCGCCTTCCTCGAGGTACTGTGGGACGAAGTAGTCGATCGCGAGTGGAAGCCCGAGGTTCGCGAACACCTGCATGAAGAGGATGACCGACGTCGCGAGGACGAACAGCCCGTAGACGGAGGGACTGACGAACCGGGTCATCAGCATGACGATGGCGAACCCGAGGGCCCCGTTGACCACGTTCCCGACGAACGTGATGCTGCCCTGTTTCGCCAGCGTCGATACCCCCTCGTCTCGTTCGGTCATGGTTTCGGTAGCCGTCCGACCGCTGCTCGCCAGGGTCGCCAGGGGGATCCTCGCCCGGCCGACCGACCCTCCACGCTAGACCCCCATCGCAGGCTCGAGTTCGTAGGTCCGAACCTCGGCGGCTCGGTCGCCGAAGTGAGGGAACTCGACTTCGAACGGCCACTCCTCACCGGAGGTGACGTCCTCGTCGACGTTCTCGATGACGCTCTCGAGTTCCTCTCCCTCCGCGTCGAAGAACGTCGCCCGGATCTCGAGGTAGGTGAGCGTTCGTTCGCCGACGTTCCGGACCGCCCCCCAGACGGCAACTCGTTCGTCGTCGGTCCCCGGGTCGTCGCGGACGAGGTCGTGCCAGACCACCTCGACGTCGGCCGGTTCGACGATCTCCTCGCCGTCGCCGTTCCGGAGGTACTCGAGACAGCCGCCGGTCCCGATGGCGACCGAGAGCGCGAGGAATCCGCGACGATACATCTACCGGTGTTTAGGTCGGACGTCTCTTGAGACTGTTGGACAGAACGACGTGGCGGATCGTTCTGCTGGGGTCGTCACCGTGGACGACGACCCGAATTCACGATCGGCTTCGTATCGACTTCTGTCCGATGGGATGAGAGTTCTGAACGGGTGTCGCGCGGTTGGTGGGCCGGACACCCAGCCGTCACGGAGGGCGACCGTTCGCCGCAACAGGTACGCGTATCCATCCGGAACCCGAACGGGGCTGGTATGGACGCAGACGCCGAGCCCCACGTACTCCTGACCAACGACGACGGGATCGATGCGCCCGGCATTCGCGCGCTCGCCGACGCGCTCGCTGCGGTCGCCCGGGTCACCGTCGTCGCCCCCGACCGCAACCGGAGCGCGGTCGGCCGATCGCTCTCCTACGGCCGGACCAGTTCGTCAGACGACGAGTCGCTCTCGCTCGACCTCGCAGACAGTGCGTTCACCTCCCGCGTCCCCCACAGCGACCACGAACTCGGCTACGCCATCGACGGGACGCCCTGTGACTGTGCCATCGTCGGCGTCAACGCCATCGAGCCCGAACCCGATCTGGTCGTCTCCGGTTGCAACTCCGGGGCCAACCTCGGCGCGTACGTCTTCTCGCGCTCCGGAACCGTCAGCGCCGCCATGGAAGCCGCCTTCCTCGAGACGCCCGCGATCGCCGTCTCGATGGACACGCTCGGCTACGACGACCTCGAGCCGTCGGACTTCTCGCTCGCGGGCGACGTCGCCGCGACGCTCGTCGAGAACGTGCCCGGAACCGGCCTCTTCGACCGCGTCGACTACCTCAACGTCAACGTCCCCGGTCCGGATACCGACCCAGACGGGATCGCCCTCACGCGGCCGACGGAGGTCTACGAGATGGACGCCGCCCGGGTCGACGGCCAGTTCCAGCTGACCAACCGCCTCTGGCAGCAGATGGCCAACCGCGACATCCCCGACCCCGACGACACCGACCGTCACGCCCTGCTCGAGGACGAGATCTCGATTTCGCCGGTGACCGTCCCCTACGACGTCGTAGACACCGAACCCGTCCGATCGCTGCTCGAGCGGTTCTTCGCCGACGCGTTCTGATCGCCCGGTCGACGGGATCGACGTTGGCCAACAACCATAAATGGCCGTTCTCGAAAGCCCGGCCATGGCCAATCAGGACGGAACCGCGCTCCCCTCGCAGCACTTTCGCCTCGCGAACGAATTCGACAGGCTCGACGAGACGACGGCGAAAGTCGAGCTTCAAGAGCGAACGAAGGAACTCGAGGCGATCAC
This sequence comes from Natrarchaeobaculum aegyptiacum, assembly GCF_002156705.1. Taxonomy (NCBI): domain Archaea; kingdom Methanobacteriati; phylum Methanobacteriota; class Halobacteria; order Halobacteriales; family Natrialbaceae; genus Natrarchaeobaculum; species Natrarchaeobaculum aegyptiacum. The sequence goes on from NZ_CP019893.1 coordinate 3,817,711, forward strand.
CCGGGCGAACGACCTCTTTGGCGACGTCGAGGAGCCGCCGATCGAGCTGGTCGAGACGTACGTGAGCGAACTCCCCGAGTGGTTCCAGTATCCCGACGTCGCAGCGGCCCGGATCGACGTCGGTGACCGGACCGTGACGACGAGGGGGTACGATCACGCTCGCTCGCGAACCCCCTTGCGCAGCGAGCACGTGACCGACGACTCCACCGTTCGAATCGAGATCGTTTACGTCGAAGATCGGCCACCAGAAGATAACGGCCCGTGGCTGAGAGAGGAACAGGACCTGCTCGATACGCTCGTCACGTTCGTCGGATCGTACGTCGCCCAGTACGAACGACGCCGGACGGTCGAAGAGACCGTCGGTTCCGCCGTCGCGGAAGTCAGCGAGACCGCAGACCACGTCGCCGCGAGTACCGAGGAGATCAGCGACCTCGCGAACCACCAGGCCGAGTCGATGGACGGCGTCGCAAGCGAGGTCGCCGACATGTCGGCGTCCGTCGAGGAGATCGCCTCGACCGCCGAGGAGGTCGCCGCGACGAGCGAGCGAGCCGAGTCGCTCTCCCAGGAAGGCCGGGAGGCCGCGACGGAGGCGATCGACGCGATCCAGCAGGTCGAAGCTTCGACCAGCGAGGTCGCGACCGACATCGAGCACCTCGAAGAGCGCGTCGGCGAGATCGACGAGATCGTCGACGTGATCAACGACATCGCCGACCAGACGAACCTGCTGGCACTGAACGCGAGCATCGAGGCGGCCACCGCAGGCGACGCCGGCGACGGGTTCGCGGTCGTCGCAGACGAGGTGAAGTCACTGGCCGAGGAGTCACAGACCCACGCGAGCGAGATCGAACGAATGGTCGCGGACATCGAGTCCGTCACAGAAGACACCGTCTCGAGCCTCGAGCAGACGACCCGGGAGGTCGACCGCGGGATCGAACAGGTCGAAGGCGCGATGGGGACGTTACAGGAGATCGCGACGGCTGTCAAGGAGGCCTCTCGAGGGATCGCAGACGTCTCGACGGCGACGGACGATCAGGCTGCCAGTACCGAGGAAGTCGCCAGCATGATCGACGAACTGGTCGAGGAAGCCGAAGCGATCGCCGACGAGATCGACTCCGTCGCGGCGGCGAACCGCGAACAGGTCGAAAACGTCGAAGAGATTCACGACGCCGTTCGGGCGTTGACGACCTGATTCATAGGGACGGTCGAGGGTTCGAAACCTCGCGCGAGCACCCGCGCACACCCGCGCTGTCCGGTGATTCTGGCGAAAGCGTTATTTGAGGCTCAATCGTAGCCGCCGCACATGAGCCGAGCGCGTTCCTCGACGGGGCACCGATCGACGAGTGACGGAGGTGATCGCCGGTGGAACTGATCATCACCGAGAAGGACAATGCCGCGAGACGGATCGCAGACATCCTCTCCGGCGGCACCTACGACTCGAGTCGACAGAACGGCGTCAACGTCTACGAGTGGGGTGGCAAGCGCTGCGTGGGGCTGTCCGGCCACGTCGTCGGTGTCGATTTCCCGCCGGAGTACAGCGACTGGCGTGACGTCGAACCGGTCGAGTTGATCGATGCCAGCGTCGAGAAGACGCCGACGAAGGAGAACATCGTCGCCACGTTGCGCATCCTCGCGCGCAAGGCCGAGCGGGCCACGATCGCGACGGACTACGATCGCGAGGGCGAACTCATCGGCAAGGAAGCCTACGAGATCGTCCGTGACGTCAACGACGACATTCCGATCCGCCGGGTTCGGTTCTCCTCGATCACCGAAAACGAGGTTCAGAACGCGTTCGACGAGCCCGACGATCTCGACTTCGACCTCGCGGCCGCCGGCGAGGCCCGACAGATCATCGACCTCGTCTGGGGTGCCGCGCTTACCCGCTTCCTCTCGCTGTCTGCGGGCCAGCTGGGCAACGACTTCATCTCCGTCGGTCGCGTCCAGTCGCCGACGCTCAAGTTGATCGTCGACCGAGAACGCGAGATCGAAGCGTTCGATCCCGAGGACTACTGGGAACTGTTTGCGGACCTCGGAAAGAGCGACGACGGCGACGCGTTCGAGGCCCAGTACTTCTACCGCGACGACGACGACAACGAGGCCGAACGCGTCTGGGACGAAGGGACCGCCGAATCGGTCTTCGAAGACCTCTCGAGTCGCGACCAGGCGACGGTCGTCGACGTCAACGGTCGGACGCGCACCGACGCGCCGCCGACGCCGTTCAACACCACCCAGTTCATCCGCGCGGCCGGCGCGCTCGGCTACTCCGCCCAGCGGGCGATGTCGATCGCCGAGGACCTCTACACCGCCGGCTACATGACGTATCCGCGGACGGACAACACCGTCTACCCGGACGATCTCGAACCCGACGACCTCCTCGACGAGTTCGTCGGCCACCCGACGCTGGGCGAGGACGCCGAGAGCCTGCTCGAGGCAGACGAGATCGTTCCGACCGAGGGTGACGAGGAGACGACCGACCATCCCCCGATCCACCCGACGGGCGAAATCCCCTCCCGCGGCGACGTCTCGGACGACGAGTGGGAGATATACGAACTCGTCGTCCGGCGGTTCTACGCCACGGTCGCCGACGCCGCCGTCTGGGAACACCTCAAGGTCGTCGCCGAGGCCGGCGACCACCGGCTCAAGGCCAACGGCAAGCGGCTGGTCGAACCCGGCTACCACGAGGTCTACCCGTACTTCAGCACGAGCGAGAACTACGTCCCCGCCGTCGACGAAGGCGAGACGCTCACGCTCAGCGACGTCGAACTCGAGGAAAAACAGACTCAGCCGCCACGCCGGTACGGTCAGTCGCGGCTCATCGAGACCATGGAGGACATGGGGATCGGCACGAAGTCGACCCGCCACAACACCTTAGAAAAACTCTACGACCGCGGCTACATCGAGGGCGATCCGCCACGGCCGACCCGGCTCGCGATGGCGGTCGTCGACGCCGCCGAACGGTACGCCGACCGCGTCGTCAGCGAGGAGATGACCGCCCAGCTCGAAGACGACATGGACGCCATCGCAAACGGCGACGCCGGTCTCGAGGACGTCACCGACGAATCCCGGGAGATGCTCGAGGCGATCTTCGAGGAACTCGCCAACTCCCGCGAGGAGATCGGCGATCACCTCAGGAAGTCGCTCAAAGACGACAAGCGACTGGGTCCCTGCCCCGAGTGTGGAGAGGACCTGCTCGTCCGCCAGAGTCGCCACGGGTCGTACTTCATCGGCTGTGACGGCTATCCCGACTGCGAGTTTACCCTGCCGCTGCCCTCGACCGGGAAGCCGCTCATCCTCGAAGCGGAGTGCGACGAGCACGGCCTCCACGAAGTCAAGATGCTCGCCGGGCGACAGACGTTCGTCCACGGCTGTCCACTGTGTAAGGCCGAAGACGCCGGTGAGGGCCCGGTCATCGGCGACTGTCCGGATTGTGCCGACGAACACGGTGGCGAACTCGCGATCAAGACCCTCCAGAGCGGCTCCCGGCTCGTCGGCTGCACCCGGTATCCCGACTGCGAGTACTCACTGCCACTCCCGCGCCGGGGAGAGATTGAGGTCACCGAGATGACCTGCGACGAGCACGACCTGCCAGAGCTCGTCGTCCACAGCGGCGACGAACCCTGGGAACTTGGCTGTCCGATCTGCAACTACCAGGAGTTTCAGGCCCGCGAGAGCGAATCCGGGTCTGATCTCGAGGCCCTCGACGGGGTCGGCGCGAAGACGGTCGAAAAGCTCGCCGACGCGGGTATCGAGAGCCTCGACGACCTGACCGATGCCGATCCCGACGACGTCGCTGCCGACGTCGACGGCATCAGCGCGGATCGAATCCGAACCTGGCAGGCAGAAGCCTGAGTCGGGTTGTCCGACGGCTCAGCGGTGAGCTACCACCGAGGTACTCGCTCGTTTTACTCGTCGGCCGCGTCGTCTGCCGATTCCGTCGAGTCGTCGGCCGCGTCGGTGACGAACTCCTCGAGGATCGGCTCGAGTCGCCTGACCGTTCGGTCGGCGTCGATCACGCCGTCGTCTTCCCAGCGCACCTCGTCGTCGGGGTCGACCGCGATGAAAACGGGGTAGCCGGTGACGAAATACCGGGTGCTCAGGCGACTCTTCGGATCGTAGCCGAGGTACCAGTCGCCGTCGTGGTCGTCCCACCAGTCTGCGAGTTCGTCCTCCGGTCGGGGTGGCGTCACCGACGCAACCGTCAGTACGTCCGCGTAGTCGGCCCGCAGGCGATCGACAGCGGCAGCGAAGTGCGGCATGGCCCGCCGACAGGAGCCACAACTCGGGGCGAAGAAGTTGAGGAGAGTCACTCCATCGTTCGGAACCGGGAGCGTGCCGTCCTCGCTCCCCTGGACGTCGATCGTCTCGAGTTCGATCGGGCCGTCGCTCCAGCCAGCGTTGTCGTCGGAACCGTCCGCAGCGGGGGATTCGCTATCGACGGCCGGAAGCCCCCGCGTGATGACGACGCCACCGGCACCCAGCACGCCCAGACTGGCCACGCCCGCGATCGCCTCTCGCCGCTTCATCGGTCGGTCACCCCCGGTGGGGCCCCGGTACACGGACTCGAGGTGAAGACAGAGACGGAGACGGAGACGAACGCGACACCGTTCATGACCCATCGTACGCACTCGAGCAGCTAAACGTTCACTGGTGCGATATTCGAACGCCGAGTGGCCGTCGAGGGAAGAGACTCCACGCCGAGGCCAGCCTGCCACCTCCGCCGGACCAGGTACGTTCAATGTCGTGGACTCACTCGATCCAGACGTGACCGACGACCGCGACCGCTGGAACGAGAAGTACGCCGATCCGGCATTCGACCTGCCAGAAGAACCGATCCCGGAACTCGCCAGACGAATCGACACGCTTCCGGAGGGTCGTGCACTCGACGTGGCGACCGGCACCGGTCGAAACGCCATCTTTCTCGCCGCCTGCGGCTACGACGTCGAAGCCATCGACGTCGCCGACGCGGCGCTCGAGGCTGCCCGGACGCGGGCCGACGAGCGAGGCGTCGAGGTCGACTGGATCAGGGCGGATATCTCCGAGGTGAGCCTCGATCGCGACGCCTACGACGTCATCACGGTGAGTTTCTTCGACGTCCTCGAACACCTCGAGACTCTCGTCGACGCGCTCGCACCCGGCGGCGTGCTCGTTTACGATCACCACCTTCGTACGACTGATCCGATCGACGTCGGCCCCTCGAGCGACGAGTTCCGATTCGAGGCCAACGAACTCCTCCGGGCCTGTCTCGACGATCTGACGGTTCTCTCGTACGAAGAGCGTCGCCGACCGGAACCGATCGGTGGCCGTGCGGACGAAAGCGACGAAGGCGACGCTGCAGACCGCGACAGACAGCAGATCGGTGCCGTCGCAACGCTCGTCGCTCGAAACTCGAGCGGCGAAACCCAGTCGTATCCGATTCTCGCGGAACGAGACGACCGAGGAGCCGGAGAAGAACCCGTGAATTAGCGCCGAGCCACGCAAACGTACGTCTCGGTTCGATCGGCGGCGTGGGTCACGGTGAATCCGGCTTCGGCGAGGTGTGAGACGGCCTCGCCGAGGGAGAATCGTTCGGTGAGTGGCGGCCCCGCTCGCTGGTCACCCGTTGCCGACCAGTCGACCGTCACGAGGCGACCGCCTGGCCGGATGACACGAGCGAGTTCGGCGAGGCTCTCGTCAGTCGCGAACTCGTGGTAGGTATCGACGGAGAACGCAGCGTCGAGGGTATCGTCGGCGAGTGGGAGGTCGTCGACGCCCGCCTCGAGCAACTCGACGTTTTCGGGGACGCCTTTCTCGCGGTAGAACTCGTGCATCTCGGCCTGCAGGTCGATTCCGTAGAGGTGACCGACGAACGGAGCCACGTCGTCGGCGAAAAAGCCCGTCCCGCTGCCGAGGTCGGCGAGCGTCGCGTCCGGATCCGGCTCGAGCACCGAGAGGAGTTCCTCGCTCGAGCACCAGCGGTAGCGACTGGCGTCCTCGAGTTGCGGGGCGCGCTCGGGATCGAACGTGTGAAAGCCCATACCCGACCGTGGGGCTCGCCCGTCAAGTAGCTCTCCGTTCACGTAGAGGATTGCCGAGACGCGGTCCGTTCGAACCCGGTGCAGGCAAGATCCACCGTGAAGACGTCTCAGCGGTCGTCGACGGTAATGAGCCGCTCCCGGTAGGGAATCGGATCCCGAACGCCGACGTTCGCGAAAGCCTCGAGTCGTAACAGACAGGAATCGCACGTGCCACAGGCCGGTTCGCTCTCGCGGTAACAGCTCCAGGTGTGTTCGTACGGCACCTCGAGGTCGACGCCGCGGGCGGCGATGTCGGTCTTCGACCAGTCGACGAACGGTGCCTCGATCGCGATCTCGGTCTCCGGTCGCGTCCCGACCGCGACGAGGCGCTCGAACGCGTCGAAGAAGGCGGGTCGACAGTCGGGATAGCCCGCGAAGTCTTCGCTGTGAGCGCCGATGAACACTGCCGAGCACTCGTTCGCCTCGGCGTAGGAGACTGCCATCGCGAGCAGGTTCGCGTTCCGGAACGGGACGTACGTGTCGGGAACCTCGTCGCTCTCGAGGTCGGCGTCTGGGACCGCCATCTCCTCGTCGGTGAGACTCGAGGCACCGATCGCAGCGAGGTGTCCCGTCTCGACGGTGAGGACGTCTTCGACCGGGAGTTCCTCGGCCAGCCGCTCAGCGCACTCGCGTTCGCGGTCCTCGGTTCGCTGGCCGTAGGAGGTGTGCAACGCGTAGAGGTCGTAGCCACGCGCTCGCGCCTCGTAGGCTGCAGTCGCGCTGTCCATCCCGCCAGAGAGGAGTACGACGGCGCGGTCGGTTGCGTCGGCTGTGGTGGGGTGATCGGTGGTCGATTCATCGGTCGGTCGAGTCGAATCGGTGGGGGGACTCTGGTCCATTTTGTATCGCAGATAGTGGTTTACGTGTCGGTGAGAGGCCAGTCAGGTCTCCGGTGCGTCGTTCCATAGATCGACGTGCAACCGCGGCGTATACCGGAATCCGTGGGCCATCGCGAGGTCGGCAACCCGCGATCGCGTCTCGGCCAGTCGCTCGCGTGTCGCCCCCTCGGGCATCAAGAGCACGTCCTCGTCGGGAATCGACACGCTTGCTGCACCGCGAAGATCCGTCAGGATCTCGAGCACCCCGGAGATGTCACCCTCGTCTTCGACGACGAACTTCAACTGGAAGTCGTAGGACTCGACGAGCGCGACGAGCGCCTCGAGGTCGATCCGCTCGCGGTCGTGTCGGTCGGCCCACCTCGTCGCGACGTCCGGGTCGACACCGTCTGGAACTCGGTCGGCAGTGGGGTTGCTCCCGGCGAGTTTCGGGCTGATCGAGACGAGGTCGATCGGTGCCTCGCGGTAGATCGTGCCGTTGGTCTCGACGGTGGTGTGATACCCCCGGTCAGCCAGCGCTGAAAGCAGGTCGACGCTTGCGTCGTACAGCAGCGGTTCCCCACCCGTCAGGACGACGTGTGCGGGATCCCGTTCCTCGACCGCCTCGAGGATCGACTCGAGCGAGCGCCACTCGTGACTCGGTTCCCACGAGGTATGGTAAGAGTCACAGAACCAGCACCGAAGGTTACAGCCGCTCGTCCGGACGAACGTCGAGGGGACGCCGGCCAGCGTTCCCTCGCCCTGCAACGAGGTGAACAGCTCGTTGATCGGGAGGGCGTCTCGGGAATTCGATCGATCGGCTGACTCGTCGCCGGCAGGCCTCGATACAGGCATCTCACAGCCCACCGCCACAGAGTTCGCTCGTCTCGCTGACCTCGACACTCACGTCCGTGACCGTCTCCGGAAGCGCCGTCAGGAGTTTACGCTCGAGGACGACGCTCATGACCTCGGCCGTCGGGGGGTGCTCGAGGACGACCAGACTGTCGGCGTCACCACTCTCCTCGAACGCCTCGATCAGCGGGTCGCCGGTCTCGAGGAGGAACATGTGATCCCACCGTGAGAGCACTGCAGTAATATCTCCTTTGTCTGCGATCCACCCCTCGCGCGTGAGCGTTCCCTCGACGGTGACCGCGATCTCGTAGTTGTGACCGTGTGGACGAGCGCACTTGCCGTCGTGGTGTAACAGGCGATGGCCGGCGCTGATCCGGATGGGACTGTCGTGACCGACGCGAAGCGTACGGGAGGCCCCGACGATCGGATCTTCGGCGTCTGTACTCCGTGTCTCGTCGAGAACCCCATCGGTGTTCACGTCTGACGTCTCCTCGAGACCAGCTACGGGACCAGTCATACCTGAGTATTCTCAGGAGAATACTTAGTATGCCCGATCGGGTGCCCGATCAGTCGGTCAGTCCTGTAGCTGGTCGTGAAGCTGGTTTTTCGCCTCCGTCCGACGCGTCTTCGAGAACCGCGGCCGTTCGCCGGAGAAATCCACTTCGATCTCGTCGAGCGTCCGCCGGTAGATGTTGGTTCGTCGCCCCTCTTCAGAGAGTCGACGGCCCTCGCAGGTCAACAGCCCGGCGTCGACGAGTTCCTCGATTCGGCGATAGCAGGTCGCGATCGGAATCTCGATGTCCTCGCTCAGCGTCTGTGCCGACTTCGGCGTACCAGCTGCACACAGGATTTCCGCGCTATACTTGTTGCCGAGTGCCGACAACACGGCCTGTGAGTTGGCGTCTGTTCGTTCCGAACGGGACATCGTTTCCTCGTTACTAGTTATCAACAGTGAATCTTGTGGTTACCACGACAAACACGTAAAACTGAGTTTTCGTTAAATAATCTCGGACTCGGCCGAAACGACTCGAGTGGCAATCACGAACGCCGCCGAGACCGTTTTGAACGACCGGCGACTTCGCTCAGGTATGGAGGTCGCGATCGTGACGGTCGGAGACGAACTGCTCGCGGGACGGACGACGAACACCAACGCTTCGTGGCTCTGTGAACGACTCCACGACCGCGGCGTTACCGTCGAGCGCGTGACGACCGTCCCCGATCGAATTCCGGATATCGCCGACGCGGTTACCGAGTACCGCGATCGCTACGACGCCGTCCTCGTCACCGGCGGGCTGGGTCCGACCCACGACGACGTTACCATGGAGGCCGTCGCCGTCGCACTCGGCCGCCCGATGGAGCCCCACGACGAGGCCCTCGCGTGGCTCGAGGCGGACGGCTACTCGCGGGCGGACCTCACGGAAGGGACGACCGATCTCCCGGCCGGTGCCCGGGCGCTTCACAACGACGTCGGCGTGGCACCGGGAGCCGCCGTCGAGGACGTCTACGTCCTCCCGGGCGTCCCCGCGGAGATGAAAGGGATGTTCGAACGCGTGGCGACCGCGTTCTCCGGGCCACAGACCTACGAGGCGACGGTCGTCGCCGACGAACCCGAGAGCGCGCTGCTCGACCGCCTCGAGGCGGTCAGAGAGCGTTTCGACGTCAGCGTCGGCAGCTACCCCGGGTCGTCCGTTCGCCTCGAGCTCTCGAGTATCGATGCAACCGAGACCGAACGGGCAGCAGCGTGGCTCCGCGAGCGCGTCGATGGCGTCGAAAACGGTGACGACGATCGTGCCTAGCGGTACAGGTAGGCCATCCAGGCGATCGTCACGACCAGTGCGAGCACGAGTGATCCCCAACCGACGAGGTCCATCGGCAGCGCCGTTTCGAGCACGACAGCGAGTGCGTTCATAGTCGGCGATCGGTCCTGCCCCCTCTTAATTCTACAGATTTGGGTCCGTGGACCACACCCTTTTGGGTCGACCGTTCGAACGACCGGTATGGACGCGCTGGGGTTCGTCGTCAACCCGATCGCCGGGATGGGCGGTCGCGTGGGACTGAAAGGAACCGACGGAAAACTCGGGGAGGCACGCGACCTCGGGGCCGAGCCGCGGGCACCCGGTCGGGCGCGAAAAGCCCTTCGAGCCCTGTACAACCGGGAACCCGATCTGACCGTCTACACGGCTGCAGGCGTCCTCGGTGAGGATGTCGCCCGCGACGCTGGCTTCGACCCGAGGGTGGTCTACGCGCCCGCCGACGATTCGGATTCGGGCGACGGAGATGCCGGGAACGGTACCGAAGGCGTGGCGACGGACCCGTCGAACCCGGGAACGACCGCGACGGACACCCGCGAGGCCGTGCGGGCGTTCCTCGAGCGCGGCGTCGACCTCGTCCTCTTCGTCGGTGGCGACGGAACGGCCGTCGACGTCGCGTCGGTGCTCGAAGATGGTGACACAGGCGACGCCGGTGAGACGCCGATGCTGGGCGTCCCAGCTGGGGTCAAGGTCTACTCGTCCGTGTTCGCCGTGACGCCCGCCGACGCCGGCCGCATCGCCGCCGAGTTCGACCGCGTCGCCCCACGAGAGGTCAACGACATCGACGAGGAAGCCTACCGTGCGGGCGAGGTCCGCTCTGAACTCAGGGCCGTCGTTCCGGTGCCCGTCGCCCCCGACGTTCAGGCGGGCAAACAAGTCGCGAGAGGAAGCGTCGATACCCTCGCGGCAGGCGTCGCCCGCGAGGTCGAGTCGGGACGAACGTACGTCTTCGGTCCGGGTGGGACCGTCGGCGCGATCCAGGAGGAACTCGAGATGGAGCCCTCACCGCTCGGCGTCGACGTCTGGCGGGACGGCGAGGTGGTCGCTCGAGACGCCCCAGAACAGGAGATTCTCGAGGTGCTCTCCGAGCCGGCGACGATCGTCGTTTCGCCGATCGGTGGACAGGGATTCGTCTTCGGCCGCGGAAACCACCAGCTCTCGCCCGCCGTCATCGACCGTGCCGACGAAATCGAGGTCGTCGCGGCCGAGGAGAAACTGGACGACCTCGACGTGCTCCGGGTCGACACCGACGACGAAGCGACCAACGAGGCGCTCAGGGGATGGCAGCGGGTCCGGACCGGCCGGTACACCACCCGGCTCGCGAAAATTGTATAAGGGTTCCGAACAGGACGAGTCAGAGTCGAACCATATTACGATCGGTGAATTCGATACTGCGAATATAGTCAATATTAAGACGATCGCCACCCCTCTGAGTGACATGGAAACGCGGAAAGTGCAACGCCTCGGACCGTCGACGCTCGCCATGACGCTCCCCGCGGAGTGGGCGTCGGAACACGGCGTCGAAAAAGGCGACGAGGTATCACTGCGAACCAGCGGGAAAGGCACCCTGACGGTGATGCCCGAGTCTGCGAGTACCGAAGAGACCGAAGCGATCATCCACACGGACGAACTGGACGCCGGCGCCGTCGAACGCGCGATCGTCGCCCAGTACGTCCTCGGTCGCCGTATCATTCGCATCGAGCGCGAGGACGGCGCACTCGACTCCGAACACATCAACGCCGTCTATCAGGCAGAAACCCAGCTCATGGGGCTCGGCGTCATCGAGGAGACCCCCGAGAGCATCTCGATCCGCTGCTCGGTCGACCCCGAGGACTTCACCCTCGACAACCTCCTCGAACGCCTCGAGCGAACCGGCCAGACGATGCGCGGGGAGGGAATCAAGGCGCTGGCCCACGGCAACCCCGATCTCGCCCAGCGCGCGCTCAACCGGGAGCGACAGGCGAACAAGATCTTCGTCCTCCTGCTTCGCCTGATCTTCACCGCCTACCAGAACCCCAACCTCGCACGCGCGGTCGGCCTCAACAGCGGCTTCCCCCTGATCGGCTACCGCTCGATCGCGAAGAACCTCGAGTTGACCGCCGACAACGCAGAGGACATCGCCGAAATCGTGATGGAGACAGAGGGTCACACGCTGGACGTCGACAGCTCCGTCATGCGGGAGATCCGCGAACTGAACGAGCAGGTCGACGAGATCACGACCCTCTCTGTCGAGGCGGCCGTCGAGCGCGACTACGACAAGTCCAACCGGGCCCGCCAGATGTTCCACGAGATCTCAGACCGCGAGAAAGAGATTCTCGCCGGCCTCCCCGAGATGTCGAACGACGATCTACTCCGAGTTCGAGAGGTGCTGGTCAGCCTCGAGCAAACTGCCCAGTACGCGATGCGAAACGCAGAAATCGCAGCGAATCTGGCGCTCAACGAGGAGTCCGAACACACGACGATCAAGTAACGGACGGAACCGATGTCATAGCACGACGATATCGCACCACCACCACCGTGTCCCGGTGCCATGACATTGAACTGATAGTCACCCACGGTGCCACGGAACCGCGGTGGGACCGCACCGATCTCCTGATCCTTGCGTGCGTCGTGGGACGTGCGAGCACGACGAATAAGTGCGCTTAAGGGATCTCGCTCAGAAGCGGGGCGTATGGCTACGCAATCGGAATCGTCGACGGACGTCGGCGTTGGACTGACGCTCGCACTCGGGGCGATCGCCACTATCGGTGCTGCGCTGATGCTGGTGGGTGCACCGGAGATCGAAGCCGCCTGGGGCTTCGGCATCGCGATTGTCTTCGCCGCGCTCGCGATCGTCGCCGTCCACCTCTACTGGGACTAAGTTTTTCAGGACGTTCGACTACTCAGTGCCCCTCGATAGCGACCGGACTCGAGGACTGTTCGTCCCGGGGGCCGAACTCACCGATCGATCGACTCGAAGAGCCAGTCGAGTCGATCGATCGCCTCCTGAATCGACGCTCGATCGGTCGCGTAGGATAGCCGCAAGTACTCACCCGCCCGATCCCCGAAGTCGACGCCGGGGGTGACGGCGACGCCAGCGTCTGACAGGAGGAGGTCAGCCACCTCGAGTGAATCGCCCGGCAGGTCGGAGACGTCCGCGAGGACGTAGTAGGCCCCCTGTGGCGTGTAGCCGAGGTCGAGGCCCCAGTCTTCGACAGCTTCGAGCAGGAGGTCCCGGCGCTCGCGATACCGATCCCGGACCGCCGCGAGTCGCTCCGGCGGAGACTCGAGGGCGGCGACGCCAGCGTCCTGAACGAAGTTGGGAGCGCAGATGAGCAGGTTCTGGGCGAGCCGGTTGACGGCCTCGACGTACGCGGGCGGGACGACGAGCCAGCCGAGTCGCCAGCCGGTCATCGCGAATCGCTTCGAGAAGCCGTCGAGGACGAACGCGTCGTCTGTGTACTCGAGAATCGTGTGGGCGTCGACGTCGTAATCGAGGCCGTGATAGATCTCGTCGGCGACGATCGTCGTCTCCGTTCGTTCTGCGAGGGCCACGAGGCCCTCGAGCGTTTCGCCGTCCATCACCGCTCCCGTCGGGTTGGCTGGTGAGTTGAGCAGGAGTGCCCGCGTCGAGGCATCGAGTGCGGCCTCGAAGTCGGCGACGGCCGGCTGAAAGCCGTTGTCGGCGTACAGAGGCACGGTCTCGACCTTCCCGCCGACGGTCCGGACGAAGTTCGGGTAGCAGGCGTAGTGGGGGTCAGTAAGCACCACCGGGTCGCCGGGGTCGACGAGGGCGGCCATCGCGAGCATGAGTCCGGGCGACGAGCCCGGCGTGACGACGATTCGACCGGGATCGACGTCGACGCCGTAGGTTCGGTCGTAGTAGTCGGCGATCGCCCGCCGGAGTTCGGGCTTCCCGCGGGCTGCTGTGTAGTCTGTGTTGCCGGCCTCGAGCGAGGAGATTGCGGCGTCGACGACGCCCTCCGGTGGGTCGAAGTCGGGTTCGCCCACCTCGAGGTGAACCACGTCGTCGCGTTCGCTCGCACGCTCGAAAACGTCCATCGCGATAAACGGCGTCACGTCGGCTGCACGATTCGATACCATCGGTCTATCCCCCAGTTGGAGTGAGAGCGGGTAAATCCACCCGGTCCACCCGTCCGCGTCGTCATCTCGATCAACCGGGGAGAAATCGGCCTGCTCGAGCCCAGACTGGAAAAATCCCCTGTAACAGTTAAGAGCGACGAGACCCTAGACGCCGCCACGGACGATGACCGACTACTCCGACGAAGAGCAGCGGATTCTCTCCCACCTCAGAGAGAGCGCCGCCCGCGGTGAGCGCTACTTCAGAGCGAAGAACATCGCAGACGCGATCGGACTCTCGTCGAAACAGGTCGGTGCGCGACTTCCTCACCTCGCCGAGAAATCGGACGACATCGACATCGAGAAGTGGGGTCGTGCCCGCTCGACGACGTGGAAAGTGACGCTCAGTTCGGCGTGACCTGCGCCGGCGACGCGGTCCACCGCCTTTTTATCGGTGACTCCCTCAGGAATAGGCATGACTGTACGGGTCGAGCGGTCCTTCGAGTTACCGGCGCCCCCCGACCGCGTCTGGGCATTCATCGTCGATCCGGAGAACCGCGCCCGGTCGATCAGCGTCGTCGAGGAGTTCGTCGCAGACGACCCCGAGGGTCGACGCGTCACCTGGCAGGTCGAACTCCCGATCCCGCTCGTGCGCAAGACCGTCACGGTCGACACCGAAGACGTCACCCGTCGGCCACCGGAGTACGTCAAGTTCGTCGGCCGATCGAACGTGATGGAGGTCACCGGCGAACACGAGGTCGTCGAGACCGACACCGGTACCCGCCTCGAGAACACGTTCGTCGTCGACGGTAAACTGCCGGGCGTCGAGACGTTCTTCAAGCGCAACCTCGACGGCGAACTCGAGAACCTCCGGCGAGAACTCGTCGCCGACCTGAACGCAGGTGACCGGTCGTGACGACGACCGACGTGGCCGACCACGAACCAGCGAGGCTGACGATCGCACTCGCCCAGATCGAGGTCGAGCCGGCAGCCGTCGCGGGAAACCGCGAGCGGGCACTCGAGGCGATCGCGGCGGCGGCCGAACGGGGGGCCGACCTGGTGGCTCTCCCCGAGCTGTTCTCGGTCGGCTACTTCGCGTTCGAGGAGTACGAACGGGCCGCAGAGCCGCTCGAGGGCGAGACCCTGAGTGCGCTCCAGACGGCAGCTACAGAGCACGACGTCGCCGTTCTCGCAGGAACGATCGTCGAGGACCTGGCAGCGACCGAAACCGCCCCCACGCCGGCGGACGAGGGACTGGCCAACACCGCCGTCCTCTTCGACGCAAGCGGCGAGCGACGGCTCGTCTTTCGGAAACACCACCTCTTCGGGTACGATTCGTCCGAATCGGAGTTGCTCGTCCCCGGCGAGCGACTCGAGACGGCCGACGTCGGCGGATTCACCGTCGGCGTGACGACCTGCTACGACCTGCGATTCCCCGAACTCTTCCGGCGATACGTCGACGCTGGCGTGGACCTCTTTCTCGTCCCGAGCGCGTGGCCCTATCCTCGCGTCGACCACTGGGAGACCCTCTCACGGGCGCGTGCGATCGAAAACCAGTCGTACGTGGCGACGATCAACGGCAGCGGGCAGTTCCCAGATGCCGACGCGACGCTGCTCGGCCGCTCGACCGTCTACGACCCGTGGGGCGTCACCCTCGCCTCGAGCGGCGACGACCCGTCGCTCGTGACCGCCGACCTCGAGCCGGAACGGGTCGAACGGATTCGCGACGACTTCCCTGCGCTCACAGATCGGCGCGAGTAGTCTCGAGTCGCTGGTAGCAGCCGATCACGAGATTGAGAACGCGAACGCACACCCAGTGCTGCCCCGACCGCTGACTTTTTGATCTCCTATCCCTAATCTGCGGTCGCCGGTACTGGCGCTTTTCACGTCGTACCTGGCAATCACGCTGGCCCGTCGACGCTCGGTACCCGGGAACCGAGCACCGCCTCGTCCGCCGTCTCTCCCCACGCCCACCCTTTCGCCACTCTCGTTCACGAGCACCGAGCGACGGCCCACTGCGAAACAGCGTCCGCTTCGGTTCCCTTCGACTCGAGTCACGACTACTGCATCAGGATCGATCCGCGACCGGCGGGACCCGCGCCAACAGGCCACGGACGGCCTCGAGTCCCGGATAGCCGTGGCGTCGCCAGTAGCCAAACGCGATCGCGGCGAGGACGAACTCGGAGACGAAGTACGGGTCCGAAAGCGACTCGAGAAAGAGCTCGAGGACGCTCGGTGCGCCGCTCTCGTACGGTTCGACGGGAGTAACCGGCCAGAGGAGGTGGGCCCCGGTCTCCTCGGGGTCCCAGAGGATCGGAAGCGCGTCGACGATCGTGTGCGAGAGTGCGCCGATGGCGAACGCGACGCCGTACTCCGCGCGACCGTGCCGGCGAGCCAGCAGGTATAGCGCGATCGAGAGGGGGACGAGCAACAGCAGCGAGTGGCCGAGCGTCCGGCCGGTCGGGAGGACGCCGACGTACCACGCGAGCGGTTTGTCGAGGAGGTCGGGAAACTGGCTGCCGAAGACGAGGACGATCACGGCGACGCCGCCCGGCGGAGCGTTCAGCCGTACCCGCGTCGCGAGCGCGTAACAGAGGTAGGCGACGGCGACGTGTCCGAGTGGCCACATACCGACGCCAGACGACTGGTGGCCCTAAATCCGTTACGAGAAGCGACCGGCAGCTCACGTCGGCCCGACTGGCCCCGGTCTCGAGCAGTGCTCGACGACCGGGTCAGTCTTCTCGAGTCGTCACGTCCGCCGAGAGCCCCTGTGCGAGTTCGATCTCCGATTCGTTGGAGATCGTCCAGGCGGTTCGGTCGGTGACGGCTTCGATCACCTCGCGCGCGCTCGGGAAGCCGTTACCGGACTTCTTGACCCCACCGAAGGGTAACTGGACTTCCGCACCGATACACGGCAGGTTCGCGTAGGCCAGTCCGAGCTCCGCGCGGTCTCGGAAGGCGTTGAGCTGTCGGTAGTCCTCCGAGACGATCGCGCCAGCGAGGCCGTACGGTGTGTCGTCGTGGATCTCGAGCGCCCGATCGATGTCGCCGTCGTACTCGATCAGGGCGACGTGCGGGCCGAAAGACTCCTCGCGCAGACATCGCAGATCGGAGTCGTACTCGATCTCGTAGACGAACGGGCCGACCCAGTGGCCGTCGGCGAAGTCGCCGCGTCCCGCCGCACCGCCGTCGGTCGTCCCACCGTCAGCCGTTGCCACGTCGTCGGTCGGTGACTCGGGGAGTTCCGACGGCTCGAGGTCGAATCGATCGACGAGGACGGTCGCGCCCTCCTCGCGAGCGAGGTCGTTGTGGCGGCGGATCTTCTCGACGTGATCGGCCTCGATCGCAGGTCCCATGAACGTCTCCTCGTCGAGCGGATCCCCGACGGCGATCCGTTCGGCGACGTCGACGAATCGTGACTTGAACTCGTCGTAGACGTCCGTGTGAACGATCAGGCGCTCGCTCGAGACGCATCGTTGCCCCGTCGTCTTGAAACTCGAGAGGACGGCAGCCTGCAGGGCGATCTCGAGGTCGGCGTGTTCGGTGATCACGATGGCGTTCTTGCCGCCCATCTCGCAGGCGGCGAGTTTGCCGGGTTCGCCCCCGACCGTGCTGGCGATCTCGTGGCCGACCTCGGCGGAGCCGGTAAAGAGGACGGTGTCGACGCGGTCGTCCGCGACGATGGCTTCGCCTGCGTCGCCGTAGCCCTGGACCATGTTGAACACGCCGTCGGGAATCCCGGCGTCGTCGAACAGTTCGGCGACGACCTGACCGCACCACGGCGTCTGTTCGGCCGGTTTCCAGACCACCGTATTCCCTTCGACCAGCGCGACCGCAACGTGCCAGAACGGAATAGCGATCGGGAAGTTCCACGGCGTGATACAGCCGACGACGCCGCGGGGCTTTCGACGCATGTAGGCGTCCTTCCCGGCGATCTCTGATGGAACGACGTCTCCGTGGGGGTGTCGTGCGTTGCCCGCGGCCCACTCGACCATGTGCCACGCCTCGGTCACGTCTGCCCGACCTTCCGAGATTTCTTTCCCACACTCCCGGGTCACGATCTCGCCCAGTTCGTCGTGGCGGTCGCGAAGTTCGTGGTAGACGTCCCAGAGGTACTCCGCACGGTCGGGATGTGAGAGGGCCCGCCACTCCTCGAACGCCGCCGTTGCAGCCTCGAGCGCGACGTCGACGTCGGCATCGGTTCCCCGGTGGAACGTCCCGAGTGACTCGCCCGTCGCGGGATCCTCGCTCTCGAAGGTCTCACTCCCCCGGCCGTCGATCCACTCGCCGTCGACGTAGTGACCCGTCGGATTCGTGGATTGGTTACCCATACCATATCGTACGACGGTCGGGCGAAAATCCCTGTCGGTGCGTCACCGATCCTGAATATTTGCGGAACGAACGGGATCAGTCGGCCGCGAGGTCGGCCGCCTTCTCGAGTTCGCTACGCAGCGTCGTCGAGTCGAACTCGTGGTCCGGGCGCAGGCGAACGAAGTCGAGGAATCGACGGGCAGCTAGCAGTTCCCGCGGTTCGTAGACGGTCGCCGCGGCCTCGACGGCCCGACGCGCGCCGAGGCGAGGCTCGAGGACGGCGAGTGCGCAGGCGACGTCGTAGGCCGTCGTCTCCGGCACGCGGTCCTCCTGGACGCTCGTCGCGTCGATGAAGTAGAGGTCGCCCTCACAGAGCAGGATGTTCTCCGCGCGGAGGTCGCCGTGGGCGAGTCCATGGTCGTGAACGGTCGCGAGCATTTCGAACAGTTCCGGGGCGAGGGCGGCGACCCGCTCGTCCGGTACGGAATCCAGCGTCTCGAACTCCGGGAGGTACTCGAGGACGAGCACGCCGAGCCCGTTGACCTCGAAGGCCTCGAGCGGAGCCGGTGCGTTGACTCCCGCGGCTCGCAGCTTCTGGGTCGATTCGTACTCGTGTTCGACCATCTCGAGGGGCGTGTCGAACCGGTCGAAGAAGCCACCGGTGCCGGCGGAGACGGCACCGACGTTCCGACCGGTCGTCAACAGCCCGTGAACGAGCGCGTTCTGCCGAGAGACGATCTTCACGAAGAGGTCGTCGTCGATCACACAGGGCGTCGACAGCCAGTTGTCGGCCTCGAGGAACTCCACGCGGACGACGTCACGGTCGTAGCGTTCCGCCAGCGTCTGCACCACGCGCTCGATGCGGTCCCACTCGACGCTTCCGCGGGCGAGCTGGCGGATATCCATATATCGGGGTGAGGGGCGGTGGGGTTAAATGCGTCTCGAACTGTTGCGAACGAGACGTGTTTTCGGAGCGACCGATCACGACGGCGTCGCTCCTGCCTCGAGAGGCGTTTCGGAGCCGGGATGTTAGCATTGCAATACTATTTTCACTGAGGGATCAGTACTGGATCGTATCATGGACGCAGTCGACAACCTCGGCGACGCGATCGACGTCACGAGGGACCTCCTCCTTCCGATTCGACCGTGGTTCTGGCTCAAACTCGCCATCGTCGTGTTCTTCGTCGCCGGACTCGGCTTCGGTGGCGGCATGCCGACCGATCCTACCTTCGTCTCCGAGTTCGAGGACCCCGCGGTGGAAGAGCCCACGCCCGAAGAACCGTTCCCCGCCGATCCGGCGGTCGAAGACCCTGCTGAACCCGAACTCGCCGAAGAGGACGTCCTGCTGATCCTGCTCGTAGTCGTCGGCTTCTTCCTCCTGTTCATCGCGCTGTGGTTCCTCTACGCGCTGCTGGGCGGCATCGCCGAGTTCGTCTTCATCGAGTCGCTACGCACCCAGGAAGTGTCGATCCGACAGTACACCAGACGACACTTCTGGCGCGGCGTTCGTCTCTTCGGGTTTCGACTCGGGGTCGGCATCATCGCTGCCATCCTCGTCGGCGTCCCGACGATTCTCCTGTTCTTCCTCGTCGGAGCGACAGACGGTGGACTGATCGCGCTCATCGGGGTCGCGTTCTTGCTCTCTATTGCTGTCACCTTCGTCCAGGCCATCGTCAACCGCTTCACCTCCGAATTCGTCGCCCCCATCATGCTGCTCGAGTCCCGGGGGGTTCTGAGCGGGTGGCGTCGCTTCTGGCCGACGTTCCGGACGAACTGGAAGGAGTACGTCGTCTACCTGCTGCTGGTGTGGGTGCTCCAGCTCGTGATCAACATCGCCGCCGTCTTCGTGATCGGCTTCGGGCTGGTCCTGCTTGCGATCCCCGTCTTCGTGCTGGTCTTGCTGTTGACGCTCCTCGGGGGCATCGGGCTCATCCTCGCGATTCCGATCGTCCTGCTCGCTGCCTTGCTCGCGCTGTTGATCGTCGCGGTCGTCCAGATGCCGATCCGGACGTACTTCCAGTACTACGCGCTGTTGCTCCTCGGCGACACGAACGCCGACCTCGATCTGATCCCCGAGCAGCGTGCAGCCGTGCGGTCGGGCGATGGTCGTGGTCCCGGTCCCGCCGGTGGCGCAGGTGGACCGGGCGGTCCAGGCGGTGCTGGCGGTGCTGGCCGGACCGGTGACACGACGGACACCGACCCAGACGTCGACACGGAGAACGGTTGGGACAGCCAGCGAGACGAACGTGCCGACGACCGTGAGAGTCGTGGGGCTGAGGACGGCGATTCGTTCTGGGACGACCGCACGGACTCCTTGGCTGACTCAGACGCGGACACCGCCGACCGGGACGTCTGGGAGCGTGAGGAGACCGACGACGAAGACGACGAAGACGACGAACGGGACGAAGACGACGGTCGCGGCTGGTAGTCTCGTCGACTCGAGACTGCCGGTGTGTTTATTTTAGTCACGGTCGATTATTGGCCATGGACTTCTCCCTCCCCGACGAACACCGGATGATCCGGGAAACCGTGCGGGACGTGTGTCGGACGGAGATCGAGCCGATCGCCCAGGAGATCGAAGACGAGCACCGGTTCCCCGAGGAAATCTTCGACACGCTGGCCGATCTCGACGTGATGGGGGTGCCGATCGACGACGAGTACGGTGGCCTCGGGGGAGACACTCTGATGTACGCGCTGGTGGCCGAAGAGCTCGGTCGCGTCTCGGGATCGATCGGTCTCTCGTACGTCGCTCACACGTCGCTCGCGTCGAAGCCGATCGAGCAGTTCGGGACCGACGCCCAGAAAGAACGGTGGCTGCGCCCGCTCGCCGAGGGTGTGTATCTGGGCGGCTGGGCGCTCACCGAACCCGACAGCGGGTCGGACGCCTCCGACATGAACACCACCGCCGAGCGCGAAGGAGACGAGTGGGTGCTAAACGGCACGAAGCAGTTCATCACGAACGCCTCCGTCGCCGGCTCGATCCTCGTCAAGGCCGTTACGGACCCCGATGCGGGCTACGACGGCATCTCGACGTTCATCGTCGACCCCGACGACGACGGCTTCGAGGTGACGACGGTCTGGGACAAAATGGGACTCAACGCCTCGCCGACCTGCGAGATCCAGTTCGACGACGTTCGCCTCCCAGAAAACCGACTCCTCGGTGAGGAAGGTGATGGCTGGGACCAGACCAAGAAGACCCTCGACGGCGGCCGCATCTCGATCGCCGCCCTCTCGACCGGGCTGGCACAGGGCGCGTACGATCACGCCCGCGAGTACAGCACCGAACGCGAGCAGTTCGGCCAGCCGATCGCCGACTTCGACGCCGTCCGCGACACGATCGTCGAGATGCACCGCAAAGTCGAACGGTCGAGACTGCTCACCTACCGCGCTGCGTGCACGTACGACGCCGGCGAGCCCGTCACCCGGGAGTCGGCTCTCGCGAAACTCGAGGCCAGCGAAGCCGCACGAGAGGTAGCCGAAGACGCGGTGCAGGTGCTCGGCGGCTACGGGTACACGACCGACTTCGCCCCGCAACGGTTCTACCGCGACGCGAAGCTGATGGAGATCGGCGAGGGGACGAGCGAGATCCAGCGACTCGTGATCGGGCGGGAGTTAGGGCTCTGACCGGCAATTCTTCCGCACCGCTATCTCGGTGACCGCTGTCCCAGCAGATCCGATCGAGAGAACGGTGAGATTCAGAGGAAGATAGAAGAGACGGAACACGCGCCGGAGTGACGCGCTTCACCCCCGCCCACGGTGGGGCGGGGAACTCGCGCTGTTTTTCGTTTTAGAGACCAGCCAACGGCTACGAGCTCGAGCGTCGTCGCCGGCGGTGGACGTGGGTGAGGTGCAATACGACGCCGTATCCGACGATCGCGAGACCGACGGCGAGGACGACGTTTCCGACGAGGAGCTGGGTCGCAGCGGCGGCGGCCATGTCCGGTGAGGGCCTGACGTCCGTGATCGACGGCGTCGAGACGAACAGCCCGCCGACCTGAAAGCTCGCGACGTAGACCGCCGGTTTCACGATCGGGTTGAGAACCGCGACGGAGGCGAAGATGGCCGGTTTGCTAATCCACGGCCACAGCGAGATCATGACGAAAAAGAGGCCGATACCGAGTCCGCCTGTCGGTAACGCCGTCACGAACACTCCGATCGCGAAACTGGTCGCGACCTCGTGTTCGGTGTGTTCCTCTCGGAACGCCGCAGTCAGGTCTCGACGGGCCCGTTCGCGATACCGGACGACCCGTTCCCGTATCATTCGACTCTGTCAAGTGGTGACGAAGGACGGGCAAAAAGCTGTCGAGTCCAGTGGATTGGGCCGGAACGGTACTATATGCCGAATGACAAGACCGATCAGGGGAACGTTCCGGCCTCGTCGAATGCGTCTGCCACCCGCTGGATCGCGACGACGTAGGCCGCCGTCCGCGGGTTGTCGATGTCGTGGGCCTCGAGCGTGTCGACCAGTGCGTCGAACGCGTCGACGATGTGGTCTTCGAGTTCGCCGTTGACCTTCTCTTCGGACCAGTAGAACCGCTGGCGGTTCTGGACCCACTCGAAGTACGAGACGGTGACGCCGCCGGCGTTCGCGAGGATGTCGGGGATCACGAAGACGTCCTCGTCCTCGAGCACGCGGTCGGCCTCGGGCGTCAGCGGCCCGTTTGCCGCTTCGGAGATGACGTCGGCACTCACGTCCGCGGCGAGGTCACCGTCGATGGCGTTCTCGAGAGCGGCGGGGATCAGCAGGTCGACGTCCATCGTGAGGACGTCCTCGTTGGTGATCTCCTCGTCTGCCTCCTCGTAACCGACGATGCTGCCGGTCTCGTTCTTGTGATCTTTCGCGGCGACGGGGTCGAAGCCGTCGGTGGCGTAGATGCCACCGGAGGAGTCACTCGCGGCGACGACGGTCGCTCCCATCTCGTCGATCAGCTTGGCGGCGATCCAGCCGGCGTTCCCGTAGCCCTGAACGGCGACGGTCGCACCCTCGAGGTCCTTTCCGAGGTACTCGAACGCTTCACGGGCGGCGATGACCGTCGAGCGACCCGTCGCCTCGACGCGGCCCTCGCTGCCACCGCTGGCGAGGTGTTTGCCCGTAATGACGCCCGGCTCCGTGGTGTTCTCGAGGGTCTCGTAGGTGTCTTTGATCCAGTTCATCTCCCGCTGACCGGTGTTGACGTCCGGCGCGGGGATGTCGAGATCCTCACCGATGATGGGACGCAGTTCTTTCGCGAACGACCGCGTGATTCGCTCGAGTTCGCCCTCGGAGTACTCGCTCGGATCGATGACGATACCACCCTTGCCGCCCCCGAGTGGGATGTCGACGATGGCCGTCTTGTAGGTCATCCAGCCGGACAGGGCTTTCACCTCGTCCCGGGTGACCTGCGGGTGGTACCGGATCCCGCCCTTGTACGGGCCGCGGTCGCCGTTGAACTGCGAGCGAAACGCCGTGACGCGAGCGAGCGAGCCGTCGTCTCGCTCGATGGTCAGGTTCGTCTCGAGAACGCGTTCCGGGTGTTTGAGCCGCTCGATAACGTCGTCGTCGATGTCGAGGTAGCCAGCCGCGTCGTCGATCTGCGACTGGAGACTCTCGAACGGGTTGGCGGACTCTGACATGAGTGAATCTTCCGAGGTTATCAAAATAAGCATACCGAAAGTCGATTAGTAAATTATACTCAATATAAGGTCTGGGATAGTGATTAAATTCCTGCCGAACGTCAGCCGTTTCAGCAGTTTGGGGTCAGTGTCTGGAAAGAATATCCTCGTTGTTCGCACAGGTTGTTAAGCAACCTGCCAGAAATCGGACGGGAACCAGTCAGCAGACCAACCCCTCAGCCTCGG
Organism: Natrarchaeobaculum aegyptiacum; assembly: GCF_002156705.1. Classification (NCBI taxonomy): domain Archaea; kingdom Methanobacteriati; phylum Methanobacteriota; class Halobacteria; order Halobacteriales; family Natrialbaceae; genus Natrarchaeobaculum; species Natrarchaeobaculum aegyptiacum. The sequence goes on from NZ_CP019893.1 coordinate 3,841,447, forward strand.
TCGCCGCGATTCGCCGCATCCGCACGCTCGAGGAGGCGTTCTGCCTGCGCGATAAGCGGCGCGTCGACCATTTCGCCGTCGACGACGAAGACGCCCCGATCGTCGGCGTCGGCATCCCTGCTGGCCTCGAGCACCCGTTTCGCCCACTCGAGGTCCTCCTCGTCGGGCGAGAACGCCTCGTTGATCGGACCGACTTGTGCCGGGTGGATCGCCAGCTTGCCGTCGAACCCGAACTGGACCGACCGGGCCGTGTCGGCGCGCAAGGCCGCTTCGTCCTCGACGTCGGTGACGAGCGTATCGATCGCCGTGCAGTCGTGGGCCGCCGCCGCGAGCGCGACGCGCTGGCGGGCGTAGCTCACTTCCTCTCCCCCCGGGGTTCGGGTCGCACCGAGGTCAGCCGCGAGGTCCTCCGCCCCGAAGACCAGCGCGTCGGTCGCTCGCTTGCGCGCGACTTCGGGGGCCCCGAGGATTCCGCTCGCCGTCTCGAGCAGCGCGAAGATCGGTCGATAGCCGCCGTGGGCCTCGAGTTCGTCGACCAGCCTGTCGACAGTCTCGCCGGACTCGACTTTGGGTGCCATGACGGCGTCCAGCCGTGGCTCGCCGTCGGCGAACAGGCGAGCGACGTCGGCCGCCATCGCGTCGGGCGCGGCGTTGACGCGAACGCAGACCTCGCAGTCGGCCGCTTCGTCGAACGCGGAGTCCGTGAGCACCTCCCTGACTGTGGTGCGTGCCTCCTCGAGTCGCTGCGGTGCCACGGCGTCCTCGAGGTCGAAGACGATCACGTCGGCCCCCGCCCGCGGTGCTTTCCTGAGCATGTCCTCCCGATCACCGGGGGTGAACAGGACGCTTCTCCGGGCCATACACCGTCTCTCTCGACGAGCAACGTGAAGGTGTTGGGCGGTCTCGACTCGGGACACCTGCTCGAGGCCAGCGTCGTCCCACACGCTTTTGTCCCGACCCGCCGACTCGAGCACCATGCCCGGCCGATACTACGAGGATCTCGAGGTTGGCGAGACGATCGCCCACGATCGCCGACGGACGATCAGCGAGAGCGACAACCAGCGGTTCTGTGATATGACGATGAACCAGCAGCCGTTACACCTCGACCGGGAGTTCGCCGCCGAGACCGACTTCGGCGAGCGTATCGTCAACGGTCTCTACACGCTCTCGCTCGCCGTGGGGATCACGATTCCCGAGACGACCGACGGGACCATCGTCGCGAACCTCTCCTACGACGACGTCGAGCACCCGAAGCCGGTCTTCCACGGCGATACGATCCGCGCAGAGTCGACAGTGGTCGACAGGCGTGAAACGAGCGACGGCGAACGGGGCGTCGTCACCATGCACGTCGAGGCGTTCAACCAGCACGACGAACTCGTCTGTTCGTTCGACCGAACGGTACTTTCGCTGAAGCGGGAGTACGCGGAGGACTGAGCATGGCAACCGACACCTCCGCGACGGCCGCCAGCGCCGCCGGGCCAGCCAGCGACGATGGAGCCAGTGTCGATACCGCCGACCTCGAGTGGCTCTCACTCGACGGCGGCGAGGAAGTCGTCTGGGCCGGCGGCCCGGATCGCCGGACGCTGCTCCCGGCCTTCCTGATCGGGATCCCGCTCTCGATCGTGCTCATCGGACTGCTCATCATCGCCAGCGAGTACCTTCGAGTCACCAACACCTGGTACGTCGTGACCGATCGCGCACTCTACCGCAAGACGGGCATTCTCTCGCGGGACGTCAAGCGGATCGAACACGAGAAGGTTCAGGACATCTCCTACAGCCAGTCCGCCCTCGGTACGCACTTCGGCTACGGGACCGTCGAGATCAGCACCGCGGGTGGCTCCGGCGTCGAGATGGCCTTCCAGTCGGTCCCGGAACCACGCGCTGTCCAGCACCTGATCAGCGAGCGCGTCGACCGCGGTCGCGACGACGAACCCGGGGAGGAGCGGCCAGACGACGTCCTCGCGGACATCCTCGTCGAACTCCAGGAGATCCGCACGCTGCTCGAGCGACAGGAGTCGTCGAGCGACAGACCGGACGCCGGAACCGACGGCGGGCGAACGACGCTCGAGTGGACGGAAGACGACGCGGCGGGGCGTGCGGACGGACCCAGCGAGGCGAGTGATCGCGCCGCAGGCGACCGGCGTTCGCGCCAGTCATGAGCGACGACAGTCGAACGACTGGCGGAACCCGCGTCGAGTTGACCGACGGCGACCGTCCCGGCGACGAGCCACCGTGGCTCACACTCGAGCGCGGCGAAACCGTCGACTGGGTCGGCGGTCCACGCATCCAGTCTGCGTACCCCTGGATCGCACTCGGCGTCGTCGTTTCGCTCGCGGTCGTCGGGGCAGTGGTGCTCGAGGCCGTCTCCCCACTCGCTGTGGGACTGATTCCGTTCGTTGCTATCCCGGCGCTGTGGGCCGCCCTGGGAATTTCGCGGACGGCGTACGCGATCACCAGCCAGCGAATCGCCATCAGGACCGGCGTTCTCGGCGTCAGCGTCACGACGGTCGGCCTCGAGCGCGTCCAGAACACGGCGGTCAGCCAGCATCCCCTCGGGACGCTGATCGGCTACGGGACCGTCACGATCGAGACCGCCTCCGGTACCGAACTCACGTTCCGGAACGTCGACGCGCCGAACGCGGTCCACGAACGAATCGACCGGCGACGCGACCGCAGAGCCTCGAGCGACGTTCCGGGCTCACGCGAGGACTGGCTGGCGGTTCGTGAAGAGGTCCGCGGCTGGCGACGCGCCCTCGAGCGTCGGGGATAATGCGACCGGGTGGCGGCCGATTTTCGTTCCGCGGCTGGCTCGTCTCAGACCACCGTCGATATCGTGTAGACGTTGAGCACGACGGCGATAGTCCACGGCGCGGCCAGTCCCGCCGGGATTATCGGCCGGTACGCGAGCGGTAACACGGGCCGACAGGCGAGACCGACGCCGACGGCGAACGCCTTCAGCCCCAGCATACCGAGGAGGCCGTAGCCGTCGATGGCGGTCCGTGCGATCGGATTCGACTCGGCGAGCCCGAGATGCAGGCCCACGAACGTCGTCACGACGTCACCCACGAGCGAGAGCGCCACGAGTACCCAGAGGGCGCGCTCTAAGGCGACCGGAGAGACGTCGATCGGCAGTCGGTGGTGCGTGTACGCACCGTCTGAACGCATAGGCCCCCGGCCGGAGTCGAACCGGCCGCCTGCGTGCGTGGCCCCAGGCATCGCCGACGGGAGCATCCGCGAGTTCCCCGCCGAGGGGTTTCGTTATGGAACGCGTAGCGAATCGAACGCCGTCGATACCACCAACAGTGACCCTGCGAACGTCACACTCGAGCGGCCCGATCACCGGAAATTCACTGGAAGTGGACGATTACCGGGTGATTTTCGCCGTTCGGTAGTCGGCACGCAGGCACAGGACCGACCGATACTCGTCAGTCGTCTGTCCTTTGTGCAAACTTCCCGTGGCCGGGACGGCGGACGCGGTCATCGGGCACGCAAATGGTGCGCTGTACACCCCTGACGACGGCTCGGCGTCAGATGACCGTCCCGTGTTTCTTGGCGGGGACCGACTTCTCGAGGTCGGCGTAGAAGTCGAACCGGCGCTCGAGTTGCGCACGGAGATCACTCGGCGGGACTATTTCGTCGATGACGACCTCGCTCGCCATCCGGTGGGCATCGATGTCTTCGCGGTAGGACTCCCGGAGGTCGTTCTCGGTGCGCTCGCGCTCTTCGGGGTCGTCGATCTCGGCCAGCTTTCGCGCGTAGACGGCGTTGATCGCCGCCTCGGGACCCATGATGGCGATTTCGCCCGAAGGGAGCGCGAGGACGCTCTCGGGATCGTAGGCCGGCCCGCCCATCGCGTAGATTCCCGCGCCGTAGGCCTTGCGGACGACGACGGTCTGCTGGGGGACCGTCGCAGACGATGTCGCGTAGATCATCCGCTTTCCCTGCTCTAAGATCCCGTCTTTCTCGACCTGCGAACCGGCCATGAAGCCGGGGGTATCACAGAGGTACAGCAACGGAACCCCGTAGGCGTCACAGGTCCAGATGAACTGGGCGGCCTTCTCGGCAGCGTCGGGGAAGATCGCGCCCGCGCGAGAGGCAGGCTGATTCGCCACGATCCCGATCGGTCGCCCGCCGATCCGGGCGAACGCCGTGACGATTTCACCGCCGAAGTCGGGGCGCAACTCGAGCACCGAGTCTTCGTCGACGACGCGTTCGATCACGTCGTGCATGTCGTAGCCCCGATTCGGTTCCTGCGGGACGACCGCGTCGATGTCCTCGGGCGACTGTGCGGGCGGTCGCCCCTCTCGCCGAGGGGGCGACTCCTCGGCGTTGTCCGGCAGGTACGAGAGCAATTTCGCCGCGAGTTCGCGGGCGTGTTCTTCGTCCCGCGCGACGAGGTCCGCCGATCCCGACTCCCGGGCGTGGATCTGGGGTCCGCCGAGGTCCTCGAGGTCGATCTCCTCGCCGGTGACCATCTGGACCATCCGGGGAGAGGCGATGGCCATCGCGGACATGCCCTCGACCATGATCGTGAAGTCGGCGAAGACGGGCGTGTAGGCAGCACCGGCGATACAGGGGCCGTAGAGGACGCAGATCTGCGGAACGCGGCCCGAGAGCATCGAGTGGTTGTAGTAGTACTTCCCGATCCCCTCGCGGTTGGCGAAGAAGCCTGTCTGCTGGTCGATTCGGCCACCAGAAGAGTCCATCAGGTAGAGCACGGGCTTGCCGGTCTTCAGCGCGCGCTGTTGCATCCGGAGGAACTTCTCGACACCTTTCGCGGCCATGCTGCCGCGTTTGACCGTGTAATCGTTGGCCATGAAGTGGACGTCCCGGCCCTCGAACGTTGCGCCGCCCGTGAGGAGGCCGTCTGCTGGAAGCCGGTCGTCGGTGTCCTCACCGACGCCGTCGGGGTGCCAGTCGTCGAACGCAGCGAACGTTCCGTCTTCGAACAGGAAAGCATCCTCGTCCCCGCCGAACCACAGCTCGAGTCGGTCCCTGACGAACAGCTTTGCCGACTGCTCGAGTTGCTCGCGGTACTTCTCGGGACCGCCCTCGTGGACGTCCCGGATCTCCGCTCGAAGTCGTCGCTCCCGTTCGGTCGGTCTCCTGCCGTCCGAACGCTGTCGATCAGCGCCATCAGCGACCCCGGCGTCGTGATCGTCGCCATCATCGTCGCTACTCGAGCCGTCGTACTCGTGGACTGCCGCCGGCTCGGTGTCGTCGCCGACGACCACCTCGATCCGTTCCTCGAGGTGAGAAGACAGTGCGGCGGCGATCGCTGCGGCCTCGGCCTCGGTCGCCCCCTGTGAGATCCGAACGCGCATACCACGAGATGTGTGCGGAGCGTCAAAATCGTGCCGGGCGTTCGCAGGCTCGGCGCTGTCTACGGATCGGGAAGACAGAAGAGCGACGAAACGGCGACGGGGGCCGAGAAGGCGATAGCCGAAAGGGGAGGAGTCGATCGGTCCGCAGGAGGGCGACGCCGAGTCCACGGTATTCGGTTCCAGCAATCCCTGCGGCTGGATCGGTGAATCGCAGGCCGAAGACGGACGATCCGTCCGTCGGCGGGTGGACGAGAGCCGACGGAACGGTCGAGATCCGTTCGGGGTGGGTCAGGTCGGTCGAAAACGCCCCTCGCAGACGACGAGGAGCGGTCGAGGGGGGGTTGGGGCCAACCTGTCGAACGACGTGCCTCCGTGGTCACCAGCACGGAGACGGTTCGTACTCGTCGTCGGTCCCACAGATAGCCTCGCGTGTAGCCGTCCACACATTAAGTCGGGGCCGAGAAAACGAGAGTCGATCAGGCCACGGCGCCGCCTTCGGCCTCGAGCAGTTCGTGGTATCGATTGCGGATGGTCACTTCCGAGATGCTCGCGACGTCGCTGACGTCGTTCTGGGTGACCTTCTCGTTGGTCAGCAACGCGCCGGCGTAGACCGCCGCTGCGGCGAGACCGACGGGCGACTTCCCACTGTGGATGCCCGAATCCTTCGCGGTCTTGAGCAACTGGCGGGCTCGACGTTCGGTCTCGTCGGAGAGGTCGAGGTCGCTCGCAAAGCGCGGGACGTACTGCTCGGGGTCGGCGGGTTTGACCTCGAGCCCCAGTTCGCGCACCACGTAGCGGTACGTGCGAGCAACTTCGTCTTTCTCGACGCGGCTGACCGCCGAGATCTCGTCGAGGCTGCGCGGCGTGCCAGCCTGTCGAGCCGACGCGTACAGCGAGGCCGTCGCGACGCCCTCGATCGATCGCCCGGGGAGGAGGTCCTCCTCGAGTGCGCGCCGGTAGATGACCGACGCGGTTTCGCGGACGTTCTCGGGGAGGCCGAGTGCGCTGGCCATCCGGTCGATCTCACCGAGGGCCTGCTTTAAGTTACGCTCTTTGCTGTCCCGGGTGCGGAAGCGCTCGTTCCAGGTGCGCAGCCGCTGCATCTTCTGGCGCTGCCGACTCGAGAGCGCCCGACCGTAGGCGTCTTTGTCCTGCCAGCCGATGTTGGTCGACAGGCCCTGGTCGTGCATCATGTTCGTGGTGGGCGCACCGACGCGGCTCTTCTCGTCTTTCTCGGCGGCGTCGAACGCGCGCCACTCGGGACCGCGGTCGATCTCGCCCTCGTCGACGACGAGCCCACACTCCTCACAGACGGTCTCGGCGTGCTCGGCGTCGGAGAGGAGCCGACCGCCACACTCGGGGCACTCCTCGCGTTCGCGGTCGGTCTCCTCTCGCTCTCGCTCCCGCTCCCGCTGGCGACCGTCGGGAGCGTCCTCGAGCGTCGTCGTTTCGTCGTCGGCCAGTCGCTCGTCGCTGTGCGTTCGAATCGGGGTGTCAGTCATTGTATTGAACTGTTCGAAGGGGTGACTGAAAATCGTCTGACGTGGACCAGTCTAGGGTCGTTCACGCACTTAAAAACTGCGATAGTAAAGCTCTCGATTCCGGACCGTTCGCTATCGCAGCGACGGTCGACTCCGGCGCGGGCGAACGGAAACCAGACGTTACTGTCGCCAGCGAGCGTGGTGGACAGACGACGCCACCAGACCTTCGTTCGCCCACACGTACACATCGAAACCCTTACTCCCCGGAGTCCGGTTTCCACAGGTATGAGCGACGACGCCGTCAGCCCGGAGGAGGTCCGCCACGTCGCGGAGCTGGCACGGGTCGACCTCGCAGACGACGAGGTCGACCGGTTCACCCGGCAGTTCGCGGAGATCCTCGAGTACTTCGAGACCCTAGACGAGGTCCCGGAAGTCGATACCGAGGCCGACCTGACGAACGTGATGCGACCCGACGAGGTGCGTGACTCACTCGAGACCACGGAGGCACTCGAGAACGCACCGGAGACCGAAGACGGCTACTTTAAGGGGCCGAACGTCTCGTAACCATGTCGGAGAACGCGTTCATCACCGAAGAGAGGATCGAAGGGGCCGAGGAGGGGCCACTCGCCGGTCGAACCGTCGCCGTCAAGGACAACATCTCCACCGAGGGCGTCCGGACGACCTGCGGATCGGCGATGCTCGCCGAGTACGTCCCACCCTACGACGCGACCGTCGTCTCCCGGCTCAAGGAGGCCGGCGCGACCATCGTCGGCAAGACCAACATGGACGAGTTCGGGATGGGAACGACGACCGAGACCTCCCACTTCGGGGCGACGGACAATCCCGCCGCACCCGGTCACGTTCCCGGCGGTTCCTCCGGGGGCTCCGCGGCCGCGGTCGCCGCTGGCGACGCCGATCTCGCACTCGGTTCCGACACCGGCGGTTCGATCCGCTGTCCGGCCGCCTTCTGTGGCGTCGTCGGGATCAAGCCCACCTACGGACTGGTCTCGCGATACGGCCTCGTCGCCTACGGTAACAGTCTCGAGCAGATCGGCCCGTTCGCGAACACCGTCGAAGACGCCGCTGCACTGCTCGACGTGATCGCGGGTGCGGACGACCGGGACGCGACGACTCGCGAGCCGCCACGCGGCTCGGACGGTCGAGCGGGCGGCGCCCGAGAGGCGCAGGGCGAAGACGACGAACCGAACTACGCCGACGCCGCCACCGGCGACGTCGACGGCCTCGAGATTGGTGTCCCCACCGAACTCCTCGATGGGGCCGACGAGGGCGTCGTCGAGACCTTCTGGGACGCCATCGCCGCTCTCGAGGACGAGGGCGCGAGCTACCACGAGGTCTCGCTGCCGTCGGTCGAACACGCCGTCGAGGCCTACTACGTGATCGCGATGTCGGAAGCCTCCTCGAACCTCGCGCGATTCGACGGCGTGCGCTACGGCCACTCCGGTGGTTTCGACGGCAACTGGAACGAGACCTTCGCACAGGCCCGCAAGGAGGGCTTCGGCGACGAGGTCAAACGCCGCATCCTGCTCGGCACCTACGCGCTCTCGGCCGGCTACCACGACAAGTACTACAAGAAGGCACAGGACGCCCGCGCCTGGGTCAAGCAGGACTTCGACGAGGCACTCACCGAGGCCGACGTCCTCGCGTCGCCGACGATGCCGATCCCGCCGTTCGAACTCGGCGAAAGCCTCGACGACCCGCTCCAGATGTATCTCGCAGACGCGAACACCGTGCCCGTGAACCTCGCGGACCTGCCGGCGATCTCCGTCCCGGCCGGCGAGACCGACGGCCTCCCCGTCGGCCTCCAGCTCGTCGGACCGGCGTTCGGCGAACGCACGATCGTTCGTGCCGCCAGCGCGCTGGCCTGAGCGGCCTACCGCTTTGTCCTCCGGTGGTTTCCCGAGCGATACTTACTTGCTACTGTAGCACACACGTAGCGTAACCCGCAATCCGGGGATTCGATGATCCGAACTGGAGAGACAGAGATTCCGTTCGACGACTTCGCCAGCCAGTGTGACCTCGTCGAGTCGTACTTCGGGGAGGCGATCGACGACGTCGCCCTCTACGCGCCCGTCTCGAAACCCCAGCTCGTCGCCGTCCTCGCCAGAGCACAGGTTACCGGCCGTGAGCGAACCCCGGAACGGCTGGCCGACCGCGGCGAGGTCGTCTACCGCTCGAGCCACGAGTCGATGTGGCTCCTCGAGCCCGGCTTCTGGGACGACGTTCGGGACGAACACCACCTCCGCCTCGACGAACGACGGGCCGCTCGAGCCGTCCACCACCGCGTCCTCGAGGCCGTCGTCGACGCTGCGACGGTCCCCAGTTTTCGGTCGAGAGGAGCCGACTCGAAGTCTGTTCCCGGAACAGTCGCAGCTGCCGACCGCAACCACCGCCGGGACCCGTTCGTCCTCGTCACTGACGCCGACCCGTGATCGGTGAGCGGTGACCACAACGGTGCTCGCCGTCTCGCGTTCGGTACCGAAAAACAGTTTGCAGACCGCTCGAGTCGCTCTCGAGGTCGCCTTATTCCTCGTAGGCGAGGTTCATGATCCACTGTGAGAATGCGTCACTGTTCGGGTCGACTTCCTCTTCGCCGATAAATGGCGAGAGCATGTCGCCGGCCATCAACAGCGTGAAGTCCAGGTCGCGAGCCGTCGGCGTGATGTAGTAGGTGTTGTGTCCGTCGTAGACGGCCTCCTCGCGGTCGACGAGTTCCTTCTCGACGAGCGATTCGACGATTCGGCTTCCCTTGCGCGAGGAGACGTCGAGTTCCTTCCAGAAGTCGCTCTGGTGGATACCACCGGACTCCCGGACCAGCTCGAGACCGGCGCGTTCGTCCTCCGAGAGTTCGGCTTCGAGCGTCGAGACGCTCACTGGGACCACCCCACTGGTACGGTCTCAGCGACCGTCCCCGTTGCCGTCTCGAGGTCCAGGACCGACGCGGTAGACAGGCGTCCGTTCATACCTACACGACCGAGCGGAAGCCGCTTAAATGTGGCCTTCGCCCGCACGCTCGCCGCAACGTCCGTCTCCTCCGACACAACCGGCCCGACCGAGCGGACCGCAGTCGATCGGCTCGAACGTCGTCCGGCAGGGCGGCCCGGCCGCGAACCGGTACTCGAGGTCGTCGCCGACCGCGAGCAGAGATGACGATCGGGTGCCGAAGCCGTTCCGGTGGAGGCAGACGCCGTAGTCGTGGTCACCGAGGACTACCGCGGCCCGATCGAGCCACTGCTCGTGGGACTCGCCGGGTTCAGGTTCGAGTTCGGCTCGTACCTGTCGACCGTTTTCGGCCTGTTCGCGAGCGGCCACAGAGCGTTCCGCCGGGGGATCGACGTGGTCGTCGACGGCGGCGTTGACGACGACGTGAACCCCGGGGTCGAAGTCGATCCGCTCGAGGTCGCCGTTCCAGCAGTAACAGACGGCGCAGTCGGCGTCGGCCAGCACGAGATAGAAACCCTCGTACTCGATAGCTGCCGTCGATTCCTCGACGAGGCCGGCAGCGTCTTCGACCGACTCGGCCTCGAGGGTATCGGCAACCAGCAGGCCACGGGATCGCTCGCCAGCGAGATCGGCGTCGTTCCACTTGTTCGTGATACCGGCGAAGAGGCCGTGTTCGTTGGCGCCGATCCAGGTTCCACCCGCCTCGCCGTCTCTGGGTGCGACGACCGTCGGATCGTCACCACGGACAGCCGGTGGGGCGGAGTCGCGCTCGAGTGACTCGTCACGGTTCGCGGCGACGACGACCGGTGCGTCCTCGAAGACTTGCCAGGCGAGCGTCAGGGTACACACAGGCGAAGCCTCGCACGCGAGCGTCTTAAGAGTCTCCACCGGTGACCGGTTCCGATACGGTTCGCCCGCGAGGATGCGGAGTCGAACGGACGACGATACCCGACGGGCTGGAATCACCGCCCGGCAGTAGTGACGTCACCAGCAGATCGACCAGAAAGGGGATCGCGAATGAACGGTACGCGAGCGCCGACGTCTCACCGACGCGCCGTCACGTCGACTCCGTCCTCGAGCAGTCGGTCGCGGACGGCCTGTCGGTCGACCGTTCCCGAGGCCGTTCGCGGGAGCGCGTCGATGACAGCGATCGTCTTCGGACGTTTGAACCCGGCCAGTCGATCGTCGCAGTGCTCGAGTACGGAGCCGAAGTCGAGGTGGGCGTCCATCGAGAGGTCGCCGACGACGCCGGCCCTGTCACCGCGGGAGCGGCCCCGCATGGGGACGAGAAGCGAACCAACGCGCTCCCCCCACTCCTCGTCTGGAAGGCCGACGACGGCTGCGTCCTCGACGTCCGGGTGTGATCGAAGGACGTCGACGACTTCCCCGGGATCGACGTTCTCGCCACCGGTGAGGATGCGGTCACTCCGTCGATTGAGGACCCAGAGCCTGCCGTCGTCGTCCCGGCGGCCGACGTCGCCGGTCCGCAGTCCGTGTTCGGTGAACGCCGCGTCGGTGTGGTCTGGGTCGAGGTATCCGGGACTCACGGTCGGACCCGAGACGACGAACTCGCCGATTTCACCCGTCTCGACGGGGCCACCGTCGTCGTCGACGACCGTCACGTCGGTGACGACGAGTGGCTGGCCGACCGTGCCACCGTACTCGAGCGCCTCCGCGGGCGTCGCCGTCGCGATCTGTGAGGCGGTTTCGGTCATTCCGTAGGTCGGGTAGACCGGAACGTCGGCCGCGTGACAGCGCTCGAGTAACTCCGCGGACGCGGGTGCGCCCCCGAGGAGGACGAACCGTAGCGATTCGGGCGGTTGCCAGCCCGACTCGAGTAGCCGTTTGCACATCGTCGGGACGAGCGAGACGCCGGTGACGTCGTAGGCCTCGAAGACGCGAGCGGTCGCGTCGGGGTCGAACGTTCGCTGGATCACGACGGTCGTCCCGTACAGCGTCGAGCGGACGAGCGGTGCGAGCCCGCCCATGTGGTACATCGGGAGACAGCAGAGCCAGCGATCCGCGTGATCGACACCCAGGCGAAACGCCGAGGCGGTCGCGCTCGCCAGCAGGTTGCCGACGGTCAACCGAACGGCTTTCGGCTCGCCGGAAGTGCCCGACGTGAACAGGACGAGGTGAGTGGCGTCGGGATCGGCAGGGTTGGCGGGAACCTCCCCGGCCGCCGGTTCCACCGGCCTCTCGAGTGCCGGCACCTCGAGTTCGTGAACCTCCGCCCGGTCGGGATCGGCTACCGATAGCACGGGGCCGTCGACGATCTCGAGGGCTGTGGCCTCGGTCGCTTCCTCACAGACGAGCGCGTCGAGATCCGTTCGTTCGGCCTTCGAGGCGAGTTCTGGAGCGGTCTCTCGGACGTGCAACGGGACGAGTTCCACGCCGAGACGCGTCGCGGCGAAGTACACCTCGGCGAACGCGATGCCGGTATCGAGCAGGAGGCCGAGTCGGTCACCCGCCTCGACGTGGCTCGCGAGCGACGCGGCGACGACGTCGACCCGCCGATCGAATCCGGCGAAGGTCCACGAGCAGTCGTGATCGGCGTCGACGACCGCCGTCGCGTCCGGCGTCGTCTCCGCGCGGTGGGCGAGGACGTCACTCGAGGGCCACTCGCGAACGCCGGTCATGCGTCTTCCCACACCCCCGTGACGCCGAGTCCCTTGGTCTGCGGGACGACTGCGGCCCCCTTCTCGAGCAAGACGGGATCGCGAGCGAGATCCGCCGCGAGTCGGTCGGCCGTCGCCAGCCCACTGGGCGCAACGTTCGGGATCGCAGCCGCGAGGTGGACGGCCCCCGTCCGGGCAACGACGCCGTCGATCGTCGTCGTCACGATCGCCTCGATCCCGAGTTCGCTCACCCAGGCGGCCATCCGGCGGGCGACGTCGATTCCGCCGAGGGCCATCGGCTTCAACACGATCGCGTCGGCTGCACCCGCGGTACAGACGTCGTCGAGATCGTGCTCGAGGAGCCCCTCGTCGAGGGCGATCCCGACCCCGTGGCCGCGCAAAGCCGCGTGACCCTCGAGTGCACCCGGGGGGAGGGGCTGTTCGACGAGTGCGACATCGAGATCGGCGAACGCCTCGATCGCGCGCAGGGCCTCGTCGTAGGTCCACGCACCGTTTGCGTCGACCCGCAGTTCGACGTTCGGACCGACGGCGTCGCGAACCTGGCGCAAGCGTTCGACGTCGGCCTCGATCGATCGCGCACCGACTTTCACCTTGCAGGTCTCGAACCCGCGGTCGGCCGCGGTACGTGCGTCAGCAGCGGTCGTCGCCGGGTCCGCGTCACCGACCGTCGCGTTGACGGGAATCCGGGCCACCATCGGTCCCCGGCCGAGATAGCGATACAGCGGCGTCGCAGACGTGCTTGCGTGCCAGTCGGCGAGCGCGAGCGTCACCGCGTGTCTGGCGGCCGGCTGCTGGTCGACTTCCTCGAGTGCGGCCTCGGGCCCGCTGGGCGGAAGGGCATCGCTCGCCCGCTCGAGTGCGGCCTCACAGTCGGCACGCGATTCCGTGAAGCCGGCCAGCGGGGTCGCCTCGCCGTAGCCGATCACCCGCTCCGAATCAGCGGAAACCTCACCACGGTTGCTCTCGGCCGCGTTCTCGTCGAACACGCGTACGAGGAACCCGTCACGGTGCTCGATCGACCCACTCGCCGTCTCGAGCGGGCGCTCGAGCGGGAGCGAGAACGATCTGTGCTCGAGTCGAAGTCGGGTGTCGTCGCTCATACGATCACCAGGCCCCCGGCGAACAGGAGTGCGTACAGCGCGAGCAGTTTGCCGGTGCCCTCGAGTGCCGGATTGAGCGCCTCGCCGTCGGTTCGGGTACAGACGGTCCGGGCGACGACGGCCGCGTACGGTAGCGTCACGAGCGGAGCCAGAACGCCGGGTCCGAACCCTTCGACGAGCCAGAACCACAGGGGGATCACGTAGGCCAGCCCGACCATTGCGAGGTACTCGAGACGGCTCAGGCGGTAGCCGAGCCGAACTGCGAGCGTTCGTTTACCAGCGGCGGCGTCGGTCTCGCGGTCGCGGACGTTGTTGACGACGAGGATGGCCGTCGAGATGCCCGCGATGGGGAGGCTGGCGAGGAACGCCTCGCGCGTGACGGTTCCCTCGGGGATCGTCGTCGGCAGCGGGCCGACGGGGGCGACAGCCGCTGCCTGCACGTAGAAGGTGCCGACGACCGCGACGACGCCGAAGAAGACGAACACGAACAGATCGCCGAGGCCGTGGTAGCCGAGCGGGTACGGACCCCCGGTGTAGGCCCATCCACAGAGGACGCTGACGAGGCCGATTACGAGGATCGGAAGCCCGCCGACGTAGACGAGATAGGTGCCAGAGAGGATCGCCAGTGCGAACGTGACGATCGTCGCGAGTTTGACCTGTTCCGGCGGGATCAGCCCGGACTGGGTAACGCGCGTGAAGCCGTCCCGGTCGTCCGTATCCGCGCCCTTGACCGCGTCGTAGTAATCGTTCGCGAAGTTGGTGCCGATCTGGATCAGCGCCGCACCGACCAGCGCCATCAGCGCCGGCAGCGGCGCGAAGAGCCCCTCGTGGACCGCGAGTCCCGTCCCGACGATGACCGGCGCTGCGGCCGCAGGCATCGTCTGGGGACGCGCGGCCATCACCCACGCCTTCGTCCGCGAGATCTCGTCCTCGGCCGTACTCATTGCCTACTCTGTCACACTCGAGAGGGTGAAAACGTTGGCATTCTCACCAGCGGTCGCCGCATTCGCCCGTCCAGTACAGGCTACGGACGGCGGCCACGCAGCCACATCGCGAGTGCGCCGACGACACCGGTGGCGGCCCCGAACGCGGCGAATCCAGGCACCGCGTCGGTGGCCGACTCGTCGCTCGAGGCGGTCTCACCGTCATCGTCAGACGCGGACTCGTCACCCGATCCGCCGTCCGCCGGTGGTGTGGCGTCGTCAGTATCGTCGTCGGTTACCTGGTCCGCTTCCGATCCAGATCCGGACTCGTCGTCCCCCTCGAGGTCGTCCGCGAACGTCACGCCCTGGGGCCCTCCGTCGTCGTCCGCGTCGTCCAGTTCGTCCTCGGCGCCGCCGTCGACGTGGATCGTCGCGTCACGGCTGATCGGATACACCGGCCAGTCGCTCGGCCGATACGCCTGTGCATTAGTGAGGTCGACCGTGGTCGAGGTCGAACCCACGTCGTCCGGTACGTCGAACGTGATCGTCGCGGCGGCCTCGTATCCGGTCCCGCCGTCGCCAACTGGGTCGCGCTCCTGTTCGACGGTCACCCGCCCCTCGTCCTCGTCGATCTCGGCGTCGGTCACGAGTTCGACGTCGTCATCATCCCCGAGCATCGACTCGTGTTCGACCTCTGACGCGATCAGGACGTCCGGGTCGTAGTCGACGTCGAACGAGAGCGACGCCAGACCGTCACCGCTCGAGTCGCCGTGGTCGTAGGCGACGACCTCGAGCGTGATCGTCTCGCCCGAGTCGACCGCGTGTTCGGATTCCTCGAACTCGAGCAGGGACGTCCCGTCGCCGGCGATCACCGCTCCCGGAACGGCGACGAATACCGCGAGGGCACAGCCGAGAACGACGAGCGCTACGAGCAGGAGACGCGTTCGCCTCGAGTGGCTGTTCGCCTGCATCAGCCACCCTCCGGCACGACCAGTTCGACCGACGGCATCTCGAGGAACGCCGTCTCGTAGCCCTGGTGACGCGCCACCTGCGGCGGGGACCGAACGACGATCTCGACCGAGTCGCCCGCCTCGGTCGAGGGCACCGTCGCCCCGTAGTGGTGGTCGTACGTCCCGTCGAGCGTCTGCTCGAGCGCGGTTTCGGCTATCTCCTCGCCGTCTCGTTCGACGATCACGTCGAGGGACATGTCCGCGAGCGGGACCCGGTTGTACGGCGTCCGGGGCGACACCAGCAGGTACTCCTCGTCGTCACCGCCAGCCAGCCGGTGACCGGACTCGAGGACGGTCACGAGGAAGCGTGCGTCTCCGCTGCTCGGCAGGTCGTAGGTCGATTCCGGCACGCCCGAATCACCGTCGTCCGCCTCGAGCAGGAGGGTCCCGGGGTACTCGTCGACGTCCGGGAGCGCGGAGTAGGGGACGTCGTGGTGGCCCTCGTGATGATCGTCGTGGTGGCCCTCGTGATGATCGTCGTGGTGGCCCTCGTGATGATCGTCGTGGTGGCCCTCGTGATGATCGTCGTGGTGGCCCTCGTGATGATCGTCGTATCCACCGTGGTCCATCGGTGGCAACGCCCCCTGTCGACCCCAGTCTGCCTCGTCAAGCCACTCTACCCCGCCGACGACCTCGTGGCGGAACTCGTCGTCGTAGACGAACTCGAAGCTCGCTGTCTCGGGCTCCTGGAATCGATCCTCGAGGTCGCCGGTCGTCCGCGTCGACAGCGGCGGGAGCGTCACCTCGACAGTATACGTGCCGTCTTCGGGCAGTGCGACGTTATCGCCGAAGTGAAAGCCCATCTCCTGTGAGATCATCGTCCACGGCGACAGCGGCGTCCCGACTGGGTCGCCGTCGCGCTCGAGGCGAATCTCTGCGCCGTCGTCGACCGGGAGGACGACGCCAGTTTCGCGATCCCAGAGGGTGAACATGAGATGGACGCCGCGGCCCTCTTCCGGGTCTTCGCGCTGGACCGATTGCTCGTCGGTACCCGCGACGATCCAGAACGGATGCGGGTACGAGAGCATCGGCGCCAGTGCGACGTCGCCAGCCTCGATGGGCTCGAGCATCCGCATCGACTCCATGTGTGTCGGGACGTACACCGCGTCCGGTGGATCCTCGACCTCGACGAAGTCCGGAACCGCCTCGATATCGTCTTCGGTCCCGGTGTCGGTGTCGCCGGGATCGGTTCCGTCGTCCGTCTCTCCCGAATCGGCACAGCCCGCGAGCGCGAGCATCGCCGCCGTTCCCGCCGCTGTTCGCCCGATGAACGTCCGTCGATCGATCGTATCGTCTTGCATTGTCGTGCGTTGTCCGTCTTTGTGTCACTCTCACGTCGTTCGGTCCCCCGTTTGGCCACCGTTTCGGTGGGGTAGATCGTCCGCTTACCCCGGATCCGCCACCGGAAGTGCCCGCAACGAACGCGGCGGGACGAGGTAGTTCCCCCGGCGCTCGACGAAGATGTAGTGGCGAATCCCGTTGTTGGCCATCGAGACGTCGAGGTCCTCGCCGTTCATCGCCTCACGAACGCGAACGAACTCGTCGACCGCTCGCTGCAGCGAGAGGAAGTGCAACCCGGGTCGATCGCCGTCGACCGTGTTGAAGTCCCGCCGCAAGAGCAACGGATCGCCGTCCTCGCGCGCTCGAGCGGCCTTCTGGGCGTGCCCGACGACGCCCCGGTCGCGCGCGTCGTCGGCCGTCGACGCGATCACCTCGTCGGTGACGAGACTCGAACCACCCAGTTCCTCGCCGACGCCACCGACCAGATCGTCAGCCGCGTGCGCTGGGCTGAACAGCTTCGAGACCCGCTGGTAGTGGTTCTCCTGGTCGAACCACTGGGTGAGGTTGATCGCCATCGACTCGACGTGCTGGGTCGTCCCCCCGGCGAAGGAGCCGTCCTCGATAGTCACCCGGTCCTCGGTCGCCTGACTGTCGGTAAACCCCGCTCGAAAGCCCATGAAAAACGGTGCCTCCTCGGGAACGCTGTCGGGAACGCCGTCGAGGTCGGCGTAGTCGGCGGGTAGTCCCGCACCGACGAATCCCGTCCGGCGCTGCTCGTCGACACGGGCGAAGACGTCGGTAAGGTCCACCTCGAGGTCGACGCCGTTCACCTGTTCGCGCTCGCCGAAGAGGGCCTCTTCGGCCTCGAGGACGACCGACGGCCGGTCGCTCGCGAGGTGGATCAGCGCGTCGTAGGCGTCGAAATCGGGCGACTCGCCGGATGTGAGCGCCTCGGGGGCCGGCAGGTCGACGGTGTCGGGAAGGGACTCGTCGAACCGGTCGAAGTACGATGGCGTGTAACCGACCGTGAACACGAGCCCCTCGTTGCTCCACTCGTAGGCCCGTTCGAGCGTTCGAAACGCCGTCTCGACCGTCTCGCGGGCGTCGTCGTCGACGACGGTCGTCAGCTCGATGGGGACCAGAACGTGGTGTTCCGGCAGCGCCACGTTCCCGTCGTCGTCGGTCGCGACCGTATCGTTCCAGGCGTGCTGGCGCTCCGGCAGGGCGTCTGGATCGTCGGTTCCCGACGGCACGTCCGGCTCGCCGTCGCTCGTCTCGAGACACGCTGCGAGGGCACTCAGGCCACCGGCAGCGACGAGTGCGCGTGCGTACTCACGACGAGACAGGGACGAACGGTCGAAACGCGTCACTGTCAGTAGCTGGGTCCGTGGCAGTCAAATGGTTTTCTTTGCCCGACAAATTCTACTGTCATCTCTGACGCCGGAGAGTGGGGTCTGTTCGGCCGAGACACAGGGGACCGAGAGACTCGAGTCGGTCGAATCCGCCAGATTGTCACTCGCCGGTGAGGTCCTCCACGTGCTGTTCGGCCTGCTCTTCGTTCCCGAACGAGCTATTGAGCGTTCCCTCGAACTCGCCCTGTCGAACCTGTTCGGCGAGGTCCGAGCCGAGCGTCGAGGTGTGAAGCCGTTCGCCCTCGCGATATGTGTGCAATTCCGTCGCTGACGGTTTCGACGTCACCGGACGCGACGGCCTGTTTCTCCTCGTCGTCGAGTTCGACCGTCATCGAGATGGTGTCGTCGACATCGTAGGTGGTCGCCTCGTCGCCATCCAGACTTCCCTCATCGCCTTGACGTTCGGTGCCACCCGCATCGTCCCGGTTCCCATCCCGTCACCGAACCCGTCGCTTCCGTCGTCTCGAGCGTCGCCAGCAGTCGAACCGGAATCGTCCGAACCTCCCGTGGGCCACTCGTCGTCGGTACCGGCATCATCGTCCGCATTCTCGTTCTCGAGGCAACCAGCGACGGTCGCGATCCCACCACCGAAAACAGCGCCGAGGAACGACCGCCGCCGCGCCGAATTTGTCATCAAAGTAATTATTCTATCTTTCTACGAGGAGAAAATCCCCGTCGGTTACGACGGACGTGAATCCGACAACGTCGACACACCCTCGTTCAGCAGCAATACGGATGTTTGAGTGGAATTGTATTTAGGTTGACATACACCGAGACGGTCACACCGCCCACTCAAATGCAGAATATCGGGACTCCGAGGCCCGGAACGTTCGAGATACCCTCTCGAACCCTGTGGGGTCTCGGTCAGAAGATAACTCCGAGTCCCCTGCCGGGATAGGAGCAACGGCGGTGTGGCCCCGTCCTCAGAAATCAAAGATTTCTGATGGGCTGTGCGAGACCTCCGTTCTCGTGAACGCCATCGGCCTGTCATCTCGATAGGACGTCAACCAGCAAATATCCCAACTCAGCGGTGCGGTACCGTGGGATGCCTCGCCGTCGTCGGGCTATGCCCGACTGCCTGAGGGATCTTCGATCCCTCTCCGTTTACGGCGAGGAGGAGGTCACTTCCGACCTGGATCTAGTAGTGCCAGGGGTAGTCGTCGAACTCGGGATCGCGGCCCTCGACGAAGGCGTCCCGGCCCTCCTTCGCCTCGTCGGTCATGTACCCCAGTCGAGTTGCCTCACCGGCGAACACCTGCTGGCCGATCATCCCGTCGTCGGTCATGTTGAACGCGTACTTGAGCATCCGCATCGCCGTCGGACTCTTCTGGTTGATCCGTTCGCCCCACTCGAGGGCCGTCTCCTCGAGTTCCTCGTGGGGGACGACCTCGTTGACCATTCCCATCTCGGCAGCTTCCTCGGCCGAGTAGGTCTTCCCGAGGAAGAACACTTCGCGCGCCTTCTTCTGGCCGATCTGCTTCGCGAGGTACGCGGAACCGAAGCCAGCGTCGTAGCTCGCCACGTCGGGATCGGTCTGGAGGAACTTCGCGTGTTCCTCACTCGCCAGCGTCATGTCACAGACGACGTGCAGGGAGTGACCGCCGCCGGCGGCCCACCCCGGCACGACGCAGACGACGACCTTCGGGATGTGGCGGATGAGACGCTGAACCTCGAGGATGTGCAGCCGACCCTGTTCGGACGCCCGGTCTTCGTCGCCTTCGTATTGATACCCGTCGTCACCCCGGATGGTCTGGTCACCACCCGAACAGAACGCCCAGCCACCGTCCTTCGGCGACGGCCCGTTACCCGTCAGCAGGACGCAACCGACGTCTGTCTGGCGCTTTGCGTGATCGAGCGCATCGTACAGTTCGTCGACGGTTCCCGGCCTGAACGCGTTGCGCACCGCGGGCCGATCGAACGCGATTCGGACCGTCCCCGAGTCGATCGAACGGTGATACGTGAGGTCCTGAAATTCGTCGTGTAACGGTTCGACCGGTTCCCACTTCGCCTCGTCGAACAGTTCCGATACCATTGCTCGAGTGTGGCCGCCCGGTCGTGAAATAGGTTCTCGTCCCGGGGATCGCAATCGTTCCAGTTGCCGTTCACGGCCCGTATCCGAGTAGCACATCTGACACGACGATACTCGAGTTCTGTATAGCACGGTATAGTTTATCAGTTGTATATGGGCCGGACCCAACGTTCTCTCAGGACCAGTCAACCAGATAAATTATCACGATCGCCGACGTAGCAGAGGCACCCGATGGGTGAGACGTACTACGACGTACTCGAGATCGATCCGGAAGCCAGCCGGGACGAGATCGAGTCTGCCTACCGCGAACGGGTCCTCGAAACCCATCCAGACCACAACGACGCACCCGACGCCAGCGAGCAGTTCCAGCGCGTCTCACGTGCGAAAGACGTCCTGACCGATGGCGACGAACGCGCCCGCTACGACCGACTCGGCCACGACGCTTACGTCCGCCTCGCCGAACACGCCACGGGCGACGAACACGACGGAAATTCCCGGTCTGGAACCGACGCCCACACTACCTCCAGAGCATCCACGACCTCCCGGTCGACCGACGACTCGAGCGCCAGGACCAGCGCGTCCTGGAGTGGAGGGACGACCAGTCGAACCACCAGTTCTGGACGCACGAACGCGACTGGCGGAACGTACCGCGGATCGAGCGCGAAACGTGCGCGGACTCGAGCGGCCACCGCATCCGGTTCCACGGCCGATGGCTCGAGTGGTGGTATGGGACCGTCCGCGAGCGCCTCGAGTGGCGGCGCGGTCGACTCAACGCAGCAGACCACTTCCTCGAGCTTTCGGTACGCCGTCCACGACTGGGATGGCCAGATCGACTTCGAGTGGACCGGCCGGGAGGTTACCCACTCGACGGCGGTAACGGTCGGCTGTCTCTGGCTACTGTATCCGGCGTTCGTCGCCACGAGCGTGCTGCCGGCCGCGCCGCTGGCTGTCAACGTAATCCTTGCGGCCTGTACGATCGCAATCGTCGGCTACCTCCTCACCTGGCCGCGTCTCTCGGCCGTGCTCTTTGGCTCCTGGAGCCTCCTGTTCCCGATCGGCCTGGCTGTGATCGACGCCGTCTCGCTGTTCTCGATCGTCGGTCTCACCGCGCTCGGGTTCGCGTGGGTACCCTTCGGCTACGCACTCGGGCTCTGGTGGGCGCTGCAACCCTGACCGCCACCGGCCACCAGTACCCGTCGGCCACGAGCCACCGACCGCCATCCGTCGACTCTCATCCGCCTCAGACGCCGTCGTCCTCGAGTGTGCCGTAAACCCGTTCGGCGAGGGCCTCTCGCCGTCGGTGACTCGGTTCCGAATCGAACGCGACGCGAAGGATCTCCGTGCCCGGACGTTCGAGCGAGCGTTCGTATGCGGATTCGAAGTCCTCGGGAGCCACGGACTCGAACGCGAGGCCGTAACAGTCGGCGAGCGCCTCGAACTCGAGGCCGTGGGGTGTCTTGAACTGCTCGGTGAAGGGTGGATCGAACGACTCGATAGGAAGCCTGTGAAAGATCCCGCCGCCGTCGTTGTCGAGGAGGACGATCGTCGCATCGACGTCACAGCGGTCGATCGCGAGCAGGCCGTTCGAATCGTGGTAGAACGCGAGGTCGCCGGTGACGAGGACCACCGAATCGTCGGCCGCGCTGCCCGCGCCCAGTGCCGTACTCGTGATACCGTCGATGCCACTCACGCCGCGGTTCGCAAGGACGGTCAGGTCGGCCACTCGAGGAGCGCCAAAGCGGTCTGCGTCGCGGATCGGCATGCTGTTCGAGACGAAGACGGTCGCCGGATCGGGCGCGGATTCGAGAGCAGTGGCGACGATCGCGCCCTCGAACGGCTGATCGGCGAGCGCCGACGCCTCGCACGCGCGGTCACGAATCGACCAGTGAGTTCGCTCTGCCCGGTCGACAGCGGCGAGCCAGTCGTTCGAGCGACCGTCTTCGGTCGCCGAAGGCTGGCTATCCAGTCGGTCGGCCAACGCGGCAAACGTCGGGCCCGGAGCGGCGGCGAGCAAGTCGGTCGCGGTGAACGTCGCCTCTCGCCACGTACCGGCCCGATCGATCAGGAACTGGTGAGCGTCTGCGTCCCGAAGGGCGTGTCGCAACGGTTTCGAGGTCGGCGACGCGCCGAACCGGAGGACGACGTCGGGATCGGGAATCGCGTCGACGTAGCCGTCGTAACCACCGCAGACGAGCGAACCGCCGCTCCCCTCGATGTGTGGGCCAAATCGCAGCCCCGAGAGCGGATCGGCGAAGACGGGCGCACCGACGTGATCGGCGACGGTCAGAACGTCCGCCGGTTCGAGTGCCTGCAACTGGGCGGGGTCTGCGGGCCCGGCGACGATCAGCGGGCGGTCCCCAGACTCGAGGCCTTGGAGGAGACCCTCGAGTTGCTCGTCTCGTGGAACCGTCGCTCCCGACTCGATTTCGACGAACGGCCCGTCCCGGCCTCGACCGGCGAGCGTCTCGCCGAACGACTCGGGCACCGCACCCGGCGTCTCGGTCGGCTCGAGGGGCTTGCGAAACGGGCAGTTGAGGTGGACCGGCCCCGGTTCGATACCGGTGGTTTCAGCGAGGGCACGGGCGGCCGTCGTTCGCAAACTTCGAACCTTCCGCTCGTCGGCTTCCGGATCGGGAAGTTCCGCGTACCAGCGGACGGCGTCGCCGTAGAGTTTGACCTGGTCTGCGGTCTGGTTCGCGCCGCTGTCGCGAAGTTCGTGCGGCCGATCGGCCGTCAGCACGAGCAGCGGGATGCGAGCGCGGTCGGCCTCCATGACGGCCGGGTGAAAGTTCGCTGCAGCGGTCCCGGAGGTACAGACGAGTGCCGTCGGCTCGCCGGTCCGGCGGGCACGTCCCAGTGCGAAAAATGCCGCCGAGCGCTCGTCGAGGTGCGAAAAGATCCGAACGGCTGGATGCTCCGCGAAAGCGACCGTCAACGGCGTCGACCGGCTCCCCGGCGCGAGACAGACGGCCTCGAGACCGCCTTCCGCCAGTTCGTCGACGAGCGTCCGCCCCCAGAGGGTCGCGCGATTCGGTGCCGTCATCGTAGTGCCTCGAGAATCGGTCGGAACTTCAGCTGGACTTCCTCCCACTCCGCTTCGGGGTCGCTGTCGGCGACGATTCCGTTGCCGGCGAACAGCGTCACCTGATCGTCCGAGGCGACGCCGGATCGCAGTCCGACCGCGAACTCGCCGTCACCGTCTCCGTCGAACCAGCCGACGGGGCCGGCGTACCAGCCGCGGTCGAACGACTCGGTATCCCGAATCGTCTCCCAGGCGAGGTCCGGCGGGACGCCGCCGACGGCGGGTGTGGGGTGTAACGCTTCGGCGAGTTCGAGGACGTGTCGATCCTCGGTGAGCGTTCCCGAAATCGGCGTCCGGAGGTGCTGGATGTTCGCCAGCCTTCGCACCCGTCGGTCGTCGATCGACAGCGAGTCGACGAACGGCTCGAGCTGGCCGCAGATCGCCTCGACCACGAGGTCGTGTTCGCGGCGGAGTTTGTCGTCGGCGAGCATCCGGTCGGCGTGCCGTTCGTCTTCGGCGGGCGTCTCGCCACGCGGGCCAGAGCCCGCGAGTGCTTCCGTTTCGACGGTCTCGCCGCGCTTGAAGACGAGCCGTTCCGGTGGTGCGCCGAAGAACGTTCCCGACTCTCTCTCGCCACCGATCGCGAAGCGATAACAGGTCGGGTACGCGCTGCGGAGTCGCTCGAGGGTCTGACCGAGGTCGAGTGACTGCTCGAGCGTCGCGGTCAACGCCTGGGCGAGGACGACCTTTCGGAGGTCGCCGTCGTCGATGCGCTCGAGTGCTGCCTCGAGCTGGGCGGTCCATTCCGCCGGGGTCGTCGTCCGCGACGTGTCCTCGACGCCGGGGCCGTGATCTGCCGACGACGTCGGTGCGTCCTCGGGAGCCGTCTGTAACCACTCGGCCCATCGCTCGAGCCGGTCGACTGCGGCTTCATCGTCGGATGCGAGCACGGTCACCCAGTTCTCGTCCTCACCGGTTCGGACGACCTGTACCGCAGGGAGAACGAACGCGGCCGAGTCGAACCCCTCCCAGGTCGGGTCCGACGTGCGGTCGTCGTGAAACGCGAAGCCGCCGAACACCCGGGGACGAGCGGTCGCCGGCCCGTCGTACTCGAGGCGGTCGAACAACTCACCCGCCTGGTGTCGGACCCGATCGAATCGGTCGGGCCCGTCGGCGGTGATCCGGGCAGCGACACCGTAGCCAGCGATCTCGAGCCCGGTCGAGTCGGCCCACTGGATCGGGAACGATCGCACGCGCCGCTCGCACGAGTCGGCGGGGTCACGTGAGGAGTCAGTGCCGGTAGGGGCGGTCACGGGTACGGAAACGGAAATTGAGACGGGGACGCGATCGTCCAGTTCGAACCGCTGGCTGCGGCCGACGAGTGCCTTCCCCGTGTCGGTGACCGGGGACGAATCGCCTGTAACGACCCGCTCACCTGGCGTCCGGTCCATCGTGAAACGGTCAGGACCGGGTCGCCTTCAGCCTAACTATCCGATCGACGACCGGACGTGGCTCGAAGCCGATCGTAACGATCGACTTCGCCCGCAATGGGGTGTTCGAAGCGGCGTGAACGATTCGAAACAGTGGTACAAGCGCCGACTACCGGCTGAAACCCTCGCCACGACTTTGGTCTGGCTGGGCCAGGCTGTGGGTGTATGGCGTCCAAACAGCAACTCGCAGAACAGGAGGTATCCGGACAGGCAGCCGAAGATGTTACCCAACAGGCGATGGGGCCGGCGTTTCTCGCGGCGGCCGCCTCGGTCGGACTCGCCTGGTACTACTTCTTCCTCCGGGGAGACCGTGAGCGGGGACTCTTCGTCGGCCTCTGGCCACCGACCATCCTCGCGTTCGCCAGCTACTTCAACCAGCGAAAGATGCGCCAGCAACTCGAGTCGATCACCCAGCCCGGCACCACGCTGAAAAACGCGATCGACTCGATGATGGGCAACCGATAATCGGAACGGTTCGACGCGATCGACGAACGGTCGACCCCATCACCGGGTCGTCGGTCGACGGCAGGCCTCGAGTGAGATCGAACGACCTTGAGCGACCGGTAACACACGATCTCGAGAGGGTCAGAAATCACCCGCTGGGACCGGATTCGACTCGAATATAGTCCCCGTCAGACCTAAATACCCCCTTACCGAAACCCGAATCAGATGCCGAAAATAGAGATCACCATTCCGGAGCATCTCGAGATGCAGATCGCCCAGATGGTCGAGCGTGGGGAGTTCGTCAACCGAGAGGAGGCGATCGAGGACCTGCTGTCGACCGGGATCAAAGCCTACAAAACCAGCGGCCCGATGGAAGACGAAGACCCTGCCGGTGCCGGCGGCTTCGAAGACGACGGCATGATGGGCCACGACGACGAATACGTCTTCTAATCCGTCTCAGTTCAGTTACGAGTCGACCACTCCCGTGTTCAGAGACCGACCGCAAGCAGCGGGACGCCGAACGTAACCGCAACGCCGACGACAAGCACGAAAAAGCCGATCACGACCGATCGAAAGCTGTACTCGCTCATCGGCGCCGTCACACGCGGGGCGTCGAGGTCGTGCCCCACGTCGGCTGCCGTATCGTCGCCCGTCTCTTCTTCCGTCTCCGTTGTCATACTCGCTCGTTCTCGGCTCGAGCCCTTAAACGCACCTCTCGCGTGCGAGCGGTAGCGACGTGTGCGACCCGGCCCGGAACCCGGAAACTTATGTTACGAGGGTGGAATTTCGCAGTGAATGCCCTCCACAGACCGCTCGAGACGTGAGGTGCTCTCACTGACGGGGAGCAGCCTCGCCGTCGCCGCTGGAACGGCTCTCGCCGGCTGTACCGGGACCGATGGGACTGCGCCGGACGACGAGCCTGACGACGAATCGGTTCACGACGCCGCAGAAAGGCCGCCCGGTCACACCGAACTCGAGGACGACGAAGACGTCCTCTCGCTGAGGGCCGACGACGCCGATCCCGTCGTCTTCGAATCCGAAGCCGACGTTCCGGAAGACGACCGCGAGTATTTACGCGGGTCGTTCCACGTCATCGACGACGACGGTGCCGCGGCACTGTACGTCGACGGGAACGCCGAACAACGGGAGACTATCGAGCAGTTCGTCGACGAAACCGACTTCGAGACCCAGTCGATTTTCGTCGACCAGCGAACGATCGGCGACTGTTACGATCTGGTCTTCCTCGGTGCGGAGGCGAGTGAGGACTCGGTCAGGACCGCCTACTGCCGGTCACTCAAATCACCGACGACGCCGTGTGAAACCGACCACGAGGTCGTCGAAGCCGTGGTCGTTCGGCTCGGCCGACCGTACGACGATCCGCCCTCGGGTCGCCAGTCCAGCATGTCCGGCTCGTGCCCGCCGTCAGCCGACGTTGACGACACCGTGGGTGCCGACACAGGTGCTGCATCCGGGGACGGTACGAACGAGAGCGCTGCAGCCGACGAGACGGCCACGCCCACTCGATTCGAGGAGGTGAACCGATGACCGACGGATGTAGACGGCGGGGGTTCCTCGCCGGGATCACGGCCGTTTCGAGCGTCGCCGTCGCCGGCTGTAACGGGCTGCCGTGGGAAGACGAATCGACGTCGACGGCCTTCCCCGCCGAGGAGGCGGCGACGATCCTCACCGCCGACGCGCCGGCCCCCGACCCGCCCGCGCCGATCGATCCCTCGCCGGAAGCACTCGAGTCGGCCCTCGAGCGAACCGTCGACCTGCTCGCGGCGGTTCCCGACCCGCTCGAGGCCGAGCACGTCCCGAACGGCGAGATTCGCGAAGAGATCGACCGGGCGCGAGAAGACGCCACCGACGCGCTCACAGACTACACCGACGACGGAACGGTTGCGGCGATCGATCCGACCGACCTGTCCGCCGACGACCGGTACCACGCGTTCCGGGCAACGGTCGACGCCCGGGAGTCGGCTCGGGAGGCTGCGGTCGCGTACGCGGCGATCGACGACGAGTCGATCGCAGACGAGCTTCGAACGGAGCACGGCGACGTCGCCGATTTCGAAGGGGGGCTCACAGCCCTCGAGTATCTGGGCGAAGACACCGACGTGGGACGGTTGCGTGGCGCACTGGTCGCAACCACCGCCGAATCGGACCTCGAGCGTGCAGCCCGGCGCGTCGAGCACGTCTCGATCGCCGACGCGACCACGGTACTCGACCTCGGCGAGGCCGCCGGAGGTCTCGAACACGCCGCCGCGACCGACGACGTGCACACGCACCTCGACGAGCGGTACGAGGACTCACTCGAATCGCCGACCGATCTATCGGACGTCTTCGAACGCGTCGTCACCGACGCCCTCGACTACGCCGACGAACTCGACCTTCCGGACAGCTACGACGACAGCTGGGTCGACGACCTCGTCGACGCCGACCTCGAGGACGATCACCTGCTCGAGCGACTCGTCTACGACTCGTTCTGGCCGCTCTATCAGGCCCGGGACGACCTCGCGGAGGCCGCCGACGAGGATCGACCGGGAGACGGCCTGGATGCCGCGCTCAGACTCGAGACCCACCGGCGAGCGTTCGAACGGGTTCGCGAGCGGATCGACGACGGAGAACTCGGTCACCCACTTTCGGCCGAGGACATTCGGGCCGAACGCGAGTCGGCGATCGAGGCTGCCGAGGATGCTCTCGAGTCGATTACAGGCCCATCACCGGGTTCCGAACTGCTCGCGAGCACGCTCGAGGAACTGGAATGGCTCGACGACCGAATCGATCGTCGAATCGAGCGCAGCCCCGATACGAACCACTCCCTTGGATCGGAGTACCGCGACTACGTCAGCCTCGACGCGCGGCTCTCGGTGCTCTCCGACGCCGTGAGGTCCTATCGCGGATCATTGCTCGCGTAAGCGAAGCTGCCCGATCCAGACGGCTTTACTACCCGGGGTGCGAACGGTCGTGCAAGAAATGGCACTGACGAAGCGAATCATCCCCTGTATCGACGTCGACGTCGACGACGACGGGAACCCGGCGGTCTACACCGGCGTCCACTTCGAGGACCTCGAATACACCGGCGACCCGGTCGAGATGGCCCGCGCGTACAACGAAGCCGGGGCAGACGAGTTCGTCTTCCTCGACATCACCGCCTCGGCCCACGGGCGCGAAACCATGCTCGACGTCGTCGAACGCGTCGCCGACGAGGTCTTCATCCCCCTGACCGTCGGCGGCGGCATCCGCACGACAGACGACATCAAGGAGACCCTCCGCGCGGGCGCGGACAAGGTCTCGATCACCACCGGCGCGCTCGAGCGGCCGGAACTGGTCAACGAGGGCGCAGCGGCCTTCGGTAGCCAGTGCATCGTCATCAGCGTCGACGCCCGACGCCGGTTCGACGAGGACGGTGAACACTACGTCGAGGTCGACGGCGAGTCCTGCTGGTTCGAGTGCACGAAGAAAGGCGGCCGGGAGGGAACCGGGATCGACGTCCTCGAGTGGGCTGCAGAAGCCGAGTCCCGCGGTGCAGGCGAGCTGTTCGTCAACTCGATCGACAAAGACGGTACCAAAGACGGCTACGACGTCCCGCTGACGAAGGCCGTCTGTGAGACCGTCGACACGCCCGTCATCGCTTCCTCGGGTGCCGGCAGCCCCGAGCACATGTACGAGGTGTTCACCGAGGCCGGTGCCGACGCCGGACTCGCCGCTTCCATCTTCCACTTCGACGAGTATTCGATCGAGGAGGTAAAGGAGTACCTCGACGAGCGCGACGTCCCGGTTCGGATTTGAACCGCGAACGAACGGAGTGAGCGAGCGGCATTTTGGTCCAGATTTTTGCGCGAGTGGTGAACATCGTGAACCCGAGTGCAAAAAGGTGGAAACGGAGTACCTCGACGAGCGCGACGTCCCGGTTCGGATTTGAACCGCGAACGAACGGAGTGAGCGAGCGGCATTTTGGTCCAGATTTTTGCGCGAGTGGTGAACATCGTGAACCCGAGTGCAAAAAGGTGGAAACGGAGTACCTCGACGAGCGCGACGTCCCGGTTCGGCTCTGACGACGTCGGCGTTTTCGGGGCAGGGTTTCAGTACGCTTATAGCCACGCAGTCGTGCCCTACTACCAGTGAAGTGGCGGTGTACGTGGTGTGGCAAACCACACGAGTCGAACGATCCGCCCTGTGACGAGTGCGGCCACAACGTCTTCGAAGAGGCGGTCGTCCGTGCCGATCCCGACGAAGACGACGGTACCGTCGACACTGGCATCACCTACGTCTGGCGGTGCCAGAACTGCGGGCGTGACCACGTGCGAAACAATCCGCCCTGTTCTCGCTGTGGCAACCACGACCTCGAGAAACGGGAACAGACATACGACGAGGTCGACAGCGAACTCGAGACCCCGAGCTGGCTCGAGGTCGCCCGGCCCTACTTGCCCGTTTTCGCCGTCGTGGCCATCGTCCTCGCGCTGTTCGTGACGGGCATTATCCCGCCGTCTATCCTGCCGGGGATCGGCCAGCCGTCGCCACCCGACGCTCCGGGCGATGCGAACGCAGCGGCCGGTCTCGAGTTCGAAACCACGGAAGCAGAGATTTACGCCCAGCTCGAGGCCGACCGCGAGGTCGAACGGACGGCAGACGACGGGCTCGCCGGCTTCGCCGAGTTCTACAACCGGAACGTCGTCCGCGAACAGACCGGCACCGACGCCGAGGGAGTCGACCCGCGTGAATTCGGCCTGGACCCCAACGAGCCGTTCGCACTCGAGGTCGTCGGACTCGAGACCGACCTCGGTGGCTACGAGGGCGAAACCGAACTCGCCGGCGTGGTCGCCGACGCGCTGGTGGATGCTGGCGGTGACGATGTGCTCGGCGAGGAGTACGACGCCGAGGGCGTGGACCTGCACTATCACGACGGGACGCTGTTCGTCGTCTACGTCGCGCAGTGAGTTCGGCGGCCGGCGTACGGGTCCGATCGGCCACTGCTGGCAGGAGCTCCCACCTGACAGAGTGAAATCGCTCCTTCACCTAGCTGAAAGCATATGCCCCCACGGAAGAACGAACGAATATGGACACCCCCACTCGCCGCACGCTCCTGACCGGTTCTGCAGGAACGCTTGCCCTCCTCGCTGCAGGCTGTCTCGACGACGGCGCAACCAGCGGGAACGACGCCGGACCCAACGGCGAAGACGACTCGAGCAACGAAGACGGCGCTGGCGACGGTGAAGAGCCACGCGACGACCGGCTCACCGAAGAGCCGCGC
Organism: Natrarchaeobaculum aegyptiacum; assembly: GCF_002156705.1. NCBI lineage: Archaea > Methanobacteriati > Methanobacteriota > Halobacteria > Halobacteriales > Natrialbaceae > Natrarchaeobaculum > Natrarchaeobaculum aegyptiacum. The sequence goes on from NZ_CP019893.1 coordinate 3,871,814, forward strand.
GTCGACGAGCCACCCCACGAGATCGATTCACCGGAGCCACCCGAGGACGACCCCGACGAGTGGAACGACCACTACCTCGGCGAGCACATCGAAACCGAGCCGACCCTCGAGTTCGAGGCCATCCACGGCGTCTCCCTCGAGGAGCCGACCCTGGCCGGTGGCTTCGAGGTCGAACCGTCGTCCGAGGACGCCGCGGGCAACGATTCCGCTAGCGACGGTGACGAACAGGGTGCCGACGATTCGGTGACCGACCCCGCCGAGGAACCGCCGACCAACGCTCCCTCGGAATCCGAGCCCGAACCTGCGCCGGTCGACGGCGAGTTCGCCGTCCACCTCCTCGAGGACGACGACGACCTGACGGACGTCTCGTTCGACCGAGCCGACGAGGACGGTCGAACCGTACTCGAGGCCGTCGACTTCGACGAGCAGGTCGTCGTGGTCGTCGAATCTGGCTGGGGCTCGAGTTCGGTTCGTCACCAGTGGGTTCGCGTCGAGGAACCCGACGACGACGGCGCGATCGACCTCCACGGTTACTACACCGACCCGCAGGTCCAGACCCACGATTACACGACGCGTCACTCGGCAGTCGTCGTCGACCGCCCCGACGAGGACGTCGCGTTCGCCCGCATCCGCCTCACCGTGAGCGAAGACCACCGCGTGAACGTCAACTCCACGGAAGGCCTCGTCTCGCTCGAGCGAGAGGAGTAAGGCATTCGTTTCCCGGCGTCCCGCCTGAAGATGGCGACGGAAAACTACCACGCTCGCCATCCTGCCTTCGGTATGGGCCAGGTCAACGAAACCGACCTCGAGTGGGCCGAATACGACGAGGACGACGCGACGTTCAGGCGGAAACGACTCGGCGAGGCAGCCGATTCGGAACGACTCGGCTGTAGCCTCTACGAACTCCCGCCGGAATCGCGCGCGTGGCCGTACCACTACCACACCGCGAACGAAGAGGCGTTGTACGTCCTCGCGGGCAGCGGAACGCTCAGACTCGACGGCGAGACGCACGCACTCGAGGCCGGGGATTTCGTCGCGTGTCCAGCCGACGAATCCGGCGGTCACCGGGTGTGCAACGATTCCAACGACCCCCTGCGATACCTTGCGATATCGACGATGGTGGAGCCGGACGTAACTGTCTACCCGGAGCGAGAGAAACTCGGCGTCTTCGTCGGTTCACCGCCAGGCGGCCGGGGCGAACGATCCCTGCACGGGTACTATCCGCTCGACGCCGACGTCGACTACTGGGAGAGCGATGACGAACGATGAACCGTGAGAGCACCGGCAGAATCGAGAGCGATCGAGAATGATCGAGTGCGGTAAGAACGAGCCGGTCAGGCTGCCGCTTCGAACGCCTCACGGAAGGTAACTGCCTTCTCGCGGACGTCCGCTGCAGCCTCCTCGAGCGCGTCGAGTGGGTCGACGCCGCCTTCGGTCTTGATCGTCAGGATCGGCTCGGTCTGGCCACCGGACTGCTCGGGGTTGACGTCGTACGTCGCCGCACGAACGTCGTCGTGCTCGAGTAGGGTGCCCTTGAGTACGTTCATGAACGTGTGGTCCTCGCCCGCGATCTCGATCGAGAGTTCTTCCTCGCTGCTCTCGGTGACCCGCAGTTCCATACTGACGTACTGCGTTCGTCATCCGCTTGTACCTTTCGAAGCCCGTCGTGGCCGGCCGAACGCAGCCTGCGAGCCGAGACGGGACGCCGATTCGTTCGAAAGTAACCACTATACCCCCTCCGTCGAACCACTGGAACATGCTCTCGTTCGTCGGCCCCGTTCTCGCCGCGGTCGTGGTACTCTCGGTAGTGGGGTCGATCGCCGTCGTCCGCTGGCTGCAGGAGCCGCCTCGAGGCTGGTACGAGGTTGCCTCCGCTCGGCTGGTCTACGGCGTCCCGTGGGGGACGCTGATCGTGCTGTCGATCGTCCTCGCTGTCTACCTGTTCGTCCAGGACGGGGTCACCGATCCGTCGAACCCGGTGTCGCTCCCGTTCCGTTCCTGGTCGTACTTCTCGCCGCTCGGGATGGCGCTGGGATCGTTCGCACACGCCAGCTTCGGCCACCTGCTCGGGAACGTCGCCGGTGCGCTCGTCGTCGCACCGATCGCCGAGTACGCGTGGGGACACTACCCGCAGACGCGCAGTGGCGACGACTCGAGCACCCGATCGGGGCTCGGAGGGGCTCTCGAGACGGCCTGGGTCACCCCCTGGGTTCGCGCAGCGGTGATCTTTCCGCTCGCTGTCGTCGTGATCGGGCTGGTGACCAGCCTGTTCTCGCTCGGCCCGGTCATCGGCTTCTCCGGACTCGTCTACGCCTTCGCCGGATTCGCGATCGTCCGTTACCCGATTACCACGCTCCTCGCGACGACGCTCCTGCAAAGTGCCGTCCTCACCACCTACCGGGCCCTCCAGACGCCAGTGCTCGTCTACGTCGCCGAAGCCAGCCCGCCGTCGCCACCGTCGTGGGCGACGATCGCGATCCAGGGTCACGCTCTGGGCTTCTTCCTCGGACTGGTCTGTGGGTTGCTCGTACTCGAGCGGCGGTCCGTTAGACCCGATCCACTGCACGTCTGGCTCGCGATCTTGCTCTTTGCGATCTCGAAAGGGCTGTGGCAGATCTACTGGTTCGGCGAGGGTAACACCTTCCTGCGATTCCAGGGTCCCGGACTCGCGATCGTCGCAATCCTCGCACTCGTCATCACGCTCGCCATCGTCGCCTCGAGTCGGCCCCTGTTGCCGCCGGGGCTCGACGGCCGACTGCGACGGACGCTCGAACGACTCCCGGGGAACGAAGCGGGCCGGACGACGGACCCACCGTCGCCGCTCGAGCGCCCGCTGGAACTGGCACAAAGCGCGGACCTCGGGTCGGCTCGCTCGGCAGTCCGTCTCGATCGGGTGACCAGCCTCGCTGCCGGCGGTCGAACGGACGACCGACCGCCGCTCTCGCCGAGTACGCGCCGTGGAGCGGCGTTCTTCGTCGTCCTGTTCGTCGTGGCGATTCTCGCCGGGATGGCCGTGCCGACGAACCTGTTCGTCCTCGCAGAGCCGACCCACGATCCGGAAACCGCGATCGAAATCGAGGGCTACGCCGTCGAGTACGCCGAATCGACGGACAACCAGCTCGTCTCCGGAATCGGTATCGAGGCGATCGAGAGCGACGAGGGGCTCGAGGCCAGCGGCGTGATCGTCTCGAGTGCGGATCGAAACCTCTGGCTCGAGGAGGTCTCGAGCGATCAGCTCGCTTTTAGCGGGAACGAATCGATTACCGTGGGTGGCCCCGGCTGGCGCGAAACGGTCTACGCCGAACGGACCGGCTGGGACGTCGTCGGCAACGAGACGGTGTACAACGTCCACCTGTCCGGCCCCGACGACGAGCGCCTCGCGTTCGAGTCCGGCGGTGCCGTCGCGGATCCGCAGGTCGCAGGCCAGCGGCTGGCCGTCGTCCCGCAGGACGGCGACTTCTACGTCGGCGCTGGCGACTCGGTCGAAGAGGGGCTCGAGGGTGCACCCGTCCCGGCCGCAAACGAGTCGGTCGACGTCGGCAACGTCACCGTCGAGCGCGATGCCGACGGCGAAACGCTGTACGCAGTCGCCGACGGGACGAGGGTCGCCATCGCGAACGAGGAGACGTACCGGGGCTGACGACACCGCTGGACCCCGTGGACGATCACGGGACAGCTGTACGCTCTCCGGACAGGGAGTCCAGCCGACCCAGAGACCAGCGTCCGTGGTATCCGGGGTGCAAACCGGCCCGTCGTAGCGATTTCGATCGACCCGTTCGCCGACGACGTCCCTCGAGTGGTCGCCCAGAATCGCGGTACGCAATCCGTATCGTCACTCACGACCGTCGAACACTCTCCTGTACGGGGACGTTTCTTCGCTGCCGCGTGAGGCAATCGCGTTAACCGTGACGTGGCACCCGGAAGCCTGTGGGAAACAATGTCCGGTCTCGTGGCGGGTTCGACCGAGTTGACTGGCCGACAATGATCAACCGAATACTGCGGGTTTCGGGCACTGCCACGACGAGCCAGAGCGAGCGAGCGCCGGCCAGTCGGGCACCCGTCTCGCTCGAGCGCGTCACACACGAGTACGGCACCGGAGGCGGGCGGTTCGGTCGCGGGCCCGAACGAACCGTGACGGCCCTCGACGGCGTCTCCCTCTCGGTCGATCCCGGCGAAATCGTCGGCCTCGAGGGTCCAAGCGGCAGCGGAAAGTCGACGATCATCCACGCCGTCGCCGGCTTGCTCGTTCCGACGACGGGGTCGGTTCGCCTCCTCGAGACCGATCTCACGGCGCTCACCGATCGCGAGCGCACGCGGGTGCGTCGTCGACACGTCGGGATCGTCTTCCAGCGGTTTCACCTCCTGCCGTCGCTGTCGGCGCGAGCCAACGTCGCGCTCCCACTGGTGCAGGCCGGGGTCCCGAGACGCCGACGACGCGAGCGCGCAAGCGAATTGCTCGCGACCGTCGGCCTGGCGGATCGCACGACGCACCTCCCGAGCGAACTCAGTGGCGGTGAACGACAGCGCGTCGCCATTGCAAGAGCCCTCGCGACGGATCCCGACGTGCTCGTCGCCGACGAACCCACCGGAGAACTCGACACCGAGACCGGCCGCGACGTCCTCGAGTTGCTGACGGCGCTCGGAGAAGAACGTGCCGTGCTGGTTGCCTCTCACGACGCCGACACGCTGGCCGTCGCCGACCGGGTGGTCACGCTTCGGGACGGACGGGTGGTCGACGATGGCCGATGACCCGGATCTGGATGGCACGCGGCGGGTGCGCTGGCGCGGGCTGCTCTCGCTGTCGGTCGCACGACTCTGGCGACGTGCCACGAGCACCAGACGCCGGCGCGTCGCGACGACCCTGCTCACCGTCGCGACGACGATCGCGCTCCTGTTGACTGTCACCGGCGTTGCGCTCGCACTGGCCGACGGAGGTGCGGCGGCCGATTCCGACGCCGAGGTACAGATCGTCCCCGACGACAGTGCGACTCTCTCGACCGTCGACGGCGTCGAACGGCCGCGACTCGGCGAGGCCAACCAGCGAGCCGCGACTATCGCAGACGACGAGGCGGTCGACCACGCCTCGCCAGTACTGGCCGAACCGGGCTCACTCGAGTCGGTCGACGACGGCGAGCGACAGCGCGTCCTCCTCGTCGGAGTCGTCGCCGACGATCAGTCCCGGACCGTCGGTGGGCTCCCGACCGACGACCTCGAGCCCGGTGACCCCCACTACGCCGACGGCGACTACGATGGCCCGCCGCAGGGCGAGATCGTCCTCTCACAGGCCGCAGCCGAGCGACTCGGGGCGAGCGAAGGCGACGAACTCGGCGTTCCCGCACCCGAAGCGGCCAGTGAGACGATGACGCTCAGTCTCGAGGTCGTCGCCGTCGAGGAAGCCGAAAGCGACGGCGACACGGACGTCCCGATCGCGCTGGTCCAGGCGAGCGAACTCCAGTCGTTCACCGGCGCGAGTGAGGGGGAACTCGCCGACCGCGTCGTCGTCTGGGGCGACGCTGATGGGGCCGCGAGTGCCGCGAAATCGACCTATCCAGACGCCAGCGTGGAATCGACCGGGAGCGTCGACCCGAGTGCACTCTTCGACGACGCGCTAGCGCTCGCTGCCAGCCTGCTGGCTGCCCTCGTTGGGATCGTCCTCTGTGCATCGTTCGTCGCCACCACCGCCGGGATGACCGTCGACGACGACCGCCGGTCGCTCGCGGTCCTCGAGTCCATCGGCATCCCTCAGCGAGGCCGGTTGACCGTCGTCGCCGTCTCGACGCTGCTCACCACGGTCTGTGGGGCGCTGATCGGGGCCGGGATCGGGTACGTCGGCATCTACGCCGTCAACGCCGTCGCGAGCGCGACGATCGCCCCCGGGACGATCGCCCTCGCGCACCCGGTGTTCGTTCCCTACGCCGTCGGCGTCGCACTCGTCGCCGGACTGGTCGCGATCCCCTATCCGCTCGTGATCGCCGCCCGCACGAACGTCCTCGAGGAGGTGGGTCGATGAGCCCACGCAGCACCGTCAGGTGGCGCGCGGCCGTCGGCATCGCGCTGGCATCCCTTCGGCGATCACCGGCACGAACGACCCTCGCGGTCCTCGCCGTCGCGCTCGCCGTCCTCTCGGTGACCGTCCTCGCCAGCCTCGGCGTCGGCGTCGTCGCCATGGGCGAAGACGGCCTCGAGAACGCAGACCGGGACGTCTGGGTCTCGAGCGATCCGGTCGATCCCGCGACCAGCGGCGCGGAGAACCCGATCGTTGGCTCCCACGAGCTGTCGGTCGAACTCGCCGAACGCGACGACGTCCGCGCGGCCGCGCCCATCGCCATGCACGACGTCTACGTCGGCACCGACCCGGACGACCTCGAGCGCGAATCCGCCGTCGGCGTCCAGGCGACCCACGACGGATTCGACTTCGAGGAGGGGGGCGGCTTCGACACCTTCGACGACGTCTACGAGAACGGCCGATCGAACGAACCGACGACCGAGGAAATCGTGCTCGACCCCGCGGTCGCAGACGAACTCGGCGTGGAGGTCGGCGATACCATCTACGTCGGCACCAGCCGAGAGACCGCACCCGACCACGAGTTTACCGTCGTCGGTACCTCTGACTACTACTCGCAGTTCCTCGGGTCGGAAACCGTGACCGTCCCGCTGGGCGACCTGCAGGCCCTCGCTGGCACCACTGGCACCGACCGCGCGACGTTCGTCACCGCCGCACTCGAGGACGACGCCGACGCCGACGCCGACGAGGTCGCGGCCGAACTCGACGAGGAGTACCCCGAGTACGACGTCCGATCGAGCGACGACCAGATGGGCGCGTTCCTCGAGGAACGCCCGCTCGTCCTCGCGAGCGGCGTCACGCTCGTCGGCCTCGCCGTCGTCGGCGGCCTCGTCCTCACGACCAACCTGTTCGCGCTCGTCACCGCCCAGCAGCGCGAAGAGCTGGCGGCGCTGCGGGCCGTCGGCCTCTCGAAAGGGCTGCTCGCGGGGACGGTCGGTACCCAGGGCGTCGTCGTCGGTCTCCTCGGCGGTCTCGTCGGCCTCGCGGCGACCCCGATTGCCGTCGGCGGACTCAACCGCTTCTCGCGGTCGGTCATCGGCTTCGAAGACGTCCTCTCTACCCCGCTCGAGGTCTACGTCATCGGACTCGGACTGGCGCTCTTCGTCGGTACCGTCGTCGCCGTCGTCACCGGCTTCCGGGCTGGCAGGTTCGCCCGCGTCGAACATCTCGAGGAGTGAGAGTCGTACCGTCGGCGATACGTTCAGTTTCACTTTCAGTCCGCGTTCGGCAAACGCTCAATTACCCAACCAGTGTACCACAGGCATGGTCCTCGATCACCGGCAGGTCGATACGGGAGACGACGACCGGTACTGGCTCTCCGCCCGCCGCGTCACCGGCTACCCGCGTATCGCCCGCGATGGCTACTTCCCGACCCACGGAGTCACCCGCCCCGCCGCGGTAACAGTCGCCGACCTCCCGCCCGCAGACTCCGACGCGGTGCGCGCACTCGACGAGTGTGCCCTCGAGTCCCGGCTCACGAGTGGTACGTGGGAAGTCCCAGTAACCGACGACGTGCTCTCGCGCTGGCGGGCCATCCTCGCCGACGTCAGCGCCGAACAGTTCTGGGACGCAAAATTGACGACCGCCGCCGGCCGCGACGCACTGGGCTACGACGAGTACGTCGTCGCCGTCTACACGCCCACCTACTTCGACACCGCAGATGTCTTCCGCGTTCGCGACCGCCTCCGAACCCACCACGACGTCACCGCGGAGATCAGGTACCGCCCCGACGTCTACGTCCGAAACGGGATCGACGACGAGACGGCCCCCGAGTGGGGACTCGATGACGCAGCCCGGTTCCGGGATTGACATCCTCCTCCGCGTGAACGCGGGAGGAATCCCACGGCACCGAACCGTTGAGTTGGGAATTTCAGGTTCGCAGATCACCAAGCCAACGCACCGTCAGAATCGGTGAGTGGCCGGTCTGTGGGCAGTCTCCTGGGAGTGCCAAGCCCCCGGTACTCCTATCCTCGGTTGGGTTCGACCCTCGTGGTTGTTTGTGCCCGGCGGGGGTCGAATCAACGGTAACGGACTCGGAGTTACTTCTTCGGTCGGGTCGCCCGGTGCTTGTTATTTGATTCCCACGTGGGCACACCCTGTTTCCAGCGTGGGCGGACACTCGAACCGCCAGTTTCGGGCGCTCGGCTACATTGGGGTCATAGCCAATGTGCCGACACGCATACATACGTCAGTGTGAAACAAAAACGTACGGGAATTCCCGCTGTGACGGCGCGTATCCACGCCGTGAACGACGTGGTATTGCGCCTGCTCCGGGTATAACTGCCACGATCGGGTCGTCTACCCGGACCACTCGATCCGAAACACTTCCACCTCGAGTTCCGCCTGCGCTGCGGTGTGAAAGTCGAACCGGTGTTCGACCGGGAACGGAGCGCGAAACGCGTGGGTGACCTCTCCACCAGCGTCGGCCACAAAGGACTCCACGAACGACTGACTCCCCGTATTGTGGATCGTATAGGAGACGGCAGCGATCTCACGCGCCGTCTCGAGAAACGCCCGGTCGGCGTGTCGATTGCCGTGCTGGGCACCAAAGGGCGGATTCGACACCACCGTCGCGCGTGAACAGTCGAACGGATGGCGGGTGACGTCGCCCTGAACCCACTCGAGGCGTGAGGCAATCGTCGTCTCGGTGCCGACTCGGCGTACGTTCTCGCGGGCCACGGCGAGCGCGGAGCGATCCACGTCGATGCCGACCACCGACGGCGCGCCGGCGAGTGCGGCCCCGATCCCGAGAACACCCGTGCCGGTGCCGAGGTCTACGATCGGCTGTGACCCACTACCAGTCTCACCGCCCTCGAGATCGCCCTGCACGCGGGCGAGATGAATGACGTGTGCCGCGAGTTCAGCCGGCGTCAGGTACTGCTCGAGGTCCGCCGTCGGATCGGTGAAGTCGGCGAGCGCCTCGAGCCTGCGGGCGAGTTCGCGTCGGTCGGGACCTCTCATGCCAGCGTGATCACCTCTCTACGGCCCCCCGGGTGTACGTCACTCGGGATCGCGATACCAGCCCGGAACCCTCGCTGGCGCTCTCGTTCCGTAACCGACCCCGGTCTCCGGGCCCGCGACTGATTCATACCGAACGAGAGGAGACCCGCGACAAAAACCGTGGTGATGGCGCGACTCGAGACGTGGGTAGCGACCAGAGCCCCACAACGGCAAGTGCGAGTATCGCCAGCCGTGGACACCTCGCGACACGGTGACGAAACAGGTGACCTAGAGTTAAGACCTGTCCGAGAAAATACCCTCTCATGGACGAGTGTCCCCGGTGTCAGCGCTCGCTCGAGACGCTGTCCCTCGGCGACGCCTCGACCGTCACCTGTCCACACTGTGGGTACGCAGACGTCCCCGTCGAGCACGACAGCGAGGTCGACGATCCGGAATCCTGGCAGGACGCGTTCAACAGATTCTACGATCATCAGCGCCGCCGGGTCGAGCGCGAGGATCGATAGCGCGTCAGCTCCAGCTGGTGGCACACAGTCGCGCAGTCACACGCTCTGTCGGAACTGTGATCGAACACTCGAGAAGAAGAACGTCAACCGACAGGGGTACCGAGCAGTTATTCGGCGGCTGCTTCCGCTTCCGCGTCCTCGACTTCCTCTTCGTGTTCGACGTCCTCGTCGGAGCGCGCAGCGACCAGTCCACCGCGAGCGACGCTGTAGAGTGGTTCGTTGGCGTGGCTGACGCCGCTGATCGAGAACGGGATGTTCGCGTCTTCGAGGTGGTCACGGAACAGCGCCTCGAAGCCGCTGGGACTCGAGGTGCCGCCGGTGACGACGACTGGCACGTCGAGGCCCTCTTCGACGTCCTCGTCGTCGACTTCCGTCACGATGTTCTCGACGACGTAGTCGAGCAGGTTCTCGTAGTAGATCGACAGCGCGCCTTCGACGCCGCCGACGTCCGTGGTGAAGTCGAGTTCGAAGTCGTCTTCCTTGATGGAGGTGACCTTGTCGACGGGAGTGCCGGTCGCGCGAGCGGCCTGTTCGTCGACCCAGTCGCCACCGCGGGCGACGGAGAACTTCATGACGGGGACTGCGTAGTAGGCCAGACAGACGTTCGTCATCCCGGCACCGAAGGAGATACCGAGGCCGGTGAAGTTGTTGTCCGCGAGTTCGCTATAGATGACCGACATTCCCTCGTTGATGGGTTCTGCGTCGTAACCCATGTCGTTTAGGAAGGATTCGATCGTCTTCTGGTGGTACAGCGTCGAGAGGTCCGAGTCGATCGGGTCGGCCGGCGTCGAGAAGTACAGTTTCTCGTCCGGATAGGCGGGCTCGCCGACGACCTGCTCGATGATCAGTTTCATCATCGGGATCGCGCTCTGCTCGTCGTTCGAGAGGATCCCGTGTTTCATCGGGCGGCGAGTCTCCTTGTTGAAGATATTCGCGAAGTTCAACGCGTCGTCGCCGACGACGTACACCTTGTCGTCCTTGCGGATGTGGAGGACTTCGCTTCGCGAGAGCATCTGCTCGGCCATGTCCGAGTACTCGATCTCGACGAAGGAGTTGCGCTGTTGCACGAATACCGTATCGGTGCCATCCTGCTGTGCAGACAGGATGTTCATCGTACCGACGTCTAGGCCTTTGGCCATAGTTGGCCAAGGTTACCGACGGATTATAAATCTATGTGCCTTAATACCATCGGCCGTTTACACCAGTCGAAGCGACAGATTCGACCCACTGTCAGCGGTTAATTACGTCCGAGAAGTGACCGAACGCGGTTTCGAAGCGTTTCCAGAAGGCCCTCCTCGGTCTCGGCACCGCTCTCGAGTTCGGCGCCGTCTGGTCCCTCCTCGGCCATCCGCTGAGTGCGCAACTCGCGCAACTTGGCGGTCTGGTCCTCGACGGACTCACTCGAGGTCGTCTTCTTCTTCTCGCCGCCTTTCAGTCCCTTGAGGCCGGCGACCTGTTCGTCCACGCCCGACGACCGGGTCGTCTTCGCGGTGACGTCGACGTTCACGTCGTCGAACTCGTGGGTCTCGAACTGCAACTGCGTGTTGTCGGACTTCTCGACGCCACCCCAGGAGAGTTCGACGCCGTCCATCGCCGCGTCGATGTCGCGGCGAATCTCCTCGTCGGTGTAGGATTCTGCCTCCTCCTCGGCGTCGGCGTCTGATTCGTCCGCCGACTCGATTACGTCCACAGACCGGGCCAGCTCGAGGTAGTGAGCGATGAGCGCAGCCCCTGTCGAGGCCGTGACGCCGGCGACGCCGACCGCGTAGGTGACGACGACCTCGAGCGTGTAGTCCTGGCCGTGGAAGTACCAGTCCTCGGGATAGGCGTAGACGAACCCGGCAGCGGCAACGATCGTGAGCACGACCCCAGCCATCGACGTGTACCGAACCTTCCGGTCGGCTGGCAACAGAACGACGATGCCGAGCATGGTGATGGGAAGCGCCGCCATCACGAGCGCGTACGCGGGCCGAACGCTCGCGTAGTACGCGTCGGTGTGGGTCTCGAGCGTCGCGCTCCAGAGGAACAGCGCCAGGGCGACGACTGCGAGTCCGATGCCCCCGAGGAAGAGACTGAATCCGAGGTAGACGTCGGTTCGATCCTCCGGTTCGCCGATATACCGGCGGTAGAGGGCAAAGAGACGTCCGTTTTCGAGCGAATCCGCTGCCATTACACCCTGCTTCAAACTCCAGTACCATGACTGTTGGGTCAGCGCTGACGGTCACGGTGAGCGACTGGTCGAGTCCTCGCGCGTGACTATTCGAAAAGCGCCGCCGTTATACCGCCCCAGCCGTTAGGACGTCCAATGAGTCAGGAGTCGGCGCAGACGGACGGGGACCTCAGGAATACCGGGATGGCCCTCAAACACGATCGGGAGTGGGACTACGAACTCGAGCGAATCGTCGACGCCATCGAAGAGCGAGACGCCAGCAAGGTAGGCCTGCAGTTTCCCGAAGGGCTGAAACGCCGCGGCCCCGCCGTGGCCGACGACCTCCGGGAACTCGCCGACGACGACGTCACCTTCATGCTCTCGGGCCAGCCCTGTTACGGTGCCTGTGACCTCGACACCTATCTGATGAAGCGTACGGACGTCTTCGTTCACTTCGGCCACTCGCCGATGAAGGACACGGACAAGGTGATCTACGTGCCGCTGTTCTCGAACGTCGAGGTCACACCGATCATGGAAGAAGCACTCGAGACGCTCGAGTCTCCCGACGAGACTGGGGAGGTCGGTCTCGTCACGACCGCCCAGCACATGAATCGCTACGAGGAGATGACCGAGTTCCTCGAAGAGCGAGGGTACGAAGTCCACAGCCGACGCGGCGACGAACGTCTGACACACGAGGGACAGGTTCTCGGCTGCAACTACGCGAGCGCGGACGTGCCCGCAGATCAGGTCCTCTACGTCGGCGGCGGCAAGTTCCACCCGCTCGGGCTGGCGATGGAACACCCCGACAAGCACGTCGTCATCGCCGATCCCGTCAACAACGTCGTCACCGTCGCGGACACGGAGAAGTTCATGAAACAGCGCTTCGGTGCCGTCCACCGCGCGATGGACGCCGAGAAGTGGGGCGTCATCTTCTGTACCAAGATCGGACAGGGCCGCTGGGAAACGGCTCAGGAGATCCTCGCCGACAACGACGACGCCTACCTCATCACGATGGACGAGGTCACTCCCGACCGCCTCCGCAACTTCGACATGGACGCGTTCGTCAACACCGGCTGTCCCCGGATCACGACTGACGACGGCCCGCAGTTCCACAAACCGATGCTCACTCCCGGCGAGTACGAGATCGCGGTGGGGAACAAGCCACTTGAGGAGCTCTCATTCGACACGTTCCACGGAACCTGGTAGGCCGGACTGATCGGGTCTCTCCTCGACGGTTCTGGTCCGGTCTCCAGCTAGTTCGCTCGGTCAATTCGATTCGCTACTGTCCCGCAGAGACGACAACACTTACCCGTTCAGTCCGCACACTCACCCACATGACACAGATCCAGAGCGACTGGGACGACTGGCTCGTCCGCGACGTCGAAGACGCCAGCCCCGACGGCGTCGCCGTCTGGTACCTCGGTTGCAACGGCTTCGTGATCAAGGGGTCCGACGGAACGACGATCTACGTCGACCCGTATCTCGGACTCGGCGACCCGCCACGGACCGTCCGGATGATCCCCGTCCCGTTCGATCCGACCGACGTCACGGAGGCAGACGCCGTCTTCGCGACCCACGAACACACCGATCACGTCCACGGCCCCAGCCAGGCACCCATCCTCGGGGCCACCGGCGGGACCTTCTACGGCCCAGACGATAGCGTCGCAGTCGCGCGCGAAGACGAATCGTGGACCGACCAGTGGGATCTCGAGTCAGACCAGTTCGCCGAAGTCACGGAAGGTGACACCCTCGAGGTTGGCGAGTTCACGGTCCACGTCGAGTCGGCGAACGACCCCGACGCGACCCACCCGGTGAGCTACGTTTTCGAACACGACGCGGGCACCATATTCCACGGCGGCGACACCAGGCCGAGCGACGAGTTCGATCGCATCGGCGAGGAATACGACCTCGACCTCGGCATCCTCGCGTTCGGAACCGTGGGACAGATCCCCGACAAACAGACGCGCGAACCCAAACGCACCCGCTGGTACAACGACGAGAACCAGATCGTCGAGGCCGCAGCCGCACTCGAACTCGAGGCGCTCCTGCCGAGCCACTGGGACATGTGGCGCGGACTCACCTCCGACCCGAAAGTGCTCCACCACCACGCGAAGAGTTTCGCCTACCCCCGACGACTCGAGCTGGTCGAAATTGGCGACCGCGTCGACCTCTGATACAGTCGCCCGTCCGTCAGTTCCAGTGGGGCCGCCGCTCGAATCGCGGTCCCATCGGGACATCGATACAGCAGTCCGGATGAGTTGACGACCGAGACGGGGAGATCGGAACCTGCCTCCGGACAAATGATTTTTGTGTGATACTGTCCGCACCATTTATAGTAATGGTATGGTAACGTTGTCCGCATGAGTAACACCGCCGACGCGGACGGCGTGATCGAGGTCAGTGCTGACGGGTTGACCGTCAGGAAATCGTTCACGGCGGAGGAGTTTCCCGTTCCTGCGATCCAGTTCGAAATCACCTCAGAGCGCGACGAGCAGGTGGCCTTTCGGCTCTCCGAGGACATCCCGGAAGGGTTCCCAATGGACAAGGTCGGCTTCCACCCGGATTACCACAGCGACGACTGGACGGCCTATCAGGACAACCACGTCGAGTTCACCGGCACGATCGATCCCGGCAGCACGCTCGTGACGGTCTACGGTATCCGGATCGACGACGAGAGCGAGGCCGCGGCGTTCATGACCGAACCCGACGTCGTCGAGAGCGGCCCCGGAGATGCCTCGAGCGTCGATGCCGCGGAAGTCGACGAGGGGGTCATCGAGAGCATCGTCTCCGACGACCGCAACCAGCCGGTCAAAGACATGCTCTCGGGAGCCTCCGCGGCCGTCCCCGGACTCGACGCAGAAGACGAAGACGACGAGAACGAACCAGTCTCACTCGGCGACGAGGCAGAGGACCTCGACCTCGACCTCGGTGACGTCGACGTCGAACCGGATCCGGACCCGCTCGGAGAACCGGGAGACGATACCGAAGACGACGCCCCCGACATCGACCTCGGGTTCACCGAAGACGAGATCCCAGCGCCCACCGATCCCGGAGCCGAGGAGGAGACGATCGAACTGGCCGATCCGACCGACGCCGATTCGCAAGTCGAGGAACCAGAGATCGAACTCGACCTCGAGTCGGCGATCGACGACGCCGACACCGGAGACGCCCTCGAAACGGCAGAAGCCGAATCCGACGCCGACACCGGAGACGCCGACGCCGGGGCGGTGGCCGACGAAGCCGAAGCTGAAACCGAAACCGAAGCGGTGGAACTGGCGGAGGCAGACTCGCCGACCGCCGCGCCGGACGAGCCAGCCTCGAGTTCGGACGACCTCGAGGAGACGGTGGACGACGCGCCTGTCGACGTCGAAGCAGACGCAGTCGAAGACGATGCAGGCGAGGCCGACGAGCCCGTGGCCGCAGACGAGCCCACAGCGGAATCGGCCGCCGAGCCGACGATCGACCTCGAGCCCGGTGCGGTCGCTGCCCATCTCGCAGCCGAACTCCGCGACGGTGCGGTCGACGACGGCGACCTCGAGGTGCTCAAAGCCGAACTCGACCTCGGGGATGCCGACGAAGAGGAGTCCAACCTCGAGCAGGTCAAACTCGACCACCTCCAGTCGCGCGTCGAGGAGGTCGCCGCCTACACGAGCGCCCTCGAGGAGTTCATCGGCGACCACGGTACCGGGAAACAGCTCATCGAGGACCTGACCGAGCAAATCGATCGCGTCAAAGCAGAGTTCGATGCGTTCGACGACAGACTCGAGACGACAGAATCACAGGTCGAGTCCAATACGGACGGACTCGAGGCCGTCGAGACCGAAATCGAGACGCTCACCGGATGGTCGACCGACCTCGAGGATACTATCGAAGCGGTCGACTCCGACGTAACCGAGGTTCGAGACGACGTGTCGGGCCTCGAGGGGACGGTCGACGACATCGAGACGGCCGTGTCGGATCTCGAGGGCGACCTCGCAGCCGTCGACGACGACGTCGACGAACTCGCAGACGACGTCGAGGATCTGGAAGACGACCTCGCGGACGTCGAATCCGAACTGGAAGACGTGGAGGCCGCCGTGACGGACATCCAGGACTGGCGCGACCAGCTCGGTTCGATGTTCGCAAGCGACGACTGATCCGGATCGCTTCGATCCCTCGATCGTCGTTCGGCTACTCGTTTTCGACCGGTTTCGCGATTGTATCCAGTGTGGGACTCGAGTCGGACAGCAACTGGGCGATGGCGTCAGTGCCTCCGTCGGCGACCGACGTCGAGACGACATCGGTCGTGCCCGTCCCGGAAAACGCAACTCGTTTATCCGTCGCCACTCGAGACGAGGTCGATGGGCGAGACTATCCCGATCGCCGTCCCTCGCAAGGGACGCCCGCTCGAGTCGGTGCTCGATCGCATCGCTCGACGGCTCGACGTGGCCGATCTCGCTGACGAGATCACGTCGACGCTCCGCCACGAGAAAGCCCTCACCAAGGGGACGATCGAACCCGACGAGCGGTCAGTGTACCATCGTCTCGCCGACTACAGTTCCGTCGACCGGCCGACAGCTCCCGAGTACACCCTCTTGCGGGACGACCGGGCGGGCAAACCACGCCGAATCGTCTTCGACAGTGTGACCATCCCGCTCGAGGGTGCGACGGCCGTCGACGGCATCGAGGACGTTCCCGACGACGCGGCGATCCAGCTCGTCGGTCGCGAAGAACCGTTCCGCGCGCTTCGAACCCACGAGTTCGCGCTGGGATTCGACAGCGCCGACCTCGTGTTGGAGGAAGTCGTCGAACTGCGACCAGAGCCGCTCGAGCGGATCGCCGACGTGAACGCCCGGATCGATCCCGTCGATACGGACGTCCGCGTCGTGACGGGGCTCGGCGACACCGTCTACCACACGCTAATGGCGACACCGGAAGTCGCCCCCGGCACCGAACCGCTCGACCGTCGGTTCCTCGAGGCCTACGAGGGCCCGCTGTGTATCGAACCCCGGTACGAACGGCTGGTCCGGGCCGTCCTCGGCACTCGAACGCTCGAGGGCGTCGACTTCCGGTACCCCGAAGAAGGGAGAGAGGAAGAAGCCGCAATCGCCGATACCGGTCTGGGCGTCTACCTCACCGTCACCGGTTCGACCGCCAGAGACCACGGCCTCCTGCTTGGCGAACAGCTCTTCCCGAGCGAGACCGTCCTGCTCGAGAACGCTTCTGAACGCTCACCCACTGTCGACGCTGTTCGCGCACTCTTCGACGGTGCAGACCTCGAGACGGAACTCGCACTCGAGCACTGATTTTCCCCGCTTCCCGCCACGAGCGTGAATTCGGGCACGAAGTCGTTTGATCAGCTGTTTTGACACCGCCGTTCGTGTCACCAGTCCAACCACCGACCGTGTAGCGCCCACACTAATCTTGGTATAGCGAAATAAGGTTTATCAGATCAGTATGCGACACAAATATTGTGTATAACCATCGTAAATTGTGTTTCCCGAGGGTGGAAGTGGCCACTCAGAGGCACAGCGAGTAGATGTGCTCGAGGTACGTCTCCCGAACCCGATCGCCCCAGTCGTGGGTGTAGGTGTCGATGACGTCGCTCGCGACGTCGCCACGGAGGTACTGGACGATCCCCCGATCACCCGTTCGGTCCCGCAGGTGCGTCGTGAAGAAGTGCCGGAAGTAGTGTGGCGTCACGTTCTCGGTCGTCCCGCCGCCCGTGCGGTACCACCCGGGCTCTCGAGCGTGTTTCTCGACGACGTAGCGGATATCCGCCGGCGTCAGGCGTTCTCCCCATGAATCACGGGTGTCGAGAAAGAGCGGGTCCGCCGGCGACACCGGGTCGGGCGGATCGCGAGCCACTCGAGCAGTGCGCGACGAAGCTCATCGTCCAGCGGAATCACCGTCTCCCGCTTCCGCTTGTTCGAAGCAGTCCGCCGTTCGCCGTTGACCACCGCCCCACGAGCTGGTTCCGACGAAACGTACAGTGAGGACGGCCGTCGATCTAGCTGGACGCGATGGGTCCACCCGAGGTCGAGTTCGGGTGTCTCGAGGTGCAGATCCCGAAGATCCAGGTTGCAGCACTCCCCGCCTCGAGCGTCCGTTCGCTCTTGCCGTGGTACTGCTGGTCCTCGAGGAAGTACCCGATCGGATCGTCGACCTCCGCGGGGGCGTCGAGTCCGGACTCAGTCGCCACGCTCACCACCCGTGCCCTCGACGATCGTGTAGCCGCCGTGGCGACCGCTGTAGCGAATCCGATTGTCGGCCTGCAACTCGCCGAGGGTCTCGTCGAGTCGCGACTCGATGTCTTCGCTCACCGCCTCGAGCAACCCCTCCCACGAATACGTGTCAGTCGAGAGTAACTCGAGGACCCGGTTCTCGAGGGCGTTACCCCCAGGGTTTGGGTAGGGAAGAACCCATGTGAATTCGCCGTCAGTTAGGTGCCGAGTTGGTGGTCGACTCGAGCTGGGCGGCCGCCGCCTCGAGGAACGATCTCCAGCTGAGATATTATTTGTGGCCGTAGTTCCACCAGTACTGGTTTTGAAGCAATAGATTCACAAATAAGGGCTCAGATCACCGAGAAATACGACCCGACAATCACAAATAAATACCCTTATTTGTGAATGTGGGGCAGATTGAAGTGGCGGGGGTGAGATCACGAACTCATGGCGACCGACGATCCGTCGATGGAACGAACGAGCGTGAAGACCTACGTTCCAGCGTACCAGAAAGAAGAGTGGGCCCGCCACGCAGAAGCCCTCGGGATGAGCCAGAGTGAGTTCATCCGCACGATGGTGCAGGCAGGACGAGCCGACTTCGAAATTCCATCGATGGTCGAACCGACCGCGACCACCGACCGGGCAGAATCGACGGATACTGGGGACTTCGAAGACCGGATCGTCACCGTCCTCAAGCAGGAAAACGTACTCGACTGGGACGAACTCGTCGATCAGCTAATCGACGATGTCGAAGACGATCTCGATGCTGCGCTGGGACAGTTGCAAGACGAGAACCGAATCAGGTACAGCGGGCGTGATGGAGGCTATATGCTGATCGACGATGAGTAACTCCAAATCCCAATCCGAATCCGAATCCGAATCCGACTCGATCGGCTACTTCCTCGAGGACATCGAGTACCACGGCCGAAACGAGCGGACGGTCGCCGCGTATCGACGAGTGCTTCGGTCGTTCGAATCGTTCCTCGAGGAACGGTTCGGCAAAACGCCCGTGGAAGCAGAGTACAGGGATTGTATGGCGTTCGTACACGATCTTCGGTCGAACTATACCGACAGCACCGTCGCGAGCTACGCGTCCTATCTCAACCGCTATTACGGATATCTCGTTCGGGTCGGTCAACACGACGAGAATCCGATGGAACTCGTCCTAGAGGAAATGAACGAATCTATCGAGTCGAATCCGTCGAGGCGCGATATTTCACTCGCAGAGATGCGCACTTTCGTGGAAACGATCAGACATCCCCTGCACAAGGCGATCGTGATGACCTTCCTCAAAACGGGAATCCGATCCGGTGAACTTTGCAACCTCGATCTGATCGACCTGAACCTGGGTCACGACGGTCAGTCGTGGCATCCACGGGCGCAAATCGCCGAGAAGCCCGATACGCTGTACATCTCGGCGGAGCACAGCTATGGGGCCGAATCGGGCGGAACGGTCCGTCGGGCATCGAATAAACGAAAGCGAGAGACGACGATTCCCGTCGACGACGAGCTCAGGCGCGTCCTGCTTCGGTGGTTAGCAATTCGACCGAACGTTCGATCCCCAAGTGAACCGCTGTTTACGAGTACTGCTGACGCCTGGGGACGTCGCATTACGATCGATACAATACACCACATCGTCGAGCAGTACGCCAGGGAGTATGGATGGCTTCGTACCGGGGGTGGCGCTGCCGAAAACGTGACGCCGCACTACTTCCGGCACTTCTTCACCACGCATCTCAGGGACCGGACGGGTGATCGCGGCGTCGTCAAGTACCTCCGCGGCGACGTCGCGAGCGACATCATCGACACCTACACCCACAACTGGAACGACCGCGTCCGGGAGACCTACCTCGAGCACATCTACTCGATTACGGACGTCGAGAGTAACTGACGAGGTCGAAAATCGCTTCCCGGTAATTCTCCTCGAAGGTCGAAAAATCGATCGCTGACGCGTCTATTCTGCCGAGGATGTTCCCTCTGTATTTCGGCTGGCCTCGAAAGCGTTCCTCGAAGAAGTACCGGAGCGCGACCGGCGTAAGGCCCTCTACTGCCATCTCAGTGGGGCGTTCGTCGTCCGCCAGAGCCATCTTCGCGAGGCGGTGGCGAACAGTCGATGGCTCGAGACGCGTTCCCCACCCGGCTCGCGTTTTCGTAAATAGGGCCTGGGTTTCGGGATGATCGGGTCGAATCGCTAACCACCGTTTGAGTGCACGTTCGAGTTCGGTATCGACTGGAATGTAGGTGGTTTCGTTCCGTTCACGACGGTTATTGTACGGAATATCACCGCCGTATCGAATTCGGATTCCGGGACCATCGAACGAAACGGGAAGGGGAGTACACTCTTCGTTAGAACCGAAATCATCCAGATTCAGGTTACAAAGCTCCCCAACACCGATCCCCGTTTTCGCCAGTGTCAACAGTATCGCGCGAGAGAGTGGATGGGTGGTCAAGCGAAGAATAGTCGCTACGTGATCAGTCGATAGGACATCCCGTTCGCGAGATCGTGATGTTCTCCCACCACTCCCCGACCGATGGTTGTGAGCCGATCGATGACAGTCTCGACAGAGTGTAGCCAGGTTGCTCGTTCGATTCGTCCCTCGGTTGCACACGGGAACGATGTGATGGACGACGAGATTACTCGTCGCCCGACAGTTTAAACACCGTCTCTCATCACGATTCAGGACCGCCTCTCTGACAGTGAACCACTCGTTCCCCCGGATGCGTTCACCCATTGCTGACGTTCACTACTATTATTTTCTTATTTTTCGCTATGAATAAATCCATCTGTTACGTCGCCACTCACGGGGATTCGTCGATGGTGCCAAACCTGATGAACCCTATTTCGCTATACCCAATCCACGAGACCCCAGCAGTTCCGAGCACGGTCTACCGTCGTCTCGTCAGAGGCGGGGAGAAAGCGCGTCGTAACGTGATTCGAGCGGTTTCGGGAACGATGCGGACGGGTTACCACTAGTTGCTCGAGCGCCCAGTCTGAACACAATCGCGATTTCGCGCGGCGATGTCGTGCTCTCGAGTCGATGCCGACCACTATCCCTCCCTCGAGTGTCTACCCGGCCCACCGGTCCCCAGCCCGGCAAAGTCGAACCAGTCGACTCGAAAGAGCGTCGCTAGCAGAACGACTGCGATTGCAAACGGGACGAGATTGAGGAAGTAGGCGTTGACGAGCCCCCAGAAGATGCCGAAGCTGATCAGGTCGTCGAGGAAGTAGTCACACTCCTCGAGTCGATCGACGACGGCATCGTGGTCGAGGGAGACGGTCAGGACGAAGACGGCCGCCGAGCCAGAGAGGAGCCAGCCAACGTAGTTCTGCACGGGAACGTCGTAGTAGCTCCCGCCATCGGTCCAGCCCCAGAACTCGAGAGCGACGGCACCCGGGTCGAGCACGAGGTCCATGGTGATGACGATGGTGAGGGTGAGGAGATACTGGTGCCAGAGTGACGAGCGCCGGCCGAGGAACAACGTCGCGAGCAGGTAGCTGTTGAGGAGGATGGGGAAGTAAAAGACCGGCAAGAAAAGCGGAATCGAATCGAGGAGCATCGGTCCCAGCGGCCGCTCGTACTGGAATTCACCGTACGGATAGCCGGTGTGGACACCCGTGAGTTCGATCGCCCAGGTAAAGACGACGAGGACGACGAGTCCAGCGGCCACCCGCCGGTCGACGAGGGGTACGAGCCCGCCGATCAGTGGCAGGGCCATCACCGTCACCGCGGCGACCATCAGGTACGGGTTGAACGCAAGCCACTCGGGCAGGAGCCCGACCTGTCCGCTCACGAGCAAGAGGACACCGACGAGCGGGAACGTGATCGCGATCGTGATCCGATTGTCGAAGATCAGTCGGTCGAGACGAGCCTCGAGTCGTCGACGATCGATCCGATTTCGCGGCCGCGGTGTCATCGAATCACGATTGAAAGCCAGTTCCCATGAATCGTTCACCTTCCCTGTTGGGTTTCACACCGGTGGGGTGATACCGGGAGCAAGAGCGCGTAATCAGTACAGAGCGAGTCAGTGGGTCGTCGTTCGGAGGTCTTCGATCAGATAGAGGTCTTCTTTCAGTCCACTCCCCTCGCAGTCGTCGTTCGGGCAGGCGTAGTGCCAGCCGTCCTCGGTCGCGGCGGCTTCCGAGAACCGGTCGCCACAGACCTGGCAAAAGAGTTGACCAGCCGAACAGGTGTCGCGGTGTAATTCGAGTGCCAGCTCCGTCTGAAACGACTGGTTGCAGTTGCGACAGGTGTGCATATTTCGTCTGACGATACCCCTCGTCAAAACTGCTTGGGTTCTTTTATTCCGTCCTAGACTGCCGTGATTCGGGCCGTATCTGTCGTTTACGACTTCAATGACGGCTAGAAAAGAGCGTTCAGCGACAGAGAGTACTCGACCCCGAGTACATCGGTTCCTGTCAGGTCAATTCGTCGGAGGGTTCGATACCCCACGTGCCCGATCAGTGGTCCTGACCGAGAATCCCGCGTTCGGTCATCGCACGTGGGTCGAGCACCTCGTCGGCCTCCTCTTCGTCGACGTAGCCCTTCTCGAGGGCGACCTCGCGGACGGTCTTGTCCTCTTTGAGCGCCGTCTTGGCGACCTCGCTGGCCTTGTCGTAGCCGATGTGGACGTTGAGCGACGTCGCGAGCGCCATCGACTGTTCGACCTGCTGTTCACAGAACTCCTCGTTGGCCTCGAGCGGGTCGACGAATCGCTCGGCGAAGACCTGGCTCGAGTTCGAGATGAGTTCCGCCGACTCGAGGAAGTTGTGCGCGAGAACGGGCTTGTAGAGGTTGAGGTCGATCTGGCCCTCGGCGGCACCGGCGGAGACGGCCGCGTCGTTGCCGATGACCTGCTTGTGGACCTGATTGACCGCTTCTGCGATCACGGGGTTGATCTTGCCGGGCATGATCGAGGAGCCGGGCTGATTCTCGGGTTGCTCGAGTTCGCCGAGACCATTACGAGGTCCGGAAGCGAGCAGTCTGAGATCGTTTGCGATCTTGTTTAGCGAGCCGGCGACGACGCGGAGCGCACCGTGGGCCTCGGACATGGCGTCGTGGGCGGCCTGGGCCTCGAAGTGGTCGTCGGCCTCGCGGAACTGGACGCCGGTCTCTTTGGTGATGTACTCGGCGGCACGGCCGGGGAACTCGGGGTGGGTGTTCAGGCCGGTCCCAGTTGCGGTGCCGCCAAGAGCGAGTTCGCCGAGGTGCTCGCGAACGTTGTCGACGCGGGCCAGCCCCTTCTCGACCTGTGTCCGGTAGCCGCCGAACTCCTGGCCCAGCGTGACGGGCGTCGCGTCCTGCAGGTGCGTGCGGCCGGTCTTGATGACGTCGTCGAACTCCGCTTCTTTGCGCTCGAGGGCTTCACGGAGCGTATCGAGAGCGGGAATGACGTCTTTCTCGACGGCTTCGAGGGCGGCGACGTGCATCGCGGTCGGAATGACGTCGTTGCTCGACTGGCCGTAGTTGACGTGATCGTTGGGGTGGACGACGCGGTCGCCGACCTCGGCGCCCATGATCTCGGCGGCACGGTTGGCGATGACCTCGTTGGCGTTCATGTTCGAGGAGGTTCCGGACCCGGTCTGGAAGACGTCGACCGGGAAGTGCTCGTCGTGGTCACCGGCGATGACCTCGTCTGCGGCCTCGACGATGGCGTCGGCGACGTCCTCGTCGACGAGTTCGAGGTCGCGGTTGGCCTGTGCGGCCCCCTTCTTGACGACGCCGAGTGCACGGACGAACCGGCGACCGAAGGTGATCCCCGAGATCGGGAAGTTCTGGATGGCGCGCTGGGTCTGTGCGCCCCAGTAGGCGTCTTCGGGCACCTGCATCTCGCCTAAGCTGTCCTCTTCGATTCGGTAGTTGTCGTCTCCCATACCCGGGCGGTCGGGGCCGCCGAGGTAAAATCCACCGAAACGGCCGGGCGTTGCAGGTCGAAAACCCACCGTTAGTCGGGTTACTCGAGCCAAGCGGATTCGAGCCCACGGGAGAAAACCGCGTTCGGATCAGGTGAAGTCGACCTCGAGTCCGAGGTCGTCTGACCCAGCGCGTTCACGGAGTGCCGACTGGAGCCGCTTGCGGCAGGTCGTCTGAACGTCGCGGCCGTTCGCAAGGTCGACGTCGTAGATCGTCGGCGAGTTCCAGAAGAACGTCTGGGAACTGGCGGTATCGACGACGACCGAGCAGATTCCGAGTCGGCGCTGGAAGATCGACCGACGGACGGAGATGGTCTGGATGCGGTAGTAGGGAATCACGGTCGTCCGGCGCCGCCAGAAGCCACGCCTGACGACGAGGTGGTCCTCACCGACGTAGTACTGGAGGTGGGTGTACCGGAGGTGAGCCGCAACCGGGACGGCGGCGAAGACGACGGCCGCGAGGTACCAGCGCTCGAGAACGGTCACCTGCGTGATGCCGAACGCGATGGCCACGACGACAGCGGCGACGAGCGAGTACCGCACGAGGTATCGTCGGCGGGCGATCGTCGGCGGTCGCTCGAATTTCGGCGTTTCGACGCCGGTGAGGTTCTCGGTGAAGTCGTAGACGCGGTCACGTCGAGCGAGGGGGACCGCAGACTGGCTCCCGCCGTTGCTTTCGGGTCCGTACCCTGCGGTCTCGACCCAGAGACCGGCGTAGTCGATCAGTCGCTGGGCGGGGTTGTCGGTCACGGTCACCGACTGGACCTTCTCGGAAGGAATCGAGCCGCTGTAGCGCTGGAGGAGGCCGCGTTCGTAGACGAAGTCGTCTTCGACCCTGCCCAGGCGGAACCCGTAGTAGGTCGCGAACGTGTAAGCGACGCTGAGCAGGTAGGTGATCACGACCGCGTTCACGAGCGACACGACGGTGAGAACCCCGATGTCCTGTGGCGAGCCAGTCGCGAGGTCCTCGGGACCACCGACCGGCTGTGCAATGGCGATCAGCAGGTCGACGATGGTGTCGGTCATCAGGAAGAAAACGAACATGACGGCGGCGGCGGCGGCCGGCCGAAGCGTCGTGAACGAATACAGGAGGAGTTCCTTCGAAGAAAGGTCGAACAGCGATCGTCGTTGCGGCTGGACAAATTCGTCCGCGAACTCGTCGTCTGTGTAGTCGGGAACGGATTCACCCGCACCGGGACCAGGACCGAATCGTGGTCGCTCTCCTCTCGAATCCTCTGCCTCGAGCCCCTGCTCCTCGGCTGGCTCCGATTCCGGCCCTGTCGATACGGGTTCGGCCGCAGGGTCCGGTTCGCGGTCGTCGGTGGGTGATGGCCCCGGCTCGTCGGGCTCAACGCCCGGGTCGTGATCGGACGCGGGTTCCGGGCCGACGACGTCATCACGGATGGCTCGTTCGTCCGCGACGGTTCCAGCGGTGTCGGCGGTATCGCTGGTGTCGGCGGTGTCGGTGGTGTCAGATACGTCGGAACCCTCTGCGGGCTGCCGTCGCCGTCTGCGGCGACGACCTTTCGCCATGGCAGTCCGACGCCGGATTTCGTTCTGGAGGCGGGTTGCCTCCTCCTCGCTAACGTACGGGAGGGCTGCCTCGGTGTCGCCGCCGCCTGCAGTTTCGATCGAGACCGTCGCGAGCCCGACGAGACGCTGGAAGACGCCCTGTCGGATGTCGACGTTCTGGATGCGGCCGTACGGAATCTCGCGAGAACGCCGGGCGATCACGCCGGAGGCCACGTCGAACGTATCGTCGGTGATCCGGTAGCCGAAGCGATAGTAGTAGCCGACGCCGTAGCTCGCGCCAGCGACGAATCCGAGGACGGCCGCCACCGGCATCCAGAACGGACGCACCGTACCGAGGGCACCGCCGACGAAAACCAGCAGGAACATCGGAATCCACAGCCAGAGAAAGCCGTACTGGAGGGCGAAGAGCACGGCCGAGATCGGGTGGAGTCGATTCATATGAGTATCAGACCGCGTCGTCGGCCTCGCTCTCGACGGCGAGTTCTCGCAGGGCGTCCTGGAGCTCTCGAGCCCGCTCGGGCGGCAGCCCCGGAATCCGGACGTCGGCGTTGCGCGAGCCCGCCGTGTAAACCACCACGCTCGAGAGGCCGAGTGCTCGTTCGATCGGCCCGAACTGCGTGTCGACGTGCTGGACGCGGACGAACGGGACTGCGGTCTCGACGAACGTGATTACGCCGCGTTCTAGGTAGAGGGCGTCGCCCTGCAGTTCGAACCGCCAGATCTGGTAGAGGCGCACCGAGTAGGCGATACCGAGTATCGCGACGACGGCGACGACGCCGCCGTGGAGCGCCGTCGGGATCTCCCAGATCCAGTTATCGATGCCAAAGAGAATGGCACCGATGACCGCCGCCGCGATCACCCCCTGGCCGATCCAGAGGAGTCGGACCCGCGGGTGAAGTGATTCCATACGAGAATGCTCCGACCACGGCAGGTTAAAGGTGCGGTTCCCTCCCTCTACGCGCAAATAACGTGCACCGAGACGGTTCGCATCGAATCCGATAGCCGAGCCGTGGTTGCCGGCTCTACTCGAGGTCGTCGTACTCGTCGGGCGTGTACGTCGAAAGCTCGAGGGCGTGGATGTCGGTCGTCATGTGGTCGCCGAGGGCGTCGTAGACCAGCTGGTGTTGCTGGACCAGCGGCAGGCCCTCGAATTCCGGTGAGACGACCGTCGCTGCGAGGTGGTCGTCGTCGTGTTTCCCGCGGGCGCGCGTGACCGTCGCCTCGGCGTCCTCGAGTTCCGATTCGATGAGCGTCGCGACCTCGTCGGGGTTCATATCCCACCGAAAGGAGGCTTGGGCCAAAAGCACCGCGGTATCCGACCCGTCGCGAGTCGGCTCCGGTCTGCCAGTCAAAACGGCACGTCCGGTGGGACGTCGGGTCCCGACCCAGAGCCGGTGTCGGCCAGCCCGTCGAAGCCAGTGGTGACGGTCACGTGGTCGATCTGGTCGATCTCCGCCGGGAGCCGCCGCTGGATCGCCTGCGTCGTCATTGGACTGACACCGCAACCACTGCAGGCCCCGGTGAGGGCGATCGAGACGCGGCGCTCCTCGAGGTCGACCTCGGTGACCGTCGAGTCACCCCCGTGGAGTTCGATCTGGGGGAAGTTCCGCTGGAGGAACAGGCTGACCGCCGAGCGGACGTCGTCCTCGGGATCGGGAGTCGAATCGGAGTCGCTCATACCGGTTCCCAGTCGCTCGAGGAGTATAGCCCTGTCCACAGCGGCGGTCTGGCGTGAAGATTCGATCAGACGGCCCTCACGGCCGCGCTCGATACCGGTGATCGCAAGCGAGCGGCGGGCTTCGGACGGCGACTTTATGCTCGCTCGGAACACGATCCCGGTATGTCACTGGCAGCCGAGACGCGCCGCGCGGTCGAGGTACACCCTTTCCTGCGTCAGGCATTGCGCGCCGGCGTCGTCAACTACACCGCCGCGGCCCGGTTTCTCGAGGTCGACGGCGAGACCGACGCGATCGCGACCGCCCTGCGGCGCTACACCGACGAGTTGCCCGACTACGAGAGTGCGTCCCGTGACGTTCGCGTGCGCATGGAAAGCGGCTACGGTCGACTCGAGGACCCGACTGACGATCACGCGATGGTGACCGTCGGGACGACGGCCTTCGGACCGATCGACGGCGACCTGACGGGGATCGTCGCCACCGGCGAAGTCGACGGCCGCGCGCTCGCGACCGTCCTCGAGCGCCTCTCGATCGACGGGATCGACCCCGAAGCAACGGCAGTCGCCGACGACGCGCTGTTCGTCGTCGTCGACCGACTCGACGGTGCAACCGCTGTCAGAACGATCGAAGGGGCGCTCGAGGGGGTTCCGTCTGCGTCGTCGTAACGGTGGACTGATACAGTTTACTGTAAGTCGTTGCCGACGCAACCGCCCCAGGGTCGCGGTTGCGTCGGTAAACCGTTCCAGTGATCCGTATGACAGCACGATTGGGAACTATAGTAGCCACTGCACGTCAGTGCACACCTGAACGCCAGACTGATCGGCGATCAGTGTGTGAATCGTTGCAGTTGTTACTATAGCGACCTGACTCAAGTTGGGCTCGAGGCCCACTTCCCACCGTTGTCGGAACCGGGCGATTCGCACCTCGAGAGGCGATAGTGGCAGCGTTTAACTACGGGCCGGCGGTAGACACCGGTAATGACCCTATACGTGACGAACACGTTGACGGGGGAAACGGAGCCGTTCGAGCCACAGGATCCCGAGAACGTCTTGCTCTACTACTGTGGCCTGACAGTCTCTGACCCCCCACACCTCGGCCACGCGCGGTCGTGGGTCCACGTCGACGTCATGCACCGCTGGCTCGAGTACCTCGGGTACGACGTCCGTCACGTCGAGAACTTCACCGACGTCAACGAGAAGATCGTCGCCCGCGTAGGCGAAGCCGATCTGGGCGAGGACGAAAGCGAGGTCGCCGAGAGCTACGTCGAGCGCACGCTCGCGGACATGCGGTCGCTCAACCTCCTGCGTGCGGAGGTCTACCCCCGCGTCTCCGAGCACGTCCCGGAGATCATCGACCTGATCGAGACGCTCGTCGAGGAAGGCTACGCCTACGAGTCGAACGGGTCGATTTACTTCGACGTCACCCGCTTCGACGACTACGGCAAACTCTCGAATCAGGAACTCGAGGAGATCGAATCTCAGGGCGACCCCGACGAGCGCTCGGAGAAGCGCCACCCCGCGGACTTCGCGCTCTGGAAGGCCGGCGGCGTCGATCGCGACGCGATCGAGGAACACCGCCACGAGGGTGCAGCACCTGCCCACGAGGCCTGTGAGACCGCCCAGACGTGGGACTCGCCGTGGGGTGAGGGACGTCCGGGCTGGCACATCGAGTGCTCGGCGATGAGTATGACCCACCTCGGGGAGACCCTCGACATCCACGTCGGCGGCCGGGACCTCGTCTTTCCCCACCACGAAAACGAGATCGCCCAGTCCGAGGCCGCGACGGGTCAGGCGTTCGCCCAGTACTGGCTGCACTGTGAACTCTTCCAGATGGACGATGAGAAGATGTCCTCGAGTCTGGGCAACTTCGTCACCGTCGATGAGGCCGTCGACCGGTGGGGGACGAACGTCCTGCGGACGTTCCTCACCGCGGGGTCGTACAACAGCCAGCAACTCTACTCCGACGAGACGATCGCCGAGGCCGAAGAACGGTGGGACCGACTCGAGCGTGCCCACGAGGCGGCCGTCGACGCCGTCGATTCGACCGACGCCCGGACGAAAGTGGTGGACGACGAACTTCGAGAGGCAGTCGAGACCGCGAGCGAGGAATTCGTCGACGCGATGAACGACGACTTCAACACGCGCGAGGCGCAGTCTGCCCTGCTGCAGGTCGCGTCGGCGATCAACGCCCACCTTGACGATCGCGCGGAGTACGACTACCGCGGTCTCCGCGAGGCCGTCGCGACGCTCGAGGAACTGGGTGAGGTTCTCGGGCTGTCGTTCGCGGGCGAGACGACCGGTAGCGCCGAACTCGCGGGCGACGTCGTCGACCTCGTCCTCGAGGTGCGCGAGGCCGAACGGGAGGCAGGCAATTACGAGCGTGCCGACGACCTGCGCGACGAACTCGAGGCTCTCGGCGTCGAGGTACAGGACACCGACGAGGGGCCGACCTACCGGTTGCCCTCGGAGTGACTGCGGTTTCGTAACTCGCAATTTTCGGACAGCGTGGGTATCCGCGCCCGCTCGAGTGCGGTGGGCTGTACTGAAAGAAAGTAATCAAAAATTACAATGTATTCAGTTTGACAGCAGGAAGAGGAGTTGAAACCAGCAAGCAAGACCCAACGTTTCAAAATCGGTTATTTGAGAGGTTCGCTTGCTGGGTACGCCGCTGATATTTTCGCCAGTCTGCGTACGGATGCATGACTTTTTTCGTTCGTCAATTGACGGTGTGATCACGGCGATTGTATCGCCAACTTCCGACAGTCAGTACCATCACCGGAACGAGTACTAGCGTCAGGACTACACCGATGTCGGTGAGGTATAACGGAACGTCAGCAGATGATTCAAGCGTCACGATGTCCGTGCCGTTCAGTTCGTCGAGGTATGGCTCGATGTGGGGTCTGGCAATCAACCGCTCGTGTGCTCCGGAAACGAGAATCTGATATGGCTGAACGAGCAACGCGGAACGGAACGGTCGTGAAGCCACGATATCACCACCAAAATAGATCGCCAGCACCATCGGTCCCAGCGTCAAAAAGAGTGCTCGGAGACGCGTTCGGACGAGCGCGGAGACGCCAACTGCCAGCACGGTCAACAACATCGCATATCCGATCGTCACAGCACTGAAGTGCAGATACGTGGCGAGATCGATAGTATCGAACCGAATCCAGATCGTCGCTCCACCAGCGGAAAGTCCGATCGCAGTGATTATACCGGCGGTCACCGCCCTCGTGCACGCGATCCCAAACACGACCGTCCGACGAGAACACGGCAACGTCTGGAGCGTTCGGCTGTATCCTGACTGCACCTGTCCAGCAATTGCGCCGCTCCCTACCAACGCCGCCAGCACGCTCAAAAAGAGGAGCAACCAGCGTGCAAAAAAATGAACGACCAACGGCGTCGGCTCGGCGTTGAGATCACCGGATAGATCGTAGGCGAGATTCAAGTTGTGATGGACCTGCTGCCCAGGAACGGATGGATACCAGGCACCGAACATACAGAGGCCAGCAAAAAGCACCCCACCGAAGACGAGCGCCCGCGATCGGCGTATACGCAAACAGTCGACGGAAACGACTGTCTTCATCGATCGAAGCTGACGAGTAGCTACCGTGGGTGCGTCCTCACTCATCGCCGTCGGTGTGTGTCTTGAAAATATCTTCGAGGGACGGTTGTTCGACTTCGTACGTATCGATAGTTGCCTGTGACTCTTCAACAGCTGACACCACTGTCGCCGTTGCCGCCTGGGATCGACAGCGAGCGATCAGCGTTCGTCCGTCGATCCGCACGCTGTTGACCGTCTCGAGTGAGTCTGTATTTGTTTGCAACTCGCGAAGCTGCTCCGACGCTGGATCCTCAATCCTGATCTTGACCGTTGTTTCATCTTCGAGCCCGGATTTCAGCGATTCGACACTGTCCTCGACGAGCAAGGACCCGTCGTTGATAATCGCGACGCGATCGGCGACGGCCTCGACTTGATCGAGCAGATGCGAGGAAAAAAAGACCGTTGCGCCGCGGTCGACCTCGGTACGAATGATCTCACGCATCATCACGATACCGTGTGGGTCTAGCCCCGTCGATGGCTCGTCGAGAATCAACAGGTCGGGACCACCGACAAGCGCCATCGCCAGTCCAAGTCGTTTCGTCATCCCTTTCGAGTATTCGCCTGCGAGTTGATCTGCTGCGTCCTCGAGTCCGACGCGAGCGAGGACGGTGGCGGGATCGGTCGAGACCCCCCTCGCGGTCGCTGCCAGTTCGACGTGCTCGCGACCAGTAACGGCTGGATACGGCTTGAACCCATCGAGCAACACACCAATATGCTCTCGAGCGGCGATCGGAGACGCCTGTGTGTCGTAGCCGAACACACGCGCAGTTCCCTCACTCGGGCGGACGAGATCCAGCAGTATATCGATCGTTGTCGATTTGCCCGCCCCGTTCGGTCCGAGGTAGCCGTAAACCGTCCCGCTCGGGACAGAAAGCGAGAGATCGTTTATTGCGGTAACCGATCCGAAGCGTTTTGTCAACTGCTCTGTTTCGATAGCGAGTGTCATGGTTATGATATCGTAATATCTATGTTCCGGTACGAATAGAGCCCGGCGATCGCTGCACAGAACAACCAGGCACAAAGCGATAGCACAGCAGCTTCAGTATAGTGATATATCGAATCCAAACGGTACTGACTCGGCCTTGCCTGAAAGGTCGTTGCCCACTTAATATCGATGCCTGCGACCAGCGCGTAGTAGACTGCTCTGGGAGTGAGCAGTATCACCTCCGGACGCAGGGCCTGGAGTGGGCTATACACGAAGATAATTAGAAATCCGAACAGAAGAGACGACGTGTATGCGCGTCGCCGACTGGTCGCCCGTGCCGAGATGGCCGCCCCAACAACCACCAGTGTGGCCGTGATGGCGAGGAGGACTGCGGTATAGCCAGCGAAATGAACCGGTGAGAAGGGAACTCCCTGACGCCATGTCTCCAGAAGCGCACCCATCATGAGCAGACAGATGATGCCACTCATCATCGCGACTCGAGCAGCCACGAGTCCGACGAAGACCGTCCATCGGCTGTACGGAAGCGACTGTAGCAGCCGCAATGTGCCAGTATCTCGGTGACCCGCAACTGTCGTCGCTCCGAAAAGGAGTGGGGTACAAATGACGAATAACAACAACAATGGATCCCGTGCAAGGGTGAGGATTACCCGGCCCTCATAAAGCGAACGAGCTTGGAAATGGAGCATAGTAATCATAGTGGTCTCTTCAAACGTCGTAATGCGCAACGAGTGGCTTATCCACAACAAGTAACACATAACGAGCACGCACGCACTGGCAACTGTTCGCTTGGCGCGCAGGTGTCGGCGGATCTCGAACAAGAGAATGTATAACATACCCCACATTTCATGCCAAATAAAACTAGAGTCGTAGTATAATATTATCGGTCAGTACCAGCATCACTTCTTAATTCAAGCAGGATATCAGAGGGAACGTAACCACTCGCCTCAGTTTCGATGTCGATCTCCCACTGGCTACTGGTCGTACTCCCGAGGTCGAATGTGTGGGTTGCCGATACAGTGCCGCCAACAGGAAATTCGTCAGTTTCGTATTCGGCTTCAGCTTCGACCGCGTCGCTGTCCCAGTCCAGATCGTCAGAGTTCTCTTCCCACGACGTTTCGTAGATGGGATGAATCGGGTCCGGGCAGTCAACATCATCATCTGCCCACGTTTCGATATCAGCTCCCTCAAAACGTCCGCCAAAGTGGTCCACCTCAACTGGTACGTCAGTTGTTGCTAGGTCACCACATAGAGGTGACGTCGTATCGGCGAACGGTGTCATCGAAGTCGATTGATGAGTTTCTAATTCAGAGGAAACTTCGTCGGATGGCGAGTGGCGTGTCTGCTCCGTCGCAACCGCCTCAAGAGTTCCCGCGTCGAGACCATCGGAGTGCGTCTCCACGAGCTCGGACCCATTACTGGTTTGTAACTCGAGAGTGGCACCTGTTGGCTGTTCCGACGCTCCGAATGACGACATATCGTACTCGTAATGGTGGACAACGCGCGTTTCGTCTGGAGTGACATCAAACTCGATATGCGCCTGCTGGAGACCACTGATATCTGAAACGTCGGCTTCGAGAACCTGGCTCCACTCCTCGTTGGCACTGGCGGTACTAGTGCCAGCAACTACAAACCCAACACTCAATGCAGTCGTTTTCAGTACGCTTCTGCGGGCCAGTCTATCCGTGATGTCTGGAGGCATAAAAATTAACTAATGTGAGAACAGATATAATATTAGAAGACAATTTTCAGGAATAGAATATAGTAATGTATGCTATTAATGGCCATCGGAAATTATCACGATTGGTTTGTAGTGAGTATCCGATTACTGTACGATTCGTTGCCGCAGGTTCGAGTGCGGATTGATATCCGATGTCGCAATCAACGCTAGCGTTAAGAACGAACTGGAATCTCTCGAGTTGTTGCGCGCGGCCGCCGAGCAGTTGGGCAAATAGCCGACGAAAGCGGAGTACGAGGGCCTCGGATTGACGACCACGTTGGCAACGATCATTAGAGCGGTCGGCGAGTGGAACGAGGAGAAGGCACGCTTGGTGCTGACGTCGAACCCAGATGGCCGGCAGGAACCCATTATAGTAACAACTGAAACGGGTTACACACCGATCGCATAGCTGTCGGGCGATCGGGTGTGCACTGACTTTCAGTGGCTACTATAACTGGAACGGAAGCCCCGACGGAATGGTCGGTCGCCATCGCCTCGATGGCGCTTGCTTTCGGGACCCAGCGGTCACTGTTCCTGCGAGAGGAAGACGACGTCGAGGTACAGAGTTCGAGCGCGGTCGCCTCGAGTGACTCCGATTCCGATCCAAAGATCGGTGACGACTGATCGTCGAGTGCTCGCGATCCCCGACTGAACGATCCGTCCCGGTGGGATCGATCGGTAGTACAGGGTGACCACGGCTGTTCGAGGCAGCGAAGCAGGTAATTAGCGCTCTGGAAGGGGGACCGTACCAACTGCTTGCGTATGTAGGCCGAGCCTAGCTAAACGCGTCGCGGTCCAGGTACGGGTATGGACAGGCAGCGACGTGAGGGGCTGGGGCGACGCCGCGCCCTCGCGACGCTCGGTGCGGTGGGAGTCGGGCTGACTGCGGGGTGTCTCGAGAGGGTTACAGAGCGCGTTGGCGAGATGACGTCGTTTGCAGCGTCACCAGCGGTCGTCGATCCAGCCGTCGCCGACGACGCCGATTTCGAGTACCGCGCCACCCAGGCCCGCGTCGAGACGGCGTCGGTCGCAGGACAGACCCTCGAGTTGACGAGTTACCTCAGCCGCTACGTCCGGTCCCGGTCGATCCCGTTCGAGGCCTTCGGTGACGGCGACCTCGAGGTCGCGGCCGTTCTCGTGGCGACGACGCCGAACGTCGGGGTCGCGGGTGAGACGGTCAATCCCGTCGCGGAGATGGGGCACTCGGACGTCGCGGGGATGCTCGACGACCGGTTCGACGTGATCAGCGGCGACCTCGAGTTCGATCCGGACGTCGACCTCGACGTCGACGAGGACGCTGGCCCGCAGGACGAGCGGTCGGTATCCGTTTCTGCATTCGATGGTGAAATCGAGTTCGCGACGTTCGACGGCGTCGCCACCGTCGAGGACGTCGGTGAGGTCGACGTAAACGTAGACGTGAGTCGGCCCGACGCCGGTGGGGATCACGTCGTCGTGGCCGGTGTCTATCCCGCGGAGGGGCTGGTGGAGGCCGTGTTCGGGGACGAGACGGACCTGGGCATGGGTGGCCTGCTCGGAGGTGACGAGGGTGGCGACGCACTCGCGGGAGAGGAGACGGACGCCTCGAGCATCGACGAAATGACCGGGGCCATCAACCACGGTGACGACGTTGCAATCGACCTCGAGGAGAAATCGGAGGAGGGCGGAGGACTGTGGGGTGGCGGGTGATCGTAGTCGAATCCGGATGTCGAACGTCGAGTAGAGACCGACTTACAGGCCGAGGGCGGTGAGAATCGAGACGCCGCTGGCGAGTGCGCCAAGCAGGTAGCCGCCGATCGCACCGCCGTTGAGCAGCGGGAGTCCCGCGTGTGCGCGCCCCTTCAGGACCATGTACATGAGCACGAGGAGGCCGGCGATGGTCCCGACGATAGCACCGAGTGCGGGAAGGTTGACGACCAGTCCGGGGACGTCGAGCGGCTCGACCTCGAGGAAGAAGGCCGCGCTCACGACGAGGATCGTCGGGATGACGGCGTCGCCGAGGCCGATGTAGAGGGCGTCGCGCTCGAGGAGGTCCTCCTCGTCCGTTTCGTCGCCAGTAGCTGGTTCGGTGTTTCCGTCGTCGCCGTCGTGGTGGCCAGTCTCGGAATCCTGATCAGCCGAGTCCTCGTCCCCCACGGCCTCCTCACCGCCGAGCGCGAGGTAGGAGTACGACAGCGAGGTGGGGACGATGAGGATCACGGGGATCTTGAGGTCCATGACCCCCTCGGCGAGGTCGAGCATGTGTTCGGTGCCGTAGACGCTGACGGCGTCGTAGACCGCGAGTACCGAGAGGAGGAGGATCGCCGGCAAGAGCCCGAAGCTGATCCCGAAGAGTGCCGCCGCGCCCGCCCCCATCACGATCCCCGTGAGGTCGATGACGTACCACTCGGGGTAGACCAGCAGGGCGATTCCGACGACGAGGGCAGCGAGCCAGGCGAGGACGTTCACCGGTCCGACGGTGACCGCCGACGGGACGAACTCCGTGAAGACGAACCCGGCGAGCATGACGCTCACGGCGACGATCGTCGCCCGGATGAGCCACTCGAGGTCGTACCTGAACGTCGCGAGCATGAAGCCCGTCGCGACGAGGATGATCCCGAAGTAAAGGATGCTGTTGGTCGGATTCTGGGGGTCGTCGACGGCCTGACGGTCGGACTCGTAGAACGGCTCGATCAGCGCCAGTGCGCCGAGCTGGACGGCGAGAAAGAGCGCGACAGTCACGCCCACCGCAGCGAGGACCCGAAACCGATGGTTCATAGCCCGCGGTTTGGCCCCCCACGCTATGGGTGTTTTCCTCTCGACTCGCCGCTAGTTGTACGGTAGGCTGAACCGTCATCTACTGTCGGTTCTCAGTCGACAACTCCCAGTTCGTCGTCTGTCATCGACAGACGGGTTCCGAAGATGAGTTATAATGCATAGGTTGAACGGTGACTACTCACCAGTTTGACGACTATTTCGCAGCTCGACGAGTCAGTGAATTACGCTATTCTATCAGACATTCGGAAATTTTGAAGACATCGATGGCCTCGTCGAGAACGACCCAGTTGAAGATGTGCTGAGGAGAGTGTCGTGCGTCTCGACTCGCGTTAGTACTCGTCACGATCGAAGTTCCCTTTTGGTTTGCCGTATCCTTCGATGTCGTACTGTTTGGGCGGTGTTTCACCCATGTTCCGGTAAATATCCCTGATCTGGTAGATAAGGTTGTTGATCAGGAAGCCCCGGAAGTCCTCGGGGTAGACGAAGTCCTCGGGCACTTCTACGAACGGAGGCACCATCGGGGTGATCTGTGTGGTTCCCTCCGAACAGCTCGCTGGCGTCCCAGTCGTGTACGTCTCCTCGATGTCCTCCTTCGAATAGTAGATGTACATGTCCGGTAGGACTTCGACAACTTCGTTCTCGTCGTTGATACAGAACCCCTTCATGATCAGGGCGATCCGAGGTTCCCCCTCGAATTCGACTCTGCCTTCGGTTAGCCCGTACTCCTGTTTGGTTCGTTCTGGATCAATCAGCGCGTGGTAGTACTCTCGGAAGGCCTCGTCGAACTGGTTGAGCGGCATCTTCTCGAGGGCGTCGATCCCGCGTCGCAACTGTCGTGGGTCCCAGTCAGAGAGTAGTATATCGTAATTGGTGTTTATATGTGCTTCAAAACGAGCTCGAGCAAAAACTTGGTTCATAAGATGTTCTTGATCCTCAGTACGCTCCTCAGAGCTGTGTGGGTAGGCATTTTGTCCATGATAGTCGCTTGCCTCATCGTTATCAACTGGTATCTCGATAATGTGCTGATTCCCACGTGGATGTATAACCTCGACTCCAATGACACCATCTTCAATCCCAATTATTTTTGCTTTCATAAGTTTATTTGGTTGAACGTTCAAAAGACTCGATTTTGGTATCGTGAATGCCCACTCCGTCGATCTGATATTCTCTGGGTGGCTGACTGGCTTGCATATAGTAGAGGTCTCGAATCTGACATTTAAGCTGGTGAACGATAAGATCTCGGAAGGCATGATCACAGGCAAATGGGCGTGTGAGTGGTGAGATCGTCACGTACACGTCGGGTTCACGCTCGAGGCTAACCGGGGTGTGAACAAGGTCCTGATCCTCGAAATAGAACGTCACGGGATCGGACTGGTCAATCAGTTCCTCGTTCGTATCATCCAGATGGAGGTACAAGGCGGTGAACTCCACCTTGTGTACTGGAGGATCTCGAATTGCTTCGAGAAAGTCCATGAAGTGCTCCATGATGGCTGATTGGTCCAGGCTCTCGAGGACATCGATGGCTTCTTCGAGAACCACCCAGTCGAAGATGGGGCTGAGGAGTTCTGCATCAGTTTCGTGATGCCCGACATTGCGTGCGCGAAACCGAACGCGCTCGAGTATGTTCGCAGGTTGGGAATCGGTCTGATCCTCCGCTGTAAACCGGTCTCGAACGTGACCGATGAACCGTCCCAGTCGAACAGCGGGTGATGGGGATAGACACAGAACTCAGAACTCATCTGGGTCGAAATTGCCGGCAGGCTTTCCAAATCCTTCGAGATCAACGTTTGCAGGCGGTTCCTCACCCATATTTCGGTAGATATCGCGGATTTGGCAGACTAAATTATTGATTACCGAGGCGCGAAAGTCCTCTGGATAGTTGAAGTCATCAGAGATGCTTACGAACGGTGGCAGCATCACTGTAAGTTGTGTCGTCTCATCCGAACAGCTAGCCGACGTCCCCGCGGTGTACGTCTGTTCGGTTTGGTCATTCGTGTAGTAAATATACATATCTGGTAATACGTTCACGACTTCGTTCTGCTCGTCGATACAGAACCCTTTCATAATCAATACGATCTGGGGTTTGCCGGGAAACTCAACCGATCCTTCGGTAATCCCGTACTCTTCTCTGGTCTTTTCAGGATTGATTAGCGCGTGATAATACTCGCGGAAGTTGTCACCAAACACTTTGAGAGACATGTTTTCGAGGGCCTCAATACCACGATGTAGTTGTCTTGGATCCCAATCCGGCAACAGAATATCGTGTTCTGTGGCTATATGAGCCTCATATCTGGCTCGTGCCCGGACCTGATACATAATCTGATTTTGTTCAGCAGTTCTTTCTGTTGGATCGTTCGGGTATGATTCCTGAGCATGGAGGTCTTCAGTATCCTCGTTTTCAACATCAATCTCAACGAGGTGGATATTTCCACGCGGGTCGATGACTTGGACGCCAATGATATCGTCTTCGGTTCCGATGATTTTTGCTTTCATAGGTCTATTTCGCTTGTTCGTCGAAAGGGACAATTCCAGGTTCGTCGAGTCCTCGTCCTTCAATTCGATATCGTTCGGGAGGCTGGCAACCTTGCTTGTAGTAGAGGTCTCTTACCTGACACTCGAGATGACGAACGATAAGATCGCGAAACTGTTTATCACAGGCGAAACAGTGTTCGAGAGGCGGAATAGTAATGTGGACATCCGGCTCTTTCCGGAGAGTTACATCAGTATTGACGAGTTCTCCGTTTTCCTGATAGAACGTAATCGGATCAGACTGGCCAACAAGTTCGTCTCTGGAATCGTTTAAGGAGAGGAACAGTGCAGTGAACGCAACGACTTCTCTGTCAACGGGCGGTGAACGAATTGTATTGAAGAACGGCTCAAAGTGGTCCATTATCTGGCGAATATCGAGAGCTTCGAGGACAGTAATGGCATCCTCGATAACATCTATATTGACGATCGACCCAAGGCAGTGAGCATCCGTCTCGCGGTGAGCTTCGTACCGTGCACGAAATTGGACGCGCTTGAGAATTCGACTCGGTTCGGGATCAGTCTGCGTTTCCTCTGTATATCGTTCGTGGACGTGCCCAATGAGGTTCCCATCCCAATCGAACAACACGTGATGCGTGTGCGCTTCATTCATTCGATGAATACTACAATTAGTGTCATCGATCAAAGTTTCCGTGGGGTTTCCCGAAGCCATCGATATCGTACTGCTTCGGCGGACGCTCACCCATATTACGATAAATATCTCTAATTTGGCAGATGAGATTATTGATCATCAGGCCTCTGAAGTCCTCTGGATAGATGAAGTCTTCTGGTGCGTCTTTGAATGGTGGAAGCATCGACGGGATTTCAGTAGTACTACTGGGACAGTCGGGATCCGGACCAGCCGTATAATTTTTGTCGGCCTGTTCGCTCGAGTAGAAGACGAACAGGGGTAAATCGCTCACAATCTCGTTTTGATCGGTGATACAGAAGCTCTTGATTACGAGTGCGATCCGGGGGTCTCCCTCGACTTCGGCAGTGTCTGGACCGATATCATACTCGTCTTTGAGGCGCGTCGGATCGTGCAACGCCATGTAATACTCGTAGAAGAGGTCGTCGAATTCGTCGTCTGAAATGCGCTCGAGAGCGTCGATGCCCCGGCGTAACTTAGTCGGGTCCCACCCCGAACGGAGGATATCGTACTCCGTTTGTGTATGGGCCTCAAACCGAGCGCGAGCGAAGACCTGATTCATTAAACGCTCTTCTTCATTGTCCCGTTCTCCGGAGCTGTGTGGGTAAGTGTCCTGGCCGTGAAAGTCATCCGCATCTTCGTTATCCACAGCTAATTCGATGAGATGAGAATTACCACGTGGATCGATAACCTCCACACCAATAACACCTTCTTTAATTCCGATTACGTTTGCTTGCATGGTTCTATTGTGCTTGATGTTCGAATGGGACGAGTTCAGTATCGTGAAGACCGATCCCATTGACTTGGTACTGTTCCGGTGGCTGCCCACCCTGCCTGTAGTAGAGATCTCGAATCTGGCATTTGAGCTGA
Organism: Natrarchaeobaculum aegyptiacum; assembly: GCF_002156705.1. NCBI lineage: Archaea > Methanobacteriati > Methanobacteriota > Halobacteria > Halobacteriales > Natrialbaceae > Natrarchaeobaculum > Natrarchaeobaculum aegyptiacum. The sequence continues at coordinate 3,911,876 of NZ_CP019893.1, forward strand.
TGGACGATGAGATCTCGAAAGGTGTGATCGCAGGCGAAGGGTCTTTTGAGCGGTGAAATCGTCACGTACACATCTGGCTCACGTTCGAGGTTAACTGGTGTGTGAACGAGGTCCTGATCGTCGAAATAAAACGTCACGGGATCGGACTGATCTATCAGTTCTTCGTTCGCATCATCCAGATGGAGGTACAAGGCGGTGAACTCCACGTCATCAACGGGGGGATCTCGAATTGCTTCGAGAAAGTCCATGAAGTGTTCCATAGTCGATAATTGGTCCAAACCCTGGAGGACATCGATGGCGTTTTCAAGAACGACCCAGTCGAAGATGGGGCTGAGGAGTTTCGCGTCAGTCTCGTGATGTCCGACGTTACGTGCGCGAAACCGAACGCGATTGAGTATTTTCGCAGGTTGGAGATCAGTCTGGACCTCTTCTGTAAATCGGTCTTGAACATGACCAATGAGTTCACCGTCCCAGTCGAACAGCAGGTGATGGGTATAGTCGCGGTGATCGATCACCTGGATAGCTACTCCTGGGCTATCCAGCCCCATAACGTCGGCTTCCATTCGGGACGGTGGTGCATTACCCATGATAATATTCCTCCAACAGGTCCTCCTCATCTAATACGTGTAAGAGTGCATGGACCAGTTCGTCGTACTCTTGCGAGGAGTCAAGGCCGGCAGCTCGCTCTCTGCGAATCCCTTTGACGCGTTTGGCTCGGTGTTCGAGGGCGTCACCAACTGCTGTGAGTTTCCCTCTCGATCCAGACACTTCCAGACCGAATTTTGTCAAAACAGTAGCAACACCTTTCACGCCTCCTTTAGTCAAGCCCGAATTCACAGTTGCGGGAAAATCGACGGAATTCGATTTGATTGCGTCTACACCGGCTTTGCTTCCAGTTGTTACCGTCCCCGTCACGCCCGCACTGGACGCACCCGTTTTAGCGTAGTCTGTCACACTAATCTCATCGATCGTGTCCGGATCAACCGACGCCATCGTGCCGACTAATACACGTGACGTAAGGCCTGACTGTTGTAACGTTTTGAGGTACTCTTCTCGTTTATCTTGGCTTAACTTCACCCACTGATTGCTATCGATTCTGCTGAGATCCTCTAAATTGGACTTGATTTGACCTGGATCAATTAGAGAGTTGTGAGACTCGGACTCATTATTTTCTTCTAAATTCGTTTGAGAATTAAAGTAATTTGAGTCATTGAGTTGGCCTTCGTTCGGACTGGCCGATGCTTCTTCAGTCGCCTGCTCAGCCCTATCTTCATCCCCTTCAGTCACCTCTGCGACTAAATCACGTAGGAGCTCTACCTTCCCATATTCATCATAGTCCTTCGGCAGGCGCTTGTCCACCTGGTACTCCACTTGCGCTCGGATCGGTCCGGAGAACACACCGGCTGCCGTCGAAACGAATGGTTGGCCCGTCGAAATGTCTACTATCGCCCCGGCAGTCGCGTTCTCCATCGAGGCGGCCAAGTACTCACCACCGGAGAGGCCCTGCCAGTGACGCTCGATCGCTTCACCGAACTGGGCGGCAATCTCATCGGACTCGTTCATGAACAGCGCCAGTGTTCGCTGCTCGCGCTCGCTGAGGTTCTCGATTCCCTCGCGGTCATTGAACAGGAGTGAGTTCTGGATCTCTTCCCAGGTCCAGTGGGCCGACCCTTCACCGCCGTATCGTTCGTTGTTCCGGACCGCTTCCCTCGTCAGCTCAGGAAACGTCGCGTTGTCGAACGTTCGCTCGTAGGCCCGCGTAAACGCTGGATGGCCGTTTTCATACCCCTCACGCAGCGCCTCCGGCAGCTTTTCGAGGACCTCCTCCGGCAGGCCGTCCTCGAACTCCTCGGGCAGGTCCTCCTCGAGTTCGTCGTCGAGGACCTCGAGGAGTTCGTGTTTGTGCATCCGCTGGACGGACAGGGCTGCTTGGCTCGGCGTGAGCGACCCCACGCCAGCATCCGATCGGAGCGCCTCACTGGCAAACTCGTCCGCCTCACGCTCGTACGCACTCGAGGAATCTCGCACCTCGAGTTGGTTGTCGGCTGGCAACCGAGTGACGCGCCCGTCTGTCTGCTGGCGAGTATGCACCAGTTCGTGGGCAAGCAGGTACTTGCCTGTGGCGCTGTCCGGATCGAACTCGCCGTGATTGAACACGACGTGCGAGCCCACGGTGAACGCGCGGGCGTCGACCGACTCGCAGGCTCTCGCCGCTTCCGGGCCGGTATGAATCGTGACGTCGTCGAAACGATCACCCAGACGCTCGGCCAAGTCCGACTGGACCGCCGCATCCAGCGACTGCCCAGGTGTGGAGAGAACTCGGCGAACAGGGTCGGGAACGGCTGTTTCTCCAGACCGGTCATCATCCAGGTGAGTGTATCTGTTTCGGTGTTTCGACAGCTCGTTCTGCCGTTCGATATCAGTCGGAACTGCGTCAGGAGACTGCGCTTGCCGCGTTCGGAACGCAGCCATCTTCTCAGAATCACCCATTATCTCGACTGGCATCCCTTCGTCGGCCCACTGTTCGACTGTCTCACGACCTTCGGTGTTTACTACCTGCTCGAGCGTTCGCCTGAGAGACACTGTGGGTACCGAGTGGCCGAGTACCGCTTCGCAGTCGTCCGCTGAGAGCCAGATTCGATCGGCGTGTTCGCTATTGGTCTCAGCAGCAGACCGGCTACGCCGAGCAGCAGATGACTGTGAGTCGGTTGTAGTGCGGGTGGCGTTGCGGTTGGATCGACGAGCCGTTGTCGACGGCTTCGACGATGAAGACGCTGATGAGCGAGATGATGAATTTCCTGAATCAGAGTTGGATTTCCGAGGGCGGCGAAATCCCATCTATTACAGACACATGCAGAGAGGAATTATGTAGCTTACCATTGGCAAGCAGATGGGATTTATACGGTTTACTGTAACGATTTACCGGCGCACCCGCCGACCGGGTCGTGGGTGCGCCGGAAATGACTTCCAGTAAACCGTATGAGTGGTTCCCGACCCCGTCATCAATATTTCAGCTCGGTACAAGAAAAAGGAGCAGGGTTGCTGGTATATTCTGGGGATTATACACGAAGCGATGATGGACCGACGCGGAAGGCGGTCTCCCTCCCGAGGCGCGAGTGGGAACGCGAAGATGAGGCCGATGACGGCACGGACGTGACGATTCGCCAGGAACTCATCGAGGACTTCGAGGACATCGGCGATACAACACCGCTCTCGGCGGATCGTGACGCCGACTCGCCGTTGAGCAATCTTCTCGATGAAGTAGCGGACGAGGAGGAGATCGACGAGCCGGCACGAGTCGAAGCGCCGACGGTACCCTTCGAAACGAACCTGCCGTGGGTAGACGTCGATCCCGCTGACGAACGGGAGATGAAGCACCAGATCGGGCGGGTACTGGTCCGGTATGAGCGCCGCTGGGATATCGAAAACGGGTTCAAGAAGCTGAAGACGTTCCTCGCAGAGACACAGTCGCACGACCACCGGTTCCGGTACGTCAATTTCGCGTTCGCCTGTGTCCTATACAACTGCTGGCGGCTGGTGGATATCCTCGTCCAACTCGAACTGGACGGCGAAGTGGGGGACGGGCCGGCGCTCACGGCGAACTCGTTCCTGACGTTCGCCAAGAAGAATTACGGCCTCGACCCACCCGACTAACCCACTCGTTTCCTCTGGGCTCTCCTCGCTCGGGAGCGCCAGCGCTGTCCTGAGTGCGCTTTCTCCGGTCGTTTCCTTGCAGCTATCCGAGAGGTTTCATAGACGTACGTTCTCAACGGCTCTCGGAGAGTTATTTCAGCCTGTTTAGTTGTGAAACCTGTGAATCATAGAGGCATCTTCGCAACATCAGATCGACATCGAAGGTATATCGACATACGATATATCGGTTGTCGCTACTGTCACTGTTTGACCCCGGCTAGTCATCTATTAAGCCCGATTTCGTCAATTTTCCTATCATTCTGAGGAAACAACGGAGAACGAGAACACCACGAAGGCCCGCAGCATGCTCGCTGTCACACAGGTGGATATTCTCGCATCGCTCGAATAGAGCCACCTGTGCACCCGCAACCGCACTCAAGGGTCGCTACGCTCCCCGTTCGTCTCCCGTGGTTCTCGCGTCGCTTCGAACCGCGCATACTTCGCCATTTCAATCCGCCAGGACCGCTGACGGCCTGCCCTTCCCCGTTGAGCGAACCCGACGGGTTCGCGATGCCCAGAAGAGCGTGCTCTTCCGCCAGGTCACACACCGCCGCGCGGGTTACGCGGCGGCGCGCTCCCGGCCGCCTTGCGCGCTGGCTGCGAGGTCCGACCGACGGGAGCACCTCGAGGCGCGAACGGGGAGGGACGACCCGTGAGCAGAGCCGTCCGAGCACTGCGAGGACGGTTCGTCGACCCGCGAGGTCTTCGCGAGCACCGCGAGCGAACGGCTCGGAAGACGCTCGCGTCTTCCGGTGGACGAGCGAACGGAGTGAGCGAGTCGGTTGGGGAGTGCGAGGCACGAACGGAGTGAGTGCCTCGAGGATGCGAACGGGGAACGAAGAGACCCGTGAGTGGTGAGGCCGGGTGGGACTGAAAGGGGCCGGCCCGCTGGAGGAAGACGGGCGACGCAAGGACCGCAGTGAGCAGCGCGAACGAGGACCGCAGCGAGCCCCTCGACTCGAGCGTGCCGGGGGCTTTCGAAGTGTTCCCAATCGAACCGACATCCAATCACTGAAAGCCAATACCTCAATATCTGAACTGAACTCGATAGCAGTGATTGACTACGAGCCAGGTTTTGCAATTAGTTGGGAACAGCCCTCGAGTGCGGGCAAAGAGTCGAGAATCGAGCGTCCAGTCCACGCGAGTCGGAGTCAGCTAGCGGGCGTAGAGCGTCGCGCCGACGAGCGATGGGAGGTGGACGTCCTCGGGCGTCACTGCCAGATAGGGCTGGTCGACGGGCCCGAAGACGTCGACGACGCGGCCGACCTCCTCGAGCGAGTCGTCGAGCACCATCGTGCCGATTTCGTGTCGATACTGGTCGCCGTCACTCGAGGGATCCGCCCGGAGGATCGCGAGTCCCTGTGCGGTCCGGACGACGGAGCCAACGCGGCGCATCTCACTCGCGCATCGCGACGACGTACGCCGCGACGGCCTGAACGAGGTCGTTCTTCGTGGAGTCGTCGGCACCGCGGACGACGACGCGTCCCCGGTCGGTCCAGGGCTCTCTCGAGTAGGCTTTGTCGCGTTCGACAGTGGCGTCGTAGCCGATCTGCTGGACGGCTTTCGCGATCTCTTCGACGGAGGGATCGGAGACGGCGAGGTCCTGTGGGACGCGTCGCCCCTCCGAACGCGAGCGATCGGCATCGAGGTAGGCGGGCCAGATGACGTTCTCGACCATAGGGGGACCTGCGGAGGCCTGCGAGTAAACGCTTTTCAAAATCCGACAGGATCGAGCGGTGATCGATGGCCGGTTAGCTCGAGCGGCGGCTACCGGCAATCAGGGCGAACGCAATCAGCGCGAGCAGTGCTCCCTGCATACCGACTGCTGGAACTGCGTCGTCACCGGTGAAGATCGGTTCGGGGTCGTCGTCTCCTATCTCGTCTGCATCGGTACCTGCTCCGTCGTCTGTCTGGGTATCGTCGTCCGCTGCGTCGTCGTCCGACTCGGCATCGTCGTCCGCGGCGTCGTCTTCCTCGGTGTCATCCTCGTCGGTCTCGTCGTCGTCCACTCCGTCGTCGTCCACTTCGTCGTCTGCCTCGTCATCGTCGTCATCCGCACTGGTCGTTGAGGAGCTGCCAGAGGAGGAACTGCCACTGGAGGACGAACTCCCGCTACTGCTGCTCGATCCGGAACTCGTTTCCTCGTCGCTCGATTGGTGGATCGTTTCCACGAGGTTTTCGACCACGTAGATAACGTCCGGTGCCGGCTGGCTCATCGCGTTGTCGTCGACGGCAACGATGTTGTCATCCTCAACGGCGGACGTCCCTCCGAACGAATCACGAATATCGGATTCATCGATAAAGTCGGAATCAGGGTACACGATCCAGTCGGGGTCCTCTGCGACCACGACCTCAGGACTGATCTCACCCCATCCCTCCACATCAGCGTTCGCGGCAAGGTTCTCGAGACCCGCGGCCTCGAGCACGTCGTGCTGGAAGGTACCAGTGCCGAAGGTCGCTCCTTCGGCGTCACTGGCGTAGTACGCCAGCGGTTCGTCCACGTCAGCCACATCGTCGTCGATATCGGAGAGACGGTCATCCATCCTATCGAGGGTCTCCTGGCCACCGGTACACTCACCCGAGAGTTCACCAGTGATCACGACGTTCTCTTCGACGTCGTCGATCGAGTTCGCAGTGTCAAGCACGTAGACAGGAATGTCTGCATCCTCGAGCGTCTCGAGGAGGTCCTCCTCAGAAAGCGCGATGTTACCCGCGAGTACAAGATCCGGCTCCAGATCGATGACCGTCTCGACGTCCACCGTCACGCCGTCGTCGCCACTGATGTCCGTCTGATCGTCGACCTCCAGGGAGTCAGTGTACTGCCCGATCGGCATCCCCACGACCCGATCTTCGATTCCGATCTGGAACGCCAGCTGGGCGTCACCGGGGTACAGCGTTACGATATCCGTCGGCTCTTCCTCGAGTGAGACTGTCTCACCGCGGGCGTCCGTTCGCTCGAGCGGGAATTCACACTCGAGATCAGTTGCGGCGTCCGACCCGTCCGAATCATCCGATCCATCATCGTCTGACCCGTCCGAATCATCCGATCCATCATCGTCTGACCCGTCCGAATCATCCGATCCATCATCGTCCGACCCGTCCGAATCATCCGATCCATCATCGTCCGACCCGTCCGAATCATCCGATCCATCATCGTCCGACCCGTCCGAATCATCCGATCCATCATCGTCCGACCCGTCCGAATCATCCGATCCATCATCGTCCGACCCGTCCGAATCATCCGATCCATCATCGTCCGACCCGTCCGAATCATCCGATCCATCATCGTCCGACCCGTCCGAATCATCCGATCCATCATCGTCCGACCCGTCCGAATCATCCGATCCATCATCGTCCGACCCGTCCGAATCATCCGATCCATCATCGTCCGACCCGTCCGAATCATCCGATCCATCATCGTCCGACCCGTCCGAATCATCCGATCCATCATCGTCCGACCCGTCCGAATCATCCGATCCATCATCGTCCGACCCGTCCGAATCATCCGATCCATCATCGTCCGACCCGTCCGAATCATCCGATCCATCATCGTCCGACCCGTCCGAATCATCCGACCCGTCAGCCATCGAATCGTCGTCCGCCTCGAGTGTAATCTGTTGACCTCCATCCGCCATCACACCGCCGACGGCTGCCGGTGCGAAGAGCGAACAGATGAGTATCGCCCCCATCACAACTGTGAGCGCCTGTCTCACATCGAACGTGCGTTCCATCGAATGAACGCTGGCTACACTGCAACAAATATTTGACTAACCCAATCCAGATTGAGAGGTATGCACTCGCCGGTCAGGACAGTCGGGTGGACACTCGGGCTGGTGGCGCTGCTCGTCGTCGTCGTCATCGGGAGCGCCGCACTCGGTCCAGTCCGGATCGATCCCGTTACCGTCGCGCTGGCGAGTCTGAACGCTATCTCGGTCCCGACCGGAATCGTCCTCGAGGGAACGATCACGATTCCGCGTGTCGACGTCTCGATCCCCCGTCCGGGGCTCGAGTTCCGTCCACTGTTCGGGTTCGACGTTCCCGGGACCAGCCAGACGATCGTCGAAAACATTCGGTTACCCCGAATCGTTCTCGCGGCAGTCGTCGGATGTGCACTTGCAGCCGCCGGCACCGTGATGCAGGGGTTCTTCCGCAACCCACTCGCCGACCCGTCGATCATCGGCGTCTCGACGGGCGCTGCCGCGGGCGCGGTCGCGGCGATCGCCTTCCCCGCCCTGATTCCAGTCGGCCTCCACGTCGCGGCATTCGGGGGCGCACTCGCGACCGCGTTTCTCGTCTACGCGATCGCGACCGAGGGCGGCCGGACGCCAGTCGCGACTCTCCTGCTCGCCGGCGTCGCCGTCCAGGCATTTCTCGGCGCGCTGATCTCCTACATGCTCGTCCACAGCGGTGACAGTCTCCGGGAGGCCGTCCTCTGGATGATGGGCCGACTGAGCTACAGCAACTGGGGTGACGTCCAGTTCGCCCTGCCTGTTACCGTCGTCGGTGTTGGCGTTCTCCTCGCGTTCTCCCGGGAATTGAACGTCCTCTTACTCGGTGAGGAAGACGCCCACCACCTCGGCGTCGACGTCGAGCGAACCAAACTCCTGTTGCTCGCGCTCGCGAGCGTCGTCACCGCAGCTGGCGTCGCCGTCGCCGGCGTCATCGGCTTCGTCGGCCTCGTCGTTCCGCACATCATGCGACTGATCGTCGGTCCCGACCACCGGATCCTCCTGCCGACGAGCGCCGTCGCTGGCGCTGTCTTCCTCGTCGCGACGGACACCGTCGCCCGCGTCGGCGTGGTCGAAATCCCGGTCGGGATCGTCACCGCCGCCCTCGGGGCCCCCTTCTTCCTCTTCTTGCTGGTCAGACGGGAGGTACACGCACTATGAGCGATACAGACCCAGCACCCACCATCGCCATCGAAAGCCTCGCTCGCTCGTTCGGCGACCACGACGTCCTCGAGGACGTCTCCCTGACCGTCGAACCGGGCGAACTCGTCGGCCTCGTCGGCCCGAACGGCGCTGGCAAGACAACGCTCCTCCGGGCTGCAAGCGGCGCACTCGAGCCCGACACCGGGCGCGTCGAGGTCGACGGCGTGGACCTCCACGCCGCGTCCTCCAAGACCGCCAGCCGACTCGTCGCGGTCGTCCCGCAGGACACCGCCCTGTCGTTTTCGTTCCCCGTCAGGGACGTCGTCGCGATGGGACGGTACCCCCACCGGTCGCGATTCTCGCCCGCCACCGACGACGACCGACGGGCCGTCGACCGGGCCCTCGAGCGGACACGGACGGTCGACCTCGCCGATCGAACCATCGACGAGATCAGCGGCGGCCAGCGCCAGCGGGTCATCGTCGCGCGCGCGATCGCTCAGGAGACTCCCGCACTCCTGCTCGACGAACCCACCGCCAGCCTCGACGTCAATCACCAGCTCGAGACGCTCGAGCTCGTCCGGGAGGTCGTCGACGATGGGACGGCCGCGATGGCGGCGATTCACGACCTCTCGCTGGCCGCCCGATACTGCGATCGGCTGGCGTTGCTCGCCGGTGGAACGATCCGTCAGGTGGGCCCGCCAGGGGAGGTCCTGACCGCCGACGCCGTCGGCGACGCTTTCGACGCGAGCGCGGTCGTCGCGACCGATCCGGTGTCGGGGGCGACGTCGATCACGGCGTTGCCGAACCGAAGATCGGCCGCAGAGGCCGATTCGGACTCGAGAGCCGGTAAGCGGGCGACTGTCCACGAGGAAACGAGTACGGACGATCACGACCAGGTCCACGTCCTCGGGGCCGGTCCGATCGCCTCGAGCGCGGTCGCCCGGCTCACACTCGCCGGCGTTCGCCCCTCGATCGGCCCGCTTCCCGCTGGAGACGCCATCACAGAGACCGCAGCGCAGTTCGACCTCGAGACGTTCGAAACCGGACCGTTCAGCGCACCGTCAGCGTCGATCACGGATGACGTGATCGCTGCAATCGGCCGGGCCGACGCGGTCGTCGTCGCCGACCCGATCCTCGGGGACGACGGGGCGTTCGACCGCATTCTGGAGGCGGTGCTGGACGCCGACATCGTCGTCGGCGTCAGCGACGGACCGGACGCTTCAGGGACGTCGGGACGAGTCCACACCGCTCGCGGCGTCGTCGATCCTGAACGTGTCCCTGCACACTCACTCGAGTCGCTCGCAAAGCGCCTCCAGACGGCGCGGGTTGTCGACCTCGAGTCGATCGTGGACGTGGTCGAGTACGAACTCGAGCACGGAGGCGATCGTGAACGCGAGGATACAGTCGATCACGGACTCACGGACCCCGGTCGAGTGCGCGACGAACGAACCGAGACGATCGAAGACGCGTCGGCCGAATCGTCGTCATCGACCACAGGCACAGCACGATCGGCTGGGACGCGTCGTGACTCGAGTGCGTCGATGACGTCGCGAGAGCGCGAGTCGGCGGTCGATGCGGAGACCGACGGTGGCGTCACGTCGCCGGATCGATCGGACGACGCGAGTGGCCGGTCGAGCGATGAAGGCGACTGATCGCCGTCGGATCGATCGGACGACGCGAGTGACCGATCGACGAGTGGTCGATCGGACGATGGAGGCGACCGATCGTCGCCGACCTTACCGCTCGAGTGGAAGTTCGATCCTGAAAATCGCACCACGAGGGTCGTTGTCGTCGATCCAGATCTCGCCGCCGCTTTTCTCGACGACGTTGCCCACGAAGAAGAGTCCGAACCCGCGGCCGTGGTGGAGCTGATCGCGTTCCTCGCGGCCGAAGACGAGGTCCTTGCGATCGTCGTCGATCCCGGGGCCGTTGTCGGCGATCGAGAGCAGGACGCGGTCGCCTCGAACACGCGTCGTAACCTCGACGCGAGGATCCGCTGCGTCGTTGTGGATAACCGCATTCGAGAGCACGTGCGTGATCGCCTGTCCGAGGAATTCGGCGGCCAGTACCCGGACCGACGTCGATTCGGCGTCGAGGGGGTCGTAGCTGATCGTCGCCTCCGGGAACTTCTTTCTGGTCGTCGCGACCGCGTCCTCGAGCAGCCCGTGCAGGTCGAGAGCCGTTCGTTCGGAGTCTGAGCCCGCGACGGTCGCGTCGAGCAACTCCTCGAGCCGCCTCGAGTTCTCGGAGGTCGCGAGCAGGTGTTCGATCTCCGACTGGATCTGTTCGAAGTGATCGCGCAACTCGTCGTCACCATCGAGCTGGAGTTCGATCAACTCGACGTACCCCGAGACGACGTTGAGCCGATTTCGCAGGTCGTGTCTAAGTACGCGGCGGAGGACGTCGAGCTGTTCCCGGCGCTGCCTGAGTTCCGTGACGTCCTTGATCGTTCCGACGTTGAACTCGCTTCCCGCGATTTCGACGCGAGTGACGTGGACCTGAATTGGGATCTCGTCGCCCCGGGACGTCCGATGAGCGCCCTCGTATACGCGCGTCTCGCCCATCGAAAAGGACTTCCAGTAGTCGTCGAACCGGGACTGATCGAGGTCCGGGTTGACGTCGCCGACCTCGGCTCCGACGAGGTCGGCTCGAGAGCGCCCAACGAGGTCGGCGTAGCGTTCGTTCACGTAAACGAATCGGCCGTGCTCGCCGACCGCGCCAACGCCGACGCCGACTCCCTCGACCATCTGCTCGAAGAACGTCGAGACCCGGCTCGCGGGATCCTCCCCGCCGAGATACTCGACCAGCGCCCGGTGACAGTCCATACCTACGAACAATAATGATGGACGGTATGTTTTTCTGTTTTACTGTGGCTCGGTTGGTGTTTTCTGTTTCAATACCCGTAATATACAGGTTCGGCGGGCTGGCCATCGCTGGAGTGGACCGCGAGTGGTCGTCCACGAGTGCGACTGGACGGTTTTTTACCCCTCCGGACCAGAGTCCTCGCCAATGACTGCCGAGGAGTACGATCCCGACGCCGAGTACGAGGAACTCGGGCTCGTCGCCGGGCTGGAAATTCACCAGCAACTGGATACGGCGACGAAACTGTTCTGTGACTGTCCGACCGAACTTCGCGAACCCGAGGAGGCGACGCGGACGTTCACGCGCTACCTCCACCCCACGCGGAGCGAACTCGGCGAACTCGACGCCGCAGCCGTCGAGGAGAGTCGCGTCGACCGCGAGTTCGAATACCTCGCCTACGACTCGACTTGCCTCGTCGAGGAAGACGACGAACCACCCCACGAACTCGACGAAGAGGCGCTCGAGACGGCCCTCGAGGTCGCTCAGCTGATGGAGATGGCCCCGGTCGATCAGGCCCACGTCATGCGCAAGATCGTCGTCGACGGCTCGAACACGACCGGCTTCCAGCGGTCGACCCTGATCGCCACCGACGGCACGATCGAAACCAGCGACGGACCCGTCGGAATTGAAGACCTCCTGCTCGAAGAAGAGAGTGCCCAGCGCGTCGAAGAGACCGACGACGGCGTTCGTTACAGCCTCGATCGACTCGGCATCCCGCTGGTCGAGATCGGGACGAGTCCCGATATCTCGACGCCGGAACAGGCACTCGAGGCAGCCGAACGAATCGGGATGCTGTTGCGCTCGACGGGCAAAGTAAAACGCGGCCTCGGGACGATCCGTCAGGACGTCAACGTCTCGATCGCCGAGGGTGCGCGCGTGGAGATCAAGGGCGTCCAGAGTCTGGACGACATCGACGACATCGTCCGGTTCGAGGCGAATCGTCAGGTCGAACTCGTCGAGTTGGCGTCGAAGCTGCAGGACAGGGAGGCATCGGTCGGTGAGCCCGAAGACGTCACCGCGGTTTTCGAGGACACGGAGAGCGGCGTGATTCGAGGCGCGCTGAGCGACGGGGGCTCGGTGATGGCGGTCCTGCTCTCTGGTTACGACGGCCTCGTGGGTCACGAAATCGCGCCCGACCGCCGACTCGGCACCGAGTTCTCCGACCACGCGAAGCGCCACGGGGCGGGCGGCATCTTTCACACCGACGAACTGCCAGCCTACGGCGTCACCGACGACGAAGTCGACGCGCTCCGGGAGGCCGTCGGCGCCGGCCCCGACGACGCCGTCGCCATCGTCGCCGACGCGACCGAGATTGCCGAGAGTGCGATCGAGGCCGTCGCCGAGCGCGCGAAGACGGCACTCGAGGGCGTCCCCGAAGAGACCCGGGGCGCGAACGACGACGGGACGACCCGCTACCTCCGCCCGCTGCCCGGCGCGGCGCGAATGTACCCCGAGACGGACGTCCCGCCGGTTGATCCCGATCCGAGCGAGGTGCCCGAGCCGGAACTGCTCACCGAGAAGGTCGAGCGCTACCAGGCCGAGTACGACCTCGACGCGGGACTGGCCGAACAGGTCGCCTACGGCCAGCGGATGCCACTGTTCGAAACGTGCATCGATGAGGGAGTCGACCCCACGCTCGCGGCGACGACCCTCGAGTCGACGCTCACCGAACTCCGCCGCGACGACGTCGCCGTCGAGAACCTGACCGACGAGCACCTGCTCGAGGTTCTCACGATGGTCGAGACGGGAGACCTGCCGAACGAGGGGATCACGGACCTGCTCTCGGCGCTCGCAGACGACCCCGACCGGACCGCCGCGGCGGCAGCCGAGGAAGAAGACCTCGGTGGAGCCGACGAAGACGAGGTCCGCGAGGCTGTCCTCGAGGTCGTCGAGCGGAACGAATCACAGGTCGAAGACGAGGGGATGCAGGCGTTCTCTGGGCTGATGGGCGAGTGCATGGGCGCGCTTCGTGGCAAAGCAGACGGCGACCTCGTGAGCCGCCTGCTCCGCGAAGAGATCCAGAAACGAGCCTGAGTCTCCACGGATCGGGTAGTTCGTTTTTTCCTGATTACCGTCGGCGAACGACCACCAGTCGTCGACCGCGTGTGAACGCCACGCAAATTCGGCGAAACCTGAATCTGCGGCAACATTTATTAACAGAGACGTTGGCCACCACAACGAACGAATATGACCAGCGAATCACCAGCACTCACCGTCGTCTGTCACGTCCGCGCACCACTGCTCTTGGAGCCGATCGACCGGCAGGTCGAGACGCTCACTGCGTGTGAGTCGGAGGGTGCGATCGACGACGTGCTGGTCCGAAGCTGGCCGAAGGAGGTGTCCCTGTCGGAGTCGACCCCGCACCAGGAGGTGCTCGAGTCCTACGAACGGTTCTCCGAGTGGGCCGACCGCCGCGGCGTGAGCATCGAGCCACCGTTCCGAACCCGGACGAACACGTCCCAGATCACCGGCGAGACGACGGAGTTGCTCGTCACCCCGCTGTGCTGTCTCGAGGTGTACGCAGACGACGATCTCGTGGGCGTCTTCCCGCACACGGACGGCGACGAAACCGTGACGACCGACGAGGTCATCGCGCAGCTGCGCACGGGCGAGGTTCCGACGCCGCTCGGGGCGACGCCGACGCGCGTCGAATCCGAATCGTGGGAGTGCCCGACCTGCGGCGGACCGCTGGTCGACGGCCAGGGCCTGTTCGCCTGCAGTGAGTGTGGCTGGCTCGGGACGGTCGCACCGACAGGTGACCTCCTCGAGTCGCCGGCCGGTGAATTCGCTACACTCGAGGGCGAAAGCGAAGCCGACCCTGGTGAGCCCTCGGACCAGCCGCTTTCGCAGTAGTGTTTTGTCAGGGAGAGAACACCACAGGGTAGACACGCGGCATTACCCGTCGATTCGGTGACGACTTCCGCCACCGATTTCTCGGCAGAGGGACCGTCACCTCGGCGACGAGCACGGTCTGGTCGTTAAACCTAGCCGGTCAGCGCTAAATTGTAACACTGCCAAAGAATATATCTATCATGGACGACGATACCACTGGTAGACGTCCTCACGAGAGAGAGTCCCACGTCGCTCGCGAGGCTCGTTCGGGGCGACGGTCGGCCCAATGGGGTGGAGCCGACGACGGGCCAGAGAACAGGTCACACCATGGCAGCAGACGAACCACACTTTCTGTACGAACTGGCACGGGACGGTGAGGAACTCGAGTTACTCGAGTACCTGACCGGCTCTGCGAAGCCACTCATCCGGTACCGCGCCGCGGAACTACTCGGAGGGTTGCCGACTCCCGCGGAATCCGACTCGGACCACGTCGTCACCCGGACGCTACGCAGGACGGTCAGGCAGGACGATCACGACGCCGTTCGGGCTGCCGCCATCGACGCACTCTACCTGCGTGACGAGGCCGCACTCGAGGAGGTCATCGACGAAGTCGCCGCCGCAGGAATCGACGACACACCGACCTGGATGGACGCCGACCGGCCGACCGAGTGGCTCGCTTCCGATCACCCGGAGTTCCGACTCGTCGCAGCGGCTGCCGTCGGTCGAATCGAGGACGACTCGGCGATACCAGCCCTGCTCGAGGTGCTCGACGATCCGGACGTTCGCGTCCGGGCGCGGGCGACGGCGGCCTGCGGAGCCATCGGCGATCCGCAGTGTATCGACGCGCTCGTCTTCCGGCTCGAAGATAGCCACGAACAGGTTCGACGCGCTGGCGCGCGAGCGCTCGTGGCCATCGGCACCCCAGCGGCCATCGACGCACTCGCGCCCGCGGCCCGATCGGACTCGGAGACCGTTCGGGCTATCGCCATCGACGCACTGGGGACGGCGGGCTCGCTCGATGTCGTCTCGCTGCTCGTCGAAGGACTGTCCGACCGGGACGAACACGTCCGGCGAACCGCCACCCGATCGCTCCTCGAGGTACTCGCGAACGCCCCACCACAGCGGAGTCACGAGGTGCGGACCGCAGTCGCCGAGGCAGTCGCCGATGCAGAACCGCCGGACCTCGACACCCAGCTCGTGACGATCCTCGGGGCCAACCAACCGGCGTACGTCCGACGCAACGGAACGTGGTTACTCGGCCAGGTGGTCGACGCCGACTCCGACCGCACCGACGACGTGCACCGGCGGCTGATCGAGGCACTCGAGGACCCGGACGAGGTCACAGCGAGATTTGCCACTGCCGCGCTGGTCGAACTCGTCGACGACGCAACCCTCGCCCGCCGTCTTCGAACCTTCCGGGAGGAGACGAACGTCGATTCGGCCGCCGAACGGGCGGGATTCGTCCTCGAGAAGCGGACGCGCAATCGAGGCCCGTCGCGCGAAGCCGTCACGAACGCCGTCGAGTACACCGTGATCGAGGAGCCATCCGATTACACTGCGAGGAAGCGAGAACGGCCGCTCGGCGGGAGTGACGACGGAACTGCTGGTCCAACTGACGATGGCGAGGACGGTGACGCTGGGGAGGGTGACGGTCAGGACGCCTGGGGTGAGACACCGTGACCGCGCTGGACACGCGGCTGCAATCGGCGCTGGTTCGTGATGTTCGGAGGGTTCGTTCGCGGTGTCCGTGAGTCGAACGCCACGTACCCCACTCGGTTGTGGCGAATCAAATTGAAGTCTGGTCTCGAATTGATCTTTCGCCGTGGAGAGCTGGCCCAAATCTATTTGACCATATCCGAACGATCGATACACCGGGTGCATGGTATACAGATGGGACTGTAGTCGATGTGGGTTCACAGTGTGGACCGGACTCGAGGGAGCAATTCGGGATGCCGTCCAGTCACACCTCCTAGAGCACGACGGCCGAGCGTTGTACAGAGACGGGTTTCGTATCGGCTGGGCGTGTCCCCACTGCTCGGAGAGCGCTCTGCGTCACGACGAGGATACGGCGGTCGAAGCGTTCGGGGAGCACCTGTTTAGCCACGTGGAAGGACGCGTCAGGTCCGGGACCCACGTCGCTGCCGACCTCGCCGGCTCGGGGAACGTGCTGCTCGCTTCGCCGCCCAACAGCGCGGGAATGGAGAACGCACTGGTGCACTTCGCGGCACCGTGTGACGTCGTCTTGCTCGTGACGTCCGACGTCGCCGGCAGACTTCGACTGCTCGACCAGCGACTCACGTCGTGGCCGGATCGAACCATCGTGCTCACGACGAGCGATCAGCCACTCGCCGGCGTCGACGACGTCGACCTCTCGAGGGTTCCCCTCGAGATCGTCAAACTCGAGGGCGGGTTCAGTCTCCCTCGACTGGGTGAAACCATATCACGTATCATCGACGAGCACGACGGCCCCGACGTCCGGTTTTCGGTCTCGTTCGAAGTGCTCTCGGAGATCGTCGACGCGTTCGAACTCGAGACGGTGTTCCGATTTCTCCACCTGCTGACCAGACGGCTCGAGACCGCCGACGCGCTCGGTCACTTCTATTTCAGTCCGGACGTTCGATCCGGACCGACGCTGAACCTGCTCGGCGAACTGTTCGACCTGCAACTCGAGGCCGAGTCGGATCGCTTCGTCTCGACGGCGTGAGCCACCAAGCAGTATGCCGTTGTGTGGACGATACGCTGCTTACACGGCTGAGAGACCTATTATCAACCATACACTAAAACTAGTCTAGAACTAGACTAGGACTAGACTAGGACTAGTACTAGGTTGGGGGAAAAGAGAGACGAAGGTCACTCGGGACGAACTGCCAAACGTCATCGAGGACGAACCGTCGCCTCAGGAATCGTCAGCCGAGGTCTCCGCCTGTTCGTCCGGGCGCTCTGTCGCCCGCCGGAGCAGTCCAAGGAAGGTGTTCGCCTCTCGAGTCGTAAGGTCAGCCCGACCGAACACTCGTCGAACCATCCGCATCGTCTTGGCTCGCTTTTCTTCTGGGTGGTTCAGTTCTGCGAGGAGCGCTTCCCACTGGTCGTAGAGTCGCTCGAGAGTCGGTTCCGGTGCTCGAACGCGGTCGACGTCCGGGAGTTGCGTCTCTTCGGGTGAGAGCGTCAGCGACCGAAGTTCGTAGAGCGTGATCGTCGCCGCTTGCCCGAGGTTGAGGACGGGATACTCGGCGTTTGCGGGGATCGAACAGATCTCGTCGATTCGAGCCAGTTCTTCGTTCGTCAGGCCGATCCGTTCCCGACCGAATACGAGGGCGGTTTTCGCTTCGACCGTCGGTAGCCGGATCGCGAGTTCGGCGGGCGTCGAGAACGGAAATCGAACGTGGCTGCGATCGTCTTCGTTGGTCACTGCAGTACATCCGATCGTGTGGTATTCGGAGACGAGTTCGTCGAACGTGAGTTCGGTCGCGTTCGGGAGAACGTCGTCTCGAGCGTGTCCAGCGAAGCCGTATGCCTCGCCATCCGGATCCAGATCCGGTGGATCGATCAAGAGGAGGTCCTCGAATCCGAAGTTCTTCATCGCTCGAGCGATGGTGCCGACGTTGCCGGGCGACTGGGCGTCGACGACTGCGACGGCGGGAGGCGAGCGGGTGAGCGGTCGAGTGTCGTCTGCGGTCGTATCGGTTTCGACGCTCCGATCCGGGTCTGGCGAATTGCTCATGCGTTCTGGATATCGTTATTAGCGAGCATGTATTCGGGATATCGTTGCTGGCGAGACGGTGGTGTAGCGTCTCGAGGCTGAAACACTCCCCCGAGAGTCGTCGTCTTCGTGAGTGCTATCCGTCCGGCCGACAAAAGTGGTCCGTTCTGCGGTACTTTCTGGCTGTCGAGGCCGAAAACTTGGGTTTCGAGGTCGAACGCGAACGATTGTGGCGGACATTGAGACGGGGACACACCCCCGTCGCGTTTGTAACGGCGAATGCGTGGGGGTACTGGAAACGTACACACCTCCGTCGCGGATGAAAATTTCGGGACATCCACGTCCGAATCCGCCAAAATCGACCCGTTCGAAATTACGTCACCATCCGTTCACCGTTACATCCGCGATGGGGGTGTGTGTCCCCTCCAACGTCTTCGGCGGGCACGGTCGTCGAGTTCGACGTCACTGTTCGAGTGCTCGTCCTCGACTCGGCAAAAACCCACCAGGGGACCACCTTCCTCCACCCCGTTACACCCGCGACGGGGGTGTGGGTGCGCGTTCGTCGAAGATAGACACGCGAGGGATGCCGTTCATCAATAATTCAGCCAACGGCTCGAATCAAACCGTCTCGAGCCGCTAACACGTCGAATTTACACCCGCGATCGATCTCCATACGCTTAAGGGGGTCCACTCGGAAGCCACGCGATACTGCA